>JBGQNE010000022.1:0-62465 GCA_041500985.1 Terriglobia bacterium | reverse complement strand
GCGGGTGCGGCACCTGGCGATTCCCAGGGGGGCGCGCGCCACAGCCAATCCCGTTCCCGCCACGGGCGAAGCGCTACGCGAAGGAATGATGCACTTCGCCGATCATTGCGCCACCTGCCACGGGAACGACGGCAGCGGCGACACGGCCTACGGGCGCGGACTCTTCCCCAAGCCGCCGGACCTGCGGCTGGCGCGCACGCAGGAGCTTTCCGACGGGGAGCTTTTCTGGATCATCGAGAACGGCGTGCGCTTCACGGGCATGCCGGGCTTCTCCGAGCCGGGGGAGCAGGGGCGGAGCTGGAAGCTGGTGCGCTTCCTCCGGCATCTGCCGGCGATCCGCATGGAAGAAATTCTGGAGATGCGGCGCGGCAATCCCAAGACGGCGGAAGAACGCGCCGAGGAGCAGGAAGAGGAAAACTACCTGCGCGGCGAAAAATCGCTGGAAAAATCGCCCGTGAGCGGCCATCATCATCACTGAGGGGAGTTTTTTTTCGCGCGGCGGGAGCATCCGGCGCGCGGAGGAAAATGTCCCTCCTGCTGGAGGAAGCATGAAACGAATCATGAATACGCTGCCCGCGGTGCTTGCGGTGGGGCTGGCTGCGGCGCTGCTGGCCGGGAGCGCGATGGCCCACGGAGACAAGAAGCATCTGATGGGCAAAGTGCTGCTGATCAAGGCGGATTCGCTGGTGGTGGAAGCGAAGGACGGCAAGACCGTCGAAGTGAAAATTTCCTCCTCGACGATTTTTCTGAAAGACGAAAAGCCCGCGCGGCTGGCCGATCTGGCCATCGGAGACCGCGTGGTGGTTCACACCGCGTCCAAGGGTTTGGATCTTCTCGCCGAAGAAGTGCATTTCAGCACCCCGCCCGCACCCAAGCCTCCCAAGGACTGACGCCGCGGCAGCTCAGTCCGCGACGAAGTGACAGGAGTGCGTCTTCACCACCAGCCAGACCGGCTGGCCCGTTTGCAATCCAAGTTTGCGCACCGTTCCGGGGGTGACGTGCACCAGGAAGCGCGCGCCGCAATCCACCACCACGCGCACGAGCGAGCCGGATTCTTCGAGCGCGGCGATTTTTCCGGGCAGGATGTTACGCGCGCTGAGGCCGCCGGGCTGCTCCGTGGCCAGCAGAATGTCTCCGGCGCGAATGGCCAGCTGGATGGGCTGCCCCGGCAGGGCATGGGCCAGGGGAACTTCCAGCTCGACGGCGCAGTCCTTTAGGGCGACGCGCATGACGCCGTCGCTTTCGCGCAAATTCAGGACGGTGGCGTGCAGGAGATTTTCGAAACCGGCGGCCACGGCCAGGCGCTGGCGGCGCGGGGCGCGCAGCACGTCGCGGGGAAAACCTTCAGCGACGATGCGGCCGCGGTCGAGGACGATCATGTGTTCGCCGAGGGCGTCCACTTCGTCGCGGCTGTGGGTGACGCAGAGGATGGGAATGCGGCGGGTGGAGTTCCATGCGCGGAGGTCGTCGAAGAGTTCGGCTTTCAGCTCGGCGTCGAGCGCGGAGAAGGGCTCATCAAGGAGCAGAAGGCGCGGCGAAGTGACCAGCGAACGCGCGAGGGCCACGCGCTGGCGTTCGCCGCCGGAGATTTCGCCGGGCTTGCGCGAGCGCAAGCCGGCCACGCCAAAGGATTCGAGGATTTCGGCGACGCGGGCGCGGCGCTCTTCCACGGGAAGATGCGCAATGCCGTAGCCGGTATTTTCCTCGACGGTCAGATGGGGGAAGAGCGCCAGGGTCTGAAAGACATAGGCGGTGCGGCGTTTCTGCGCGGGGAGATTCACTGCCGCCGCGGAATCGAAAAGAGTTTCGCCGCCGGCGACGATGCGGCCCGCGTCGGGGCGCTCGAGCCCGGCGATGCAATCGAGGAGCGTGGATTTTCCCGCGCCGGAGGGACCGAAAACAATGGTGAAGCCGGGCGCGATTTCCACGGACACATCGAGGACAAACGAGCCGGCGGGGCCGCGATGCTGCTTGCGGATGCGCGCGCTAAGCGCGGCGGTCACCGGGAACTCCAGGGCGACCAGACGCGGCGGTTGACGGCGTAAATCACGGAAAGCGCGGTGAAGCAGATGGCCAGCAGGGTGAGAGCGAGGCGGTTGGCTTCGGCGTAGTCGAACGCCTGCACGGAATCGTAGATGGCGATGGAAACGGTGCGAGTGACGCCGGGGAGATTGCCGCCGACCATGAGGACGACGCCGAATTCGCCGAGGGTGTGTGCGAAGGTGAGGACCAGAGCGGTGACCAAGCCCGAATAGGAAAGAGGGAGGACCACGCGGCGAAAGGTGCGCAGGGGAGAAGCGCCGAGGACGAAGGAAGCGGAGAGGAGTTTGGGGTCCACGCCGCGGAAGGCGGAGACCAGCGGCTGCACGGCGAAGGGCAGGCTATAGAGGAGCGAGGCCAGCACGAGACCTTCGAAGGAGAAGGCCAAACCGTGGCCGAACAGCGATTGCCAGAGCGCGCCGAGCGGGCTGCGCGGACCCATGGCCACCAGCAGATAGAAGCCGAGGATGGTCGGCGGGAGGACGAGGGGCAGGGCGAAGACCGCTTCCAGAAGAAAACGTCCGCGCCAGCGGCCGAAGGCCAGCCAGGCGGCGAGCGGAAGACTGACGGCGACGAGCAGAAGCGAAACGATCGCGGCCAGACGCAGGGAGAGAAAGAGCGGAGCGAGGTTCATGGTTTTCCTCGAGGCGGCGCGGAAGCGGCGGGCGAAGTAAAGCCGTTGCGGCGGAGAATGGCCTGGCCCTCGGGGCTCTTCAGGAATTCCAGAAACGATTTGGCGAGCGCTTTTCGCGGAGAGGATTGCAGAACGATGGCGGCCTGGAGAAGCGGCGGATGCGCCGTGGCGGGGACTTCCCAATATTTTCCGGCGGATTGAAGAGCGGGCGAGACGGCCAGCGAATAGGCGAGCAGAGCCGCCTGGGCATTGCCGGACTGCACAAACTGCGCGGTCTGCGAGATATTTTCACCGTAGACCAGTTTGCTTTCCACGCGTTCATAAATTCCCGCGCTTTTGAGCGCGGCGGCGGCGGCGCGTCCGTAGGGCGCGTGCCGGGGATTGGCGATGGCGATTTTGCGGATAGCCGGGTCCAGCAGGGAGTTCCATCCGCGATGGACAACGTCCACGGGGGAATCGGCGGGAACCCACAGGACCAGACGCCCCACGGCGTAATCATAGAGCGTGGCGGAATCGGCCAGGCCGGCGGAGGCGAGCTGGCGGGGGTAGTCGCTATCGGCGGAGAAGAAGAGATCGAAGGGCGCGCCGCTTTGAATTTGCGCGAAGAAATTGCCGGAGGAGCCGTAGCTGACGTTTAGCTTGCTGCCGGTCCGCTGCTCGAAACGCGCGGCGAGTTCGGGCATGGCGAAGCGCAGGTCGGAGGCCGCGGCGATGGACAGCGTCGGCGGCTCGGCGGCGGAAAAAGCCGCCGCTGTCAGGATGAGGCATCCGACGGAAAGCGAAAGAGCAGGAGAGATCCCTCGGCGCCATCCCGGCCTTCGGCCGGGATGGCGCTCGGGATGACAGGAAGTTGAGGAGGACATGAGAGTGGCTCCGGATTCAGACGAGCAGAATCATGACTTCGGTGGATTTCACCAGGGCGGCGGCGCGGTCGCCGGGCTGGAGGCGCATTTCGCGGGCGGCGTCGGCGGTGATGATGGAAGTGATGCGCTGTTCGCCGATGGCCAGGGTGATCTGAGCCAGCAGGCCGTCGTATTTGACGGCGAGGACACGGCCGACAAGCTGGTTGCGTCCGCTGATGCGGCGGAACTGGCCGCGGCGGCGCGCGACCACGCCGCGCTCGAGTTTTTTGGGAAGCAGGCGGTCAATTTCGCTTTGCGGGATGCGGTGATGCCCGCCGGGAGTTTTCATGGACTTGATCTTGCGGAGGTAGATCCACTGTTTGAGGGTGGGGTAGCTGACGCCGAGGATTTGCGCGGCGGCGCGCGGGGAGAGCAGGCTGGCGGGCATGGGGAACCTCCACTACTAATCGTATTGAATCGTTATATTGTAGCTGCTTTATACGATTTATTACAAACCAATTAAACGGGCAGGATTCCGCCACAAGACCGGGCACAGCATGCCGTGCCCCTACCGCGACACCTGTAGGAAATGGGCGGCTAATTGCGCAGGGGCTTGCCGGTTTTGAGGGTGTGGGCGATGCGCTCCTGGGTTTTCTTTTCGGCGCAGAGGGAGACGAAGGCTTCGCGTTCGAGATCGAGGAGGTACTGCTCGCTGACGAACTGCGGCGCGCTGAGCGATCCTCCGGCGAGAATGAAGGCCAGCTTGCGGGCCACGACGGCGTCGTATTCGGAGGCGAAGCCGCCGCGCACGAGCATGTGGATGGCGACTTTGGCGCCAGCGAGGAACTGCTCGCCGAGGACGCGGACGCGGGTGCCGGCCGCGCCTTCGGCGGGCGAGGGAGCGGCTGGGCGATAGCCCGCGCGGAAGAGAGCCAGGGCGGCTTCCTTGGCATCGGCGACGAGGCGGTCGCGGTTCATGGTGATGGCGTCCTCGCGGCGCAAGAAACCGAGCGAGCGGGACTCCTCGGCGCTGGTGCCGACTTTGGCCATGGCGATCGTTTCGAAAATGGGCTTGAGCGCCTGGAAGAGCGCGAGATCGTTTTCCGGGGTGGCCGCCGGGCTGAGGCCCGGCGTAATCCCGGCCTGCTCGTTGGCGCGGATGAGCATCTCCTTGGTGCCGCCGCCGCCGGGAATCAGGCCGACGCCGGCTTCGACCAGTCCGATATAGGCTTCGGCGGAGGCCTGAATGCGCGCGCCATGCAGGGGGATTTCGCAACCGCCGCCGAGGGCCATGCCGTGAGGCGCGACGACGACGGGTTTGCAGGCATATTTGAGGGCCAGGTTGACGTTCTGAAATTGGCGCACGGCGAGGTGCAGGTCGTCCCACTCCTGCTCCTGCGCGCCCACCAGGACGAGCATGAGATTGGCGCCGACGGAAAAGTTGACGGCCTGATTGGCCACGACCATGGCGTCGAAATCGGTTTCCAGGCGCTTGACGCCCTTGGTGAGCATGGAGAAAAGGTCGCCGCCGATGGCGTTCATCTTGGCGTGAAATTCGCAGCACACCACGCCATCGCCCAGATCGATGAGGCTGGCGCCGGCGTTGCGTTCGATTTCCCGCCCGGCTTCCTTACGCGATTTGAGGATGATGACGCCTTGCGGCTCCTCCACGGGTTTGGCAGCGCCGCTGGCGAGATCGAAGCAGGAGGTGGTTCCCTTCTCCGCGGTGTAAAAGGAGTCGCGGCCGGAGGCCAGCAGTTTGCCGATCAGCGCGGGAACCGCGCGGCCTTCCTTTTCCACCTGAGCGGCAAAGGCGCGCACGCCGATGGTATCCAGCATTTCGAAGGGGCCGAGTTCCCAGCCGAAGCCCCAGCGCATGGCGCGGTCCACGTCAAAAACGTTGCCGGAGATTTCCGGGATGCGCCGCGCGGCATAGAGGCAGGTTTCCGAGAGGCCGCCCCAGAGGAATTTTTGGGCCTTGTCGTGCGGCTGCCCGGCCAGGACGGGACCGATGAGCGAGCGCAGGCGTTCCCGGGTGTCCTCGATGGTCTTGGCCATGTCGAGGGAGGCAAACTTGGCGCGCAGCTTGGCGCGGTATTCGAAAGTGTTCACGTCCAGGGTGAGGATTTCGCTCTGGCCGTCTTTTTTCACGCGCTGGTAAAAACCCTTGCCGGTCTTGTCGCCGAGCATTCCGCGCTTGGCCATCTCTTCGAGCAGCGCCGGGAGGCGGTAGACCTCGCGCGATTCGTCCCGCGGGGCGGTTTCGTAGATATTTTTCACCACGTGCATGAGCACGTCCAGGCCGACGATATCGGCGGTGCGGAAGGTGGCCGATTTGGGCCAGCCCACCGCCGGTCCCGTGCAGGCGTCCACTTCCTCGACGGTCATTCCCAGCGCGCCCATCAGCTTGAGGGCGTTCATCATGGAAAACGTGCCGATGCGGTTGGCGATGAAGTTGGGAGTGTCCTTGGCGACGACGATGCCTTTTCCGAGGCGGCGGTCGCAAAAATCGGAAAGGGTTTGGAGGACATCGGGAAGCGTTTTGGGGCCGGGGATGAGTTCCACGAGGCGCAGATAACGCGGGGGATTGAAGAAGTGCGTGCCGGCCCAATGCTGCTGGAACTCCTCGGGCAGGCCCTCGGCGATGAGGTGAACGGGCAGGCCGGAGGTGTTGGTGGTGACGATGGCGCCGGGCTTGCGCACCTTGGCGACGCGGGCCAGCAGGCTGCGCTTGATTTCGAGATTTTCGGCGACGACCTCGATGATCCAATCGGCTTCGGCGCAGCGGGCCAGGTCGTCCTCGAAATTGCCGATGGAAATGCGCGAAGCGAAGGAGGGATGAAAAAACGCCGCGGGCCGCGATTTGACCGCGGCGGCGAGGCCCGCCTGCACGATGCGATTGCGCGCGGCGGGAGAGGAGGCTTTCGCGGGGCCTTCCTTGCCCGGGCCGGAGAGTTCCGGAGGAACGATATCAAGGAGCAGGCAGGGCAAACCGGCATTGGCGAGATGCGCGGCGATGCGCGAACCCATGGTTCCCGCGCCGAGCACAACGGCTTTCTGGATGCGGCGTATCATGGCAGGAGTTTCTCCTGGAAAGCAGTGATGGAGGCAGGTTACAAAACCGGCATCTCCAGGTCAAACGATACACCCCCTTTTACTCCCGGTCACGATACAGTTTAGGCAGAATGTGGCGGCGCAAGGTCAATACGGCCATTGACTGGATCCGCGGGGCGCGGGAGAAGATGCGCGCGCGGCCCGTGAGCGAATCCGGGCAGGGTCCGGATCGCCCGCGCATCGGACTGGCGCTCTCCGGAGGTTTCGCGCGGGGCATCGCGCACATCGGCGTCTTCCGCGTGTTGCACGCCGCGGGAATCCAAATCGATTGCATGGCGGGAACCAGCGTGGGCTCGTTCATCGGCGGGGCCTTCTGCGCGGGAGTGACCCTTGAAGGCATGGAGAGTATCGCGCGCGAGACGCGCTTTTCCGATTTCGGCCGCTGGACGCCTTCGTGGCTGGGGCTGGCCACCAACAAGCGGCTGGAAGCGCATTTCGAAAAAATGACGCCGGTGCGCACGTTCGAGGAGATGATCACGCCATTTGCCATCGCGGCGACGGACTTGAAGGCCGGCGTGGCGGTCTACTACACGCAGGGACCGGTGGGACCGGCGATGCGCGGGTCCTGCGCTTATCCGGGGCTGTTCGTCCCGGTGCAATACGATGGGCGCATGCTGGTGGACGGATTTCTTACGGCGCCCGTGCCGGTGGAAGGCGCGCTGCTGCTGGGGGCGGATATCGTCATCGCCGTGAATCTGGAGCACGGAGGGGTGGAAAATCCGCGCACGGTGGGCGACGTGATCAGCCGCTCGTTTTCCATTATCGAGGGAAAAGTGGAAATCGCCTGGCGCCAGCAGGCGGATGTGATTATCGAGCCGGATGTGCGCGCGTATGCCTGGGACGATTTCACGCATTGGGGGGAGATGATCACCGCGGGAGAGGTGGCCACGCTGCGGGCGCTGCCGCAGATCCGCACGCTGATTGCGAAGAACCGCGCGAACCGTTAGCAGGTTGCGGAAAAAAGCCCCGGGCTCTGTCATTTCGAGCCAAGCGAGAAATCTCTCTTTGAAAAAGGCCAGCAAAAGAGAGATTCCTCGTCGCTTCGCTCCTCGGAATGACACATAAAGTGAGTTTCTCAGCAGACTGTTAGGACTCGGCGGGGCGGACGTCCACCTGCACCGGCTGGCCGTTTCCCTTGCCGCGCTGCATCAGCCAGGCGGAAAAGACTTCGGCAAATCGCTCCGGGGTGACGCGAAAGCTCAGTTCCAGGCGGCCTTCGGCGGTGGGCAGGGTATCGTCAAATTCCGCCGCGTTGGTGAAATTGCGCATGCAGAATTGGTCCAGCCATTCCAGCGGACAGGGGCGGCGCTGGCCGGCGACGACAATCTCCACGATCAGTTTCCGAGCGTACACCGACAAATGATACCACCGGAGATGCCGCGGGCCAGCGGAAGCGGCCCGGCCGCACTGTCTGAATTTTTCGTCGCTTCCCGATTTTGTGTTCCACATGCTGAACACGAAATAGCGCCCTTTCTTGCCATACGGCAAAGCGCTGCCTTAAACTGTTGGAGACAAATCAGAAACATACCCCGCCGGCGTGATTCCGGACTCTCCATCACGCAGGGTTTACGGACGGGACGGGCGTGATACGACGCCGGGGAGGAAACATGAGCAGCCCCTTGGAGCAGTGGGCGGAGGAAACGGCCCGGCTGACGAAGCCCGACCGCGTGGTATTCTGCGACGGATCCGAACAGGAAAACCAGCGCATGATCGAGGAGATGGTCCGCCAGGGCCATACCTTCGAGCTGAATCCCAAAACCTACCCCAACTGCTATCTGCACCGCAGCAATCCCAATGACGTGGCGCGCACCGAGCAGGTCACCTTCATCTGTTCACGGAAGAAGGAAGACGCCGGTCCGACCAACAACTGGATGTCTCCGAAAGACGCGCGGGAGAAGCTGACCCCGCTGCTCGACGGAGCGATGCGCGGGCGCACCATGTACGTGGTGCCGTACATGATGGGTCCGGTGCAATCGCCGATCAGCAAGGTGGGCGTGGAGATTACCGACAGCCCCTACGTGGTGGCCAGCATGCGCATCATGTCGCGCATGGGCCAGCCGGCGATGGAGCGGCTGGGAAATTCCGCGGAGTTCGTCCCCGGGCTGCACTCGCTGCTGGACGTGAACCCGGAGCGGCGCTACATCGCGCATTTTCCCGACGAGAAATTAATCTGGAGCGTGGGCTCGGGCTACGGCGGCAACGCCCTGCTGGGCAAGAAATGCTTCGCCCTGCGCATCGCCAGCATGATGGCGCGCGAGCAGGGCTGGATGGCCGAGCACATGCTCATCCTCGGGCTGGAATCGCCCGAAGGAAAGGTAACCTACATGGCCGCGGCGTTCCCCAGCGCCTGCGGGAAAACCAATCTGGCCATGATGGTTTCCGCGCTGGAAAGCCAGGGCTATCGCGTGTGGACCGTGGGCGACGACATTGCCTGGATGAAAATCGGGGCGGACGGACAACTGCGCGCCATCAATCCCGAAGCCGGATTTTTCGGCGTGGCTCCGGGAACCGGCAAGCACACCAATCCCAACGTAATGACCGCACTGAAGAGCAACACGCTGTTCACCAACGTCGGTCTGACGCCCAACCGCGAGCCGTGGTGGGAAGGCATGGAATCGGATCCCCCGGCGGGCATGCTGGATTGGCAGGGCAATCCCTTTGACCCCGCGAAGGGTCCGGCGGCGCAGCCCAATTCGCGCTACACGGTCCCGGCGCATCAGGCGCCGTGCATCTCGCCCAAGTGGGAAGATCCCGAAGGCGTGCCCATTTCCGCGTTTATTTTCGGGGGAAGGCGCGCGCGGCTGGCGCCGCTGGTCTACCAGTCGTTTGACTGGCAGCACGGCGTCTTCGTCGGGGCCACCATGGCTTCGGAAACCACCGCGGCGGCCACCGGCAAGGTCGGGGTCACGCGGCGCGACCCCATGGCCATGCTGCCCTTCTGCGGCTACAACATGGCCGATTATTTCCAGCACTGGCTCGATATGGGCCGCAAGACCCCGCGGGCGCCGAAGGTGTTTCATGTGAACTGGTTCCGGCGCGGCGCGGACGGAAAATTTCTGTGGCCGGGCTACGGCGAAAACGTGCGCGTGCTCAAGTGGATTCTCGACCGCGTCGAAGGACGCGGAGAAGCCCGGGAGACTCCCATCGGCTACGTGCCCACGCGCAGCGGGCTGACCCTCGACGGCCTGTCCATTGCCCCCGCCGCCGTGGACGAACTGCTCAGCGTGAACCGCGCCGACTGGGAGCCGGAACTCGCCGACACCATACAGTTTTTCGAAAAGTTCGGCGATCGCCTGCCGAAAGAACTTCTGGAAGAACACAGCAAACTGGCCCGGCGATTTGCAGGCGCCGGCCCGGCCTGATTCTTTTCCTTTACGAACCAATTGTCAGATAGAAGCCGAGGAGCGATTGCGGACTGTTCCGCTATGCGTGTGCCCGCTGCGACGGTCAGACTTGCTCGCCGGAACGCCGCAGGCGGCGTATGGCAAAAGCCGCGGCGAGCAGTCCCATCGCGGTGAAGAGCAGATAGGAAGAGACCGGGTAAGCGTATTTGCGGACATCCGCCTCGTCCAGCAGGGAGAGGAACGGGTAGATGGGGTTGAGAAACAGCGGCGCCTGCACGTAGACCGGAGGAGCGTCCTGGTGGTTTGCTCCGGGGCTTTGCGTCCAGTGCGCCAGAAGGATGCCGAAGGCCACCGCCGTAACGATGGTCAGAACCAGGACGATGGCGTAGCCGGCGGCGGTGGAATGGACGCTGCGGCGGAACGTGGCCGAACACCACAGGCCGACGGCGGAAACGCTGGCAAGCACAAGAACCATGGCGCCGGTGGCCTTGAGCAGGGCCATGGGCTCGACTCCGCCGAAGGCGAAGGAAAGCGCCAGCAACGGCAGAGCGCTGAAGAGAAGCAGGAACAAGTAAAGAAGCGCGCTGACAAATTTGCCCCACCAGATCTGCGGAGCCGTCAGCAGGCTGGTGAGCAGCCCGGAGAGCGTGCGCTGTTCTTTTTCGATGGTGATGGCGCCGGCGCTGAAGACCGGGGCCATCAGCAGGAGCACGGCGAGCTGGGTGAAGATGACCGTATAAAAAATGGCCGTGCCGATGTCCGCGCCTTGCAGTTCGGCCCCCCGCCGCGTTCCTTCCTGCACAACCATGTAGTAGCAGAAGGCCACCGTGCCGGAGAGCACCAGCAAATAGAGGAAGGGCAGCAGCCAGGCGCGGCGCTCGCGCAGACGCTGGCGCAGCTCCTTGCGGATCATGGGATTGCTGACGCGGAAAAAACTGAGAACGCGGTTGCTCACGGGCGCCCTCCGAACGTGCGGCGATAGCGCTCTTCCAGGCCGGGACCGCGCGCGTCAAAATGCAGCACGGACAGCCCGGCATCCAGCAGCCCGCGCAGCAGGGACGAGGCCTGCGCGGCGCCTCCCGGCAACTCGATGCGCCGCCAGTTCCCTTTCTTCTCGATGACCGCCGCGCCGGGGATGGCGGCCAGTACGCGCTCGGCGGTTTCCGCGGCGCCTTCCCATTCGATTTCACAGTGCACCGGGGCGCTCGAAGCGCCCGTAGGGGAAACGGCCGGCTGAACTTCGTTTACGTTTTTGCCGTCGGCAATGAAAACGATGCGCGTGCAGATGTCTTCGAGGTCGGCCAGAATATGCGAGGAAATCAGGATGGTGATGCCCGCGGCGTGCAGCTGGCGCAACTGCTCGCGCAGGGCGATGCGCGCCAGGGGGTCGAGGCCGGTGGCGGGTTCGTCCAGCAGCAGGACGCGTGGGTCGTGCAGCAGGGTTTTCGCCAGATGCAGGCGCTGCTTCCAGCCGAGTGAAAGGTGCTCGACGAAATCGTCGCAGCGTTCTTCCAATCCCGCCTGCGCCAGAGCCCGCGCGACCGCCGCGCCGCGCCCCGGCTCCTTCAGCCGGAAGGCGTCGGCAAAAAACTCCAGAAATTCGCCGATGCGCATGTCCTGATAGACGCCCGGAACATCGGGCAGATAGCCGACCGCGGCGCGCACGGCGGCGGGGGTTTTGGCCACGTCTTCTCCGGCCACGCGCGCGCTGCCGGAATCGGCCGGCAGGAGCGTGGCGAGAATTTTGATGAGCGTGGACTTGCCCGCGCCGTTGGGCCCCACCAGGCCAATCAGATCGCCGCGCTCGACGCGCAAGGAAAATTCGTTGAGGCCGCGGATGCCGCGGTAGTTTTTGCGCAGACACTGGATTTCGATCATGACTTCCATCATGGCCACTCCTCGAACGTCACCACGGTGAGCGACCGCGCTTTATAGTTCGGATTCAGGCCGCGCAGCGAAGCGCCCGCGGTGGCTTCCTTGCTGTAGCCAAAAAAAACCGCCTTGGAATGGGAGAAGACGCGGTTGCCATTGGGGTACCAGCCGCGGAGAAACTCCACCACGGAAAACGGCTGTGTGGGAAGGGCCGCCCATTCCGCTTCAATTTTCTTCTGTTCCGCTTCGCTGAGGTTTCTATCCGGGAGTTGCTTGGTCGTCCGGAAACCAGGCCCGGGATAATCCGGGTTGCGATAACCCGCGGTGTGCCCGGCCTCCCGCGAATAGGGGCTGCGCGGCACGCGCCCGAGGTCCACGACGGCCCCGGCGGGGAAAATTCCCAGCAGGAAGACGTCCTCATGGTCGGCAACCAGGGCCTGTTCGAAAGAAATGCCGGTGTCATTGTGCAGCCGCCCGGCGGAATCGCGATAGATGGTTCCGGGAAAGCGGTGATAGCTGGAAAAATCAAGATCCTTGAAGGACCACTTGCGCAGGGGCAGCGCGGATTCCCAGCGCTCTCCGATCTGGTATTCGCCGGCAGGGTCATACGTTTCGAACGGCTCGATGTCCGCGCTGCGCTCGTAACGAGACGACGACTTCGGGAGAAATTGACCCGGGAGATTGGGATGCACAGTCGAGCGGTAGGGCGCGGACACGCGAATTTTCAGGTCGGTGACGGCCAGCGGACTGAGGGAATCCATCTGGTAGACGGTCATCTCGTCCAGGCCGAAATTGCGCGGGCGGTTGCGCGCGCTCACCACATAAAGCGCGCAGGAAAAGACCGCGGCGATCACCGGAATGGTGATCCAGCTCCATTCCGGCCGGCCCGCCAGCCGCAAGACAACGAAATTCACGATGCCGACCAGAAAAATGTAGCCCGTCATCCACAGCAGCACTTCCAAAAACGTGGGGAAGCGAAACGAGGTGCCCAGGCGCTTGATCATCCATCCCGTGCGGTCCGCGTTTGCGCAGTCGCAGTCGTCGGAGCGAAAGCGGCGCAAGGCATCGCGCAATTCGGGAGGCACATAGCCGTTCAGGCCGTAGGTACGCAGGTAATCCACAAAATCCTGGCTGGAGGCGCTCGCAAAGCGAATGAGTTTCCCCGTGGAAATATCGCGCAAATGGCCGGCGGGCAATCGCCGCCGGTGGGATTCCAGAAATCCCGCCTGCCCGCCCGCTGAGGAAACCTTCCGCTCCGCTTCGCCGCTGCTCGCCGCTATTTCCAGAGGCACGCCATCCTTCAGCTGATCTTCGAGCAGGACGACGGTCCCGCCATCGAGCAGATAAATTTCCAGCGCCTCGCGCTGCGCTGCGGAGAGCTGCGCCGAGGGGATCGCCACGATCACCGTCTCCACGCCGGTCCATCCCCACCACACCGGGGGCGCTTCCTTGACCTGGGCCAGGCGCAGGGCGCCGGACTTGCGGCTCTGCTCCTCGCTGCTGCCGCTCAGCAGCATGCTCTGGCGAATGCCGCGGCAAAGCTCCGGCGTGGCGCACAGCATGGCGATCAAGTTCCCGTTGCTCTTCACGGGCGCCCGCCGCGCCGCGGCGCCCAGCCGCATCCCCGCCGCGTCCATGGCTTGCACCAGGAGAACGGCACTGTTGTCGAAAGAAATGTGCAGCGCCATGTCCACGGTGCGCGCTTCACCGGGCGCCAGCGTCATGGGCAGGCGCAAGGTTTCCGTTACGGGCCGCGCTCCTTTGTCCAGCGCCAGTTCGGCCGTAACCAGATCGAAAGAAAGACGCTGCCGCGTCGTGTTGCGGACATCGGCCTGAATCCAGCTGAGCTGGCCGTCGCTGCTGACGATCCCGTCCAGCCCGACATGGCGGATGCGCACGGACACCGCCTCCGCGCCCCAACACACCGGGGCGAAGCCGATCAGGACCAGCAGAAACAGGAATCTCTTGGACATGCGCGTATCTGGATGCTAGCGGGAAAAAATGAATGCAAGCAATAGGACTCTGGTGCTCAACTGGACACATGCCCGGGGTCTAGCGAAAGGCTCTTCAGAGGATCATGGTGATGCCTTCGTCGATGGCCACGTGCGTCGCCGGCATGCCCTCAATCGAATAGGAAGTTCCCTCGGCCTCGCTGAAGTGGAAAAAGCGGCTGATGTGGTAGTCCTCGTCGCAACCAGTGAAGATCCGTTCGGTCTGCTCCGCGGCGTAGCCGAACGCCGAAAGTTCCACCCGCTTGCCGAACTTGCCGGCAAGCTCCCGATAGCGTTCGACGATCTCGCGAAGCGTGGGCATGGGAGACGGTGCGCGGCGCGCGGCTTCTCCTGTCATGGGCCGGAAGCCTCCAGCCGCGGAGTGTACCCCCGGGAGGCGGCGAAGAAAAGGGGCAAACGCCGCTCGCGCCCGCTGCGGCAAGAAAAAGAAGAGAACGTCGGCAATTGCCCCGGCCGGCGCACGCGGCGATTTGTCGCGACGCGCGGCTTTGCTATCATTGTGGGGCTGTCGAGCAAACGGAGGAGAAACCATGCCAATCGCAGTGGGAGCAGCCGCACCGGATTTTGTGCTGAAGGACCAGAACCAGAAGGAAGTGAAGTTGTCCGATTTCGCGGGGAAGAAAAACGTCGTCCTGGTTTTCTACCCGCTGGACTGGAGCCCGGTGTGCACCAACGAGCACGCCTGCTTCGTCAACGACATGAAGAATTTCCAGAAACTGGACGCCGAAGTGCTCGGCGTCAGCGTGGACAGCGTGTGGTCGCATAAGGCCTATGCCGAAAAAATGGGCATCCAGTATTCCCTGCTGGCCGATTTCCATCCCCGCGGCGCCATGGCCGATAAGTTCGGCCTGTACCTCGCGGAAAAGGGCATCACCGGCCGCGCCATCGTCATCATCAACAAGGCCGGCAAAGTCGCCTGGGTGAAGAACTACGACATCCCCGCGCTGCCCGACCTCAAGGAAGTGGCCGCGGCGCTCGCGCAGGTCAAGTAAACGGCGGAGCGGGGCTCGGCGCAAATCGCCGGCAACAACCGCATCGCAAGGAAAACGGGCCTGGGTGGCAAAACCCAGGCCCGTATTTTTTTTCAGACCGCCTTGCCCCCCAGATTACCTGGCTGGAGCGCGCTATCTCGCCGGCGGAGCGGGCGTTCCCCGGGAATCTCCGGCGAACCCGCGAATATAGATCACCAGTTGCCAGCGCTGCTCTTCGCTGAGCTTGGCGCCAAACGAGGGCATGGGCCGCCGCCCGCGGCTCATTTTGTAAAACAGTTCGCCGTCGCTCTGGGCATTCATGCGCGCCGCGTCGGTGAAATCCCTCGGCGTGGGCCAATGCATGCGCCCTTCGGCGCCGTCGCCCCGGCCTCGCTCGCCGTGGCAGTTCGCGCACTTATCGCGATAAATTGCCGCCGCGGCCTTGCGCCCTTCTTCCGAGGCCGCCAGCGGATTGCGCAACTGCTTCGCTTCCTCCGGCACGTTCCACCCGCGCCCCTGGTACACCGCCGCCAGCACCACTGCCACAATAGCGGCGAAAATGACGCCCAGAAGAAGTTTCACGATTCGCTGTTTGCGCTGCCGCTGGATATTCATACGTCCGAAAAGTCTCGCATGTCCCGCGCCCGGAAGAAAAGCGCGCTCAGCCGCGCCACGTCAGCCAGAGCAGTTCGGCGTTGAAGCCGATAATCAGCGCCGCGACCACCCAGGCAACCGCGGCGGTCGTCCGCGAATTCGCGAATTCGCCCATCAGCCCGCGGTCGCTGGTAAAGCGCACAAGCGGCACCACCGCGAAGGGCAGCTGAAAACTGAGCACCACCTGGCTGAAAATCAGCAGCGCGGTGGCCTTCCCTTCCCCGGCGATTCCAATCACCAGCGCCGCCGGCACAATCGCCAGCGAGCGCGTGATCAGCCGCCGCATCCACGGCTTCAGCCGCAGATGGAGAAATCCTTCCATCACAATCTGCCCGGCGAGCGTGCCGGTCAGCGTGGAATTCTGCCCCGAAGCCAGCAGGGCCAGGGCAAACAGCGTGCTGGCCAGGCTCGCTCCCAGCACCGGCGTCAACAGCTTGTAGGCGTCCCCAATCTCGGCCACCTGGGTCATGCCGCGCGAATGAAACGCCGCCGCACCGAGCACCAGGATGGCCGCGTTGATAAAAAGCGCGATGAACAGCGCCACGGTCGAATCAAAAACGGCGTAGCGCACCGCCTCGCGCCGGTCCGCCGCGGAACTCCCGAAGGCCCGCGTCTGCACGATGCTCGAATGCAGATAGAGATTGTGCGGCATCACCGTCGCGCCCAGTATCCCGATGGCGATATACAGCATCTCCCGGTTGCGCAGAATCTCCAGGTGCGGCACATATCCGTGCGCCGCCTCCAGCCACAGCGGCCGCGCAAAAAATATTTCATACGCGAAACAGCCGGCGATCGTGGCCGTCAGCGTAATCACAAAAACCTCCACCCAGCGGAAACCGCGCCCTTGCAGCGCCAGCACCAGCAGCACGTCGAGGCCAGTGAGCAGCACGCCGGCCAGCAGCGGCAGCCCAAACAGCAACTTCAACGCCACCGCCGAGCCCAGCACCTCCGCCAGATCGCAGGCCACGATGGCGATTTCGCACAGCACCCACAGGACGAAGCTGGCCCGCGGCGAATACTGGCTCCGGCAGGCCTGCGCCAGATCGCGCCCGGTCACGATACCCAGCTTGGCCGCCAGCCCCTGCAGCAGCATGGCCATGCAGTTGCTAATCAACACCACGCTCAGCAGCGTATAGCCGAATTTCGAGCCCGCCCCGATATCCGTGGCCCAGTTGCCCGGGTCCATGTAGCCGACCGCCACAAGGTAGCCCGGCCCGGCAAAGGCCAGCATCTTGCGCAACCAGGAAGCCCCGTGGACGAAGGGCACCGTGCGATACACCTCGGGAAGCGAGGGGGTTGGCGCGGGGGAGGCAGCGGCAGATGGTGTGGAAGGAAGGTTCGTTTGCGGAGAGCCTGAAGAGAAGTTCGCCATAGTTAACTGCGCTAAATCTAATAAGGAAACTACACTTAATACGCTTCCCTGTCAACCGCCCCGCGCCCCCGCGCTTCCCTTCCCGCAACACGCGGCGCGCCGCAACCTCTCCACTTGTGCTATTTTCATGAAGGATTTCCCGGAGAGAAAACATGGAAGAACAGCGCCAGGTCCAGATCAAGGCCGACGAAAAAGAACTGCAAGGCCAGTACAGCAACCTCGTCATGGTCCATCACACTGTCGAGGAGTTCACCCTCAATTTCATCTATATCTTCCCCAACGGCCAGCAGGGCAAGCTCCTCACCAGCGTCATCGTCAGCCCCGCGCACGCCAAACGCATCCAGCGCGCCCTGGCGGAAAACATCACCCGCTACGAAGCCCAGTTCGGCCCCATCAAGGAACTGCCCGAAGGCGGCGCCCCCGTCCCCAACGTCGGCTTCGTCCAGTAGGCCTTCTCCGCGCCATCCTGCCCGGCCGGGAGATGCAGAATCTTCCCGGTCATGTTAGAATTTCCAAGTTGTTTCCGCATTGGGCCTGTAGCTCAGGTGGCTAGAGCGCGCCCCTGATAAGGGCGAGGTCGGTGGTTCAAGTCCACCCAGGCCCACCATTTTCCCCCGCACCCTCAAATCACCCGGCAGCCCTACTCCTTCTTCTTCACTTCCGCAATAACCCGCCCGCGATGCAGCTGCACACTCACCACATCCCCCACCGCCACCTGCTCCGCCGAGCGCAGCACCTTCCCCGCCGCATCCGTGGCAATGGCATAGCCGCGCTCCAGCACGCGCAGCGGGCTGCGCTCATCCAGCTGCAAGCGCAGCCGCTCCAGCCGTTCGCGCTTGGCCCGCAGCAGCCGGTCCGCGCGCACCCCCAGTTCCGCGGCGATGCGTTCCAGGCGAATGTGCATGCGCCCGATCTTGGCGCGCAAATCAAACGACACGATGCGCACATGCGCCGCTGTAAATCTTTTCCTCGCCTGCTCCAGCCGCGAGCGCAGGCCGTGCGTCAGCCGCGAAGTCATCTCGTCGGCCCGCTGCCGCTGCTGCCGCAGCAGGTCGCGCGGCCGCTGGAATGCCCGCCGCGCGGAAAGCTCATGCACCCGCCGGCTCAGCACGCTCAGCCGGTAGCGCATCCGCTGCCCCAGCGTCTCCTGCAAATCCGTGATGTGCCGGTCGAATTCCCGCCGCGTCTGCACCACCAACTCCGCCGCCGCCGAAGGCGTCGAAGCGCGCACGTCGGCCACGAAATCGGCGATGGTGAAATCCGTCTCGTGCCCTACGCCGCTGATAATCGGAATCAGCGAAGCCGAAATCGCCCGCGCCACCACTTCCTCGTTGAACGCCCACAAATCCTCGATCGACCCGCCGCCGCGCGCCAGAAGGATCACGTCCGCCAGCCGCTTGCGGTTGAAATACTTCAGGGCCTCGACGATTTCCGCCGCCGCTCCCTCGCCCTGCACGCGCACCGGATACAGCGTCAGGTGCACATTCGGAAATCGCCGCCGCAGA
The DNA here is from genome assembly GCA_041500985.1 of Terriglobia bacterium. Lineage (GTDB taxonomy): Bacteria > Acidobacteriota > Terriglobia > Acidiferrales > UBA7541 > Acidiferrum. The sequence goes on along the minus strand of JBGQNE010000022.1, from coordinate 44,105 downwards.
ATCCGCACCACGTCGCGCACCGCCGCGCCCGTCGGCGACGTAATCAATCCAATCCGCTGCGGCAGCAGGGGCAGTTCCTTCTTCCGCGCCGGATCGAACAGCCCTTCCGCTTCCAGCCGCTTCTTCAGCTGGTCAAACGCCAGTTGTAGCGCCCCAATCCCCGCCGGCTCCAGGCTCTCCACGTAGATCTGGTATTCCCCGCGCGCTTCGTAAACGCTCACCGAGCCGCGCACGGTCACTTTCAACCCGTCCTCGGGACGGAACTTCATCCCCCGCTGCTGGTTCTTGAAGAACACGCAGCGCACCTGGGCCTTGTCATCCTTGAGCGTGAAATAAAAATGCCCGGACTGTGCCGGCCTGAAATTGGAGATTTCGCCCTGCACCAGAATGTCCGTGAAATTCCGCGCCAGCAGATCACGAATCCGCGCGGTCAGCTCCCCCACGCTCCAGATCTTGCGCTCCGGCATCAGATTGAAGGTGAGCTGGCTCATCGGACGAGACCCCGCCTCAGGCGCGGGCAACGCCGTATCTTAGCACGCCGGAAATGCCGCCGGAACCGAACGCCTGGCGCGTCAGTGCGGCGTCGCCGCGGCGGCCGCCCGCTCCCACAGGCGCACGTAACCTTCCGAGGAGCGCAGCAGTGGATAAAGCGCCTCTCCGGTGATGCCGATGTTGTGGAGGTCCTGGATAAAATCGGGAAGCATGCCGTAGTGGGCCATGCCGTCGATGTTGTAATCGAAATCGCGGCCCTCGAAGACGGAGCGGAGCAGTGCAGGCTGCTCGGGACCGGTGCCTTCCTGCATGCGCTTCGAAAGCGTGAAGATGGGTTTCATAATGCGATAGAGGCGCCGAACCTCGTCGCTGTCCTGGTCATAGGCGGGCGGCTCCAGTTGCGAGTCGGGCATGGATTTAACCAGGAATCCGGCGCGGCGCTCGTAAAAAGAAGCATCGCCGGGGAGGATGATGCCGTGCCGCCCGGTGGCTTCTTCGCTGGCCGGGTCGGTGACGCCGAGTCCCCTCCGGAGATTGACGATTTTATTTTGTTGAATGGGAGTGCGTTCGAACAGCGACCGCGGCGCTTCGTCGTACATCTGCTGTGGAGAAACATTGGCCCAGAAAGCGGCAATGGCCTCCCACATGTCGCGCTCCTCCATGGAATAGAGCGTGGTGGAGCGAAAGCGGGGGTAACGGTATTCGTGAATGGGCGAATCGTATTTGACGCCAGCGGCCTGATTCATGGCGCCGGCGCGGCGCACACCGCCGGGATCGCGGAGCGTGTCGCCGTGCAGCGCCTCGCCCGCATCGACGCCAAAGCGCGGACTGGGTTTGGCCAGCAGCGTGTAGTCGGTGGCCAGCGCGACAAAGCCGTCGCGGCCGGCGAAGTCGAGGGCATAGAGATAGTTCTGCGCCCAGGAGCGCGAGGAGCCCGGAGCATCGTTGGCCACGGCCAGTCCGTCGCGCGTGGCGTAGGCCTGGTTGTCATCCGGAATCAGAATGGGAGCGGTCATGCCGCCGAGCGCGTAGATGCGCTGAACATCGGCTCGCTTCTTGAGCGATTCATGGGGAAGCTTGCCATGCGCGGAGGTGGCGCCCGCGCGCCAGGCCAGATCGCGGAATCCGCTGTGGTCGGAGAGCACGGGATAGTGGCGCTGCTCGGCGAGCGTGAGGACGCGGTCGAGCACCTTTTCGCCCATGTGGTCCACGGAAATAATCATGCCGTGGCTCATCAACTGATCGAGGTACTCCTCGCCGTAGGCGGTGAGGCCGCCGGCGTTTCTGTGCCCGCCCAGAGACTGGACGCTGGGGTAGATTTCCGCGGCGTTGACGAACGGAACGCCTTGACTGGGAACTCCGAAGAGAAAAGCATCCTCGGCGAAGACCTGGAGGGAGCTGAGCTTGAACTGAACGCAATCGGCAGAGGAGGGATCGGGGCAGCCCTCTTCGACGCGCGGCCAGCCGGAACCGGCGATATTGCCCGGAGAACGGTGAAGGAAATTATTGGAACTGGCAAACAAATCATTGTAGAGAGCGGCGCCGCCCAAGCGGTTGTCCACGAGATGAATGGGCGTGATCTGGCGGATGCCGAGGTTGTAAAGCCATTCCACCTCGGCCTGCGCGGATGGAAAGCCGAGCGAACCGATGTCGTCCACCTCCGATCCCAGAATGACGGCCAGTTTGTTGCTGGCGATGATACGGCGGGCGTCGGCGGGCGTGAGAGCGATCTCCATCCAGTCGCTGTTTTCGGAGACCACCCTGCGCATTTCGGCAGTCTGCGATTCAATGATGGCGCGGTCGGATTCCAGCGGCGCGCCTTTCGCCCTCATCAGGTATTCGAGGAGCCTGGTATTGACGGCCAGCACGGTCATGAGGCGCAATCCGCCTTCGTAGGCGCGGTGAATGTTCATGGTTTGCATGGACTGATGAATCGTGGTGTCCCAGCGCGGCCAGCCTTCGAAGCCGGGACTGCCGCCGCCGTAATGCTGAAGAGCATCGTGCATGAAGCTATCGCCGCACGGAGCCAGCAGAGCGCTCAGCGGCGTGGTGAGGTATCCGCGGAGAGCCGTTAGAGCCAGCATGGGATTTACCACCATAGCGCCAGCCGCCGGACTCGCCTCGAGTGCCGTGGAGGGAAGCATGCCCAGCGCGGGAACACAAGCCAGCACGGTGAGCGGGGAGAGGCGTGCCGGGATGTAGCCGAGCGCGGCGGGTTCGAGCGCGCTGGTGAGCACCTGGGCGATGGGAGTGGCGCCTCCATGCCGCGCCCCGTCGCAGGCCAGCGCATCCTCTGCGTTGCGCTGGGCGTCATTCCAGTTTCCGCCCATCGAACCGTAAAGCAGACCGCCAAAGCCGAGATTGGCGGCGGGGTGGGTGTGCGGATCGGCAAAGCCCCAGATGGCCGCGTCGGGGTCACGGAAAAATCCAAAGCCGCCGATTTGCACATGCAAAAGCTGCGGCCGGGGGTCGGCGGCGGGAAAGCGGAAGTCGTCCACGTTGATGTGTTTGGTGGGTGAATTGTCCACGATGCGAATGCGCGCGGTCCTGCCCGCGAAGGAAGAGACATCCCAGACCTCGCGGCGCATCAGGTCGATGCCGTTGCCGGTGGCGAAAAGAACGATGGTGAACTCGCCGTCCGTGCCAACCACGGCAAGGCCAGCGCGATCCGCGGCAGTGGGCGCCTTGATCTGGAGTTCGACGCGGATGCGCTGGATGTCATTTCCACCGCCGAGAAGAAACGTGAGAAATGGATTCTGCACGCGGAATTCGGCAGAAGTAAGCGTGCCGGTTGCTGCGTCGTCCGTCGCTGCGGAACGAGGAGCGCTGCGGTCAGTGTGGTGCTCGCCGGTGCCAATCCACATTTCGAGGTGATGGCCAAGGGGATAAGGAGTGTCCGACCAGTAGTCGCCGCCGAGAGAAACGGGCCGGGGATTGACGCGCCCGGCGAGCATGGCATCGCCGTAGGTGGGCTGGTCCCGGAAGGCATCGCCCTGCGCGGTCCAGCCGTGAATGCCGGTTTCAAAATCCCAGTCGGGCTGGCTGAGGAAGGCCGCCGCCTGGTTGCCCTGCGCGGTCGCGGAGACGGCGCTGGCGATGCCGGGAGAAGTAACGACCATCACGGGGCTGGCAGCAGGCATGGCCATCGGCTGAATCACTTGCACGTAGGGTTCGGCGGGCACGGCAACGGGTGCGGTGACCTGTGAAGTGACCGGCGCAACGGGAGCCGCAGGCTGCACGGGAGCGGCGGGCTTGGACGAAGGGGCAGCGGCCGGCGGAGGAGCAACTTGCACGGCATGGCTGAGCGCTTGTAATGGAGGCTGGGCGGGCTTGGAAGTGGCGGAGCTGACCTGTGAAGTGACCGGCGCAACGGGAGCCGTAGGCTGCACGGGAGCGGCGGGTTTGGACGAAGGAGCAGCGGCCGGCGGAGGAGCGCCTTGCACGGCATGGCTGAGCGATTGCAAAGGCGGCTGGGCGGGAGCCGGAGTGGCCGGCGCTCCGGCGCATTGCACGCTGAAAGGGAGCTTGTGGAGACTGACGCCCGGGGCGGCCGGAGAGAGCAGTTCGAGCGCCACCCAGCCGGAATAGTCGCGGCCGATCATCCACATTCCGGTGATGACGTAATTCGCTCCGCTGAAAGTAGCGGTCTGGGGAGCGCTCGTGCCGCCGTCACTGCGCGCCCAGCGATAGGTAACGCTCGAGGGGCCTTTGCCGGAGGGCGCGGAGACGGAAATGGAGGCCGAAAAATTGAGCGTGACGGGGCAGACGCCGGAATATTTCTCCGGAGAAATCTTGAACTGCGCGGACTGCACGACGGACGGCGCCGCGCCGGACGGCTTTTGCGCCACCGCGCCCGGAGAGAAAGACAGAGCGAGAAAAAGCGCGGCCAGCAGGACCGTAAGAACACGAAGCCGGTTGCGGAACAATTGCGGGATGATGAAGAACGCACTGAAGTGCATATGAAATTCCCCCTTCGCCAGCCGTAACTTTCTTGCTTCACTTGCGCTTTCTAAAAAAAAGGAAACGAACAGCCGGGGCCGGAGCGAATCGATGCCCGAACGGCGGAGCGCCGTCATTCTTTGGATGAACAATGGTAGCTGAATGCAGCGGAACCGCGGAAACAACCACCGGGCTTGTGCGCAGTCGTTCACTGGCGCGTCCGGGCAAGGAACAGCAAAGCGGGGGAAATAGGGCAAAAGCGGGATCGAAGCCAGGGAAAAACGCGAGGGGCGCAGCAAGCTGCGCCCCTGCGATCAAACTTCTTCGTAATTTGCGTTAGCCTTAAATCAGATCGAGCCCGGCGAAAAAATAGCCGATTTCAAACGCCGCGGTGTCCGGAGCGTCCGAGCCGTGCGTGCAGTTGTTGCCGATGCTGGTGCCCAGGTCGTGGCGGATGGTTCCCGGAGCGGCCTTCTTGGGGTCGGTCGCGCCCATGGTGTCCCGCCACTTGGCGATGGCCCCTTCGGCCTCCAGGACCATGGCGAAAATTTTCCCCGAGCTCATGAAGTCGGTCAGCTCGCCGAAAAACGGGCGCTCCTTATGCACGGCGTAGAAGCCGCCGGCTTCCTGCTGGGTCAGGCGCATGGATTTGATGGCCACGATGGCGAAGCCGGCCTTGTGAATGCGCGAGAGAATTTCTCCCTGCTGACCGGCGGCCACGGCGTCCGGTTTGATGATTGCGAATGTGCGTTCAATTGCCACGAAATATTCCTCCAGAAGTTGCGGCCGGATGGCCGGTGATGCAAAAACTTACTTTTTCAATGCCGCGGCCACCGTGCTGCCCAAATCCGCCGGCGTTTCCACGGTGCGAATCCCCGCCGCGTTCATGGCCGCGTACTTGTCCTTGGCCGTGCCCTGCCCGCCGCTGATGATCGCTCCCGCATGGCCCATGCGGCGGCCCGGCGGCGCGGTTTGCCCGGCGATGAATCCGATCACAGGCTTCTTCACGTGGGCCTTGATGTATTCCGCGGCGGTTTCTTCCGCGTTGCCGCCGATTTCCCCGATCATGATGATCGCATGGGTGTCGGGGTCCTCGTTGAACAGCTTGATGGAATCGAGGAATGTGGTGCCGATGATGGGATCGCCGCCGATGCCGATGCAAGTGGATTGTCCGATGCCCAGCCGCGAGAGCTGGTCCACGGCTTCATACGTGAGGGTTCCGCTGCGGCTGACCACGCCGACGTGGCCCTGATGGTGAATGCGCCCCGGCATGATGCCGATTTTGCATTTTCCCGGTGAAATAATTCCTGGGCAATTCGGTCCGATGAGGCGCAGCTTCGAGAAATCCACGGCGGCCTTCACGCGCACCATATCCAGCACGGGAATTCCCTCGGTGATGCACACCACGGTCTGAATGCCGGCGTCAGCGGCTTCCAGAATGGCGTCGGCGGCAAACGGCGGCGGCACGAAGATCACGCTGGCGTTCGCGCCGGTTTCCTTCGCGGCATCGAAAACGGTATTGAACACGGGGCGTTCCAGATGCTTGCTGCCGCCCTTGCCGGGGGTCACCCCGCCGACCACGTTGGTGCCGTATTCGATCATCTGCTGCGCATGGAACGTTCCTTCGCGCCCGGTGAAGCCCTGCACGATTACGCGTGTCTTCTCGTTGACCACAATGCTCATTGCGCACCCCCCGCCAGCGCCACGACCTTTTGCGCTCCGTCCTTCATTCCGCTGGCGATGGTGAAGTTGAGTCCGCTGTCGCGCAGAATCTGCTGCCCCAACTCGACGTTGGTTCCTTCCATGCGCACCACCACGGGTACTTTCAATTGCAGGTCCTTTGCGGCGGCGACCACGCCGGTAGCCAGCACGTCGCAGCGGAGAATCCCGCCGAAGATGTTGATGAAGACCGCCTTGACCGAAGGGTCGCTCATGAGAATGCGGAAAGCGTTTTTCACCTGCTCGGCGGAAGCTCCGCCGCCGACATCCAGAAAGTTGGCCGGCGATCCTCCCGAATACTTGATGATGTCCATCGTGCCCATGGCCAGGCCCGCGCCGTTGACCATGCAGGCCACGCTGCCGTCGAGCTTGATGTAGTTGAGCCCGTACTTGGAAGCCTCCACTTCGAGCGGGTCTTCCTCGTCCAGGTCGCGCAGTTCGCGCAGGTCCTTGTGGCGGTAAAGCCCGTTGTCGTCGAAAGCCATCTTGGCGTCCAGCGCAACTAGCCGCCCGTCGCCGGTCAGCACGCACGGATTGATTTCCAGCATGGAAGAGTCGGTGTCAATGAACGCGCGGTACAGCGACTGGAAAAACGGCACGGCGTTGGCGATCACTTCCGCCGGAAGTCCCAGTCCGAAAGCCAGCTTGCGCGCCTGATAAGGCTGCAAGCCGACGGCGGGATGAATATTTTCGTGGAGAATTGCGCCGGGATTATTCTTGGCCACTTCCTCGATTTCCATGCCCCCCGCGGCGCTGGCCATGAACACGGGCGTGCCCGTCGCGCGGTCCACCAGAATGCCCAGGTAGAGTTCGCGCTTGATGTCCAGCCCCTCCTCGATCAGCAGGCGCTTGACGATGCGCCCCGCCGGGCCGGTCTGCGGCGTCACCAGCTTCATCCCCAGAATGTGGCTGGCGATGTCCGCGGCTTCATCGGCGGAGCGGGCCAGCTTTACGCCGCCGGCCTTGCCGCGCCCTCCGGCGTGAATCTGCGCCTTGACCACCACCACTGGCGATTTCAGCCGGGCGGCGGCTTCGCGGGCCTCTTCCTTGCTGAACGCCACCTCGCCGCGCGGCGTGGTCACGCCGTAGCGGGAGAGAATGGCCTTGGCCTGGTATTCATGAATCTTCATCGGGCAACCATCAGGAGTGGATTTACATTGCTCACAAAACAAAAAGTTTACCTGCAATGGCGCGCAGGGGCAAGCCGCGGAAGAAAATGAGTTTCCAGAGCCAGGAAGAGGAGTGCCGCCGAACGAATGCTGGGGTAGTATCGGAGAAGGGGGTTGCCGGCGGAATGCTGCGGGAGATTCTGGAAAAGACCGAGGCGGGCGCGCTGCTCAGCGGCGCTCAGGCCGAAGCGGCCATGGAGGAACTGCTCGCCGGGCGCGCGCCCCACGGGGAAATCGTGCGCCTCCTGAAGGCCCTCAACGCGCGGCCCTACCGCTCCGTGGAGCTGGCCGGGTTCGCCCGGGCCATGCGCCGGCATGCCGCGCGCGTCTTCGCCCCGGGTGAAACCCTTCCCGAGCGCCTGGTGGACACCTGCGGAACGGGCGGCGACGGCGCGGAAACCTTCAACATTTCCACGGCGGCAGCCCTGGTGGCGGCGGCCGCCGGAGCGCGCGTGGCCAAGCACGGCAACCGCGCAGCCAGCTCCCAAAGCGGCTCGGCGGACGTGCTGGAGGCCCTGGGCGTGCCCATTGACCTGCCCTTCGAGCGCACCGCGCAGGCCATCCGCGAAATCGGCATCGGCTTCCTGTTCGCGCAGGCGGCGCACAGTTCCATGCGCCATGTCATGCCCGCGCGGAAGGCGATCGGCGTGCGCACCGTCTTCAACCTGCTGGGGCCGCTGACCAATCCCGCCGGAGTGCCCGCGCAGGTCGTGGGCGTCTTTTCCGCGGAGCTGCTGCAGGTGATGGCGGAAACGCTGGCGGCATTGGGCAGCGCGCGGGCCTTCGTGGTGCACGGCGCGGGCGGACTGGATGAAATCTCTCTGGCCGGAGAAACCCAGGTGGCCGAGGTGCGCGCGGGAAAAGTGCTCCGCAGCATCTTGACGCCGGAGGATTTTGGCGTGCCGCGGGCTCCGGTGGAAGCCCTGCGCGGAGGAAGCGCCGCGCAAAATGCGGAAATAATTCTCCGCATCCTCGAGGGAGAAGCGGGTGCGCCGCGCGACATCGTGGTAGTGAACGCGGCGGCGGCGCTGGTCGCCGCGGGAGTAAGCGGCGATTTCCGGGAAGCCGCCGCCCGCGCCGGGGAAGCCCTCGATTCCGGAGCCGCGCGCGAAACGCTGCGCAGGCTCGCCGAATTTCACTGAGCAGCCGCCGCTCGGCGCGCAAACCGCTAGGGACGATGCGGGCTTTCGAAAACTTGGTGAATGCCCCAGACCACTACCGGGATCGTGGGACCAGCTACCGCAATCAGAATGAGCCCCGTGCCCGTGTGCTTGATTGCAAGCCCGGGGACCTTCTGCGAACCGCTCTGCGCTGCCGGGCAAGGCCGCGCGCGGTCCAGATACAGCCGAAACGACGAACCTTCGGGCAGTGTTTGCCTCTCGCACTGATAGGAAAATTCCCAGGAGCCGCGCAGGATGGTGATCAGAAACACCCGCGGTTCCACCAGGGTGGTCTGGGCGTAGGAAGGAACATCGGCAACTGCTCGAATCGTCGCGCCTCCCAGAGCGATGCGCAGGGCGTCGGCGCGCGAAGTGGAAACCGAAAGCGTGCCCGCATCGAGAGAAACCTCCGCGCTGTTCTCCACTCGCCGCAGCGTCGCCCCGCTCGCTCCGGCCAGGGAGAGCTGGGCAGCGCCGACTTGAACGGCCAGCGCGCCGTCGGCACCGGTCAGAAAATGCTCTCCGCCAAAAACAGTCGTGCCCGCGGAAGCCGGCGAGGAGTTCATGCTCGCTCCGGCGGCGCTGACAATCGAACCGAGGGAAGCCTGCTGGGCGGAGTTCGCCTGCGCAACAGCCAAAAGCACAACCAACAAAAGACAGGAAACGCGGCGAAGCGTGGTCATAAACAAAGCATCCCCGATGCCCGACATAACTGGTATAAATCGAGGGAATGGTAGCAGAAAAAAAATGAGATGCGAGACATTAATGGGGGAATCCGAAAAAAACGGGCCCGAGACGGGTAGAATCAGCCAAGCAGGAAGACCGCGAAGGGAGAAGCACATGGGCAAACACATCGGGCTGGCGCTGCTGCTGCTGGCGGGGCCTTCGGCAAACGCGCAGAAGCCCGCGGCAAAAAATCCGGCGCAGGTGGCCGGCGAGGTGCGCGACTACCGCCGCGGCAACGAGGGGCGCATCGTCCGCGAATTGCGCGAGTTCCTGGCCATTCCCAACGCGGCCTCGGACTCGGTGAATATCCGCAAGAACGCCCAGCAGCTGACCGAAATGCTCGAGGCGCGCGGCATCGAGACCCATGCCCTGGCCATTCCCGGCCGCGGACCGGTGATCTACGGCAAGCTGATCACCCCGGAAGCAAGCCGCACGGTGATCTTCTACGCGCATTACGACGGGCAGCCCGCGGACGCGAACGTGTGGACCGGCGGAAAACCCTTTGAACCGGCCCTGCGCACGGATAGCATCGAAGCCGGTGGCCAGTTGATTCCCTTCCCTGTGGATACCGCGAAAAATCCGGCGCACTATGAGGACAACTGGAGGATTTATGCGCGCTCGGCCGGCGACGACAAATCGCCCATCGTGGCCCTGCTCGCCGCGCTCGATGCCCTGCGCGCGAAAAAGATTCCGCTGGGCGTGAACCTCAAGCTCATTCTGGAAGGCGAGGAAGAAGCGGGCTCGCCGAATCTCGAGCGCACCATGCAGGCCAACCGCAATCTGCTGACGGGCGATGTGCTCCTCGTCGCCGACGGCCCGGTGGACCCCTCCGGCCTTCCCCTGGTGGATTTCGGCAACCGCGGCGTGATTGACGTGCAGCTAACCGTGTACGGGCCGCTGCGGCCCCTGCACAGCGGGCACTACGGAAACTGGGCGCCCAATCCCGCGTTTCATCTGGCGCGCCTGCTGGCTTCCATGAAGGACGAAGGCGGCCGCGTGCTGGTGAACGGTTTTTACGATGACGTGGTGCCACTGAGCGCCACGGAAAAGAAAGCCATCGAGGAGATGCCCGCGAACGACCAGAAGCTGCGCGAGGAGTTGCAGTTCGGCCAGGCCGAAGGCGGCGGGCAAAAACTGATGGAACTGATCAACCAGCCCTCGCTGAATATTCGCGGCTTGCGCAGCGCCTACGTCGGCACGGAATCACAAAACGTGGTCCCGGACAAGGCCGAGGCTTCGCTGGACCTGCGCCTGGTCAAAAATATCGATCCACAAAAACAGTTCGCGCGGCTGGTCGCCCATATTCGCAAGCAAGGCTACTTCGTCGTGGACCACGAACCCACGAAGGAAGAGCGCCTGGCGCATGCGCGCGTGGCCAAAGTAACGACGGACGGCGGCTATCCGGCCACGCGTACTCCCATGGACACGCCCGTGGCCCGCAAGCTGGTGGAAGTCGTGGAATCCGCCGCGGGTAAAACCGTAAAAATGCCCACCTCCGGCGGCAGCGTGCCCATGTACATTTTCGAAAACCTGGGCCTGCCGGTCATCGGCGTGCCCATCGCCAACCACGACGACCGCCAGCACACTTCGGATGAAAATCTGCGCCTGGGAAATCTGTGGCGCGGCATGGAGATCTACGGGGCGATTCTGGCGGATATGAATTGGTAAGAGGAAGAGCGCCGGAACTGCGTACTGCGTTTTCGGGAACTCATCATACTATTTTTGCACTTGCCTCGCAGGACCGAATTCCTTATTCTCGTCCCCCATGCTGCTTGTCTATGTCAGTTTGGGCCTGACTCTCTTCCCTCTCCAAGCCGCGAATTCGACGGCGCCGAGAACCGAGGTTGGGGTGTCGGAGAAACAGCCTCCCGCGAGTGCAGACGGCATTTCACAATTGCGAACGCTGGCCGAGGGCGGCAATGCGGAGGCCCAGTTGAAGCTGGCCAGCGCTTACGAGAATGGGGATGGGGTATCCCAGAATGACCAGCTGGCGGCTAAGTGGTATAGAAAGGCGGCAGAGCAAGGGAATGCCGAAGCGCAGAGCGCCCTGGGTCTGATGTATCTAACGGGAAAAGGCGTAGAACAGAATAAACGAGAGGCCGTGCTTTGGTACCATAAGGCGGCCCGCCAGGGCGATGCGAACGCCATGTATAACCTGGGAGCGGCATACTATAACGGCGATGGCGTGGACATTAACGACAGCCTTTCCTACGCATGGTTCATGCTGGCAAAAGAAGCGGGCGACTCCCATGCCTTGGAAGCCGTCCAACGCGCCGAAACGGAACTCCAGGCCCAGACGGTCACCGCCGGCTATGAGAATATTGCCGAAATGTACGAGCGGGGAGAGTATTTGCCGCAAAATCCGGCAGAAGCGATGAAGTGGTGGCAAAAGGCGGCCACCCGTGGCAATCGGGATGCGCAGATGGCCGCCGCCGACAGATTGCTCAACGGGCGGGGAATTTCCCAAGATTTACTGCAGGGGATGTACTGGTGCAAGGAAGCCGCAAAAGCGGGCGACGAACGTGGTCAATACTGTATGGGTCTCATTCACCAACGCGGCTTGGGCGTCACGCGTGACGCGAAAGAGGCCAGAAAGTGGTATGAACGGGCTGCCTCGCGCAATGCACCAGCCACAAAGGCGCTAGCCGCGATGCAGGCAACCGGCGAAGGCGGGAAAGTGGACCGGCCGGCCGCCTGCCTGCTCTACGTAAAACTCGCCGCAAGTGGAGACGAGGATGCCCTTCGAAGTCTGGCCAAGCTGAGAAAAGACATGAGCGCGAAAGAGTGGAAAAAAGTCGTGCAAGAACTGCATTTAATGCGCATTGATCCCGCCAAGCTGGAAGCCGCTCTCCAGAAAATCAACGCTCCCTGAGAACTGCTGTGTTTTCAGAAGCCTGCCGCGAAGATACCCTCTGTTCCGACTCCACTGTTCGCCCTGTTCGCCCGCAGGTCTCGCAAGTTCGCCGGCAGGTGCGGGGCTTGCCCCGCCCCTACCTCGTGCGTCCTGTGAGAAATCCGGATTAGCGGGAGGCTGCGCTTGGCTTTCCCCGGTGCGCTTGTTACAGTCACAGAGATCAGTCCAACGTGTCGAGGGCCTGCGATGACTCAGGAAAAAAAGAGCGCGGTGCGAACGGCTCCGAAGGAGGAGCCGCGCGAGCGCGTGCTGATCGTGGAGGACGAGGAGAACGCGCGGAAGGGCTATGAGGCGCTGCTGGAGAGGTGGGGGTACAGCGTATTGGGAGTGGGCAGCGCGGAAGAGGCGCTGGGGGAATTTTCGAAATTTCATCCGAACGCGATCATCGCGGACGTGGAACTGCCAGGGATGAACGGGCTGAACATGCTGAAGCAGCTGGGGACGGAATTGCGGAACGTGCCGGCGATCATCGTGACCGGCAAGGGCAGCGACGAGCGCAACGTGGAAGCGATCGAGGCGGGAGCGTTCTGGTACATCGAAAAGCCGCTGAAGGCGGCGGTCTTGCAGGCGCTGCTGAACCGGGCGCTGGAATCGGCGCGCAACGCGCGGGAGCGGGAGGCGCTGCGGCGGCAGTTGCGGGAGAAGGGGCGGCTGGGCGAACTGGTGGGGGAATCGAAGGCCATGCAGGAGGTGATGCGTATCGTGGAAATGACCGCGCCGAGTTCGGCTTCGGTGCTGATCACGGGAGAGACGGGAACGGGAAAAGAGATCGTGGCGCGGACGATTCACAAGCTCTCGCCGCGGGCGGAGCGGCCCTTCGTGGCCATCAACTGCTCGGCCATTCCCGAATCGCTGATGGAGAGCGAAATCTTCGGGCACGAGCGCGGAGCGTTCACCGGGGCGGCGGAGCGGCGCATCGGGTGCTTCGAGCTGGCCGACGGGGGAACGCTGCTGCTGGACGAAATCGGGGAGATGCCCGCGCCGACACAGGCCAAGCTGCTGCGCGTGCTCGAAGACCGCAAGGTGCGGCGGCTGGGGAGCAAGGCGGAGACGCCGGTGGACGTGCGTGTCCTGGCGGCGACGAATAAGGATCCGGAGAAAGCGGTGGCCAGCGGGGAACTGCGGCAGGACCTATATTTCCGGCTGAACGTATTTCACCTGCACCTGCCGCCGCTGCGGGAGCACAAGGAAGATATTCCGCTGCTGGTGGAGCGCATGCTGGGGGAGCTGAACGAGAAGCACGGAAGGCGCGTGCGGGGAATCGGGGCGGAGGTGCTGGAAATCTTCATGAGCCACACGTGGCCGGGAAACGTGCGCGAGCTGCGCAACGTGCTGGAGCGGGCGGCGATTATGTGCGACCGGGAGATGATCACGCGGGCGCACCTGCCGGAGGAGTTCGGCAGGACGGCGCTGAAAAGCCCCGGGGACCTGTCGTCAGTAAGATTTCCGGTGGGAACGACGGTGGACGCGGTGGAGCGGGAGCTGATCCTGCAGACGCTGCAGGCCACCGGCAATAACAAGACCAAGGCGGCGGAACTGATGGGCATCAGCCTGAAGACGCTGCACAACAAGCTGAAGGAATACGGCGGGGGCAGCGCCGAAACGGAATAGGCGAGAGCGGGGAAACCGGGAGCATGCAGCTCCGTCTGCGAACCAAACTGACGCTGGTGATCACCGGGCTGGTGCTGGTGGTGGTGGCGGCGCTGTCGCTGGCCTTCGTCGCGCAGATCACGGTGGAGACGCTGGAGCAGGCCAACGAGCAGGCGGTGTTCGTCACCCGGCAGGTGTTCGCGCAGACGAGGCAGGCGCTGCGGGACGCGCCGGAGCAGGATGTGCGTCCGAAGAGCCAGAGCGCGGGGGATTTGCGGGACTATGTGCAGCGGGCGCTGGAAGTGCACTCCGGGCTGCACGCGCAGATCCAATCGGTGCTGGCCTATTCCCCGAATATCGATGAAGTGACCATCGCGGACGAGGCGGGGGTGGCGTTTCTATCGAGCGATGCGCGCCTGCCGGGACAACTGGTGCCGCGGCGGCCGCCGCTCACGGAGCTATTGAGCCAGAATTTTTTCACGCAAATCAAAACCATCTACGGCCCCCCGCGCAACTACGAGGTGAGTTACGGATTCACGATGGGCGGGCGCCCGTTTGGGGACGTGCGGCTGCGCGTCACCACGGCATTTCTGCGCAACAGCATGGCCCCGGGACTGAAGAGGCTGGAGATTTTCGTGCTGGGAGCGCTGGTGTTCACGCTGGCGCTGGCGGCGGCGGTGAGCTGGGCGACGCTGCGGCCGCTGGCGGCGATCTCCGAGCAACTGGACCGGATCACGGCGGGGGAGTTTGACGCGGGTGCGGCGGGCGCGGGAGGGAGCGGAGAGACGGGCGACGAACTGGGGCAGGTGAGCCGGAAAATCACGAAGGTGGGGCAGCAGTTGCGCGGGGTACATGAGATTTTCAGCACGCTGCGGGAAAACATGGACCAGATGATGTCCGGACTGGAGGACGGGCTGCTGCTGTTCTCGCGCGACGCGCGGGCGGTGATGGTCAGCCCGGCGGCGGAAAAATTACTGGCGGCTCCGGGCAAGCAGCTGCTGGGACGGCGCGCCAGCGAGATATTTCCTCCGGGGCATGCGCTGCGCGCGGCGCTGGTCCTGGACGGAGAGGAGCTGGGCGAAGTGGCCGCGGAGGCGGAACTGGAGACGAGCGCGGGGCGCAAGCGGGTGCGGGTGAGCGTGCAGGAGATTCAGGAGAATGGAGAGCGGCGGGGAGCGCTGATGACGCTGCGGGATCTCGATTCGATCGAGAACATCAGCACGCAGTTGCAGGTGAGCGAGAGGCTGGCGGCGCTGGGGCGGATCACCGCGGGAGTGGCCCACGAGGTGAAAAATCCGCTGAACTCGATGCGGCTGTGGCTGGAAAATTTGAAGGAATCGCTGCCGGAGCGGGAGGGGGGAGCGATGGCGGCGGTAAACGTGCTGGACAAGGAGATTGACCGGCTGGATACGGTGGTCAAACGCTTCCTGGATTTCACGCGGCCGACGGAGATGCGCCTGGAAGCGACGCAACTGGCCGGGCTGCTGCGGGAAGTGCTGCAAGTGGCCGGGCCGCAGCTGCGCAAGGCGCGCATCCGCACGACGGAAACGCTGGCGGAGGACGTGCCGGAAGTGTACGCGGACCGGGCGCTGCTGAAGCAGGCGGTGCTGAACCTGGTGCTGAACGCGGCCGAAGCCATGCCCAGCGGGGGAGAGCTGCGCGTGGGACTGCAGCGGCGCGGGGAGATGGCGGAAATCACGGTGAACGACAGCGGACAGGGGATCGCGGCGCAGCACCGGCAGAAGATTTTTCAGCTTTTTTTCACAACGCGACCGGGGGGCAGCGGCATCGGACTGGCCAGCACGTTCCGGATTGTGCAGCTGCACAATGGTTCGATAAACTTCACCTCCGAGGAAGGATGCGGCACGAGTTTTCAGATCGAATTGCCGCTGGCATCCTGAAGCATGGCGCGAACCGCATCCCCAGCCCGGAAGAAGCGCGATGCACGGCTGTGCGGCCGTGCGCCGGCGGCGCTGCTCTGCGCGATGGCGCTATTCGCGGGCGGCTGCATCGGCATTCCTTTTCGCCGGCACCGAACCCGGCCGGCGGCCGATTGGAGCCAGATGACGATCGCGCGGCCGCGCGCGGCGGAGAGAACCGCAGCGGCCGCAACGGAGGAGCTGGAACTGGAAGCGCCGCTGGGTCCGTTCATCCTGATCGAAACCGGGGAGCCGGCGCGGCCGCACAGCGCAGCGGCGCCGGCGGCCACACCCATGAAAACGCCGGCCATCGTGCCGGAAATCAGCGCGCAGGAATCCGCGGAGGCGCAGCGGGAGACGCGGCAAAATCTGGCGATGGCGGAGCGCATTCTGACCCGGACGAGGGAACGGGCGCTTTCCGCCGAGCAGGCGGACCTGGCGGGAAAGATCCGGGGCTTCGCGCGAGATGCGCGGACGGCGGCGCGGGAAGGCGATTGGATGCGCGCGCGCAACCTGGCGGAGAAGGCGCAGTTGCTATCGCAGGAACTGGCGCGCACGCTTTAAAAATTATCCCCTAAACAGGACGTACAGCGATTTCTCGGCTGCGGGCCGATAAGAACGATCGGCCCTGCGCTCGAAGTGACAGTGGATCTCAGTCCGCTCCGGCGAATTCCGCGGAGGGGCGAGATGCGCTAAGATGCCGGTGTGAAAACATACGATGCGGTGATCGCGGGCGGGGGACTGATCGGGGGCGCCATTGCGTTCGAGCTGGCGCGGGCCGGACTGCGCGTGGCGGTATTCGACCGGCAGGAGCCGGGGCGGGAAGCGTCCTGGGCCAGCGCGGGGATTATTTCGCCCGCGCCGGAAAATCAAAGCATGATTGCGGTGGTGGAACTGTGCAAGGCGAGCGCGGGGCTCTATCCGCAATTCATCGAGCAAGTGGAAGAGGCCAGCGGGCAGCAGACGGGTTACCGGCCGAAGGGAACGATTCAGGCGCTGTTTGCGAGCGATGCCATGGAGGAGCTGGCCACGGTGGTGGGGCTGCACCGCGGGCTGGGGCTGGCGTGCGAGGCGCTCGATCCGGAAGAAGCGCGGGAGATGGAGCCGTCGCTCAGCGCGGAGGTGCGCGCGTGCGCGCTGCGGCCGGAAGAGGCCTGCGTGGACAACCGCCTGCTGACGAAGGCGGTGCTGGAAGCGGCGCGACGCGGCGGGGCGGAATTTTTCGCGGGAAGCGGAGTGGAGGCAGTCTGGGAAGAAGGCGGGCGCTGCCGGGGAGTGATTGCGCAGGGAGAAAAAATCGAGGCGGGGAACACGGTGATTGCCGCGGGGTGTTTTTCGGGAGGGATTCGCGGCGCGGAGGCGTATGCGCCGGTGCGTCCGGCGCGTGGGCAGATCGTGGCGCTGCGGGCAGTGGGAGTGAAAATCGAGCGGGTGCTGTGGTCGGAGCGGATTTATCTGGTGCCGCGCGATGACGGGCGGGTGGTCGCGGGAGCGACGATCGAATATGCGGGTTTCGAAAAGGCGCTGACGGCGGGAGGGATTCATAGCGTGCTGGACGGCGCGATGGAGCTGGCGCCCGGGCTGCGCGGAGCGGAACTGGTGGAGAGCTGGTGCGGGCTGCGGCCGGACACGCCGGATCACCTGCCGATTCTAGGTCCCACGGATGTCGAAGGGTTGCTGATGGCCACGGGGCATTTCCGCAGCGGGATACTGCTGGCGCCGCTGACCGCGCGGTTGATGGGGGAATGGGTGAGGAAGGAAGCGCCGTCGTGGGACGCCGAGCGGCTCAGCCCGTTGCGCTTTCGAAATTTTTCAGCAACATCACACTGACACAATTCACTCAGGGAATCATAGGCGGCACAGGGAAAGGCATGGGCAGGCGGCGGCGCACGGGACGGTTTGCGGATTGCCGCGGGCCGGTCTGCTGGCCGATTCGCGGAGGCGGAGCGTTCTGGTCGAAGTGGAGCTGGTCCGCGTCGAGGGTCAGGCTGCGTTCGAGAACGACGTCAATGCTGGAGCCGCGGGGAAGCTGGGCTTCCGGGCCGCGGGTGAGCAGGACGGCGGCCAAGCCGGCGGCGGCGCCGAGGCCCGCGCCAATGCCCGCGCCTTTGGCGCTGCGGGCGGCGATGGCGCCGATGGAAGCGCCTTCGGCCGTGGTGGTGGCGATCGTTCCGGCATCGTGGCCCTTGTCGCCATCGCTTTCGATCTTTCCTTCGCTGTCCACCTTCTCGTTGCCGCCGGTGTCCGCGCTGGAAGGAGAGGCGTTCAGGTCGATCGAATATCCGCTGGGAAAAATCAGAGTGTCGAGGCGCAGGCGAAGTTCCGCGCGGCCCTTGACGCGGCCGGGACGCTTGGATTCGAGAATTTCGCCGCGCAGATAGGAGCCCACGGGAATGACGATGCGGTTGTCCTGCGCGACGGGAAAGGAAGTGCGGAAATAGACGGAGTCGCCGGGCTTGGCGGTGCGCGTGGAGATGCCGTTTTCGAGAATGAGCAGCAGCTTGGTGCCGGCGGGGACGGTGATTTTTTCTCCGGTGGCGGGTGGTGCGGGCTCCGGGGCGGGTTCGACCGCGGGAGGTGGAGAGGATTGCGGGCCGGGGGCCTGCTGCGCGGGAAGGGGCGCGGCGGCAGCGGCCAGGGCCAGAAGCGCGGCGAAAGAAAGCGAAACGGCGCGTGCGGTGATCATCATGAACTCCTTGTCACTGGTGCGATGCGGCTACCGTGCTCCCGGATGCCCGCAGTATACGCCCGCGGCGGCCGGGAGCAAGATAGGCGTTTACGGCGGGACGGGGGGCGGGATAGGCTGGGGCGGAAATGACAGGAGAAAGAAGATGGCCAAGCTGGCGCTGGTTTACGGAATGCGGCTTTTTCCCTCGGAGGAGCTGGGAGAGGTGAAGGAAGCGACGGTAACGCTGAAAAACGGGCGGACGGCGCGGGTGACGCTGCACCTGATTGAGGGAAGCAAGGAAGAAATTGAGACGGCGTTCCGGCAGTCCATCGGGGCGTTTTTCGAATTTTACCCGGAGATTTGAGCGGGCGTCAGCGGTTGCCGAAGTTTTCCGGGTCGGCGTTGGGATCGCCCAGGGAATCGTTGATGAGCACGGTGGATTGGCCGGTCAGCTCGAAGCGCTTGCGGCATTTGTAGCAGGCGGCCAGGTCGTCGAGGCGGACCATGTAGGAACTGGCTTTGGCGAAGTTGCGCTTGTCTTCCTCGCCGGCGCCGCGGGGAAGCTCTTTCTTCTTGGTGCAGACCTTCCAGCGCACGGGGAATTCGAAATCCTTCTTGCAGTGCGGGCAGACAAGTTTCTGCTTCTTGGTTTCTTCTTTTTCGGCGTAAAAGGCGCGGTTGTCCATATCAGCGCGGCCCTTCTCCCGCCGCGGAACCAATTGTAACAAATTCCAGGCCCAGGTCGCGCCAGCGCGGAAGCCAGTATTCCAGAGCGGCGAGGGTGTGGCGGCGGTCGCCGCCGAGGCCGCGCGCGTCGCCGTCGTGCAGGCAGAGCACGTCGCCGCCGGGACGCACGGGAGCGCCAAGCCTGGCTTTTTCCGCGCGCGCGGCAATGCCGCGCATGCGGCGAATGAGCCGCTCGGGGGGCTGGACCCACCAGTCGCCGGGAATGGTGGTCCACATCACCACGTCGCGAATTCCGGAAGCGCGCGCAACGTCATCGAGAAAGGGGCCGCGGAAGCCGAAGGGCGGACGCATGCGGGCGGGAGCCGAGCCGAGAACGGAAGCGATGGCCTCCTGGCAGCGGGTGAGCTCTTCGCGCAGGCGCGCGCGGCCCAGCCAGAAAAGATTGGCGTGGGTTTCCGAGTGGTTGCCGATGGCGTGGCCGCGCGCGGCCGTCTCGCGCAGCAGATCGGGACACTGGCGCACGAAGCGGCCGATGACGAAAAACGTGGCGCGCGCGCCGTGGCGCTCGAGCAGCTCGAGCAATCGCGGGGTGATGGCCGGGTTGGGGCCGTCGTCGAAGGTGATGGCCAGTTGCCGCGGCGATGGAGTGTAGCGCAGGGTAGGGCCGAAAAGCTGCGACTGGGGGTAGGCCGCGCCGTAGGCTACGACGCCGGCGGCGGCCACGAGAGAAGCCGGAAGAAGAGTAAGGAGAGAAGCCATCGCAAATGAATACTACCGCGAAATGGGC
Source organism: Terriglobia bacterium (assembly GCA_041500985.1). Classification (GTDB taxonomy): domain Bacteria; phylum Acidobacteriota; class Terriglobia; order Acidiferrales; family UBA7541; genus Acidiferrum. The sequence continues at coordinate 24,335 of JBGQNE010000022.1, read as the reverse complement.
AGGAAGGAAGAAGGCAGAACAAATTGTGGTCAGTAGAAAGAACGAGGTGTGCAACGCAGGACGAGTTCCGAAACGGAACGCGGGAGGAGAACTGTGCCAATTCGTGACACATGCTTTCATTGCGACTTTTGTGCAAGTCTGTAACCTCAACAATTCAGGACTCTTAGAAATGGAAACAGAGGTACAGTTCGCTCGGTCATTGGAGCCTTTCTTGCACCAATAAATTCATGCTGATTTTCCCTGCATCTTCGAAAGGAGAACAGGACGGGGCCGGCAAGCGGAGCGGGAGAGAAACGGAGTGTTGAAAACAGGCATGGCCACCGCATTAGCGAGATTTTCCGGATGGGGCACAGCCGGGCTGCTGGTGAAAGCGATCGTGGCCGCGGTCATCGCGGACGCCTTGCTGCTGGGATTTATTTTGTTGCGGCGGGCCTACCGGAACCGGTATTTCGCGGAGCGCGACGCGCGCGTATTCGAATTCCGGCGAAATTGGAAGGCCCTGATTTCCGGACAAATTCCCTACGGCACGTGGCGCACAAACCATGTTGCACGGCAGATCGTGGAGGACATGGCTTTGGATGCGTATGAAGCGGCGGGGCCGGAAGAGTCCTTGCGCCTGCTGAACTTCCTGCGTGCCAGCGGGCTCGTGGCCAAGCGCATTTTCGAAGCGCGCAATCACCGGGGATGGAGGAGGCGGCAAGCGCTGGTGCTGCTGGGTCGAACCCGGGCGTCGGAAGGAATTCCCGCGCTGGGGGAAGGGCTGCGGGACAAGGACCAGGAAACTCGGCTGGCGGCCTTGCGCGGGCTGGGGCGCATGGCGTCGCCGCAGGCCGGGCAGGAAATCCTGCACTGGGTGGGAGAATCCGGAGTGCGGGTGCCGGCGCTGCCGCTGCAAAGCGCGCTGATCCAGTGCTGCGCGGAGCGGCCGGGGCTGTTGCTGCCGTATATCCGGCACGGCGATAAAGCAGTGCGCGAAATCATCGGGCGGGTGCTGGGAGAAATCGCCACGCCGGCCATGGGCGAGGATCTTCTGGAATTCGCGGGAGACGATTTGGACGAGTTGCGGGCGGCGGTGGCGCGGGCGCTCTCGCACGCCCGATCGGACCTGGAACTGGAGACCCTGGGCGAACTGGCGCGGGATGCCGTATGGTTTGTGCGCCTGCGCGCCGTCGTGAGCCTCGGCAAGCTGCAGGCCCCCAGCGCGATTCCCTTCCTGCTGCGCGGCCTGACGGATTCGAACCGGCTGGTGCGCCTGCGAGCGGCCGAAGCGCTGATGAATTTCCAAACCGAAATGACGGCGGTCTTCCGCCAGGCCATCGCGCTGCAAGACCTGTATGGATTGCACGCCTACCTGACCGCGCTGGAAAACGCGGGCCTCGAAAAACAACTGGAGGCGGAACTGGAAAGCGCGCGGTGGACCGACAAGGAAGAGGCGGAGAAATTGCTGAACGTGCTGCACACAAGAAAGCTGCCCGTGGAACTGCCGGGCCTCGCCCAGCATGCGCCGCTCCGCACGGCTGCCCGCCCATGATTCATTTCCTCGAGATTGCCAACCGGATGCTCTTCCACTACTACCTGGCCTGCAACCTGGCGTATCTGGTGATGCTGATCATCGCGCTGAAGACCAGCGCGGAGCACCAGCACGGCCTGCGCAGCTCTCCGGCGGGCTGGCTGAAGGACACGCCGCTGGCGCCGCCAGTGACCATCCTGACGCCGGCGCACAACGAGGAGAAATCGATTCGCGTGTCGGTGCGCAATTTGCTGGATCTGGATTATCCGGAGCTGGAAGTGATCGTCATCAATGACGGATCGACGGACGGCACCTTACGCGAGCTGCAGGAAGAGTTCCAGCTTCGTCCGGTGCGCGTGGTGTACGTGCCGCAAGTGCCGTGCGCGCGGGTGCGCAAATTTTACCGGAGCAGGGTGGATCCGCGGCTGCTGGTGGTGGACAAGAACTCCGCGGGGAGCAAGGCGGACGCCGTAAATGCCGGGCTGAACGCGGCCACTTCGCCCTACGTGTGCGTGGTGGATGCGGATTCGGTGCTGGAGCGCGACGCGCTGCTGCGCATCATGCTGCCGGTGCTGACCGACCCCAAGCGGGTGGTGTGCGTGGGCGGGATCGTGCGCGTGCTCAACGGCTCGGAGACCGCCGCGGGGCGGCTGCGGCGGGTGCGGCTCCCGCGCAAGGGCATTGAAGTGATTCAGGTGGTGGAATACCTGCGCGCGTTCCTGATCGGGAGAGAGGCGTGGGCTCGCGCGAACATGATGACCATCATCTCGGGAGCCTTCGGGCTGTTTCGAACGGACATCGTGCGCAGCGTGGGGGGCTACCGCGCGGCGGCGATTGGAGAAGATTTCGATCTGGTGGTGCGGATGCACCGGTACCTGCTGGAGAAAAAAGCGGACTATCACATCCAGTTCGTGCCCGACCCGGTGTGCTGGACGGAAGTGCCTTCGGACCTGCATTCGCTGGGCCGGCAGCGGGCGCGCTGGCAAAAGGGATTGCTGGACGCGCTGTGGCGAAGCCGGGACATGCTTTTCCGGCGGCGCTACGGACGGATCGGGTGCTTCGCGCTGCCCTACGCGTGGCTGTTCGAGCTTGCGTCTCCGGTGATCGAACTGGGCGGGTTCGTCACCATCGGGCTGGCGATCTGGGCCGGGGTGCTGAGCCGGGAATTTTTTCTGCAGTTTCTGGTCTTCGGCTACGCCTTTGCCACGGTGATTTCCATCGGCGCGGTGCTGCAGGAGGAGCTGACGTACAAGCGCTACAACGACTGGCAGGATGTGGTGCGGCTGCTGAGCTACTGTTTTTTCGAGCATTTTCCGTACCGCCAGATGCACATGGTTTGGCGGCTGCAGGGGATGGTGCAGTATTTTCGCGGCGACCTGGCCTGGAATGCGCCCAAGCGGCAGGGACTGCGCACGACGGCGGCGCCCTGAAGCGGGAGCGCTTTTTCCCGGCTCCTGCAGCAGCAATGAAAAACTTTTATTCGGGCTTGCGCAGAGATTGCGGGTCAATGCCAAGCTGCTGGCATTTTTTATAGAGGTGGCTGCGTTCAAGGCCGAGAGCGCGGGCCACGTTGGTCATGTGAAAGGAGTGCTTTTTCAGTTCGGCGAGGAGCACTTCCCTTTCGAAACTTTCGACGCGCTCGGCCAGCGTGCCTTCGGCGGCGCCTGCGCCCGCGCCGCCGTGGACGGCAGCGCCGGGTTCGGCGGGCGGAAGGACCAGGCGCACATCGGCGGCGGTGACGGTATCCGCGGCGGCAAGCAGGATGAGGCGCTCGACGACGTTGCGCAGTTCGCGGACGTTGCCGGGCCAGGCGTAGTGGCGCAGGGCTTCGATGGCCTCCGCTGAAAACTCCTTCACCTTCCAGCCGTTTTGCGCGGCGACCTGGCGCGCGAAGTGCGCGGTGAGTTCGCCCAGGTCTTCGAGGCGCTCGCGCAGCGGCGGCAGGGTCAGCGGAAAGACGTAGACGCGGTGAAAGAGGTCGCGGCGGAAAGCGTTCTGGCGGACCAGTTCCTCGAGATTGCGGTGCGTGGCCACCAGCACGCGGACGTTCACGCGAATGGGCTTGTCGCCGCCGACGCGCTCGACTTCGCCTTCCTCGAGCACGCGCAGCAGTTTGGCCTGCATGGCCACGGGCATGTCCCCGATTTCGTCGAGGAAGAGCGTGCCGCCCTCGGCCTGTTCGAATTTTCCGGCATGGCGCGAAGCGGCGCCCGTGAAGGCGCCCTTCTCGTGGCCGAAGAGTTCGGATTCGATCAGCTCGGCGGGGACGGCGGCGCAATTCAGAGTGATGAAAGAAGCGGCGCGGCGGCCGCTTTGTTCGTGGATGGCGCGGGCGACGAGTTCCTTGCCCGTCCCGGTTTCGCCGAGGATGCACACGCGGGTTTCGCTGGGAGCGACCTTGGCGATTTGCGCGAGCAGGCGCCGCATGGCCGCGCCGCCGCCGGTCAGTTCGTGCCGGCCCAGGCGGTGGCGCAGTTCGCGGTTTTCCTCCTCGAGGCGGGTGAGGCGCAGGGCGTTTTCGACGGTGACCAGCAGCTTGTCGGTGGAGAGCGGCTTTTCCAGAAAATCCAGAGCGCCGAGCTTCACCGCGCGCACGGCCATTTCCACGTTGGCCTGGCCGGAAATCAGAATGATGGGAGTCTTCACGCCGGCGGCCTTGAGTTCGGCGAGCAGGCTGATCCCGTCCTTTCCGGGCATGACCACGTCGGAAAGAATCAGGTCGAAGGATTCGGTTTGAATGAGTTCGGCGGCGCGCGCGGCGTTGTCGCACACGGTGGCTTCATGCCCGGCCAGACGGAAGGCGCGGGCCAGCGAGGCCAGAGTGTTGGGTTCGTCGTCCACCAGGAGGAGATGGGCTTTGCGCGCCACGCGGTGTGCCTTTCCGAACGCTAGGATTTTTTTTCGGGGCCGGGGCCGGAGTCAGGGCCGGAGGGAGACGAGCCCGGCTCGGGCGCATCGCCGCCGGGAATCACGGGATAGTTGGGCGGGCGCAGGGGAAGCTCGATATGAAACGTGGAGCCGCTTCCGGGTTCGCTGCTGACGCTGATGGTTCCGCCATGATCGCTTACGACGGACTGGACAATGGCCAGGCCCAGGCCGGTGCCGTGCTGCTTGCTGGTGTAATAGGGAGTGAAGAGGCGCAGGCACTCTTCGGGAGTCAGTCCCTGCCCGGTGTCGGAGACTTCGATGCACACGCCCTTGTCGAGCGAAGAGGTGCGCAGCTTGAGCGCGCCGCCGGCGGGCATGGCGTCGAGGGCGTTGAGCACCAGATTCTGCAGGGCGCGGTGCAGCAGGTCGGGGTCGGCGTCGATTTCCGGAAGCGCGTCGTCCAGATAAAATTCCGGGGTGATGACCGGCTTGCCCACGGCGCTGAACTGCGGCTCGAAGAGGCGCACGGCGCTGCGCACGGCGTCATTGAGATTGATGCGCTGGAGCTGCGGCGCGGGCATTTTGGAAAAATCGCTGAAGCGCCCGACGATGGTGTTGAGATTGGCCAGTTCGGCGTGCAGGGTCTGCGTGGATTCCTGAAAAATTTCGTCAAACTGCGCGGGGGAAAGCGAACGGGCGCGCTGCATATTTTCGACGGTGATCTGCAAGGGGAAGAGCGGGTTGCGCAGTTCGTGGGCCAGGCGGCGGGCCAGTTCGCGCCAGGCGGCCACGCGTTCGGCCTGCACCAGGCGCTCGCGCTGCGCCGCCAGCGTGCGCGTCATATCGTTGAAGGCTTCGCCCAGCTGGCGAATTTCGCCGCCGCCGCCGGGCTGGATGCGCGCTTCCCAATCGCCGGCGGCCACGGCGCGCGCGCCTTCGGCCAGCTTGGCCACGGGGCGGGTGATGCGCGCGGAAACCCACCAGGTGACCAGCAGGGCGATGAGCAAAGCGCCGGCGCCCGACAGCACGGCGATCTGCTGAATCTTCCGCAGGAGCAGCACCAGGTCGCGGCGGGGGCTGCCGACGAGCAGCACGGCCAGCAGTTCCTTGTTGCGCCCCAGCAAGGGGATGGCATGGAAGATTTCGGCATCGGCGGCGTCGCGGGACCACTCGAGCGTCTCGACGATTTGCCGGGGATTTTTCTGCATGTCCTCGATGAGCGGGCCGAACTTTTCGGCTTGTTCGATGTTTCCGGATGGACCGGAAAGCGCCGAGGGGATAAAACCCCGCTCGAGATTGCGGTAGAGCATGGCGCGCATGCCCGCGGGCATCACCAGGGAGGCGAGAAAACTTTCGTCGAGGCGGCGCCCGCCGATGACGTAGAGTTTCTTATCGCCGACGGCTACGGTGCGCACGGCGGTGAGCGCAAGGGCCACGCCGTCGGGCAGCTCCTCTTTTTTCAGGAAGGCGTCGGAGGAGCGCCAGTCCTGCGCCAGGCTGAGCCATTCATTCTTGTAGCCGGCGCGGGCCTGGTACTGCGCGGAGGAAACGATGGCGCCGTCGTACTGGACGAACTCCATGAAATCGAGCCCGTGGTCCTGGGCCGCGCCGATGGCGTCATGGACGTAAATGGTGGCATCGGCGGAGGGCTGGGCCAGCTTCAAGGCCATGGTCACGGTGGCGTCCGCGCCGGCGATGTTTTCCACGCGGTTGACGACTTCCTCGCCCTGCTGGCTGAACTCTTTCTGGAATTGCGCCACCAGCGCGCTGGTGCGCTCCGCTTCCGCTTCCTCGAAGGCGCTGCGGGTGTAGCGCTCCACTCCCCAGCCCATCACGGTCACCGCGGCGCCCACGGTCAGAAAAAAAATCAGGAAAAGTTTTGTGCGGAAGTTCATGGCTGCGCTCCAGCCGGTTTTCCGGAAAGCGGCGACGGCGGTTCCGGCGCATCGAGCCAGGCTTCGGCCAGGCGCCATTCACCCCAGCGGGCGGGCCTCCAATCGTGCACGCGCGCGGCCAGGCCGGTGGATTCGGGAAGAACCACGAGGGGAACGGCGGCGCGTTCGCCGAGCATGCGCCGTTCGATGCCGAAGAGTTGCGCGGAGTTCGCGCCGGCGGCCGCGTCGGCGTGCGAAATGCCGAGGCCGGCGGCGAGCGAATCCAGCTCGGCTCCGGCCAGCAGCGAGGAATAGCGCCAGGTGACCATCCGAAGTTCCGCGGTCGAATCGGGAGCGGGAGTTGCCGAGAAAGTTGCGCCCGGAACTCCCGCGCGGTTGAGCACTTTGACCTGCAGTCCGGCCTGGCGCGCGTCGAGGGCCACGCGATCGGCCAGCAAGCGGGCCAGATCGCCGGATGCGCTGACAAATAGGCGCAGGGGTTCGGCGGAACTGGCAAAATTCGCTGGCAGGGCGGCTCGTAACTGTCTGGCACGGTCCATGTTGGTTTCCAGAGCGACAAGGAAAGCATAACCGGAGAGCCACTGCGGCAAAAGGGTGGAAGCAGGCTCGGCTTGCTTCTGCAGCAACACCCCGGCCATGGAGGCGCGGTCGAGCGAGAGGGAAAAGGCTTCGCGGAGGCGCGGGTCGGCCGCGGCGGGGAGCGACTCATCGAACAGCAGGGCGTAGAGAGTGAGCGGCGCGGAGGTCCAGGTGCGCAAGCCGCCCTGCGCCGCGCGGAGCGCGAGGTCCGGGGTCAGCTCGACGATATCGGCAAGGCCCGTCTGCAAATCGTAGAACTGGCGCTGCGCGGGCACGCCGAAGGTCACTTCCACGGCGTCCACATAGGGGCGGCCGGACCAGGCGTCCGGATTGGCGCGGAAAATCATGCGCGAGGTTGCGTCCGAGGAATTTGCGGCAGCGCCGCTCGCTCCCGCAGCCGCGGGAGGCGCGCCGGGCAGAAAGGGGCCGGTGCCGGCCAGAGCGCCGCCGGGCAGCGCGCGGCAGATGAAATAGGGAGGAGCGGCGAGTTCGAGCAGCAAGTCCGGCATGGGCACGGCGGATTGAATCACCAGCGCGTCGCCTTCGACGCTCAATTGCCGCGAGGCCGCGAGCAGCGGGCGCAGGGCCAGAGCGGCTTCGGTGGCGGTGAGCGGAGTTCCGGCGGAGAACTTGACGCCGGCGCGAATGGTAAAGCGCCAGCGGAGAAACGCGGGGTCGTGCGTCCAGGCGACGGCCAGGCGCGGCTGGATGCGCCCGTAGTCGTCGAGCTCGACGAGGCGGTCGAAGAGCAACGCGGCGAGGCGCGCTCCGGCGGCGGCTTCCTCCGTGCCGGCGCGCCAGGAGCGCGGGTCCACGGAAGCGGAGCGGCTCATTTCCACGCGCAGGGTTCCGCCATAGCGCGGCGGGCGCGCGGCATCGAGCGGAGCCGCTAGGGCAAGCGCGGCGAGGCTAATTCCCGCAAGCCAGTGTGATGCGATGGACTTCATAATCTCCCGTCAAAAGATCGCGCACGATGGCGATGGCCGAATTTCCTTCCGGCCGCGCGGTGAGCGCAAGCACCGGACCGGGCATTTCCATTCGCGGAGTGAGCCGCGCGCCTTCGCCGTCCACCGATTCCTGCGCCTGAATCCAATCCTTCTCGTTGCGGTCTCCGCCGCCGGTGAGCAGGCGGTAGTTTTCCCTGCTGCACGGGGCGGCAATGACCGCATCGGGCTTTGCGCCGCCCGCTTCTCCATCGCAACTCAGGCCGAGCTTTTCTCCCAGCGTGACAGCGCACACTTTCCGGTTCATGCGAATTTTCGGCTGCGGCGGAAGCGCCGGGGAAACCGCGGCAAATCCCGCTTCTCCTTCGCGCGCCCAGGGGAGCAGGAGCGAGTCGGGCAGCGGCGCGCTGTCCATGACGCGCCAGCCATCCTGCGCGGAGCGGGCGCGAAGAAGAGAATCGCGCGTGAGCAGAAGAAGAGAAGATTCCTGATTCGCGCCTTCGGCCCATTCGATTCCGTCCAGAAGCGGCTCCGGCTGCCGCCAGAGCAGTTGCCTTTCGATGCGCGCCGCGAGAGAAACTCCCTGGCCGGCGGGGAATGCGGCGCGGTCGATTTCCAGCAGGACCGGGTCTTGCTCTTCGGCGGGCTGCAGGACGGCGATCAGAAGAATATGCGCGGGAGTGTCGCTGAGGGTCACTCGCAACACGGGCACGGCGGCGTTTTCGACAAGCAGGAAGAGGCCGCCGGCCAGCGCCGAGATGAAAGCGCGGCGCAGGATCGCGGATTGGTATTCCGACAACGAGGAGCGATTTTCCCAGGCCAGCGCGGCCGAAGCGGGCAGGCGGGGAAGGGCGGCGACTTTGCCGGCCAGCGTCCGCGCGGCGTCCTCGAGGGCATCGGCGCGGGCCGTGCGGGGAAAGACGAACAGCGCGGCGAGCAGCGCCAGAACGAGCGCGGCGGTCGCGTGCACGGGGCGATGGAAATTGCGCTTCACGGCGGTTAAGTGCCGAGTGTATCACGGCTGCGCAAGGGCGCGGCGCGCGGGAAAAAGTTCCATTCGCATTTTGCTCCGTTCTCCGTATAATCCAGCGGTCGCGCAACGCAAAATTCCCCGGGGGGATACCGCCTTTATGAGCCAGCCGAAGACATCCATGTTCAACCGCAACAAACTCAAGCTGGGCATTTTTTCGCCCAATTGCTCGAGCGGCATGGCGGTAACGAAAGTTCCCGAGCGCTGGGACGCCTCCTGGGAAAACAATCTGAAGCTGGCGCAAATGGCCGACGAGGCGGGAATCGAATTTCTGCTGCCCATCGCGCGCTGGAAGGGTTACGGAGGGGCATCCAATTTTCAGGGGAGCACGCTCGAAACCATCACCTGGGCCTGCGGACTGCTGGCGCTCACCAAGAACATCACCGTATTCGGCACGGTGCACGCGCCCCTGGTGCATCCCATCTTCGCCGCCAAGCAGATGGTAACCACCTCGCACATCAGCCGGGGGCGCTTCGGGCTGAACATCGTGTGCGGATGGAACCAGGACGAATTCGACATGTTCGGCATCGCGCAGCGCGAACACGACAAGCGCTACGACTACGGGCAGGAGTGGTGGGACGTCATCCAGAAAATCTGGACGGAGAAGGCGCCGTTCAACTACGATGGAAAATTTCTGAAATTGCGCGACGTCATCGGCGAACCCAAGCCCTGCGGCGGGCGGCCGGTGGTGATGAACGCGGGCTCTTCCGGAGCGGGACGCAGCTTCGGCGCGCGCAACTGCGATTTTCTGTTTACCGTCCTGACGGACCTGGAAAAGGGCGCCAAGGACGTGGTGGACATCAAGGCGGCCGCGGCGGGTTTTCAGCGCGCGATTGACGTCTTCACGACGTCGTATGTGGTGGTGCGCCCCACCAAGAAGGAAGCCGTCGAGTATCACGATTACTACACCAAAGAGATGGGCGACATTCCCGCGGCCGAATACCTGATGAAGATGCAGGGGCTGCACGCGCAGTCCTTTCCGCCGGAGGCCTTCAAACTTTTCCGCGAGCGCTTCGTCGGCGGCCACGGCGTTTATCCGCTGATCGGCTCGCCGGACGATGTGGCGGCGGAGATGGCCAAAATCAGCCAGGCGGGGTTTATCGGCACGACGATCACGTTCGTGAATTACGTGAAGGAACTTCCCTACTTCCGCGACGAAGTGCTGCCGCGACTCGAACGCCTGGGGCTGCGCGAACCCGTGCAGCGCTAGCCGAACACGTAAAAAAACGCCGGCCGGGTGGCTTGCGCGGCAACGCTCCGGAAGAAGCAGGGGCGGCGGTCCCTGTCCTCCTCCGTTGCGCTGCCGGGCAAGCCACCCGCAGGGTTTTGGCCGGCGCAGTCGTGTCCGCCCGAAGGCGGCACGAAACTCATGCGGCGCGGCGCGATTTTGCGCCCACGCTTGCCGCGGGCGCGCGAGGCGGAATCCGCGCCACGCCGACAGAGGCTGTGCGGCGAACCTGCTGCCGCAGCAGCACGTGGAGTTGCGCCGCAAGATAGACGTCGTAAGCCATGAGCGCCGTGGCGCTGCCAAAGAGCGCCAGCCCCGCAAGCATCAGAACATATTTCAGCGCCAGCATCGCGGTTTCTCCTTTCCGTTTCAGGCACTCAGCGCCCGAATCCTTCCACGCGGCGATGGCGTGCGGCGGCCACCGACTTCAGCGGGCGCATGGCGCGAAAGGCGGCGCGCAGCAGCAGCCAGTCCATGAACACCGCGAGCGCCCCGGCCGCCAGAGTGAAAATCACCAGCCCCGCGAAATTGAGCATCGTTTCCATTGTTCTTCTCCTTTTCCGTCCATCCAAAACCTTGCTGCCGTTCTCTTACTGCGCCGCCGCGGATGTCTCGCGCGGCGCTTCGGTCAATTTCGTTTGCGCGGCGGGAGCGGCCTGCGCGGTCAGAACCGCGGGGGCCGGCGCGCCGAAGATTTGCGCCGTCTCCGTGGTGTGCTCGGCGAGGATTTCCACGTCATCGCCCACGCGCACGCGCGCGAAGAGTTCCGCCACGTCCTCGTTCTTCATGCGGATGCAGCCGTGCGAAGCGCGCCGCCCGATCGAGCGCGGCCGGTTGGTTCCGTGGATGCCGATCATCTTGCTGTCAATGCCGATCCAGTGCGTGCCCAGCGGATTTTCCGGGCCCGCGGGCACCACTAGCCCCGGCTTGTAGTAGGAGGGCCCCGCCACGCGGTTGATTACCTGGAACTCTCCCACGGGCGAAGGAGTCGAGCGCTTGCCCACGGCCACGCTGTAAATCTTCACCACTTTGCCGTCTTCCACCACGGCCAGCTTGCGCTCCGGCAGGCTCACCAGAATTTTCCGCACCACCACCGGCGCCACGGGAGGCTGCGCCGCGCTCGTAGCGGCCTGCGCTTCGGGCAACGGTGCGGCGCCTTGCGCCTGCGCCCGCGCCGCGGCCATGAGCATGACCGCCGTCACCGCCAAAATCTGCCGCATCTTTCCGTTCGCTTTGCTATCCCTCTTCCGTGTCGCTCGCCGCATGGCCGCCTCCGCTGGTTGCTTGCTGACGAGGAGAATGGCAAGCGCGGGGCCATCGCTAAGATGCTGCAAATAAATGCGTTATAATTTGGCAGAAACGGCCATTCCGTGGCACGGCACACACAGCGTGGCCCAGCGGCATCAAACCAGCCAGGAACCCCGCAAGGTCCGGTTGCCCCGGGACTGCGTGAAAGGTGTATCGTAGTAGGGAGACTTGAGGAAAATCGGCATGTCGCAAAAGCCCGGCTTACAAATCGCCCGCATCTTTGGAATACCGATTTATCTGCACGCCAGCTGGGCCATCATTTTTGTTTTGATTACGCTCTCGCTCTTCGCCCAATACAACCAGCTGCACCCGCAATGGGGCAACGAAAAGCAGTGGGCGGTCGGAATCCTCACCAGCCTGCTGTTCTTCTCCTCGGTCCTCTTCCATGAACTGGCGCACAGCGTCATCGCGCTGCGCTACAAGATTCCCGTCGTCTCCATCACGCTGTTTGTCTTCGGAGGCATCGCGCGCATCGGCCGCGAGCCTTCGCGCGCCCTGCACGAGTTCAATATCGCTATCGCCGGGCCATTGGCCAGTTTCTTCCTGTTCGGGGTCTTCTCCGCCGCGAGTTATTTTTTCCCCCATAGCGAGGTGGTGGTGGCGGTGGCCGGCTGGCTGGCCGGGATGAATCTATGGCTGGCCCTGTTTAATCTGATTCCCGGATTTCCCCTGGACGGCGGGCGCATCTTCCGCGCCATCGTCTGGGGCAAGACCAAGAATTTTGTGCGGGCCACGCGCGTCGCGGCCACTTCGGGCAAGCTCATTGCTTACGCCATGATCCTCTGCGGCGCGCTGATCATCGCCGGAGCCTTGCCCGCGATGAAGGGACAGTGGGAGGCGGGGCTGTGGCTGGCGTTCATCGGCTGGTTTCTGCTGACGGCGGCGCAGGAAAGCGTGGCCCAGATCACCATCCGGGAAACGCTGAGCGGGCTGCGCGCGCGCGACGTGATGACCAACGAAATTCCCACCGTGGGCCGGGCCATCACGCTCGAGGATTACGGCGCGGAGGTTCTGCGCACCGGGCGGCGCTGCCATCTGGTCATTGACGACGATCGCCTGCTGGGCATGATGAACGTGCACACGCTCAACGCCGTGCCCCGCGACGAATGGGACAGCACCTCGGTGCAGGCGGCCATGCTGCCGCGCGAATCCATCCTGCTGGCCATGGCCGATGAGCCGCTGCTGGGTCTGCTGGAGCGCCTGCTTTCGGCGGACGTCAATCAGATGCCGGTGATGGCCACGGACGCGGAAGGCGGAACGCATATTGTGGGCATGGTTACGCGCGATTCGATTCTGCGGGTGATCCAGACGCGCTCGGAACTGGGGCGATTGAGCGGCGGATAATTCCGCCCGCACTTCATTTCCGGACAGCACTTAATTTCCTATCGTTGCAGAAATACTGTGGATCAGCCGCGCGTAGCCAGGATGCGAAACGTGGTGGCGTGAAAGAAATCCACCTGGACGCGGGCAAAGCCGGCGGCGCCCAGGCGCTTGCGCGCCTCCGCGGGATGGAGCGGAACGAACGTGCTGCGGATATGCACCACGCGGCCCATCCAGCTCTCGGCCATGTCGAAGGCCAGAAAAATGCCCCCGGGACGCAGGACGCGGCGAACCTCGGCAAAGGCGCGGTCCTGCGCTTCCGGCGTGAGCAAGTGATGAAGCATCAGGATGGCCGCGACGGACGAAAAAGTTCCGTCCGGAAAAGACAGCGACGAAGCATCGCCGCGCACCGCGCCGCCGTTGCCGCCCGGCCAATTCTCCGCGAGGCGCTTCATCGATTTCCCTCTGTATTCGAGCGAAGTGACGCGGGCCACGCGCTTTTTCCATTCGCCAGTGGCCGCGCCGAAGCCCGCGCCCAGTTCGAGCAGGTGATCGCCCAGGGCAGCTCCCTCGGTCAACCAGGGAAGCAGCCGCTTGCGGGTTGCGCCGCGCCACAACGACGAATTGCAGAACCAGTTTTCGAGGCCGTTCATCCACGGCCTCCTATCCGTTGATCGATTTCATGGCGTTTTCGTGATAGCGCAGGCCGCTGGTGGCTCCCTTGGGGGCGGCTTCGCCGATCCTTTTCAGGTCCGCCGCGGAGAGCGTAATCGCCAGCGCCGCGGCATTCTGCTCCAGATACGTCCGCCGCTTGGTGCCGGGAATGGGCACGATGTCCGGCCCCTGCGCCAGAAGCCAGGCCAGGGCGATCTGCGAGGGCGTCGCTCCTTTTTCCTTGGCGATCACTTCCACGCGGGTCACCAGTTGCAGATTGCGGGCGAAGTTTTCGCCCTGAAAGCGCGGAGAATGCCGGCGGTAATCATCCTCGGCCAAGTCCTCGAAGCGGCGGAACTGGCCGCTGAGAAACCCGCGTCCCAGCGGGCTGTAAGCGACAAAGGCGATGCCCAATTCGCGCGTGACGGCAAGCAAACCATCCTCGGGGTCGCGGGTCCACAGCGAATATTCCGTTTGCAACGCGGTGATGGGGTGCACGGCATGGGCGCGGCGAATGGTGGCCGGGGCGGCTTCGGAAAGGCCGAGGTGGCGGATTTTTCCGGCCTTTTTCAATTCGGCCATGGCGCCCACCGTCTCCTCGATGGGCACGGTGCGGTCCACGCGGTGCTGGTAATAAAGATCAATGTGCTCGACGCCCAGGCGCTTCAGGCTGGCGTCGCAGCAGGCGCGCACGTATTCGGGCTTGCCGTTGACGCCGAGAAAACTCTTGTCCGCGCCGCGCATGTTGCCGAATTTCGTGGCCAGGAACACCTGATCGCGCCGCCCGCGAATCGCCCGCCCCACCAACTCCTCGTTCGCGCCCACGCCGTACATGTCCGCCGTATCCAGAAAGTTGATTCCCAGATCGAGCGCGCGGTGAATCGTGGCCGTGGATTCGGCGTCATCCCGGCCGCTATAGAATTCGGACATACCCATGCAACCCAAACCCAGGGCGGAGACTTCCGGACCGTTTTTGCCAAGACGTCGTTGCAACATGCGGGACTCCTCTTTCGCGGGGATGGATTCTTTCCGGCGCCGCGCCGGGCGCCCGGTGACATTCGAGAGTAACGCAGGAAGCGGCCCGGCTCAACCGGCAGCGGACCAGTGACCTGCTGGATCGAGGAGGTTTTCCGCGGGGGCGATGGTCTGCGTGCTTAGAACGACTGCACGAATTCGAAATAGACGAACAGCGCTCCCGGATGCGGCCCGCCCGCCGGATAGATCAGCGCCGGAACGCTTCCGCCGCGAATTCCCCCCGCGTAAAAAGAAAGGGTGGTATAGCGAGTGACCGCGTAGTCCGCGCTGATGTCCACCAGCGTGCCCAGTCCAGTCTGCCCGCCGCTGGGGCGGCCGGACATGCCAAACGTTCCTTTTTGAAATGCCCCGCCTCCCGCATACCACAGGTCCGAAGAGTTGGAGAGCCACAACTGGTGCGCGTCGGACCGCAGGCTCACTTTGGAAATCGGCTTCACCCGAAATTCCACAAAAGCGTCCTTCAGGTTCATCAGATTGAAGAAGGGCGTGCGCGCATAGACGCGGGGAGTCGGGAGAATCTGGAAAAAAGTGTTGTGGCTTCCGTCGGCGGGATTGCCGTCCCCGCTGCTCCAGAAATAGCCCGCGCGAATCCACGGCTTCAGGGAAACTTTGGTGAACTGGTAGCCGCCCTCAAGGGCCATGGCCCCGGAAAGCTGGGTGAGACGGCCCCAGTGGCCGAATTGCCCGGCTCCCCAGCCCAGCAGGTCCACCGTGCCGCCGCGCACGGGAACCGCGCTGGTCCAATGGCCGCCCACGGTATTGATCCGGATATTTTCGCTTTCCGCGGGAACCAGCGGCTTGGGCCGGTTGTCCGTCTTGGTCAGAGGCCGCCCGTCATGATAGTGAATGCCAAAGAGGCGCGCCTCGCTGGGAGCGGAGTGCACGGAGAGTTGCCGGGTCCAGGCGGCGTAGTAAAGATCCACGTCCAGTTCGTTGGTGCCGCGAAGCTGGAAGACGCCTTCGGTGGGGCGCGCGCCGAAGAACGTAAAATTATTTTTCGCCGTGTCGCGCATGTATTGCAAGCCGTCGAAGCTCCTGCCCACATGGGAGAACCCGAACGGGCCGATCAGCCGCTGGCCCAGGCGGTCGCGCTTCAGCGCCGCCAGCGTGGCGTTCTTGGGCATCACTTCCATGGCGTCGGAAAACTCAAAGCGCCCCAGGCGCAGGCTGCTCGCGGAGTCTCCGCCCAGCCCCTTGAAGCGCACATACGCTTGCTTGGGAATGGCGCTGGCATCCTGCTGGTGGTTGGCCGCGAAATAGTTCCCGCCCGCGCCGAGCTGCCCTCGCGCGCCGGGCGCGATGGCGTTTTCGGGCAGATTCATCAGTACGGGAAATTCGCCTTCCATGAGCCAATCGAGCCGCTTGGTCTGCTGGCCGAGGGCCACGCGCAGGATCATGGCGCCAGACGTGTAGCTGTCGTCATAACCCGGCGTGGGAAACCAGCCCCAGGTTTCCGACCTTCCGCGCAAGTTGCCGCTGAGCACAATCTTGCCAATCTTGAGATGCTTCAGGGGAGGAGGCGGGGCCGGCTTTTTGGCCCCCTCCGGCTTCGCGGCTGCCTGCGCCGGCGGCTGAGCGGCTGCGGGAGCGGTGGGGGCTGGGGCTTGCTCCGTGGCGGGAGGAGCCTGCGCCAAAGCATTTGACGGACATGCGGCGAAGAAAAGAGCGAGTGCGGAGAAAATAACGATAAAAGGACTTCGTTCTACTTTTTTAGTGCATGTGAATCCATTGATAAGTGCGAATGGGCGCATATCTCCTCCTCGTCCCATCTATCCCTGACCCCAGATAACCACACACTCCCGTAAAAACTCTAGTTTCAGTCGCTTCTTCGGTCTGTGACTAAAGTCCGCCCTAATTCTTCCTGAATGGTAGAATACTTGGAAGGATAGTCCAAAAGTGTTTTTCAGGCCGAGGCGGCTTTGCCTGGCTTCTCCCAATTCGCCCAGCGCCTGCCGTGGCGAAGGAATATTTCGAAACATGCAGAATGCGCCGGCCGCGCAAAGCCCGACAAATAGCTAGAAGTATCCGAACGGTTTCTATATTATCCTTTCTGCCCGGCTCACAATCTCCTGGGGTGATGGAATGGGAATGCGAAAGCGCCTCGGATCTTTTCTCCTGATCGCGTACTTTCTCGGCGCGGCTTCTCTCGTCGGCCAGAGCAACTATGCCGTCTTGAGCGGCGCCGTTTCCGATCCCCAGCGCGCGTCTGTGTTGGGCGCGACCGTGCAGCTCATCTCCGTGAGCACGCGCGCCATACGCCAGGTTTCCACCGATGAACGCGGCGCGTTTCAGATCTCCGGTCTCCTGCCCGGCGATTACCAAATGACCATCAATGCTTCCGGCTTTGCGCCTTACACGCGGACGATCCACCTCGAAGTCGCCGAGCGCCTGACTCTCGACATCTCCCTGAAACTGGCTTCCCTCTCCAACACCATTGAAGTTGGCGCTGCGGCCGTGGAGGTATTGCACACCACCGACGCCAGCGTCGGCGAGGTCGTCGAGCCCGTTTCCATCAAGGAGCTCCCCCTCAACGGCCGCATGATGATCGACCTCGTCCTCACCGTTCCCGGCGCGCACGAAGGCCATGGCGCGCAGTCCGGCGAGACCAATCCGCTCTATTGGCGGCCTGGGCAGCGTTCCGCCGTAAGCATTGGCGGCGCACGCCCCAATGCCAATTATTTCCTGCTCGATGGCGCCACCGACACCGATCCCACCTTCAACACCCTCAACTTCAGTCCCTCTCCCGACGCCGTGCAGGAATTCAAGGTCCAGACCGGCAGCTATTCCGCGGAAATGGGCGGCGCCGGCGGCGGCCAGATCAACATCGTCACTCGCGCCGGCACCCATCAGTTTCACGGCACCGCCTACGAGTTTCTCCGCAACGGCGCGCTCGATGCCTACACCTTCGGCGACATGGGCGGCTCGAAGCATCTCGTCCAGAACAATTTTGGCGCTTCCCTCGGCGGGCCCCTCCCTCACGGCAAGTCCTTCTTTTTCGTCAACTTTGAAGGCTTGCGCCACGCCAAGGCCGATTCCATGACCGAGACGGTCCCCACCGCCGACGAAATCGCCGGCAATTTCACCAATAGCGGCGTCACCATCTACGATCCCAGCACCTCGCAACCCAACCCGAATTTCAATCCGGCCCTTCCCCTCAGCCCGGCTAATTCGCTGATCCTCCGCTCTCCCTTTCCCGGCAATCAGATTCCCCAGAACCGAATCAATTCCGCCGCGCAGCTTTTTCTCCAGCAGTACGTTCCCGCCCCCAACGTGGACATGGGCATGGGCATGCCCTGCGGCATGGCCATGATGGGCCAGCCCGTGGTCGTCGGCGCGGGTTCCGACTGCAACAATTACCTCGATACGCGCACGGAACAGCACACTTCCGATCAAGGCACCGTTCGCCTCGACCATCTTTTCGCCCGCGGCGACAGCCTCTCCGCGCGCTATTCGCTCAGCGGCGAAAACGGTTTTATGCCCGTCAACCTCCCGGGCTTCGGCGCGCTTCACGATAATTTCTCCCAGCAGGGCAGCCTCGCATGGAATCGCACCCTCACCCCTCGCCTGGTCAACATCGCTTCCCTCACGATTTCGCGTCTGGCCATGAGCCACATCACCGAAAGCGCCTTCCAGAACGACATCGTTTCGCAGCTGGCCATCCAGGGAATCGGCTTCGGCGGCCCGGGCGCGTGGGGCGCGCCGTGGTTCAATGTGCAGGGCTACTCCGGAATGGGCGATACCTTTGCCGCCACTCCCATGCGCTCCTGGGACACTATCCTCGAAGCCCGCGACCTGCTCAGTTGGCAGCACGGCCGCCACAGCCTGAAATTCGGCGGCAGCGCTCGCCGTTATATCTGGCCCATGTGGGGCTTCTTTCAAAACCGCGGCTACTACCAGTTCACCAAGGGTTTCACCACCCAGACCGCCACCAACGACGGCACCGGCTCAGGCCTGGCCAGTTTTCTCCTCGGCTTGCCCGTGGTGAAGCAGGTGCAGACCGGCATTCCCCAGATGCAGCTGCGCCAGTGGGCCGCCGACGCCTTTGTTCAGGACACTTTCCAACTCACCCACAACACTACCCTCGAACTGGGCCTGCGCTATGAGTACATGGATCCCCTCGTGGACATCCGCTACACCAACAGCAATCTCACCTTCGTCGGCGGCACGCCGGAAGTCTTCATCGGCGGCCAGAATGGTTATCCCAGCGGCCTGATGTACCCGAACAAAAAGAATTTCGCCCCGCGCCTCGGCTTCTCGCAAAATGTCCCGCGCATCGGGATCGTCCTGCATGCCGCCTACGGCATCTTCTACACTCCCGTGGACCTCAACACCTGGTGCAACCAGCGCCACAATGTTCCCTACGTTTTCCCCATCACCCAGCAGAGCGACAATTTCATCCCGTCCCTCGGCGGCTTCAATTTCGCCTCCCCTGTCCTGGGCACGACCACCGTCAGCTTCACCACCATCGAGTCCCATGCTCCCTCCCAGTACATGCAGCAGTGGAGCTTCTCCGTCGAAAAAAGCCTTGGCCACGAGACTACGCTCGAAGCCGGCTATCTCGGCGCGCATGGCGTTCACCTCCAGCGCGCCCATCTCATCAATAACGCCCCTCCCGGCCCCGGCCCCATCGGCCCGCGCCGCCCGTTCCCCAAAATCAGTTTCGTTCCCGGCACCGTTCTGCCCCCGGACGTCACCGTGGTCAGCATGACCTTCCCCGTCAGCACCATCAACTTGCTCGAAAACTCCGCCCAGAGCTGGTATGACGCCGGCTACTTCAACCTGCGCCGCCGCTACGGCCACGGTTTGAGCTTTCTGGCCAATTACACCTGGTCCAAAAACCTCAGCGATGCCCCGGACTTCCGCTCACCCATGTTTGAATCCTCCATCCCGCAAAACAACAGCGCCCTGGCCGCGGAAAAAGGACCCAGCTGCGACGTGCGCCACCGCTTCGCCCTCAGCGCCGTTTACGACCTTCCCGCGGGTTTCTCACCCGGCGCCCTTCGCGACATCACCCGCAACTGGCGCCTTTCCGCCATCTATCAGTTCCGCAGCGGCTTCCCCTTCTCCATCTCCGTCTTCGGCGACACCGCCAACTCCGGCGTGGTCCTCGGCGAAAATCCCATCCGCGCCAATCTCACCGGTCAGCCGGTCTTCACATCCGGCACGCACACGGCTGCCACATGGCTCAATGCGGCGGCATTTTCCACCCCTGCCGCCTTTACCTTTGGCGACGCGGGCCGCAACACCGTCTACGGTCCCGGAATGCAGACCCTCGACATGGCCCTCGCCCGCGAATTTTCCATCGCCGAGCACATCAAGTTCCAGTTCCGCGCCGAATTCTTCAACGCCCTCAACAAAGTCAATCTTGGCACTCCCAATCGCTTCGTGAACACGCCCCAGTTCGGCACCATCACGGAAGCCTCCACTCCCGGCCGGCAGATTCAACTGAGTGCCCGCCTGTCTTTCTAACGCTTGCGCGGCGCCGAACCCTGCTGCTGCGGCGTCATCAGCGGCGCAACCGCTCTCCTTTTTCTTTTTCGCCCCGTTTATCCCTGTCCCGAATAGCCGCACGTCATGATAAAATGATTACCCTTCGCCTTTCCCTCCGAGTGCGACTTAAATCTGCCCCAATTCATCCGGAATGATAGAATACTCAATCAGGGACAATCCAAAGCAGCATCGCTCGGTCTTCGTTGGTGATAATCATGGACTTGCCCAGTTTCCCCAAATTCGCCCAGCGCCTCCAGTGGCGCATGAAGGCCATCCTCCCCGTTGCCGGTGTTCTCGTGCTCGGGCTTTTTGTCTTCCAATTCATCGCCCTGGGGCAGCCGACGCCGGGCCGGCAGTGGATTCTGGTGGTGGCGGCTTCCGGCGCGGCGATTACCTGCGGAGTGGTGATGGCGGTTCTGGCGGTGCTGATCGAGCAGCCGCTGCGGGAGCTGAAAAAAACTATTCAGCGGGTGCAGGCCGGCGACCTGCATGCCCAGGTGGAATTCGCCAAGCGCGACGACGACGTGGGAGAGCTGGGCCGCCACTTCAATCAGATGATTCGGCAGTTGCGCGAGAATAAAACGGAGATCGAGCGCCTGCACCGCCAGGAGCTTTCCCGTGCCGAGCATCTGGCCACGCTGGGCGAACTGGCCGCGGGCCTGGCGCATGAAATCCGCAATCCCCTCGCGGGCATCGCCGGGGTGATCGAAGTGATCGGCAAGGAACTGCCGGCGGGAAGCGCCAGCCGCAACGTGCTGGGCGACGTGCACTCGGAAATCCGCCAGATCCAGTCCATCCTGAGCGATCTGCTGGCCTACGCCAGGCCGCGTCCTCCGCAATTTCATCGCGCCAGCCTGAACGACACCATCGAGCAGGCGGTGCTGCTGGCCGGCCCGCAGGTGCTTTCGAGGCCCATCGCAATCGATTTTACTCCCGCGCCGGAGTTGCCCGCGGTGGTGCACGATCCCGTGCAAATCCAGCAGGTCACGCTGAACCTGCTGCTCAATGCCATTCAGTCCATCCCGAAGGCGGGGCGCATCGAAATCCGCCTGGAAAACCGGGACGAGTGCGCGGTGATCCGAGTGAGCGACACCGGCCGGGGAATCTCCCGCGAAAATCTTTCCAAGATTTTCCGTCCGTTCTTCACCACGCGCCAGGAGGGCACCGGGCTGGGGCTGCCCCTGACGCGGGGCATCGTGGAATCGCACGGAGGAAGAATCGAAGTCCGCAGCGAGCCGGGCAAGGGGACGTGTTTTGAAGTGTTTCTCCCGCTGCAGGGCAAGGCCGGCGAGGCTGCGGCGCCCCAGGCGGCGCTGGTCGAGGAGGGATGATGCTGAAACGCAAAGTGCTGATTGTGGACGACGAAAAACTGGTGCGCTGGTCGCTCACGCAGAAATGCGCGGAGTACGGTTTCCAATCCCTGGAAGCTCCGGGCGGCGAAGAGGCCCTGCGCCTGGCCGCGGCGGAGACTCCCGACGTGATCCTGCTGGACGTGCACCTTCCGGACCAGAGCGGCATCGAGGTGCTCGAGAAACTGAAGCAGGCCGGGGACACCTCGGCGGTGATCATGATGACCGCCGACCCGCAACTGGAGGAAGTGAAAGCGGCGCTGCGCCTGGGCGCCTACGATTTCATCACCAAGCCGATCAATTTCGAGGAATTGTCCGTCACCGTGCAGAACGCCGCGGAAGCCAACGCCCTGCGCACGGAAGTGGAATCGCTGCGTTCGGAAATGCGCCGGCGCACCGGCTATCACGACGTGGTGGGAGTCTCGCGCAAGATGACCGAGCTGATGAAGTTCGTGCGCAAGATTGCCGCCAGCGAAGCCTCCACCATCCTGATTCAGGGCGAGAGCGGCACGGGCAAGGACCTCATCGCCAAGGCCATCCATTACGACAGCACGCGCGCCGACCGCCCCTTCGTGGCCATCAACTGCTCGGCCATTCCGGAAAACCTGATGGAAGCGGAACTCTTCGGGCACGAGCGCGGAGCCTTCACCGACGCCAAGGCCATGAAAAAAGGGCTCTTCGAGGTGGCCGACGGCGGCACGCTGTTCCTCGACGAAATCGGCGAACTCTCCCCGCTGCTGCAAGCCAAGCTGCTGCGCGTGCTCGAGGACCAGGTGGTGCGCCGCGTGGGCGGGGTGCGCGATTTCCAGGTGAATGTGCGGGTCATCGCCGCCTCCAACCGCGACCTCGAACGCGCCGTCCGCGAAGGCCATTTCCGCCAGGACCTCTATTACCGCCTGGCCATCATCTCGATTTTTATTCCGCCGCTGCGCGACCGCAAGGACGACGTCCTGCCCCTGGCCGATTTCTTCCTGGACCACTACAACCGCAAATTCCGCAAGTCCGTCCGCGGCATGACCGAGGAAACCCGTCGCCTGCTGCTGGAAAACGACTGGCCGGGAAACGTCCGCGAACTGAAGAACGCCATCGAGCGGGCCATGATCCTCGAAGAGGATTCCCTGCTGCGCCCCAACTATCTGCCGCACGCCGTCTCCGGCAGCCACACCGGCCCGGGCACCTCCGCTTCGGCTTTTCCCGCCCCCGCCGTCGAAACTTCCTTTGCCGGTTCGCGCCGCCTGCCCGCTCTGAGCATTCCCGATGGCGGCACTTCGCTGCAGGATATCGAGCATGCCCTGGTGGAAATGGCCCTGCGCCAGGCCGGAGGCAATCAGATGCGCGCGGCCAAACTGCTGGATATCAGCCGCGACGCCTTGCGCTACAAAATGAAAAAATTCGGACTCACCCACTCCGACGACGATGAGCAGACCGCTCCGGCGGCCGTCTGACCGCGGCCATTCCGGCTGGCGGCTGTTGCATAACCTGGGACAAGCCCCTGAAATAAGTGTGGTCGAGTTTTTGGGAAAGAGAGATAAACGAAGTTAGCGGCGCCAGCCGTCCGCTGCGGCTTTGCGCATCGAAATCCGCCAGGCGTTTTTTTATCGCCGGTTCCACGATCGTCTTTCGACGGGATCGTGCAAGAGTTTTTAGTCACTCACAAAACGGAAGGAAGGAATTGAACCATGAAGAAGATTTATGCCTTACTGCTGCTGATTCTCGCCAGTCTCGCCGTTTCCGCCCCGGGCTTCGCCCAAAAGAAAGACGCCGCCAACTGCAAGGACCACCCGCTCATCAACCGCCTTCCCGGCTACTGGATCGAGGCCTGCACGCTGAATCAGTTTGACGCCTACAAATTCATGACCGGCAAGAACAAGACCGCCGAAGTCGAAGGCGTGTTCACCAACATCCGCTATCAGCCGCCCGCGAATCTTACGGTCAAGCCCAGCACGCTGCAAGTGCTGCGCAACGTCGAGAATGCCGTGAAAAAAATTGGCGGCGTTGTCCTGGCCACCGACCAGAGCAAGGAAACCTTCAAGCTCGCCAAGGACGGCAAGGAATTGTGGATCGAGGTCTGGGCCGACTACACCGGCAAATACATTCTGACCATCGTGGAAAAGGCCGCCATGAACCAGGAACTGGTCGCCAACGCCGACGCCTTCGCCGATGGCCTCAAGACCACGGGCCACATCGCCGTCGAAGGAATCTTTTTCGATACCGGCAAGTCCGAACTCAAACCCGAATCGGCTGCGGCCATTTCCGAAGTGGTGAAACTCCTGAAAGCGGATGACACCCTGAAACTCTTTGTCGTCGGCCACACCGATAACGCCGGCGCCGTGGAGGCCAACATGAAACTCTCCCAAAGCCGCGCCCAGTCGGTGGTGCAGTCGCTCATCAAATCGGGCATTGCGGCCGCGCGCCTCAAGGCCTATGGCTCCGGCCCTTACGCTCCGGTGGCCTCCAATGACACGGAAGAAGGACGGGCGAAAAACCGCCGCGTCGAATAAGGTTTTCCCTGAACTTTTAGTCTAAGGTCCGAATGGAAAAAGGTGGTAGTAGGTGGTAGTAAATGGCATGTAAGTTTATAGAATCAAAGGAGTTATTATTGCTACAAGTTCGGCGCGGCGCGAGAATGATTAAAATTCTAATTTTCCCTGATCTTTTAGTCTAAACCCCGTAAGTTGTTGATTCTTCGTTCGCAATTGATGTCTGTAAGTTGTTGATTCTACGTAGTACTAAAACTAACTGAAAAAGTGTGGGTAAAAACGTTACAATTAAAATCGCCCGGCTCGGCGCAAGGCCAAACCGGGCGATTTTTGGGGCAGCAGGAGGCTGGGATTAGACGGCGGCTGGCTCGGGTTCGGCCAATTCCTTGCGGCTCTTCCGGCAGTCGGTGCAGGGGCAGTGATCGCGCACGTAGCACCGTGGGCAACCGCGTTGAGGACGCGCCTGCTCGTACTCGCTGTTATCAAAGTCCAACAACTTCGCCATCTTCGGCTCCATGACCAGAAAATGGCTCTTCTCCTCGGCAAAGGTGCAATTGCAGCGCTCGCAGTGGAAGACCTTTCCATGCAGGTAGAAGCGGCCCGGTTCGATCTCTATGCCGTCCTGGAGTTGCGCCATAAGAAGGC
>JBGQNE010000021.1:0-62488 GCA_041500985.1 Terriglobia bacterium | reverse complement strand
CCTCGTCAACAACGCCGGCCATTACGGCCCCATCCTGCCCATCGAGGACTATCCCCTCGCGGAGTTCGACGCCGTCCTCAATATCCACCTGCGCGCCTCCTTCCTCCTCACCCAGTTGGTCCTCCCGGAAATGTATGCGCGCAACTCCGGCGTCATCCTCAATATCTCCAGCCTGTCGGCCAAGTCCGCTTTTCCCTGGGGCTGCGCCTACGCCGCCGCCAAGGCCGGCCTGCTCGGCCTCACCCGCACCACCGCCGCGGAATCCGCCCGCAAAGGAGTGCGCGCCAACGCCCTCTGCCCCGGCCCGGTCACCGAGACGCGCATGTCCCAGGAACTCGGCGCCACGCTTGCCAAACGCATGGGTGTGAGCGAAGAGGAACAACTGAAAGGGTTTCTCAACAGCCTGCTGCAGGGCCGCGCGCAAACCGCCGCGGAAATCGCCCACGCCGCGCTCTTTCTCTGCTCCGAGCAGTCCTCGGCCATCACCGGCCAGTCCATCAACGTGGACGGCGGCGCCGCTTTCTTCTGAAATTTTCCCTCTCCGCGCCACTTGCTTAACGCTGTCATCCTGAGGCCCCGATGTTTTTCGGGGCCGAAGGATCTCCGCTGTAAATCCAGACGACACTTGAAATTGAGATTCTTCGACCCGGTAAAAAGCACCGGGACTCAGAATGACAAATTCCAGTTTTTCTCCACGCGGCTGAAATTTCCGCCTGGCGCAATCCCCGCACAAAATAAAAAAAAGGGCCAGGCGCACCCACATGCGTCTGGCCCTGCTTTCTTTTTACTTCTCAGGAACCGCGAACCTCTTCGGAACGCCAATCCCAGGGAGAGCCCCGGTTCCTGCCACCAGGAAAATCGCTATCGCGCCGCCGCCGGCCGCCGGAAAGGCCGCAGCCCCAGTTCCTCCGCGAAGGCCCATCCGCGTTGCGCCGCCGCCCACGCCGGAGCCGCCCGGCGCGCCGCCAGCGTCCATCCCGCGTTCAATCCGTACACCGCCGCGTATCCCGCCGCGCTCACCGCTGCCAGCGCCGCGAACCCCGCCGCGAACAGCGCCAGCAAGGTCAGCAGCTCAATCACAAAATAGAACTGCACCGCCAGCAGGCCCCCCAGAAACCACCACATCCATTTCCGGCCCTTGTCTTCGCTCTTCATCTTTCTCCGGCTCCGTTTCCCATGCTTAACCTGTCCCTGCCCGCCTGTCCCTGTTTCTTCGTGACTGCACCATTGGACAGTATTCCAAGTCCTGTTGGCTATGGTACAGAAGACACATTTTATGTTGCTAACCATTCTCCTAGTACTTGCCTTCGAACCGGAAATGGATATATCTCCATTAAAATAAATAAGTTACAAAACTAGCCCTCGGTCTCTCCACTCCAACCCCGTGCCCTTCTTCCCCTCCTTCCAGAACCTGTACCTTAGTACAGGGGACAGGGGAGGTGCCCACCGCCACTCCCTACTGTCCTTCACGCCCCCTTGAACATCTCAATCCATTCCCTCCGGCTAAGCCGCTTATAATTGACCCCTCGCAAAATAGGGTGCTATATTGCCCCCGTTCCACACAGGCGGTCCTCCGATGGAATCCTTGGGAATCCTCATCTTTTTCGCGGTCCTCTTCCTGCTCGCTTCGCCCATCCTGGCGATCATCGCGATTGTCCGCACCAATAAACAGCGGACCTCCGGGGACCAGCTTGCTCCCCTCCTGCAACGCCTCTCAGTCCTGGAAAAGCGCGTGGCGGAATTGCAGTCCCGCCCGGCCGCCCCTCCCGCCGCCGCCCCGGTTCCGGCGCTGGCTGTACCTCAAGCCGCCCCGCAGGCTCCTCCACCTTCGGCTTCCGCTCCTCCGTCGGTTCCGGCCCCCGCGCAGGCCGCGCCGCGGCTGCCAATCGCCCACGCCAAGGAGCCGGCCTCTTCCGCGCTCGATCTCGAAACGCTGATTGCCGGGCGCTGGCTCAACCGCATCGGCATCCTGGCCGTTCTGCTTTCCGTCTCCTTTTTCCTCAAGTACGCCTTCGAAAACAACTGGATCGGCCCCACCGGGCGCATCGCCATCGGCCTCCTCCTGGGCAGCGCCATGCTTCCCTGGAGCGGCTGGCTGCTCGACCGCGGCTATTCCTATTTCTCCGAAGGCATTGCCGGACTGGGCGAAGCCATTCTCTACGTCTCCCTCTGGGCCGGCTGGCACTACTACGATTTATTCAGCCAGAACGTCGCCTTCGCCGCCATGATTGGCGTCACCGCCCTCATGGCCGCCGTGGCCCTGGGCCGCAACTCCCAGCGCATCGCCCTGCTCTCGCTTCTCGGCGGCTTCCTCACTCCGCTCATCGTCAGCACCGGCAAAAACCAGGAAGTCATCCTCTTCACCTACCTCCTGATTCTCGGCGCCGGCCAGCTGCTCATCGCCATTCGCCGCAACTGGCGATTCCTGATCCCCATCTCCTTCCTCTTCACGCAAGTCTATTTCTGGGGCTGGTACGACCGTTTCTACGCTCCCCAGTTCCTCGAGCGCACCGTGGTCTTCGCCGCCCTATTCTTTCTCCTCTATGCCGCCGGCCCCGTTCTGCGCGCCTGCCGCCCCGGCGAACTCCTCGGCGAGGACACCCTGCTCGTGCTGGGCAATGCCGGCGCCATCCTCATCGCCCTCTATGGCATGCTCTGGCCCGATTACCGCTGGGCCATGACTCTGGCCGTTCTGATTCTTTCCGCCGGACTCCTCGCCGTCACTCAGCAGATTCTTTCTTCCGGCAAAGCCCCCGCGTCCTACGCGCGCCTGCTCTTTGCCGGGCTGGCTCTCTCCTTCGCCACGCTGGCCATTCCCATCCGCCTCGAGGGCCGCTGGATCACCATAAGCTTCTCCCTCGAAGGCGCCATCCTCGTCTGGAGCGGTTTCCGCGCTTCCGTTCCGCTTCTCCGCCGCGCCGGATATTTCTTGATGGCCGTAGCCGCATTCCGCCTGCTCTTCTTCCCCATTCCCGCCCCGCGCTTTCTCTTTAACGCCAGCTTTGCCGCGTATCTTGTCCTGGCCGCCGCCCTGGCCTTCTCGCTCGCCGCCGCGCGTAAGGTTTGGGACTCGATCGACGGCACGGAAAAAGCCTGGCTGGGACTGCAAGCGGTGGCCATCAACGCGTTCCTCGTCCTGGCCCTTTCCCAGGAGCTCTGGGGCCATTTCGCGCGCATCGAAATGACCGGCATGGACCGCCTGCTCTCCCAGCATCTGGCCCTCACCGTCCTGTGGATCTCCTACGCCTCCGCCCTGCTGCTCGTGGGCATGATGAAGCAATCCCCCCTGCTGCGCTGGCAGGCCCTGGCTCTGTTCGGCCTGGCCGTCACCAAGGCCTTCTTCTACGACCTCTCCTTCCTCGACCGCTTCTACCGCATACTCTCCTTTTTCTTTCTCGGCTTCGTCCTGCTCGCCGTCTCCTTCTTCTACCAGCGCAAAATCGCCAGGGAGCGTTCCACTCAATGACTCGCCGCGCCTTCTCTCTCGCTCAGCTTTTCACATTCGCCGCCGCCGCGCTCTTGGCCGCGGACCTGCCCGAGGCCTGGCGCTCCTGGCGCTACTCCCGCCCCATTAGCCTGCGCTCCGCCGGAGAACCCGCGCGCCTGCCGCTCCCCCCGGGCGTTTTTGCTCATTCCGCGAATCGCCTGGCCGATCTGCGCATTCTCGACGATCAGGCCAGTGAAGTTCCTTATCTCCTCGGCGGAGAAACCGCCGGAACCACCTTCCGCGTTCTCCCCGCCAGCCTGCGCGAAAACAGTTTCGTCCCCGGCCAGTTCACCCAGCTCGTCGTGGACACCGGGGAAACCGTGAAGTTTCACAACACGGTGCGCATCGAAACTCCGGAAACCGATTTCATCAACTGGGTGGAGGTCGCCGCCAGCGACGACGCCCGCCTCTGGCGCATCGTCAAGCCCCGCGCCCCCATCTCCCGCTTCCGCAAGGAAAAGCTCGAAGGCAACCAGACCATCCACTATTCGGACAACAACGCCCGCTATCTCCGCCTGCGCATCTTCGAGCCGGAGCGGCAGTTTCCTGTCTCCTCCGTCCAGATGCAGATTCAGGAAACCAGCGAACGCGAGTTCGCTCCGCTCCCCGCCACGCTCACGCCGGACCCCGCCGCCGCGCCTTCCCTCACTCGCTGGGACGCCGACCTCGGCTCCGCCGAACTTCCCGTCGCCGAAGCGCTCTTTGAAACTTCGCAGCCGGAGTTCTATCGCGCCGTGCGCATACTCAGCAGCGAAGACGGCAAGGAATGGCGCTGGCACGCCGGGGGAGAGATTCACCGCTACACCCTGGGAGAGAAAACCGGACAGAAAACCGAAGAATCACTGCGCGTGGAAATTCCCGAGTACTGGAGACTGGCGCAAACCGGCGACGACCGGCCGCAACTCCACCAGGGCGCGCGCTACTGGCGCATCGAAATCCTCAACGGCAGCGATGCGCCGCTCGCGGACTTCCACGTAACCCTGCGCATGGCCGCCCGTTACGCCCTTCTCTGGCCGCGCCCGGGCCGCTCCTATCGCCTGCTCTACGGCAATACCGCCGCCAAGGCGCCCTCCTACGACCTGGCCCAACTGGCCACGCTCAAGCGCATCGCCGCCGCCGCGGAATCCACCGCCGCGCATGAATCCGTTCCCCTGCTGCGCACCGCCGCTCTCGAATCCGAGGAACTCACCACCAACTATTCCGACCCCCGCCCTTATTCCGAAAAGCATTCCTGGCTTTTGTGGCTGGCCATGGCCGCCGCCGTGCTCCTGCTGGGCTATTCGGCTCTGCGCGCGCTTCGCTCCGCTCCTCCGGGCGCTTCCTCCTGATTTTCATGGAAAAACCACCGCGGGCGGAGGACTTTCCTTTCGCCGCGCGCAAACCCGCGCATCAAAACACTTCTTCTTCTAACGAGGCGGAGGCGGGCCCTTCGGATATCCCAGCAGCGGACTTTTCGGATGCACGTGCGCCTTGCCGTCCGCTCCCAGCACGTAGGGAAATCCCTCCGGATCCGCCGGCACTCCCGGCAACAGGCCTGCGCTTACCAGCTCTTCCAGCCGCTCCGGCATGCGCTGCGCGCTCCGCGCGTACCGGCCCACGAGCCCATCCAGGTATTCGCAATCCTCTTCCGCCCGCAGCAGCTTCAGATTCCGCAGCGCGTTCTCGCGGATCAATTTATCCTGGCTGGATTCATAAATCTCCCGCCACAGAATCCTCGAGGTCTCCCGCGAACGCCCCTCCGCGGCAATCTTGGCCGCCATCACCTTCATCCAGATCAGCGCTTTGGGATTCTTGCTGCCCTCGAGGAAGGCCTCGGAGGCTTTCTTGTAATCCTTCAGTTCCCAGTAGTAGATGAACCCGAGATCGTAATAAAAACGCCAGAAGTCCGGATTATTCTTGATCCCCTTGTGGATCAGCTCCACCGCCAGGTCCGGCCGCCCCGCTCCCTGCGGCGCTTTCTCCGCCAGAAAGATCGCTCCAAACCGGTAGGCCGGCAGAAGCTGCGGGTCCAGCGTCGTGGTCACGTCCAGCAGCGGACCCAGCGTCTCCAGATTCGTCACCTGCCGCACTCGCCGGTCGCCGTAATACTGCACGGTGCGCGTCCAGTACACGTCCGCCAGGAATGCGCCGTACTCCAGGCTCAGCAGCCGCAGCATCTTCCCCGAGCGCAGCACCAGCTCGTCCTGCTCCTGGTGCATCGCCGCCAGTTGCCGGTCGATTCCCCGCTGCAGGCGCCACAGCGAGGCGAACCCCGCGGGGATCACCGCCAGCAGCAGCATGGCCATCGTTTTCCGGCTGTTCATGCGTTTCGTCCCGCGGCGCCCCTACTTCAGGTTGCGCCGGGAAAAGATCATCGTCGCGCCCGCCAGCGCAATCGCGCAGTACACCGCGGCGTACAGCGTATTTTGCGCCACCAGCGTTCCGGGAATCGCCCGGCGGTGCGCCGCCGCGGCGATCACGTTGAAATTATCGAAATTCGGCAGCAGGTAGGAAAAGGCCATGGCCACAGCGTCCAGCGCCGCGTTCCCCGTCACTTTCCCGATGGCCCGGATTTCCGGCGCGAAGACGCCCGCCACGTACAGCCCCGCGGTGAACAGAGTCGAGAGCAGCGGCGTGGTAAAGCAGGAAAACAGCAGCGCCAGGGACACCACGATGGCCAGCTTCAGCAGAATGAAATACACCGCCACCAGCACCGCCGCATCCTCCGCATGCAGCTTTCCCTGCACCAGCCACATGGCCCCGGCCAGCCCCGCGGCCATCGCCGCCGTATTGACCGCCAGCGTCAGCGCCAGCCCGGCGAATTTCCCCAGCAAAAATTCCCACCGCCGCACCGGCTTGGCCAGCAGCGCGTACAGCGTCCGCTTCTCCATCTCCTTCGAAACCAGTCCCACCCCGATGAACACGGCCATCAATATACCGATCAGCGAAATCGCGCTCAGCCCCAGCGTCACGATCACGATCTGCTCGATCCCGATGGAGATCTGCCCCACCAGCAGCGCCGCCGCGATCATCAGCAGCGCGAAAAACACCAGGTTGTAGAGCACCCGGTCGCGCACCGCCTCCCGGAACGTGTTCCACGCCACGATCCCCGCGCGCTTCATTTCTCCCCCACTTCCACCGCCGACGCCCGGGCCTGCTCCGCCCCCATCAATCCCAGGAAATAATCCTCGAGCGTCTGCCGCACCTGCGTCACCGACAAGACCTTCGCTCCCGCCGCCCGCAATTGCTCCATCGCTGCGTACAATTCCCCCTCCGCCACCTCGATCCGGTAGCGGTCCCCCATGCGCGCGGCCTTCTCCATGATCCCCGCCGCTCCCGCTCCGCTGCCCGGCTCGAACAGTATCTCCATCCCGTGCGACTGCACTCCCACGATCTCCTTCGGCGCGCCCACTCCGCGCAGCTTGCCGCCGGCGATCACCGCTACGCGGTCGCAGAGCATCTCCGCGTCGCTCAGAATGTGCGTGGAAAACAGCACCGTGCGCCCCGCCTTCTTCAATTCCAAGATAATGTCGCGCACCTCGCGCCGCCCCAGCGGGTCCAGCCCGGACATGGGCTCGTCCAGGATCACTACCTGCGGGTCATGCAGAATGGCCTGCGCCACGCCCACCCGCTGCAGCATCCCTTTCGAATATTTCCGCAGCTGAATCTTCCCCGCCGTCTCCAGGCCCACCTTCTTCAGCATGCGCTCGACGCGCTGGCGCCGCTCCGCCGCGCCAAATCCGTGGAACCGCGCGAAATAGTCCAGCAACTCCCGCGCCGTCAGATAATCGTAGAAGTAAGGCTGCTCCGGCAGGTAGCCGATTTCGTTGTGCATGCCCACGTCGGAAACCGGCCGCCCCAGGATGCGCGCCGTTCCCGCGCTCGGGAAGATCAGCCCCATCAGCAGCTTGATGGTCGTGGTTTTTCCCGCGCCGTTCGGCCCCAAAAATCCGAACACTTCCCCGCGCTCCACCTGCATCGTCAAATTGTCGAGTGAACGTTTCTTCTTCGCCAGCCAGAAGCCGGTGGTGTAGTCCTTGGTCAGGCCTTCGGTTTCAATCGCAGGTCCAGTCATGGGTGTATTGTTTGCGTTGCGCCGGGCCGCCGTCAACTGCCTCGCCGCCGTTTTGTGTGGAAACTTAAAATAGCGCCGCTCGCCGCTCTACGGCTCTCCCGCGGCCGATTCCTGCCGCGCCGGCTCCTGCGAAATATTCACCAGTCCCGCGCCCGCAGCCGGTGCCGCCGCCACCGGCTGCAGCGTCTGCGGCGCCCGCCAATTATCCAATATCCCCACCTGCTGCACGCAGGACACCGTGCACCCCGGCGCGCAGCCCTTCTCCGTCCGGTACTCCCGCTGGCGCATCTCCCGCGTGTATTCCGCCAGCGGCGTTCCCGGATATCCGCGCTGCTGCGAGCACCAGTGCACCAGCCCGTCCTCGCAGATATACAGATACCGCGCGCCCGCGCGGCAGCGCCAGTCGTGCTCCTGCCCCCGCGCCACGCGGTGCTGGAACCCGTTGAAGCGCGAAAACGAGCGCTTCCCCAGGTTCATGATCTCCTCGAAGATCTCGATCTCCCGCCCGCCCAGCGGCTTGAACTGACCGTTATGGTCGTGAATGATTCCCACCGTGCTGGTCAGCCCCAGGTCCACCGCGCGGTGCGCGATGCGCAGCGCATCCTCGGGGTCCTTCACTCCGCTGCCCAGCACTGAATTGATGTTCACCTGGAAATAGGCGAAATTCCCCAGCAGCGCCAGCTTCTGGTCCAGCGTCTTCAGGCTCTTCTTGGACACCTCGTCCGGCACCGTGTTGTCAATGCTGATCTGCAAGTGCTCCAGCCCCGCCGCGTTCAGCCGCTCGATGCGCTCCCGCGTCAGCAAAAATCCGTTGGTGATCATCCCCGCGATCATCCCGTGATGCCGGATGTGCCGAATGATCTCGTCCAGCTCCGGATGCAGCAGCGGCTCGCCCCCGCTGATGGTGATGATGGACGTCCCCATCGCCGCCAGATGGTCCAGCCGCTTCTTCATCTCCGCCAGCGGCACCGGATTCGAGACGTCGTCAAACTCATTGCAATACGTGCACGCCAGATTGCACCGCCGCATGGGGATCACGTGCACCAGCACCGGATGCCCCGTGAACAGCAGCGCCTTCACGATCATGCGCAGTTCCCGCGCCCGCGTATAAAAAAACCGCGCCGCCCGCCAGAACCACACCCTCAACGATGCCTGTGACTTGCCGTATGCCTGCTTCATGCCCTTCCTGTCCGTGAATGGCGGTTTTCCGCCCTTCCGAATTATACCGTACTCCCTCTCCTCCCCGCCCTTTCCCCTCCCCCCGCCTCCTATCCGCTATCGCTCCTCCTTCGCCCCTCCCTTTCGCCTGCCCCAACGAACAATTTACTTTCTCCATGAATCCCCGCACTATAGTCTTGAATCTTTGTTTCCGGGGAGTTTCGAGTCCCGTCCCAGCCTCGCGCCGTGTTTTCCCTGCGCGGGCTGGCGGAAAGGCCCGTGGACCGCGAAGCGGTCGCACAAACGATGATGGAAGCCGCGCAAAAATTGGTTGGCCTGGTGGCCCGCCTCAATTATCCCCTTCGCGTCCTCCTCGGCGCGACCGCGGAGACGGCCGTCTTCCAGACTCAGCTGGGCCTCGACTCCGAGAAAAAAGCCGCCATCAAACTCATCCCCGCCGATGCTCCCAACGCCCGCATCCAGTTCTCCCGCTGGCAGCTCGCCGCCAAACTTCCCCACGCCCGTCTCCTCCGCCTTTTCGAAACCGGCGAATGCACCCTCGACAACACTCGCCTCTATTACGCCGTCACCGAATTCGCCGACGAAGACCTCTCCCAGATTCTTTCCTTCCGCCCCCTCAACCCTCCCGAAGCCCGCCAGATGCTCGATTCCGTTCTCGAAGCGCTCCTCTTTCTTCACGGCCGCGGCATCGTCCACGCCCGCCTCAAGCCCTCCAACATCATGCTCGTCCACGGCCAGATCAAGCTCACCTTTGACGGCCTCGCCTCCATCGGCGAAACCCGCGACACCCTCGGCCCCCTCAGCCCCTACGATCCTCCCGAAGCCGCCACCGGCCTCGCCTCCACCGCCGGCGATATCTGGACCCTGGGCATGATTCTCGTCGAGGCCCTCACCCTCGAACTCCCCGCCTGGCAAACCATCTGGCGCGGCGACCCCATCATCCCCGGCTCCATTCCCGATCCCTTTCTCGACATCGTGCGCCATTGCCTCCGCCACAACGCCCATCGCCGCTGGACCGCCTCGGAAATCGTCTCCCGCCTGCGCCTCACTCCCGCGCTCCCTGTCAGCCTGCACGTCCCCGAACACCTGACCGCTCGTGCCCACGCCCGCGCTTCCGAGCCTGCTCCTGCCCCAGCTCCCGAGCGCGCCCCCGAACCTCCACCGCCTCCGCGCCCGCCCTTCCGCGAATCCCTGCGCAATCTCTGGCTTCGCCTGCCTTCATTTCATTTGCCCAAACTCCATCTCCCCAGCTTCCCCAAGCCTTCTCCAACTCCTCCCGCGCCATCCCGCGGCAAGCCGGAATTTATTCCCGCGCCAACTCCCGTTGCTTCCGTTAGCGTCCCCGAGCCCATTCTTCCGCCTCCCCCCGCGCCCGAACCTGTCTCCGCTGCCATCGCGCCATCTTTCAGCGCGCCAGAATTTATTCCCACCCCTTCCCCCGCGCCTTCCTTCACTGCGGCTGAACCGGCTGTCCCTGCCCCCGCGCCTTCCTTCACTGCGGCTGAACCGGCTGTCCCTGCCCCCACTCCTTCGCTGCCAGTGCCCGAGCCAATTCTTCCCGCTCCCCTCAAACCCGAACCTGTTCCCGCCGAGCCTTCCGTCAGCACGCCCAAGCCAATTCCACCCCCCGCCATCGCTCCCTCCGCGCGCAAACCCGCTTTCCGTTTCCCGTCTTTCCGCCTTCCCTCCTTCCGGTTTCCGTCTTTCCGTTTTCCATCTTTCCGCTTTCCGTCATTCCGCCTTCCTAAATTCCGCTTCCCCTCGTTTTCTCTTTCGTCCTTCCATCTTCCCAATCTCCGGTTACCTAATTTCCGGCTTCCCAATCTCCGCTTCCCGAAACTCCGCCTGCCGTCTTTTCGTTTCCCCAAATTCACCCTCCCCTCGTTCCGCCTCCCCGATCTTCACCTTCGCGATCGCTTCCAGAAGACTACCCGCTGGCTGAACTCCCGCTCCGCCATCCTTCCCTCCTTGCGCCGCACGCTTTACAATCCCAGCTTCCTCATTCCTGCCGCTCTCGTCATTCTCTCTCTCGCCGCCATCCTCATCGTTCCCCGCCTGCTCACCGAACAGCCCCACGCCCAGCCCGCTGCTGCCTCCTCGCATTCCCCCGCGGGAAAAACTTCGCCCGCCGCAAAATCCGCGCGCAAAACGCCCGCCGCACCCAAGACTTCCGCCAAGCCGTCCACCGCCTCTCCCACGCCAAAGAAATCCGCCCCGCCGCTGCAAGTTCCCCCGCCGGCCGCTCCCTCCATCGCGATGCAACAACCAGCCATCTCCGCCTCCACCGGCCCCCGTGGCGCCGTCCTCCAGCAAGTCCTTCCCTCCATCTCCCAGCCCGCCCTCGCCACCATTCGCGGCACCGTGCGCATCTCCATCAAAGTCCACGTCTCCCCGTCAGGAAGCGTCCTCGACGCCGAATTCCTCTCCCCCGGCCCCAGCAAAACCTTCGCCGCCCTGGCCCTCGACTCCGCCCGCCAATGGACCTTCTCCCCTCCCACCTCCAACGGCGACGCCCTCCCCTCCGAATGGCTCCTCCTTTTCCAAATCACCCAATCCGGCGTCTCCGTCTCGCCCCAGCAGTCCGCCCCCTGACACTCTTCTCTTTCTCATGTTGCGCTACCTTTCAGGGTGGCATCTTTCCTTTTCTCGCTCTGGCAACCGGGGTGCCCCAGCCGTCGCCTTTACGCCTGGGGCTTTTGACTTTTGTTCTTCCTCTCTCTCCGCGCCCTCTGCGTCTTTGCGTTCAACTCTTTCTTCTCCTCCCCCATCCCCCTCCATCCAAACCACTTACCATTACCTACTTGACAAACAGTACTTATAATGCTATATTTTCCCGTGAACATCGCGCCTGTCCCCGCCCGCAACTCCCTCCCCACTAACTCCTTCGCCTCCTCCCCTCTCTCCCCTAACCCCTTTCCTTTCTGCACTTACAAAAATCCCGCTTCTAACCCCTTTATCATCTGCACTTCCAAAACAAAGAACTTAAAACCCCGCAGAATCAACACTTACAAAAAAACACGGGGGGTGGGAGTCATATTGTTAACTAGCTTCCGCCCTCCCCTCTCACCACTCCTCACTCGCCACTCGCCACTCTCTGCTGCTAAACTCGTCCCGCACCACCCCAATTCCCCCAAGGAGCCTCGTATGTCCACCGCATCCCGCACCGAATCCGACAGCATGGGCAAAATCGACGTCCCCGCCGACCGCTACTACGGCGCGCAAACCGCCCGCTCGCTCATCCATTTCGCCATTGGCAAGGACACCATGCCCCCCGAGTTGATCCGCTCCTTCGGCTTCCTGAAAAAAGCCTGCGCCCTCGTCAATCAGGACTTGGGAAAGCTTCCCGCCGAAAAGGCCAAGCTCATCGCCCAGGCCGCCGACGAAGTCATCGCCGGAAAACTCGCCGCCCATTTCCCTCTGCGTGTCTGGCAGACCGGCAGCGGCACGCAGACCAACATGAACGTCAACGAAGTCATCTCCAACCGCGCCATCGAAATCGCGGGCGGCGCGATGGGCAGCAAAAAGCCCATTCACCCCAACGACGACGTCAACATGTCGCAATCCTCGAACGACACGTTTCCTGCCGCCATGCACATCGCCGCCGCCACGGAAACCTTCCGCCGCCTGCTTCCCGCCGTGAAAAAACTGCGCGACGCGCTCGACGCCAAGGGCCGCGAGTTTAAGGACATCGTAAAAATCGGCCGCACCCACCTCCAGGACGCCACGCCCATTACTCTCGGACAGGAATTTTCCGGCTGGGTCAGCCTGCTCGAACGCGACGGAAAACGCATCGAGATGGCCCTCGACGGCCTCTACGATCTGGCCATCGGCGGCACCGCCGTCGGCACCGGCCTCAACGCGCATCCCGAATTCGCCGAACGCGCCGCCAAAAAAATCGCCGAGCTGACCGGACTGCCCTTCCGCTCCCATCCCAACAAGTTCGCTTCGCTCTCCGCCCACGACGAAATCGTTTTCGCCAGCGGCGCCCTGAAAACCCTCGCGGCTTCCCTCATGAAAATCGCCAACGACGTCCGCTGGCTGGCCTCCGGCCCGCGCTGCGGCCTCGGCGAACTTTCTCTCCCCGAAAACGAGCCGGGCTCCTCGATCATGCCCGGCAAGGTCAACCCGACGCAGTCCGAAGCCATGACCATGGTTGCCGTGCAAGTCATGGGCAATGACGCCGCCATCGGCTTCGCCGGCTCGCAAGGCAATTTTGAATTGAACGTCTTCAAGCCGGTCATGATCTTCAACTACCTCCACAGCGTCGAACTCCTCGCCGACGTTTGCGCCAGCTTCGTGGACCACTGCGTCCACGGCATCCAAGTCAACCGCAAGCAAATCGATTTCTACGTCAAAAACTCCCTCATGCTGGTCACCGCCCTGGCCCCCAAAATCGGCTACGACAACGCCGCCAAAGCCGCCCACACCGCCCACCACGAAAACCTCAGCCTCCGCGAAGCCGTCATCAAACTCGGCTTCCTCTCCGGCGAAGAGTTCGACAAACTCGTCCGCCCCGAGGAGATGACGCACTCCTAGGATTTACCATGCGCTCTGAGCAAAGTGAGTCCCAATATTTAAGGGAATTCAAGCCGTGATTGAGAAACCTAAAGAACACGAAACTGACCGCGCCGGAAAGCGATTACTTCGAGAGGTATTGGAGCCGCTTGGATGGGTGGTTAACAACGTGGAAGAAGATTACGGCATTGACTCCTACGTCCAAGTTTTTGACGGGAAGTCTCCATCCGGCGCATGGTTTCACGTTCAACTAAAAAGCTCCGCTTCATCCGAATATTCAGCTGACCGTTCATTTGTCTCACAAAATCTATCGATCGACCACGCCCGGCATTACGCGTTAGAGATGCGGGAACCCGTTCTTTTGATCCATGCTGACGTTACCGCCAAAGTCGTCTATTGGTACGCACCTCAGCTAGATGTCCAGCTGGTCGGAGTACTCGGCAAGACAGGCGCGAAGTTCATCACAATGCGAATCCCCGCCCGTCTGCAACTACCCCAAACAGCGCCGGACCTACTCTCAAACCTTGACAAAATCTATCTCGTACTGGCGAGCCGGGAATTGACCACGGCCCCCAACCAGACTTTTGCCGAGTCGCTCAAACACTTCCCCAATCAAGAGGCGTTGCACCAGGCGTTCCAGGAAATAAACGACACGCTGAAGCTCCACAAAATTGTAGAGCTCTACCTACAAAGAAGGCTGGATGAAGCCCGACCGCGCGCTGAAGCACTATGGGCCGACCCGGACTCGAGCATCGAAGTAAAAT
This sequence comes from Terriglobia bacterium, assembly GCA_041500985.1. Lineage (GTDB taxonomy): Bacteria > Acidobacteriota > Terriglobia > Acidiferrales > UBA7541 > Acidiferrum. The sequence continues at coordinate 48,489 of JBGQNE010000021.1, read as the reverse complement.
TTTGGGCCCGGGTTCAACTCGAAGGCATCGACTTTTCTCAGACTGTGCACGAAGGAAAACCACAGAGCGAGCTTGCAAAGGTAGCCCTCAAACATGCGAAGGCCCTTCAGCAGTTGGCTGCGTCCGGCCCCAAATACCTGAAGTTCTACTCTCTGATTGCTAGGCACGCCGCGGAATTGGAAATTCTGACGTATGAGAATTCGGTCCTCTTCATGCTGCTTCGCCAACATCTTGAGAAAGGAGGCGATCCGATGATGACCTTAGGGATATCTGCCCGGCGGTCAGCCCTCACGAAACGGATCGTCTTCAAGTACAACCGCTGCCTAAGACTGGCCCGTTATGCAGCCAATTACTCGGATCGTTGGATGCTCGGACGCTCATTAACCAAGATCGTCAATGCAGTCGGGCGATACCTAATCACATTGGAGGCCGAGAAGAACATCGAGGCGGAAAGGGCATTCGCGCACTCGGCGCTTCAAGTCTGCAAGGTCGCTGCCTGGATATGCCAAGAGACAGGCGATGCCGAAGGTGCAGTACTGGCAATCCTTAGCGCGATGTTAACAACTCACTCCACAGACTCAGAAGCGTACCGTTGGGCAACTGGACTTGCTCACCGTCTTTCCGATCCGAAAATTCGTGCGGACGCAATGCGAATGATCGAGCGCGCCGAACAGCGATGGAAAGGCAACCCGGTAGAAGGAGATTACCAAGGCGATCCGCCCTGGCAGATCTATCAGAATATAGCATCTGCGCTCGGTATCGACATAAGCGATGAGAACAATCCGCTGGTACGTGGTCTCAAGATAGCCGCAAAGGACAATAGCCCAGAGCGTGTGCTTTCACGATGTGAGCACATAGTCGAGAGCCAAGGCGCGACCGGGCCGATAGCGCGAACTATCCAGCAACTTTTCAACACTTCCATGGCCTCATCAAAGGTGATTCATTGCTCCATTCATAACTTCCATGTCGAAGGAAAAGAATTGGATGCGGCATACGCCCAGTTCAAGATGCGTCATTGTGACTCCTGCTCAGATCAGAAACCACGCCCTGATGGATGGCGATACACTGAACAGGAAAGGCGCGTTCTTCAAGCACGTCACCGGGATCTCGTCGCTCGCTTGGTCGGAACGCCAAACGGATTCAGATACACGAGTGAAGACTAGAAAATGCGTGACTCAATGACTAAACGAGTTCTGTTAGGGAACTCTCGGCCGATTTCACCTTGGCGCACCAAATGGCGCCGCAGACAACTTACTGCGATGCCGAAGGCCATTATGTGGACCTAGAATGCGGAAATTCCGCTGGGGATGATTGTTAGGCCCGGCGGCACGATGGAAACGGACATGCAAATCAACAGCAGCACACAGCCCAAGCGGCTAGGCGCCGTAGGCGACGACTTTGTCGGGGGAAATTTTGTAGGTGACGCGCTGCTCGCCGGGCTGGCGGAACGGATAGACGTCCTTACCCAGATATTTTTTCGCCAGCATGTTGATCACGTCGTCCGCGCCTTCCTGCGTGATTTCCACCACGCGGCCGCGAATCTCCAGGTAGCGGTAGTTGTTTTCCGGGTCGGTCAGCGAGAGCGCCACGCGCGGGTCGCGCCGCACGTTCTTGTCCTTCAGGCGGCCCACCGCGGAATTGACAATCACGTGCTTGCCGTCGTATTCCACCCACACCGGAGTGCTCTGCGGACTGCCGTCCTTCATCAACGTCACAAAATGCGCGAAAATCGGCTTCTTCAGAAGTCCGACGTGGGATTCGGGAATCGCTTGTGCCATAAGAAAAATCTCCTTGCTTCGGCTGACTGCTCTTTCACTCTAGCACGAACCGCGAGCGCGATGCTTCGCTCAGCTTCCCAGGCGCATTTCCGGAACGTTGCCTTTGAGGATGAGCTTGGCTTCGGTCTGCTGCTGCACTTCCTCGGCGCTCCAGCCGGGAGCGGTTTCGCGCAGAATCATTCCTTCGGGCGTAATATCAATCACCGCGAGATCCGTGACCACGGTCTTGACGCAGCCGAGGCCCGTGGCCGGGAAGGTCAGTTTCTTCACCACTTTGGCCGAGCCGTCCTTGGCGTTGTGTTCCATGCAGATCATCAGCTTGCGCGAGCCGGCGGCGATATCCATCGCGCCGCCGATTCCACCGGAACCCTTTTGACCGGGAACTTTCCAGTTGGCCAGGTCGCCGTTTTCGGCCACTTGCAAGCCGCCCATCACGCCGACGTCGAGATGCCCGCCGCGGGTCATCAGGTGCGCGTCGGACTGATGAAAGAAAGACGCGCCGGGAATCAGCGTGACCGGAACTTTCATCGCGTCCACCACGTCGTAATCCTCTTCGCCGGGTTTGGCGCGAGCGCCCATGCCCAGGATGCCGTTCTCGCTATGAAAATAAACAGTGATTTCTTTCGGCAGATAGTTGGCGATGAGATTGGGAATGCCCCAGCCGAGATTGACGTAAGCGCCGTCGGGAAGTTCAAGCGCGGCGCGCTGGGCGATCTGTTCGCGCGAGAGACGCTGCTTATCCGGCATAACGAATTCCTTTCGCCTGGACGATGCGGTCCACGAAAATGGATGGCGTGATGATGATTTCGGGATCGAGCGAGCCCACCGGAACAATCTCCTCGGCTTCCACGATGGTGATTTTTCCAGCCATGGCCATGATGGGATTGAAATTGCGCGCGGCCTTGCGGTACACGAGGTTGCCGAGTTCGTCGGCCTTTTCCGCCTTGATCAGCGCGAAATCGGCGGAGAGCGGCATTTCCAGAATCACGCGCGTGCCGTTGATGACGCGCTCTTCCTTGCCCGCGGCCACTTCCGTGCCCGCGCCCACGGCGGTGTAAAAGCCGTAGACGCCGGAAGCGGCGGCGCGCATGCGCTCGCAGAGGATACCCTGGGCGTTGAGTTCAATGGTGACTTCGCCCTTGGCGAAGCGCTCCTGAAAGTAAATCGCGCGGGGGCCGGGAAAGGAGGCGATGACGTGCTTGATCTGATTGGTCTTGAAGAGCACGCTCAGTTCGCCTTCGTTGGTGCCGCAGTTGTTGCTGATGGCGGTGAGGTTTTTTACCCCCTTGCGGGCCAGCGCCTGAATCAGATTATTGGGAAATCCGGCGCCGCCAAAGCCGCCGAACATGATGCTGGCGCCGTCGGCAACATCGGCGACGGCCGCGTCGAGCGTGGGATAGATTTTCTTTTTCATCGAGTAAATGATCCGTTGGAGATTCGCAATCCTCAACTCAATTTCTGCTCTCTACTTTATAACGAATGGCCGCGCGCTTCAAACCCCTGCGCGCCCGGCGAGCGCCGCGCGGTGCTCGGTCAGAAGCTTTTCGCGAAGCTGCGCGGCGCGTCGCTTGTCCGGCTGGATGTCGGGAGTTTGCTTGCACTGCCGCACGGTATCTTCGAGGCTGGAAAGAAACGCTTTGCAGGGCTCGCAGCCGTCCATGTGCTTTTCCAGTTGCACGCAGAGGGCGTCATCGAGAGCGTCGTCGAGGTAATTGGAGATTTCCGCGAACATGGCTTTGCAGCGGCCGGGGCGCGGGAGAGCGGCGTGGGCGGCAGCGGGCTTGCGGCCAAGCTTGGGCGCGCGGCGGCCGTTTTTTCCGGCGAGTTCGCGGCGGACAAAGAGGCGGGCGCGGTGCAGGCGGACGCGCACGGTGCCGGGCTTGAGCGCGGTGATTTTGGCGATCTCCTCGCCGGAGAGTTGCTCCATGTCGTGCAGGATCAGAATCACGCGGTAGTCGGGCGGAAGACGGCGGACGGCTTGTTGCAGGCGGCGGGCGTCTTCGCCGCGCAGAAGAGAGGACTCCGGAGTTTCGGCGGCGCGCCGGCGACCCGCTGGGGCGAGGGAAGAAAGTTCGCGGCGGTCGGGCATGAGATTTTCGAGCGAGAGATTTTCTTTCGGCGCGAATTTGCTGCGGCGGCGGCTCATCAGGCAGCGGCTGCGGGCCACTTTGTAGAGCCAGACGGCCAGGGCGCGGGGGCTGTCGAAGCGCGGGAGATAACGGATCGAGCGCAGGAGAACTTCCTGCATGGTGTCTTCGGCGTCTTCGCGGCTGCCGCAGACTTTCATGCTGAAGTTGAAGACGGTGCTTTGCAGGAGAGCCAGGGCCCGGTCCATGGCGGCGGGGTTTCCGGTTTGCAGCAGGGTGACGGCTTTATCGATCTCGGCGCGCATGGGTAATAATCTACACGAAGAAAGGCTTAAACGCAGAGGCACAGAGGTCTCAGAGGAAAGAAAGAATCGGATTGGGGCTGGACGAATCGCGGGGTAAGTTGCGGGAAACCTCTGCTATGCTAGGTTCCGGACTCAGGGGAATATGGCCACACTGGCGAAAAAAAGGGATAAGAAGCGGCTGGAGATTCTGCGCAGCGCGGCGGTGGCATTCCGCCGGCGCGGGTATTACGGCGCGAGCGTGGACGAGATTGCGCGCGAGCTGCGCATGACCAAGGGCAATCTTTATTATTATTTCAAGGACAAGGAAGAGCTGCTCTATTTCTGCCACGACTATTCGCTGGGGCTGCTGCTGGAGCTGCTGAAGAAAGTGGAAAAGAGCAAGGACACGCCGCGGGAAAAACTGCGCACGCTGATCACTTCGTTCGTGCACATGATCATTGACGAGCTGCGCGGCACGGCGCTGACGCTGGATTTGCAGGCGCTTTCCCCTCCGCTGCTGCGGAAAATCATCGCCAAGCGCGACAAGTTCGACCGCGGGATGCGCCGCGTGCTGAAGGACGGAATGACGCGGGGAGAGTTTCGCGCGGGAGATCCGAAATTGCTGACGTTCGCGATTCTGGGATCGGTGAACTGGATTCCGCGGTGGTTCAATCCGGCGGGTTCGGCGCGTTCGGGGGAGATTGCCAGGGCGTTTGCGGATTATTTTATCGCGGGGCTATCCGCGCGGAACCATGCGGGGCGCGGGAAGGCGCGGCGCGGGCAGTGAGGGCATTCGGAAGAAAAAGCTGCCAGCCTAACGGCTGGCGCTACATAAGCAAAAGCCAGCAATAGCCGGACTGAAGTCCGGCCCCTACAAAAAAGAAAAGCAAGAGCGGGCGCAGCAAGCTGCGCCCCTACAACTTCATTGGGAGAGGGAGAGGAGGGCGCGTTTGGCGAGGACGCGGACCATTTCTTTGCGGTATTCGGGGGTGAGGGCGGAGGTGGTGAGGGGGCGGGCGGACTTGGCGGCGAGTTCGCCGGCGAGTTCGGCGGTTTCTTCGTTGAACGGTTTTCCTTCCAATTGCTTGGCGGCTTCTTTGACGAGGAGCGGAGCGGGATTGACGGCGGTGATGGCTACGCGGACGTCTTTCATGATGGAGTCGGCGGTTACCTTGCCCGTGCCGTTGCGGAAGGTGACGGCCACGCCGGCGAGCGGGTAATCAATGGAGCCGCGGATGCGCAGTTTTTTGTACATGCCGTGGAGGCCGGAGCTGGCGGCGGGGAGATGGATGGCGGCTAAGAGATCGGTGGGGGCGAGCTTGAGGGGGGCTTCGCCGGCGCCGGAATAGAGGTCTTGCAGGGGGACGATGCGAGTGCCTTGGGGGGAAAGAATTTCGAGTTGTGCGCCGAGGCAGAGCAACGCGGGAGGAGTGTCCGCGGAGAAGGCGGCCCAGCATTTGGTTCCGCCGGGGGCCACGTGGCAGAGGTTGCCGTCTTTTTTGATGCAGAAGCCGCAGGATTTGCGCCAGGCGAGCGACTGGTTGTACCAGAGGCAGCGGGTGTCGAGACAGATGTTGCCGCCGAGGGTGGCCATGTTTCGAATCACCGGGGAGGCGACGGTGATGGTGGCTTCGCGGAGGACGGAATAATTCTTGCGGATACTCGGGTGGCGCTCGATGGCGGAGAGAGTGGTCATGGCGCCGATGGAGAGGCCGGCGGCGGATTCGCGGATGCCGTTCAATTCGGCGATGGCGCGAATATCGAGAACGAATTTGGGCGTGAAAAGTTTTTGGCGCATCGAAGGGACGAGGTCGGTGCCGCCGGCGATGATGCGGATGTCGCCCGCGTGGCGGGCTAAGAGTTCAACGGCTTCGGCGTTGGTGCGCGGGCGAAGAACTTGAAAGTCGGGGAGACTCAATCCGCACCTCCCATCTCTTCGGCGGAATCGGCGGTGGTGCCAGGGCGAACCATGGCGGGATCGAGCGCGTGGCGCACGGGGCCTTTGCCCTTGAAGCAGAGCGAGCCGCCATGTTCGCGGAAGGAGCCGGGATTTTCGGGGTCGAAGTTGCGGGTGAGCTGCAATTTTTTGGCGCCGGCTTTTTTCGAACGCAGAGCGGCGAGGACGCGTTCGGGAGTGAAGGGGGATTCGCGGAGGCGAATGCCCACGGCGTCGAAGATGGCGTTGGCGACCGCGGGAATGGCGGCGGCGAGCGAGCCTTCGCTGGCTTCCTTGGCGCCGAAGGGGCCTTCGGGGTCGATGCTTTCGACGATGTAGCATTCGATATCGGGCGATTCGACGCCGGAAGCGGAGCGGTATTCGAGCAGCGAGGGATTCATCAGCAGGCCGTGCTTCCAGACCATCTCTTCCTGGAGAGCCTGGCCGAGGCCCATCCAGACCGAGCCGATGACCTGGCCTTCGACGGCCACGGGATTGAGGGCGCGACCGCAATCGTGCGCGGCCCATATTTTGTGCACGGTGACTTCGCCGGTTTCCTCGTCCACGCTGACGTCGGCGACCTGCGCGGAATAGGAGTACGCGGGCGAGGGGCCGACGCCGCCGCCTTTGTGCTTTCCGCCGCGGGCATCGGGAGGAGGAGCGTAGGAGCCGACGCCGGTGAGCGTGCCTTGAATGTCCATGGCGGTGACCACGGCTTCCTCGAAGGACATGCGCTCCTTGACGCCTTCGTCCTTGCGTTTTTGCTGCACGGAGCCGCGCAGGATTTGGCCGTCCACGTGGCCGCTGACGGTGGGAGCGGCGACGGCGGCAACAGCGGATTCTTCGGCGGCGCCTTTCTTCCAGACTTTGTCGCCGCTGAAGATGAGGTCTTCGGGGGAGCAGTTCATGCGCTTGGCCACGGCTTCGGCAATTAGTTTTTTGGCGGCCTGGGCGGCGCGCAGTGTGGCGTTGCCGTTCATGAAGGTGACGCGGCTGGAGTAGGAGCCGATGTCCACGGGAGTGAGGTCAGTGTCCGCGGCGATGACCCGGATGCGGGCCATGGAGCAGCCCAGAACTTCGGCGGCGACTTGCGCAACCATGGTGTCCGAGCCCTGGCCGATGTCGGAAGCGCCGGTGTAGATGACCACGCCGCCGTCGCGGTCCACCTTGATATTGACGGTGGAGTGGGGCATGTCCGAGCGAATGATGGAGTTGGCGGCGCCGCTGACGTAGTGGCTGCAGGCGATGCCCAGGCCGCGGCCGCGCGGGAGTTTTCCCTTGCGTTCGGCCCAGCGCGAGCCGGTGACAACTTTTTCGATGCACTCGGGCAGGCCGTAGCTGCGCACGCGAAGATTATTGACGGTGAGGCAGGGAGGCTTGAGCAGATTGCGGTTGCGGATGGCGGCGGGGTCCATGCCGATGCGCGCGGCGGCTTCATCGAGCTGGGATTCGAAAGCGAAGCGCACGTTGACGGTGCCGTGGCCGCGCATGGCGCCGCAGGCGGGCTTGTTGGTGAGGACGCGGTAGCCGTCGTAGCGGATATTGGGAATATCGTAGAGCGCGCCGAGGAGCGCGCCGGAATAGAGGATGGTGACGACGCCGTAGGAGCAGTAGGCGCCGCCGTCCTGGACGACGCGGGCGGCGACGGCGCGGATGGAGCCGTCTTTTTTCACGCCGGTCTTGAGGTCCACGATGGTGCGGGGACGGCCGCGGTGGGCCCAAAAAACTTCTTCGCGGGTGTAGGTGATTTTAACGGGGGCCTGCGCCTTGCGCGCGGCGACGGCGGCGATGATTTCGAGGGGGATGATTTCGCTCTTGGCGCCGAAGCCGCCGCCGACGAGAGGTTTGATGACCCGGATCTGCGACATGGGCATGTCGAGGACGATGCTGAGCTTGTGCTGGAGGTAGTAAGGCACTTGCGTGGAGGACCACACGGTGAGGCGGCCGGGATGGCCGGTGATGGAATCGATTTCGAAGGAGGCCAGGGTGCAGTGCGGCTCCATGGCGGCGTGGGTGACTTCGTTGGCGATGTAGCGGCCTTCGATGACGACGTCGGATTCGGCGAAGCCCTGGTCGGGGTCGCCGAAGACGTGGTGGTAATCCTTTTCGACGTTGCCGGGCTTTTCGGGATGGATGAGGTCGGTGGTGGCCTTCATCGAATCTTCGGGGTCGAAATAGGCCTGCATGGGCTCGTATTCGACGTCAATGAGTTCGAGGGCTTTTTCCGCGATGGATTCGGAGATGGCGGCGACGCAGGCGACGTTGTCGCCGACGTAGCGGACTTTTTCGACAGCCAGGGCGGTTTCGTCATGGCCGACGGGGAGAATGCCGTATTTGTTGGGGGCGTCCGAGCCGGTGACGACGGCGACGACGCCATCGAGAGCGAGGGCGCGGGAGGCGTCGATTTTTTTGATGCGCGCGTGGGGATAGGGGGAATGCAGAATTTTGCCGATGAGCATTCCGGGAACGCTGAAGTCGTCCGTGTACTTGCCGAGACCGGTGGCTTTGCCGGAGGAGTCCACCATGGCGGTGCGTTTGCCGATAACGGAGAAGTCGCTCATGTGCGTTTTGCCGCCCTTCCTTCCTGCTCGGCGCGGATGGCCGCTTTGATGGCCTGGATCATCTGGACGTAGCCGGTGCAGCGGCACAGGTTGCTGGAGAGCGCGGCGCCAATCTGCTCATCGGTGGGGTCGGGAGTTTCGCTGAGGAGCGCGTTCACGGTCATCATGAAACCGGGGGTGCAATAGCCGCACTGCGAGCCGCCCCAGTCGGAATAGGCTTTTTGCAGGGCGGAGAGGCTGCCGTGTTCGGCGACGCCTTCGATGGTGGTGATGCGCTGGCCCTGGCAGCTGACGGCGAGGAGGGCGCAGGAGAGCATGGGTACGCCGTCGATTTGCACGGTGCAGGCGCCGCAGGAGGAGTCGTCGCAGGCGCGCTTGGAGCCGGTGAGGCCGAGGTCCTGGCGGAGGCAATCGAGGAGGAGGGTGTTGGGTTCGCAGGCGATTTCGTGGGAACGACCGTTGACGTTCAGCGTGATGAGGATTTTACTCATGGCCTGTCCCTCGCGGCACCGGTTCCGTCCGGTCCGAATTTGACCGTTCGTTCAAATTACTTTGCCGTGCGGGGAGGGGAAAGTCAAGAGAATTTCCGGCGGGGGCCAGTCCATGAGATAATCGTCTCATGGAGAACCTGGAGAAATACCTGGCGGCGGGAGAGTTTATCGACAGTGGCGACGCGGGGGTGCGGGCGTTCGCGGAGAAGGCGGCGGCGGGCGCGGGGGATGAGGTAACGCGCGCGGTGCGGCTCTACAATGCGGTGCGCGACGAAGTGCTCTACGATCCGTATTACGCGGGCGAGGAGCCGAGCTACTTTCGCGCTTCGGACTGTCTGCGGGCCAAGCGCGGGTTCTGCATACCCAAGGCGGCGCTGCTGGCGGCCGCGGCGCGGGCGGTGGGGATTCCGGCGCGGGTGGGGTATGCGGACGTGCGCAACCACCTGGCGACGAAGCGGCTGATCGAATTGATCGGCAGCGACGTATTTCTGTGGCACAGCTATACGGAGTTGTTTTTGGGGGAGCGCTGGGTGAAGGCCACGCCGGCGTTCAATTTGAGCTTGTGCAAGCGGTTCGGTGTGCGGCCGCTGGAGTTTAATGGGCGCGACGATTCCCTTTTCCACGAGTACGCCGACGGCGGGCGGCGGCACATGGAATACGTGCAGGACCGGGGATGCTATCCGGACGTGCCGTACGAAATGATCGTGGGGGAATTCCGCAAGCTGTATCCGCGGTGGATGAGCTACGTGACGAGCAACGGCAAGGGCGATTTCAGCAAGGAAGCCTGAACCGCGCGCAGGGCAATCAAGACACTTTCCTCTTTTTCTTTCCGGGTGCGTGCCCGCGGCGGCAAGGGACTGTGCAAAAACGCTTGACTCCGGCGCGGGAGGCTCCTACCATCTAACATGAAATTTGAACGAACGGTCAAATTTAGCAGAATCACGAAGCGGCCGGAATAAAACAGTTCCTTCGGCCGCCGCGCGAGAAGCGGGACTTGAAATAGACGGCGCGCGGCGGGACCATAGCATCCGACGCCCTTCCTCGAAGTAACGCAGCGGGCGAGCCCCTCGCGGCAGCGGCGGGGAAAACAGACCGAGACTGACCGAGATCAGCAAGGAGGCGTGAGTGGACGCCGCGACAACAACCGAAAAGCAATTGCCGGTGCAGCCGGTGGATTACCGGACCGAGCCCGCGCGCTACAAGCACTGGAAGCTGGGGTTCGAGGGAGCGGTGGCCACGCTGACGCTGGACATCAACGAAGAGGGCGGCATCCGTCCCGGCTACAAGATGAAGCTGAACTCCTACGATCTGGGAGTGGACATCGAGCTGCACGACGCGCTGCAGCGCATCCGCTTCGAGCATCCCGAGGTGCGCGCGGTGATGCTGACCAGCGCGAAGAGCCGTATTTTCTGTTCGGGCGCGAACATTTACATGCTGGGGCTTTCCTCGCACGCCTGGAAGGTGAACTTCTGCAAATTCACGAACGAGACGCGCAACGGGATCGAAGACGCGAGCGCGCATTCGGGAATCAAGTTCCTGGCGGCGTGCAACGGAACGACGGCGGGCGGCGGGTACGAACTGGCGCTGGCCTGCGACGAAATCATTCTGGTGGACGACCGCTCCTCGGCGGTGAGCCTGCCGGAGCTGCCGCTGCTGGGGGTGCTGCCGGGAACGGGCGGGCTGACGCGAGTGACGGACAAGCGCAAGGTGCGGCGCGACCACGCGGATATTTTCTGCACGACGTCGGAAGGAGTGCGCGGGCAGCGGGCCAAGGACTGGGGCCTGGTGGACGAAGTGGTGAAGACGCAGCAGTTCGCCGAGCGGGTGAAGCAGCGGGCGCTGGAGCTGGCGGAGAAAAGCGACCGTCCGGCGGGCGCCAAGGGCATTGCGCTGACGCCGCTGCAGGTGACCATCGACGCGGCGGGGCGGCACTATCAATATGTGGATGCGCAGGTGGACCGCGGCGCGCGCACGGTGACGCTGACGGTGCGCGCTCCGGAAAGCGCCGGGGATTGCAGCGTGGAGCAGGCGCTGGCGGCGGGAGTGGACTGGTGGCCCCTGGCGATGGCGCGCGAGCTGGATGACGCGATTCTAGGGCTGCGCACGAACGAGCTTACGGCGGGGCTGTGGTTACTGAAGACCGCGGGAAACGCGGAAGCGGTGACGGCTTACGACGAGTTTATCCTGAACAATCAGGGCAACTGGTTCGTGCGCGAAGTGCTGGGGATGATGCGGCGGACGTTTGCGCGGCTGGATGTCTCCTCGCGTTCGATGTTCGCCATCGTTGAGCCGGGGTCGTGCTTCGCCGGAACGCTGCTGGAGCTGGCGCTGGCGGCGGACCGCACGTTCATGCGCGATTCGGAAGAGGCGGAAAAGCCGGCGGCGATGAAGCTTTCGAAAATGAATTTCGGGGCGCTGCCGATGGTCAATGGGCTGGGGCGGCTGTCCGCGCGCTTCTACGAGGACGCGGGAAAGATCGAGGCCGCGCGGGGACTCATCGGGAAGAAACTATCGGCGAAGGAAGCGATGGAGGCGGGATTCGTGACCGCCGCGCCGGACGATCTGGACTGGGAGGACGAAATTCGCCAGGTGATCGAATCGCGGGTGGCGTTTTCGCCGGACGCGCTGACCGGGCTGGAAGCGAATCTGCGCTTTGGCGTGAAGGAGACGATGTACACGCGGGTCTTCGCGCGGCTTTCGGCGTGGCAGAACTGGATCTTCATCCGGCCCAACGCGGTGGGGCCTTCGGGCGCGCTGAAGGTGTACGGCACGGGCGCGCCGGTGAAGTACGACTGGGAGCGGGTCTAAGGAAGAGAGCAAGGCAACATTCATTTCGGAGAGCGGCATGATCGATTACACAGAGAAAATTCCCAATAACGTGGACCTGGGGCGCGACCGCGTCCTGCAGCGCGCGCTGGAGCACTGGCAGCCGGCCTATTTGGACTGGTGGTACGACATGGGCCCGGACGAGAGCCACGAGATCGAGGTCTATCTGCGGACGGCCATCAGCGTCGAGCCGGACGGCTGGGCGCAGTTCGGCTATGTGAAGATGCCGGAATACCGCTGGGGAATTTTTCTGCAGCCGCGCGACCAGAACCGCCAGGTGAATTTCGGCATCCACAAGGGGAGTCCGGCGTGGCAGGAGGTTCCCGGAGAATACCGCTCGACGCTGCGGCGGGTGATCGTGACGCAGGGAGACACGGAACCGGCGTCGGTGGAGCAGCAGCGCATGCTGGGCGGGTCCTGCCCTTCGCTGTATGACCTGCGCAACATTTTTCAGGTGAACGTGGAGGAAGGGCGGCACCTGTGGGCCATGGTGTACCTGCTGCACCGCTATTTCGGGCGCGACGGGCGCGAGGAGGCCGAGGCGCTGCTGGAGCGGCGCTCGGGCGATGCGGACAATCCGCGCATTCTGGGGGCGTTCAACGAGCCCACGCCGGACTGGCTGGCGTTTTATATGTTCACGTTTTTCACGGACCGCGACGGCAAGTTTCAGCTGTGCGCCCTGGCCGAATCGGGCTTCGATCCTCTGGCGCGCACCTGCCGCTTCATGCTGACCGAAGAGGCCCACCACATGTTCGTGGGGGAGACGGGAGTGGCGCGGATCCTGCAGCGCACCTGCGAGGTGATGAACGAACACAAGGTGGAAGATCCTTCCGACGTGCGCGCGCTGGGCGTGATCGATTTGCAGACGATTCAGCGCTATCTGAATTTCCATTTCAGCGTGACCATTGACCTCTTCGGCTCGGACGCTTCCTCGAACGCGGCGACGTATTTCACCACGGGGCTGAAGGGCCGCTACGAAGAGACCACGATTGACGACGACCATGTGCTAAAGGACGCCGAATATCCGGTTTCGGAAGTTTCCGGCGGCAAGGTCGTCACGCGGAACATACCGGCGCTGACGGCGATCAACGAGCGGCTGCGCGACGACTACATTCACGAAATTCAGGCCGGCGTGACCCGCTGGAACGGGATCATCGAAAAGAACGGAATTCCCTTCCGGCTGACGCTGCCGCACAAGGGTTTTCACCGGGCCATCGGCAACTTCGCCGGGCAGCACATCAGCCCGGAGGGGGACGCGCTCAGCGAAGAGAGCTGGAACAACCGGCGGGACAAGTGGCTGCCCAGCGCCAAGGACCACGCGTTCGTGGAGTCGCTGATGAGCGGGCGGGTGATCGAACCGGGAAAATTCGCCAACTGGATCGCGCCTCCGATTCGCGGCGTCAACCAGCAACCGCTGAATTTCGAGTACGTGCGGTTCAACTAGGCCGTTCACAGAATGGAAAGCGGGAGGGGGCAATGCCCTTCCCGTTTTTTTGTGTCCGGATGACGGCGCGGCGTGACTTGTGCGATAGTACGTCGGGATTGACGAGAGACTCTTCCTGGAGGAAACCATGCGACGACTGATGGTGATGGCAACGGCGGTGCTGCTGGGAGCGGGATTGTGCGGCGCGCAGGAAACGCCGACGGAGCGCGAGGCGGCGCGGGAGATCGTCAAACAGATTCAGGAGGCGGGGCAGGCGCTGAACGTGCCGCAACTGGTGGGCAAGCTGACCGCCGCGGACAAGGGCCGCGAGGAGGTGACCGCACGGGTCACGCAGCTCTGGCAGAGCGAATTGCAGCCGATGAGCGACTGGATCACGCAGCACCCGGAGATCGGCTTTCAGGAAACGCAGGCGGTGGAGAAGCTGACGGCGTACCTGAAGGCCCATGACTTCGAGGTGACCGCGAACGCGGCGGGAATGCCCACGGCGTTCGTGGCCCGGTACAAGCGCGGGACACCGGGACCGAACCTGGGAGTGATCCTGGAATACGACGCGCTGCGCGGGACGCAGGGCGCTTTTCACGGCGACCAGCACAGCGCGCAGGGTCCGGTGGGAATGGCCGCGGCGGTTGCCGTGGCGGAATTTCTGACGCGCACGCACACGCCCGGAACCGTGACGGTTTACGGAACGCCCGGCGAGGAGATGATGCCGCCGGAGGCCAAGACGGCCCTGTGGGAAGCGGGGATTTTCCAGGGCGCGGACATTCTGGTGCGCAGCCACAGCAGCATCCGCACGTCGCGCTCGGCGGCGGGATTCGGAACGTGCTGCCTGAACATTGACGGCGTGCACTACACCTTCTATGGCGCGCCGGCGCACCAGATGACCTCGTGGAACGGGCGCAACGCGCTGGAAGCGGTGATCAAGCTGTTCAACAACATCGATTCCATCCGCAGCAATCTGCGGCCGGAGACGCGCATACAGGGAGTGATCACCGAAGGCGGGGCGGCGCCCAACGTCGTGCCGGACAAGACCTCCGCGGATTTCTACATTCGCTATCCCGACGCGGTGTATCTGGAGCAGGTGACCGCGTGGGTGAATGACGCGGCGCGTGCGGCGGCGCTGGCCACCGGCACGAAAGTGAAAATCGATCATTACGGAAGGGACCGCGACGGCATTTCGCTGGCCACGCTCGAAGAGCTTTCCTTCGCCTACATGAAGCAGTTCGGCGCGACGGGCATTGACGCCGAGCCGGGCAAGCCCAAGGGCTTCGAGGAGACCGGAAGCGTTTCCAGCAAGATTCCCGGCGTGGGAATTTCGGCCAAGTCATCGAACTTCTCCAACCACACCTACGAAATGGAGAAGGACACGCTGACGGAGGTGGGCCAGCAGGGATTCCTGATTGACGCGCAGACCATGGCCGCGGTGCTGCACGACTTCGCCACGCACGCGGAACTGCGCGAAGCGGTGAAGAGCGAATTCACGCGCATCCAGGCGCTCTTTGGCGATTACCAGAGCGCGCTGAAGAAAGCTTACCCAAAACCGGAGATCGCGGAGCCGAAATAAGGCGGCCTAGCAGGTTGCTGAAATAGTGGAAATACAATTCCTCAGGGGCTAAAGCCCGATTGAGAGCAAAGGGTTACTGTCGGAGCTGAAGCTCCGACCCCCTGTTAAAAGGGAATTTTTCAGCAACCTGCTAGAGCACGCCGCGCGGCGCATGCCTGACGGCCTATAAAATGTTTGCCGACCGGACCAACTGGAATCTTGCCCCCAACCGCTTGAGCGAGGCGCTGGCGCGGCGGCGCGCGGCGGGCAAGGCGCTGCTGGATCTCAGCGCGTCGAATCCTGCGGCGGTAGGCATCGCCTACGAGGGCGAAGCGATTCTGCGGGCGCTGGCCAATCCCGCCGCGCTGGTCTATGAACCGGCCGCGCAGGGCATGGAAGCCGCGCGGCGCGCCGTGGCGGACTATTACCGGGAGCGGGGCATAGAGATTGCTGCGTGCGACATCTGCCTGACGGCCAGCACCAGCGAAGCTTATTCGTTTATTTTTCGGGCGCTGTGCAATCCGGGCGACGAGATTCTGGTTCCCGCGCCGAGCTATCCCCTTTTTGATTTCCTGGCGGAGATTCAGGATGTGCGCGTGGTGCGCTACCCGCTGGTGCACGAGCACGGCTGGCAGATCGATTTTCATTCGCTGGAGCAGGCCTTCACGCCGCGCACGCGCGCCGTCATTGTGGTGCATCCCAATAATCCCACGGGGCATTTCTGCAAACCGGTGGAGATGGCCCGGCTCGATGAACTGTGCGCCGCGCGCAAGATCGCGCTGATCGCCGACGAAGTCTTTCTGGATTTCGCGCTGGCGGGCGGGCCGGCCGCGAGCTTCGCGGCGAACACCCGCGCGCTGACCTTCACGCTGAGCGGGCTTTCGAAACTCTCCGGGCTGCCGCAGATGAAGGCGGCGTGGCTCGCGGCCAGCGGCCCGGAAGAATGGAAGAAGGCGGCGCTGGAGCGGATCGAGGTGATCGCGGACACCTATCTGTCCGTGAACACTCCAGTACAACTCGCCCTGCCCGCATTTCTGGAGCTGCGGCACGGATTTCAGCGGCAATTACTGGAACGAGTGCGGACAAATCTGGCGGAACTGGACCGCCAACTGGCCACGCAGAAATCCTGCGCGCGGCTGGAAGTGGAAGGCGGATGGTACGCGGTGCTGCGCGTGCCGGCGACGCGCACGGACGAGGAGCTGGCCATCGAGCTGCTCGAAACACACGGCGTGTACGCGCATCCCGGCCACTTTTACGATTTTCCGCGCGAGGGCTATCTGGTGGTCAGCCTGATTGCGCGGGAAGAGGAGTTCGCGGAAGGATGCCGGCGGTTGCTGCGGATGTTCTGAGCCGGCGGGGCGTTTCTGCTTGGCGCCGCCGTTGTGTATACTCGGTTTTTATTTCCCAGGGAGAGGGCCATCATGATCAAGATCAGCGTAATGTACCCCAACACGGCGGGAAGCCGGTTCGACATGGACTACTACCTCAACAAGCACATCCCGATGGTGCGCGCGAAAGTGGGAGCGGCGCTGAAGGGCGTGGCCGTGGATCAGGGATTGGGCAGCGTGCCGCCGGGAGCGCCTCCCGCGTATCTGGCCGTCGGCCACCTGCTGTTTGATTCCATGGAAGCGTTCGGGGCGTCGTTCGGGCCGCACGCCGCGGCGGTTGAAGGCGACGTGCCCAACTACACCAACACGCACGCGGTCATTCTGATCAGCGAAATAAAGATGTCCGTGTAAGAACCTGCCCTCGAACCCAGGAGGTGTGGCGTGACAAACAGCGCGTGGCACGACAAATGGTCGGAGGTGGATCGCACCGACCCCCAATGGTTCATTCGCTTTCTGGACGCCAGCCGGAAACGGCTGCTGGAATTCCTGCGCAGTAATGCGGACCAGTATTATGCCGGCATCCGCCCGGGTATGTCCGTGCTTGATGTGGGATGTGGAACCGGCGTTATGCTGCACTCGCTAGCCAACATCGTGGGACCCGCCGGAAAAGTCACCGGCGTGGACTACAGCACCGCGATGGTGGAAGAGGCGCGCAGGCGAGCGGCCGGGCTGAGACTTGCGCTCGAGTTTCGCCAGGGCGATGTGCACCATCTTGAATTTCCAAGCGACACCTTCGATTGGTCCATGGCCGCTCTGCTTTTGCAGCACGTGCCGGAGCCGCTGCCGCCGCTCCGCGAAATGGCCCGGGTGACCAAGAGCGGAGGAAAAATCCTGATTGCCGAGCAAGACTGGGACACATTCATCATCGACGCGTCGGACCGCGACGTAACCCGCAGAATTACAAGGCATTTCTGCGACATGCTGCCGAACGGCTGGATCGGGCGGCAACTTCCCGCGGCGATGCACGACGCCGGCTTGGCCGATATCCAGGTTAACGCGATGCAGCTGAATCTTTCGCCGGAGGAATGGGGCGACCCGGCAATGGGATTTCGAGACATTGCCGCGCAAGCGCAGCAGGCCGGAGACATTACCCATGCGGAGCAAACGCGATGGGAAGCGGAAATCGAAGAACGGCTGCGGGCGGGAAGATTTTTCGCATCATTCACACTGTTCCGCGTGAGCGCGACAAAGCCGTAGGAATCAAACCGCGGCGGGCGCGTGCAGACCGAATTCGCGGTGCACCGCGAGCAGCGCGGCCTGGGCCTCTTTTTCCTCGACCACGAAGGAGATATTCGTTTCCGAAGAGCCCTGGGCGATGGCGATGATGTTGATGCCTTCGCGGCCCAGCGCGCTGAAGGTGCGCCCGGCCACGCCCGGCGTTCCGTGCATATTTTCTCCGACGGCGGCGACGATGGCGATGCCCGGCTGCAGGTTGACGTGCTCGACGACGTGGTGGGCCAGGTCGCGCGCGAACTCGCGGCGCAGCGCATCCACGACGGGCTTGGCGTCCGGCGCGGCGACGATGAAGCAGATATCGTTCTGCGAGGAGGACTGCGAAATCAGCAGCACGCTCGAGCGCAACTGCGAGGTGATGGAAAAGGTGCGCCCGACCACGTCCGGCACGCCCACGATGCCCGGCCCGCCCACGCTGACGAGAGTGACATCGCGAATCGCGGTGAGGGCCTTGACGCCGCCGCCGATGCTGCGGCCCAGCGGAGTGATGACCGTGCCGGGATGTTCGGGAGCGAAGCTGTTGCGGATCCACACGGGAATGCCTGCGGGAATCACTTCGCGCAGCGTCTTGGGATGCAGCACCTTGGCGCCAAAGTAGGCCAGCTCGGCGGCCTCGCGGTAGGAAACTTCGGGAATCGTGCGCGCTTCCGGGACGAGGCGCGGGTCGGCGGTGAGCACGCCGTTCACGTCGGTCCAGATGATGATTTCGTTCGCGTTGAGGGCGGCGCCGAGAATCGTGGCGGAATAGTCCGAGCCGCCGCGGCCCAGCGTGGTGAGCACGCCCTCGGCGGTGGCGCCGAGGAAACCGGTGACGACGGGAACAATTGCCTTTTCCAGTTTTGGGCGCAGAACGGCTTCGCAGCGTTCGCGGGTGAGGTCCATGCGCGGTTCGGCGCCGCCGTGGCAGGCGTCGGTGATGATGAGTTCGGTGGCGCTAACGGCCGCGCTGCGCACGCCAAGTTCGCCCAGCGCGGCGGCAAAGAGCGGAGCGGAGAGGCGCTCGCCGAGGCTGGAGACGGCGTCGAGCGTGCGCGGAGTAAGCTCCTGCAGGAGCGCGGTGCCGTCATAGAGGCGCTGGCCTTCGGCGAAAATTGTGTCCAGTTCGGCCTGGACGGCCTGTCGCGAGGACTGCGAGGACGTGAGGGCGGCCAGCGCGGCCTCATGCTGCTGGCGCAAGGCGGCGAGCAACACGCCGCCGGCGGCGCGGTCGCCGGACTCGGCCTGGCGCGCGGCGGCGATCAGCCGGTTGGTCACGCCGCTCATCGCGGAAACCACCGCGACGACGGAGGAGGTCTTCGCCGCATCGGCCACGATGCGCGCCGAGCGCGCGATGCACGCGGCGTCGCCGATCGACGTCCCGCCGAACTTCATTACCTGCACTTTCGATTTCATAGCCCGCCATCCCGATGCTTTGTCAAGTGTCCGCTCTTCCGCCCGGAAATTTCGCGCGGAAGAATATCCGGCACAAACAGAATAGCAAACTTGGCGCGGTTCCTCATTCGCAAGGAGACAAGAGCGTGCGCCGGGCGGAACTGCGGGCAAAGATTCGAAGAAGTCTGGAGAAACGAAGAGACGCAGAAAGAAAGTCGAACGCGAAATCCACCGCTGGCCGGCGGACGGGCGGCGCTGCGCCCCGCGTTACCGAGCTGCCGCGACTTCCCTCTTGAAGTGCAGCATTTCGCCCTGGATAAAGCCGGCCTTGGCGAAGAACTTTTCCATTTCCGGATTGTCCTTGGAGACCAGGGTGAAAACGGTGTGGATGCCGTGATCGTGCGCGGAAGAAGTGAAATGCTCCATCAGTTCGGCGGCGATTCCCTTGTGGCGGTAGGCCGGGTCCACGCCGATGACTTCGATCCAGGCCACCGTGCCGGGCAGGCCGAATTCCAGTTCGCCCGCGCGGCCGAAGATGAAGCCCACCACGCGGTTATCCATCTCCGCGACGAGCGAGGTCCAATGCGGGCGGATGGCTTCGGACAGCTCCATCCTCTTTTTCCAGTAGTCCAGGCGGGAAACGCCCGTGGTGCGGTCCTCGATATTCACCAGCGCGGACAGATCGTCTTTCGAAACGTCGCGGATGTAGATGGGTTTGCTCATCGGCTTGTCCTTTTCCTTCGGGTCCCGGGGATCGCGGAAAAACGGCTCGAACAAGGAAATGCTACATCCAAACGGGGCTTGCGGCAACCGGCGCGGCGGCCGGCGGAAGAAAAAAAAGGCTCCCGGCATTTCGCGGGAGCCCTCGAGCGCGTGCGATAGGCGGAGCGTTTAATTGTCCGCGGGCGGGGTCACCTGGAACGACCAGGCGGAATTGAAGATCATGCCGTCGCCGCGGCTGCGGGAGATATCCGCGCCGGAGAATTTCATGGACTTATTGACCGGGCGAAGGACCACGGCGTATTCGCCGGGAAGAAACGGCGTGGCGGGGGTGATTTTATATTTTCCCGGCGCCAGCTTCCCGGACTTCACCTTGATGCGGTCCTCGAGAAATTTGGTATAGACCTGCCAGTCCACCGAGGAGTTGGAGGCGGCGCCTTCCTTGCCCTGGGTCGCGCCGATGAGCCGCCAGGAATTCTGCGAGGGAGTGAGAATGACGATGGCCGGCTCGAAGTCGTCCGCGTTGACGCCGGGCGTGTCCGCATAGTTGACGTTAATATCCGGCTGGTCCGTGGGCGCGATGTTGCTGGAGGCCGGGCCCTGCACCGCCCAGATATAGGTCATCTGCTGCGTTTTATGCTGGGAAAAGACGCCGGAGAGCGCGCCGCCCGCGGCCGATCCTATTGCGCCGCCGGCAATTCTGGAGCCGGCATGGCTGGCGGCTTCGCTGGCGGCGGAGTTTCCTGCGCTCTGGAGGGACTGGGTCACGGCGTTGTCGGTGGCCAGCTTGGCCATCGAGGTAGGCTTCACCTTGGATTCGGCCAGCTGCACTTTCTCCAGCGGAATTTTCTGCTCGCCCGTTTCGGTCACGAACGAGACCGAAGGCATGTGCGATTTGGTGCGCACCGTCTTGGTGGTCTGCCCCAGAAGCGCGGGGGACAGCATCGCTCCGCTCACCACAACCGCCAGAAGCGCCAGAAATCCAGCTTTTCGCTCGAACATTACGCCATTCCTCCTTGGTATTTTCCAGTTTCGCCGCTCTTTCGAAAAAAGCGGCCGGGAAATTGACAGTCGGGCCCGCAGGGAGCCTCCCTCATGCAGCGAAGTATAAGCGTTTCAAGACGCGCTTTCACCTGAAAATCCGGGGGATTGTGTCCTGAATGATGGGCCCTGGGGATGCGCCGCGGGAGGAGGGGGTATCCATAAGGCACGTTTGGCAAAAGAATGATCCCGGCAATTTCGGCGCGGATGTGTTACACTTTGTTTGCGCTTAATACCGCGGTAGTGTTGTGCGGTTCCTCCGAGTACTTCATCAGAGATTCCCGCCCTCAGAATTCTCCGTACGTCATTCAGCGTAATCTAAAAAGCCTGGCAATTGCGATTGCCGCGCTCGCCGGAAGTTTGTGTGCGCGCCGCGACCAATGGACCGGAAGAGAAAGAAAAGACAAGCATAATGCAGAATTTTTCGGAACTATCGATTTCCAATCACACCAAGGAGCAGTTGTCGAACGCGCGTTTTTCGATTCCCACTCCAGTGCAGGCCGCGGCCATTCCGCTGGCCCTCGAAGGACGGGACGTGCTCGCCACCGCTCAGACAGGAACCGGCAAAACGCTGGCCTTCCTGATTCCGGTGATTGAGAAACTGCTCGTGGCCACGGCCCCGGGCGTCGCCGCCCTGGTCCTGGTGCCCACGCGCGAACTGGCCATGCAGGTGGTCGCGCAGTACGACGCCCTGCGCGGCAGAAAACTGGCTCCGGCGGCCCTGGTCGTTGGCGGGCTCTCCGAAGGCGCGCAACTCTCGGCCATCCGCAAGGGTGCGCGGCTGATTGTGGCCACTCCGGGCCGGCTTGAGGATTTCCTCGACCGCCGCCTGGTGACCTTCAACGCCTTGCAGATCCTGATCCTGGATGAAGCCGACCGCATGCTGGATATGGGCTTTCTTCCGGCCATTCGCCGCATCGTCTCCATCCTGCCCAAGGAACGGCAGACGATGTTTTTCTCGGCGACGCTGGAAGCTTCCATCGTCCACCTGGTGAAGGACTACCTGCGCAATCCGGCGCGTTTGACCTTCGGCTCGACGCTCAAGCCTTCGGAAAACGTGCGCGTGCAGGCCTTTGAAGTGCACTCCGACCGCAAGCACGATCTCCTGCAGCGCCTGCTGGCCAAGGAAACCGGGCGCTGCCTGGTTTTCGCCCGCACCAAGCGCGGCGCGGACAAAATCGCCAAGAACCTGGCGCGCGACGGCTTCAGCGCCGCCATCATCCACGGCAACCGCTCGCAATCGCAGCGCACCGCCGCCCTCACCGGCTTCCAGAAGGGCCATTACCGCGTCCTGGTGGCCACCGACGTGGCCGCGCGCGGCATTCACGTGCAGGACATCGCCCACGTCATCAACTATGACCTGCCGGACGTTGCCGAAAACTTCATCCACCGCGTGGGCCGCACCGGCCGCGCCGGGGGAACCGGCGTCGCCTCGACCTTCTTCGCCCGGGAACAGCGCTCCGAGATGTTCCAGCTCGAACGCGCCCTGGGCATCAAGATCGAGCGGATTCTCGTGGACAGCCTGCCTTCGGCTCCGGGGAAACCGGCGCCCTTCTCGAAGCAGGAGCGCACGCAGACGCAGGCTCAGGGTCACGCACCGCAGCGCACGGCGAAACCGGCCGCGGCTCAGTCCAGCGCGGCGAACGGCGAACCCGCGGGGCGCTTCACGATGGTGGCGCTGCCCGGCGAAGTTCTCCAGGCGCAATTCGAAAACTAACCTAAACCAAGTATGATCGGCGCGCCGCCAGCTCTGCTGGCGGCGTTTGCCGTTTTAGGGCGCTCTTTATAGGCTGTAAGAAAAGTGGGCGTGTCATTCTGAGTCCCGGTGCTTCTTACCGGGATGATCGAAGGTTCCGATTCGGTCGGAAAGAATCTCAACTTCACCGATTGCAAATACTTGCTGTTGAGATCCTTCGGCCCCGATAAGAACCATCGGGGCCTCAGGATGACAACTTCACGTTTTTAGGGGGGGCCGCAACCTTTCAGACCGCCGCTGCCACAGACTTCTGATTCTTCTCCACCGTGTCCGCCGCCCGCTCGCCTTCGCGGAATCTTTTCAGCGCGTCCAGGATCTGCTGGCCGTAGAGTTCCACTTTGCGCTCGCCGAAGCCGGAGACTTCCAGCAGTTCGGAGAGGGAGCGCGGCTGCTTCTGGCAGAGGGCGTTGAGCGAAGCGTCGTGCATGACGATGAAGGCGGCGGTGCCCTGCGCACGCGCGGTATTGCGCCGCCATTCGCGCAGATATTCGCGCAGCTCGGCTTCGGCTTCGCTGACGGCGGCGCCCGGGGCGGGGCTGCGCTCAGCCGGTTTGGCGTTCTGTTCCTTGAACTTCTGCCAAGCGCGCAAATCCTCGCCGTAATCGTGGCGGGCGGCGCGCGGAGCGGAGCGTTCCTCGGCGGGTGCATAGTGCCGCCCCGGCTGCGGCGGGGCGCTCGATTTCGCAAATTTCTTTTTGCGTTTCACCGGCTTGGAGAGGTCCGGCGCGGCCATCCAGTCGGTGCCGCAGCCGCAGACGTCGCAGGCGCCGCAGCGCGGCAGCTTGAATTTTTCACCGAAATGCTCGCAGATGCGGCGGTGGCGGCAATAGCTGGCTTCCGCAAAGCTTTTGATTTCGCGATAGCGTTCCCAGGCGCATTTTTTCTCGGCCGCGTCGGTCAGTTGCTCGATGAAGTAGGCCAGCAGGCCCACGTCGCGCTTCTGCCACAGCAAGAGACAGTCCGCTTCGGCGCCGTCGCGCCCGGCGCGGCCCGCTTCCTGGTAATACTGCTCGATGGATTTGGGCAGCGCGAGATGAATCACGGCGCGCACGGCGGCCTTGTTGATGCCCAGGCCGAAGGCCAGCGTGCCCACCAGCACGCGCACTTCGTCGGACATCCAGCGCTCCTGATTGCGGCGGCGCGTTTCCGCATCCATTTTGCCGTGATAGCCGATGGCGGCAATGCCCTGCGCGGCGAGCGACTCCACCATCTCATCCACTTTGGCGGTGGTGGGCGCGTAGACGATGGTGTTGCTGCCGGCGTGGCGGCGCAGGGTCTTCAGCAGCAGCGGCTCCTGCGAGCGCGCGTCGCACTCCTGCACGAGATAGCGCAGGTTGGGGCGGTGAAAACTGGCCAGATATTTGTCCGGCGCGCGCAACTGGAGCTGGCGGACGATGTCGTGGCGCACATGCTGCGTGGCGCTGGCGGTGAAGGCGGCGATGGGCTTTTCCGGAAAATTTTTCCGCAGGCTGCTCAGTTGGCGGTATTCGGGACGGAACTCATGCCCCCATTCGGAGATGCAGTGGGCCTCGTCAATGGCGAAAAACGAAACAGGGACTTTTTGCAGCCAGCGGATGGTGTCCTCGCGCGCCAGGCGCTCCGGGGAAAGATAGAGCAGGCGGTAATCGCCATGCGCCGCCTTGCGCATGACCACCGACTGTTCAGCGGACGAAAGCGAACTATTGAGCAGCGCCGCGGAAAGCCCCATCTGCGCCAGTTGCGCCACCTGGTCCTGCATCAGGGCGATCAGCGGCGACACGACAATGACCGTCTGTTGGTCCAGCAGGGCCGCGGGAAGCTGATAGCACAGCGACTTGCCGCCGCCGGTGGGCATGATCACGCAGGCGTCGCGCCCGCCCAGCAGGCTCCCCACAATTTTTTCCTGCATGGGCCGGAAGGAGTCGTAACCCCAATAGCGCCGCAGCGCGCCCAGCAATTCGCTCTTCGCAGGCATGCGGGCAGTATAGCGGCTGGAAACCCGCTGGTCGATGAAAAAGCGAAAGTCAACAGAATCGTCTCGGGAACCCTGGCAGGCCACTCCCCGGGCGCCCTCTATGAGATGGGCTCAGGGGCGCTCTCCGCGCCCAGATAGCGCTCGAACCACTCGGCGGCGGCCTTCCCGGCCTTCTCCAGCGCCCCCGGCTCCTCGAAGAGGTGCGTGGCCCCGGGGACCACCGTCAGCTTCTTGTGCACGCAGCCCAGCGCCGCCAGCGCTTCCCTGTTCAGGTCCAGCACGATGGTGTCCTCGCCCCCGACGATCAGCAGCGTCGCCGCCGCCACCCGTTCGAGCGCCGCGCCGGCCAAGTCCGGCCGCCCGCCGCGGGAGACGACCGCGGCGATCTCTTCCCCGCGCTGCGCGGCGGCCACCAGGGCCGCGGCGGCTCCCGTGCTCGCGCCGAAGTAGCCCAGATGCAGATTGTGCGTCGCCGGATTTTTCTCCACCCATTCAGTCGCGCCCACCAGGCGTCTGGTCAGCAGCTCGATATCGAAGCGCAGGTGCGCGGAGATGCGGTCGTGGGCCTCCTCCTCCGGCGTCAGCAAGTCGAAGAGCAGCGTGGCCAGGCCGTGCTCGTGCAATATCTGCGCGACAAAGCGGTTGCGCGGGCTGTGCCGGCTGCTGCCGCTGCCGTGGGCGAAGACCACCATCCCGCGGGACGCCGCGGGAATCGCCAGCGTTCCCGGCAGGGCCATATTTCCGGAGAGGACTTCCACCTCCCTCTCCTGGATTTTTTGCTTTACTCCCGTGCTGTTCATGGACGTTCCCCTTTCCGCCAGCGTATTTCAATCGCCTGCCACGCGCGCCGGCGCGGGCCTGGCTTCCTCCAGCAGCGCGCAGACCTCCTCATCCAGGGTGGGCAGAAAATCCGCATAGAACTGCCCGATGGCATGAAACGCTTCCGGCATGTGCACGCAGACAATGCCGTCCACTTCGTTGCGCAACCGCCGGCAGGTGGAAGCCGGCGCCACCGGAGTGGCCAGGACGATGCGCGCGGGTGCGTGCTGGCGCAGGGCGGCAATTCCGGCGCGCATGCTCGAGCCCGTGGCGATTCCGTCGTCCACCAGCAGCACCGTCTTTCCTTTGATCTCCAGCGCCGGGCGTTCGCCGCGGTAGACCCGCTCGCGCCGCTCCAACTCCTTCTTTTCCCGTTCCGTCACGCGCTCGATCTCTTCCGTGGTGATGCTGGCCATGCGCACGACATCGTCGTTCAGCACGCGCACTCCCCCGGAGGCAATCGCGCCCAATGCCAGCTCCTCCTGCCCGGGCACGCCCAGCTTGCGCACAATGAAAATATCCAGCGGCACGCCCAGCGCCCGGGCCACCTCGGCCCCCACGGGTACTCCTCCCCGCGGTATCGCCAGAACCACCACGTCGGCGCGGCCCGCATAGCCCGCCAACTGCTCCGCCAGCATCTCTCCCGCTGCTTTTCTGTTCTGAAAGATCATGGTGACCATCCTTTGCCGCTTGCCTCGCGCAGCCGCCTTTCCTGGAGGCGCACCCATCCTGTCCCTAGGGAGCAATTTACCCTCCGCGGCCATCTCACTGTAAAGGAAGGGGAAAACCAATACTGTGCGCTAGCGCACTGCGGGGTTTTCCGCCAATGGTGAAAATACCCCATGTATGAGAAGTTCGGCCCAGGTGCCGCCCGCGACTTTCGGCGGTCCATTCTATCTCCATGCAAAGGAGGAGTTTATTCAATGCAAATCCGCGCCCGTCTGGTGATGTGCGTGCACTTCATATCAAGCACGGTTCTCTTGCCGCGCGCCTTGTTCTTTTTTTGTGAGGAGCCGACCCGATGAAAATTCCACTCGATATTCGCTTCCGCAATGTGGATCCCCCGGCGCAGGCCGAAGAGTGGGTCCGGGAGATGGTAATAGGACTGGAGAAATTCCACACCGGCATTATGCGCTGCCGTGTGATGGTCGAGTTGCCGCATCTCCATCACACCCAGGGCAATCCCTACCACGTCCGTATCGACCTCACCGTCCCCGGCAAGGAGATTGTGATCAAGCATCAGCCCACGCTTTATTCCGCCCTGCGCCAGACCGATACCATCGAGGAGAGCAAAAGCCGCGAAGTGGCCGCCGTGCACAAGGACCTCTACGTGGCCCTGAGCGACGCCTTCCGCGTGGCCTGCCGCCGCCTGCAGGACCACATCCGGCTGCGCCGCGGCCAAACCAAGTCTCACGAGCCGCCGCCGCAGGGCCGCGTCAGCAAACTCTTTCCCGAACGCGGCTTCGGATTCCTGGAAACGCGCGACGGCCGGGAAATCTATTTTCACGAACGCAGCGTGCTGCACGAGGGCTTCCGGCGCCTGGAAGTGGGCAGCGCGGTGACCTTTGTCGAAGAGGAAGGGGAAAACGGCCCGCAGGCCAGCACGGTGCGGCTAACGGGAAGGCGGCGGCCCAGCGCGAGGAAAAACGCGGGGCACGCCGTGCGGGCGTAGGATGATTGCGGGATGTGGATGTTCGAAGCAGACGCCGCCGCCTCGGCCCCCAAAAACAGTAGCCGGGGACTGGCCTCGCGGGCCAAGCCTCCCCGGCTCATTCTGTCTGTTGCCCGCTAGCGCGGACAAGAATTCCGTTACTTGGTTTCGTCGCTGCGCATGAATTCGTAGCGCTCGATTGCCGCCACCACTCCCACTTCCCCCGCCTCGCGCGCTTCGGTGCGCTGCACGCGTCCCAGGCAGCGCACCTTCACCGGCCCCGCCAGGGTAATCTCATTGGGAAGCGTCAGCAGGATCTCCACTGACGAGCCTTCCTTCACGTCCTTCGGCAGAAAGAAGTAGACTCCGTGCGAACTCACGTCGCGGGATTCCGTGGTGGTCTCTCCGGCGCTCGCTCCGGCGTTCCATTTCACCGTGATCGGCAACTTCATGTTGAATCGCTGCGATATGCGTCTCTCAGTGCCAGTCAAGACGTGCCTCCTGGATTTCAGCGACGATTCTATCCCTGTAGTCCCAGACTCACAATAGAACTCCGGGCTCAAAAAAGAGGGGCCATCAAGAAGTACCGTAGTACTAGCATTGGCCTGTGGAAAAGGTACCCAAAGGTGGCTCGCCGCACCCTTTCCGCGCCGCTAAAATTTCCAAAAATACAGCGTAAGCTCAACATATACAATACGTTACACCGCTACCGTGCATTTACCTTCCGGTTGCCCAGCTCCGCTCCCTAACCTTTTCCTCAGTATATTCCTGGTTTGCGAAAGCGTCCGCGACAGATATTCCCGCGGAATGCTCCGCACATGCGGATTCACCAGCCAGGCCAGAATCGCCGGAACGCTCCGGCTAAACGCCACCGTCTCCAGTTCGAGATACGCTCCCCCGTCGCGCTCTTCATATCGTCCATAGGTGTTCAATCTCCACAAATACCCCGCGCCCTCGTCCCTGGGCTTCTCCTTCTCTCCGGGCTTCCCGGCATTCTCCACTTCCGCGATCCGTTCCGTCAGCGCCCGGCTGAACGCGCGGCGCTGATCGAGCGGCAAGTAGCCGATGGAAAACTCCGCGTTGTACACGGCCGTCACGATGGTCTTGCGATACAGGCGCATGGCCACGCGAAAATCCCTGCCGTCCCTGCGCAGCAGCCTGGTCTTCTGAACGTTCGGATTGTACATGTATTCGTAATTGTCGTAGTCCTGCAGCTGGTCGAGCGTCTCCCGCAGCGTCACCCCGCGCACCAAGATCGTGGCTATCCAGTGATGCACCATCCCGTCCGGCACATCGGTGGCCATGCCGTTCTCGCGCGTCTCCAGCCGCTCCACGACCGCCTCGCCCCGCCGGCACTTCTCCAGCGCCGCCCTCCTTTCCTTTTCCGGCAGCCGGTCCGCCCACAAAAAACAACGCCCATCCTTCTGCTCCCTGCTCAGGCGCTCTAACAGGTTGCTGAAATAGTGGAAATACAATTCCTCAGGGGCTAAAGCCCGGTTGAAAGCAAAGAGTTTATGTCGGAGCTGAAGCTCCGACCCCCTGTTAAAAGGGAGTTTTTCAGCAGCCCGGTAATGTACTAGCGATACTACAACTGCGGATCAAGCGAGACCCTTCCGGCCTCTTGTTTTTTTCTTGCCGGTTCCCTGCCCATCACTTCCAGTTGTTTTTTACGAATGGACGATCAAACGGTGGTGGATGGCGTACCGCGCCAGCTCCAAGCGGTCGGAGACGCCCAGCTTATCGAAGATATTGTGCAGGTGGTTCTTCACCGTGTGCTCGCTGATGAACAGCTTTTCCCCGATCTCCTTGTTGCGGAAACCCTGGGCCACCAGCAAATACCCCCGGTTCAGCGCATGCCGCGCTTGGGGGTTGATCGTTCCATGGCCACCAGAATCAACGGCATGAGGAACTCCTGGAGCCGGCTGGCCTCCTTGGCCCCAAGGTTTTCCAGATACAGAGCCATACAATCCATGCCGACCCTGCGCACCACGCGTCCGCCGCAGCACAAAGGGGAAGCGCCCGGCTCAAACGCCAGGCTGATTTTCACGCGAGAGTCTTCCGGGAACACCTCCGAAGCCTGCACAAACATGCCCGTCAGACTAAGATCCAGCGTGGCCCCTGCGATGCGTTTACCGTCCGATTCCAGTCCCACGGACTGACGCAGCGGCACCCGGAAGGCCCGCCGCCGCACCCGGTCAATTGAGGACTGCGCCACCCGCAATAACCGCCGCAGACTGCTGCACTCCACCGGCTTGAACAGGCAAAAATCCGCGCCGGCCTGAAAGGCGCGCGCCAGCACCCCTTGATCGCTCTCCCCCGTGATCATCACCACCACGGCGGAGCCATTCCAGCGCGAGGCGCGAATCAGCCGCACCAGCTCGATGCCATCCGGCGGGGGCATGCGCATATCGAGAAAGATGGCATGGAACTTCTCTCCGGCCACGCGCAGGGCGGCTTCCCGGCTGTCGCTCAACGAAAGCACGTCCATTCCCTCCGTGCGGAACACCTCCTCGACAAAATGGCCCATGGCGGCATCGTCATCCACCACTAGAGCCCGCACGGCCTGGGAAGTACTCATGGCGTTTTTCCTTTCGCAAGTGAAAAATGTAGGTGACGTTTCAACTCTGCCTGCAGCAACTTAAATTCGACCGGCTTGGGCAAGCAGGCGGCGCAGCCGGCCGCCAATATGCGTTCCCTGTCGGCAGCCGTGGCCGCGGCCGTCACCGCAACGACCGGAATCCCGCTCAACTCCGGCTTCCCGCGCATCCAGGACACCAGGGAGAGTCCGTCCCCGGCCCCCAGATTGATGTCCAGCAACACCACCAGCGGCGGATTTTCCTCGATGGCCGCGAAGCTGCTCTTCAAATCCGCCGTCCCCGCGGCTTCATAGCCTTCCGCTTCCAGCCAGTCGCACAGCAACTCCCGGCTTATCGGGTGATCTTCCACGACCAGTATGCGCCGTCTCAAGGTTCACTCCTGCGGAACAGGATGGATCATCCGCTCCAGTTCCCGGATGAGTTCCTTCCTCCAGGACTGCTGCTTGCGCAAAAGCGATTGGGCATGCGCCCGAATGTACTTTTCTTCTCCCGAAGTCAGATTCTTGCCGGTCAGGACAAACACGGGCAGGCCCGCCGTGCGGGAGTTTCCTCGCCACTCGGCCAGCAGTTCCAATCCTCTCATCTTCGGCAGCAGCAGATCGAGAATGACCAGTCCGGGCAAGCGACGCTGCACGAAGTCATAGGCCGCCACGCCGTCCCCCACACTGCTGAGCGCGTAACCCTGCGCCGCCAGCAATTCACAAATCATCTCCCGGCAGGCAGCATCGTCTTCCACCACCAGGATAGGCTGGTGTGGCGTCCCGGCTTCATGCGCGCGCAGGCAGCGCTCCACCGCCGCCAGCAGTACGGACTTCTCCACGGGCTTCACCAGATACTCGTCCACGCCCAGCACGCTTCCCTCGAACGGCGGATCCAGAATACTCATGATAATCACGGGAATCCCGGAGGTGCGCGGATCCTCCTTCAATTCCCGCAGAACTTGCAGCCCATGCACCGGTTTCATCAGCACGTCCAAGGTGATGGCGTCCGGCTGGAGTTCCGCCGCCACCGCCGCGGCATGCTCGGGATCCTCGCAGCACACTGCTTCATAACCCGACGATTCCAGTTGTGACACGATCAGTTGGGCCGCAGCCACATCGTCCTCGATGACCAGTATCCGCGGGGCTTTCCCGGAGCGGACTTTCGCGGTCAGCGCAGGGGCCGCCGCTTCCGCGGCGCTCCCTGCGGAGGGAAGAGTGAAATAAAAGCAGGCGCCCCGCCCGTTCTCGCTCTCCAGTCCCAGCTTCCCCCCTTGCATTTCCACCAGCCGCGTGCAGATGGCCAACCCCAGGCCCGTTCCTTCCTGGGCTTCCCCGGCATGCGCCTTGCGGTAGAAGGCTTCGAAGATGCACTGCTGCGCCTCGACCGGGATTCCCGGGCCGTTATCCCGCACTTCCACCCGCACTTGCCCATTCACCAGGCAGGAGTTCACCTCGATCCGGCCCCCATTAGGCGTGAACTTGATGGCGTTGCCCACCAGATTCAGGAGCACCTGCTTGAAGCGCATGGCGTCGGCCCGCACGTGCAGCTTGGCCTCCACCTGGGAGACCAGGGACTGCTCCTTCTGGCCCGCCAGGGGCTGCAGAGCGTCGAGCACCTCGGCGACTGCCTGGGCCATCGGCACCTCCTCGAGGCTGATCTCCATGCGGCCCGCTTCGATCCTGGAGAGATCCAGAATGTCGCTGATCAATTTCAGCAGGTGCTTCCCGCCCGCCTGGATGTGATTCACATAGCGCGCCTGCCGTTCGTTCAAGGGACCGAAGCGCTCGTCGGTGAGCAGGTCGGAGAAGCCCAGCACGGCATTGAGCGGCGTGCGCAATTCGTGGCTCATCGTCGAGAGGAACTGATCCTTGAATTTGCTGGCGCGTTCGGCCTCTTCCTTGGCGCACAGCAGGTATTCCTGGTCCTCCTTGCGCTCGGTGATATCCGCGACCGTGCCCACCATCCGCGCCGGATCGCCCTGTTCATTGCGAAAGACGCGGCCCTGCGCGGAGATCCAATGAATCGAGAGGTCGGGCCAGACGATCCGGCACTCCATGTCGTACCGCCCGCGCGCGATGGCTTCTTCCAATTTCTCCTTCACGCCCTCGCGCTCCTCCTGAACAACGTGAGTGAGGAAGATTTCGTGCCCCCATTCGGGTTGCAGCAAGGCATAGCCGAAGATCTGATCGTGTTTCAGGTTGCGATAGGCCTGGTCCTTCACCAGATCCAGTTCCCAGATGCCCATCTCCGCCGACTCCAGCGCCAGTTGCAGCCTTTCTTCGCTCTCCCTGATCGCCT
Organism: Terriglobia bacterium; assembly: GCA_041500985.1. Lineage (GTDB taxonomy): Bacteria > Acidobacteriota > Terriglobia > Acidiferrales > UBA7541 > Acidiferrum. The sequence goes on along the minus strand of JBGQNE010000021.1, from coordinate 16,732 downwards.
CCTCCGCCTGCTTCTGCGTGGTGATGTCCCGGGCAATGCCCATGAACAGGCGCCGCCCGCCCACGCGCATCTCGCTCACCCCCAGATGAACCGGGAAGCGGCTGCCGTCCTTGCGCAGCCCCTCGACGTCGCGGCGGATGCCAATGATCTTCTTCTCGCCGGTCAGGATGTAGCTGCGCAAATAACCGTCATGCCCGGACTGGTAGGGTTCGGGCATGAGCATGCCGACGTTGCGTCCAATCACCTCCCCGGCCTTCCACCCAAAACTGCGCTCCGCCGCGGGGTTGAGGCTTTGGATCAGCCCCGCCTCGTCAATGACGATGATCCCGTCCGCCGCCGACTCCAGCACCGCGCGGTTGAGCGCTTCGCTGCGCTGGATTTCCGCCTCGCTGCGCCTCTGTTCCGTGACGTCCCGGAAAACCAGCACCACCCCCAGCCCCTCGCCCGCACTTGTGACAATGGGCGCCGCGCTGTCCTCGATATCGAATTCCCGTCCGCCCCTGTGGCGCAGCCGCGTATGGTCGGCCAGACCCGCGACTTTCCCATCCCGCAGGACTTTCTTAACCGGGTTCTCCCCGGGCTGCCGGGTCTCCGCATTCACGATGTCGAAGACCAGGTCCATGGACTTTCCCCGCACCTCCGCGAGGCTCCACCCGGTGAGCGACTCCGCCGCGGGATTCAGGAAGTTCACCGTGCCGTTCATGTCCGTGGCGATCACCGCGTCGCCCACGCTGCCCAGCGTCGTCGAAAACCACTTTTCCCTTCCTTCCAGCTCTTTTTGCATGTGCCGGCGTTCCCCCAGCTCCTGGATCAGAAACGTGAAAACCACCCCCAGCAGGGTCAGGCCGGCCAGATTGCCCAGGAATATCGCCCACGCCGACCGGGCCAGGGCATCCCGCATGGCCTGCTCGTGCAGCAGCCAGCGACCCTGTTCCTCGGCTTTCATTTCGGCCAGCACTGCGCGGATCTCGTCCATCCACAGCTTTCCGCCGCCTTCGCGGACCAGTTGGGTGGCCGCGGCCAATCCCTTCCCCCGGCGCAAGGAGATAATCTCCTGAATTCGGGCCAGCTTCTTTTCAATCAGCGGCTCCAGCGCCTGGATGCGTTTCTGCTGGTTCGCCTGGCCGGCCGTGCGGCTCTTCAGGCGGGTCAAGACCTCATCCAGGTTCCTGATCGCCTCGCGATGCGGCTGCAGGTAGGACTCGTCTCCCGTGATCACATAGCCGCGCTCCGCGGTTTCCGCATCCGTGATGCGGGAGGTCAGTTGCTCCAGGCTCGCCAGGATCTCATAGCCGTTCTTCCGCCCGTCGGCGGTTGTGGAGACTTTGACTGTGCTGCGATAGGCATCCCATCCGGCGAACACTAGAATGGCCGCGGCCAGCGCGAAACTGCAAAGCATCAGGTTCCTGCTCATCATCAACCGCATGGTTGCACCAGCCTTCCTGGGCGGCCTCACGCGCCCCGGCCTCTCCCACTCAGGCCCGCTGAACGAACAAATGACTTTCCAGAACCGCCGCGAATTCGTTGATGATGGATTCGTCCCACCACCCGCGCTGCGCTTCCTCGCGCATGATCCCCAGGGCCTCGTGCACGGGAAGGGCGTGGCGATAGGGCCGCTCCGTCGAGAGTGCGTCGTAAATGTCCACGACCTGCAGAATGCGGGCCGTCATGGGTATTTTTTCGCCCCGCAGGCCGTCGGGATATCCGCTGCCGTCCTGCTTCTCGTGATGGTGGCGGATGATCGGCAGCACGTGGCGAAACGATTTCAAGGGCGCGCAGATGCGCTCCCCCACGATGGTGTGCTGCTGCATGATGAGCCGCTCTTCCGGCGTCAGCGGCCCCGGTTTCAACAGGATGGACTCGGGAACGGCCACCTTTCCGATGTCGTGGACCGCCGCGCCGCGGCGCAGGGCTACGTGCAGCTCCTCGGGCAGGCCCAGGCGATCGGCCAGGGCCATCGAGTAGTGCGCGAGCCGCTTGCAATGTCCATCGGTGTAGGGGTCCTTCCCTTCGATGCTCAGCGCCAGGCTGCACAGGACCGATTCGGCGCTCTCCAGCTCGTCGGTAAAATGCTTGATGCGCAGCAGCGAGCGCACCCGGGCCAGCAGTTCTTCCTTGCTCACCGGTTTTTTCAGGAAGTCGTCCGCGCCGCATTCGATGCCGTGAATGCGGTCCTTGGCGCTGTTCAACCCGGTCACCAGCACCACCGGAATCAAGCGCGTTTCCGGCATGGCCTTCATCGCCTGGCAAACATCGAAGCCGTTGGCCCGCGGCATGACCACGTCCAGCAAGGCCAGGTCCACACGATGGGTCCTCAGCAATTCCAGCGCCTCCTGCCCGTCCTCCGCGCACGCCACGGAATAGCCCTCGGCTCGGAGCAGTGTCGCCAGCAGGTCGCGACTAGCCTCGCTGTCGTCCGCAACAAGGATGTTGGGACTGCCGTTTTCATGCTCGCGCATGGCTCTTCCTCGCTGGGTGCTTCTGCTGCGGTGAGGGGGGGGTATCGGGGCCGCGCCGGAGAGTTTTAGGAACTTTCGTTAAACTGAAATTGTCTCGGCGGTTGAGAGGTAGCCAAACGAAACAAATCCGCTTCTAATGTAATACTTCATTCCAAGAAAGTCTATTTAGAATTATTTAATCTTCCCCGGAGTCCGGCTCCGCTTGGTCCTTATAACGTTCCCTTGGCGGGCCGGAGCGGGGGATTAGGAATGGTCAATCAGCCGGTGGTGGATGGCGTATAGCGCCAGTTCCAGCCGGTCCGATACGCCCAGCTTATCGAAGATATTGTGCAGGTGGTTCTTCACCGTCTGCTCGCTGATGAACAGTTTTTCCCCGATCTCCTTGTTGCGGAAACCCTGGGCCACCAGTTGCACGATCTCTTTTTCGCGGTCGCTCAGCAGGGGCTTCTCCCGCCGCGGCCCGGATTCCGAGGACTTGGCAAAGGCCTTCATCACTTCCGCGGTCATGCGGTTGTCCAGCCAGATCTCCCCGGCGTGCACGCGATGAATGCTCTTGAGCAGCAGGTCCGTGGCCGACTGCTTGAGCACCACGCCGCGCGCGCCCAGGCGCATGGCCCGCACCACGTCGCGGTCGTCCTCCGCGGCGGTCAGCACGATCACCCGCGTGGGCATGGTATCGAAATTCACTTCCTCGAGCACCGCCAGCCCATCCTTCTCCGGCATGCGCAGGTCCAGCAGGAGAATATCGGGCTTCAGCTTGGCGATCAGCTTGATGCACTCCGCGCCATTCTGCGCTTCGCCCACGATAGTCACGTCGTCGTCCGCGTCCAGCAGCTTGCGCAGGCCGTCGCGGAAGATGGCATGATCGTCGGCCATCAGGACACGAATCTGTTGTTTGTTTTTCGCCATAATAATTAACGATTAGCCGAGCGCTATCTCGACTGTCAGCCGCGCTCCATGCCCCGGATTTGATTCCACCGTCAGCACACCGCCCACTGTGCGCGTACGTTCCTTGATGGAAATGGGTCCCAGCCGCAGGCGGTCCAATTCATCCCCTGAAAACCGCCCCGCAAAACTGAATCCACTGCCATTATCGTCCACGACCAGCACAATCCGACTGTCATCCTGGCTAAGTTTTACCACGACATGGGAAGCCTTGGCATGTTTTTTTATGTTGTTGAGTGCTTCTCTGTATATCTGGAATATTTCCCGGCATACCCGGTCGGAGGCCTGGATATCGGTGGTGTTGATCAGCAGGTCCAGCCCGGTCGTGCACTCGTTGCGAAAACGCTCGGCGAACCCGCGCATCAGCTCGGTCAGGTCCGCGCTCTGCACCCGCAACGGACGCAGGTCCGTCACCATCCGCCGCAGCTCCCCGGACTCGTTGCGCACCGTCTGCTGCAGGCTGGCCAGTTCCGCCGCCGTCTGCTCCGGCGCCCCCGGCAGCTTCCGGCGCATCACGTCCATCTGGATCTCGATGCTCAGCAGCGTTTGCAGGATGCCGTCGTGCAGGTCGCGCGAGATGCGGCTGCGCTCTCCTTCGATCGCCCGCGCGCGCATGTGCCGCAGCAGGAAGAGATTTTCGAGCGGCGCGGATAAATGCCGCGCGATGCGCTCGAACCAGCGCAGATCCTCCCGCTCGAACGCCCGCTTCCCGTCCAGCAGGTACACCCGCCCCGCCGCCGTCTCTCCCTCATCGAACGCCACCGTCATCAGGGACCGGAATTTCAGCTCCTTCTGCGTCGGGCTAGGGATGCGCGGCAGATGCTCGAGCGACTTCCCGTTGCGCCGGTCCCAGCCGAATCCCTGTCCCTTCGCCTCGGTGCTGTTCCAGCACACGCTGGCGTCCATGTCGTCCATCAGGATTCCGTCCGCGCGGGCGATGGGCAGGTTCAGCGGCACGATGCGCTCCTGCGTGCCCGCGCGCACGTTCCACAGGAAGATGCGCTCCAGTTCCTGCTCGCGGTAAGCCAGCATGGCCCCTTCCGCATGAAACGCTTCCGCCAGGTCGTTCAGCAGAATGCGCAGCGATTCCGCCAGCCCGCGCTCCACCTGCAGGGTGGAAGCCAGCCGCGAGAGAAACTCATTCTCGTCCGTGTACCGCCGGCTGGTATCTCCCAGAAACGCCAGGGCCACTCCCGCCGCGAAGGTCGTCAGCATCAGCCCCGCCCAGCCGATCACCCGCACCCAGTGCATCTCCCCCTGCAAGACCGGCCGCAGCACCAGCGCCAGCGTGCACCCGCCCGTCAGAAACACCGAAGGCCGCATGCCCCACTGGCCTCCCGCCGCGAAGGCCACGAATAAAAACGGAAACCACGCCGCCGTCTGCGATGGACTGAGAAGGAGAAAGATCAAGAAAGCCGCCAGGTCCACCGCCACCGGCAAATGCAGCTCCCGCCGGGAAAACACCTGCTGCAGCACGATGATCCCCACCGCAAAGACCAGATACCCCAGCAGAAACGCGTAACTCCACGCGCCCGCCCGCAGCGTCGCGGAATGCTCCACCAGCGCCAATAGCGCCAGCAAAGCAATCACCGGACGCGCGTAGGTCAACTGCCGCTCGAAATGTCGCCGATGCGGTCCTTGAGAGCTCATGCGCGGGGACGCAACTTACCCATTACGAGTTTATCAAGATCGCCCCGCCCCGCAACGCTGCGTAGCCTCTCCGTCAACGCTGCTTTGGACAAGTCCTGCTTCTCCCCCACCCGCTATTTTCCCCAACCCTTCCCCGTGTTAAGATAGGTCACCGGTGGTGGGCGTAGCTCAGCTGGTAGAGCGCCGGTCTGTGGCACCGGATGTCGCGGGTTCAATCCCCGTCGCCCACCCCAATCGTTTTTCTCGCTTGCTCTTTCTCCCTTCGCGCAAAAACGTTCCAGTACCAAGGTAATGAGAGTTCTCCCTCTAAATTCTTCCCCTCTTCCTCCGCCTTTCTCTTGCCCTCCCTTTCCCGCTATCGCATAATTTCTTCTGAAACTCCCCTGCCCCCAGCCGGAGGATTTTTCAACATTAAATTCGATTCGAGCAGAGGTCTGCCATGACGCGCTTTTCATTCCGCAAAAACAAATCCAGGGTCTCCCTGGTTTGCGCCGCACTCCTCGCCGCAGTCTTCGCCTTCGTCGCGGTAATGACCGGCTGCAGCGGCAACTCCACCACTCCCCAGGGCCTCGGCACGGTGATGACCAGCCTCAGCGACCCGCCCACCTGCTCCGCTCCCAGCGGCGATTTCGATAGCGTCTATGTCACCGTCCGCTCCGTCCAGGCCAACATCAGCTCCACGGCTGGTCCCACCTCTTCCGGCTGGCAGGAACTCGCCCCCCAAGTCGTCTCTCAGCCCGTTCAGCTCGATCTCCTGCACCTCCCCAACAGCGGACAATGTCTCCTCTCTCAGCTCGGTTCCACGTCCCTCCCCGCCGGCGACTACCAGCAGATCCGCCTCATGCTCCTCTCTAATCAAGTGCCCACCGGCCCGGCCCCGCTCACCAACGCCTGCGCCTCGCTCGGCCAGGTCTTCAACTGCGTCGTGAAGAACGGCGTCGCCTACACCCTCGATCTCAACAGCCAGGACATCACCGGATTGAAAATTCCTCCCGGCCAGATTGTCGGCGGCCCCATCCACGTCGCCGCCGGCCAGTCCACGGACATCAACATTGACTTCGACGCTTGCCGCTCCATCGTCGCCATGGGCCCGCTGGGCTACCGCCTCAAGCCCACTCTCACCGCCGGGCAGGTCAGCGCCAATCTCTCCGGCATCAGCGGCCAGATCGTCGATAAAACCACTACCCAGCCCATCGCCGGCGCCCTCGTCGCTATCGAGCTTCCCGACAACAACGGTAGCGACCGCATCTTCATGCAGGCTCTCACGGATTCCACCGGCCACTTCAGCTTCTGCCCGCTGCCCATCGGCGCCACCTTTGACATCGTCGCCGATGCCGTCGTCGGCGCCACAGCCTACAACGCCACTGTCGTCTTGAATGTTCCCGGCGGAACCAGCGTCGGCGCCATCCCGCTCATCGCGGAGACCAGCCCGCCGACCGGCCCCGGCACCATCCAGGGAAGCGTCACGTCGCTCAATGGAGCCGCCGGCGCCAATCTGGACGTCTCCGCCAGCGCCTTCCAGAGCGTCGCGCTCTCCGGCGGCGGCACCCGTCCCGTGACAATCCCGGCTCTGTTGGGCTCCACTTCCATCTTCAACGTCGAGGCTTCCAACCCTTGCCCCGATGGCCGCCCCGCGGGCGCTTATTGCGGCTCCTACTCACTCATTCTCCCGGCCAGCAATCCGAACATCGGCTCCTTCTCCGCCGGCACGATCACCTACACCGCCCCGGTTTCCGGCAACGTCCTTTATCAGGTCGAAGCCCGCGCCTCCTCCGGCGGTTCACCCATCTGCTCGCCGTCCTCCCTGACCACCTCGAAGGACAGCACCAACCAGCCGCTCAAAGTCACGGCCGGCGCAACCACCACCGCCAGCCGCCTGGATTTCTCCGGCTGCTCCTGATCCATTCCTCGGTCTGCGCGAGCGGCGCGTCTCTTCGAGCCGCTCGCGCATTCCTTTCTCTCTCGCAATCCTTCCGGGTATCATAAAAGCATGGCCCACATCTCCTGCCGAGCCCTGCTCTTCGATCTGGATGGTGTGCTCATCGATTCCACTCCCGCCGTGGCCCGCGTCTGGGCCGCCTGGGCCGCCGAGCACGGATTCGACCCCGATGACGTCGTCCGCCGGGCCCACGGCCGCCCCAGCCTCGCCACCATCCGCGAACTCCTTCCGCACGCCGATCCTGCCGCGGAAAACCGCGAAGTCGAGCGCCGCGAAATCGCCGACCTTGGCGGCATCGTTCCTCTCCCCGGCGCTCTCGCTCTTCTCAACGCCCTGCGCCACACACAATGGGCCATCGTCACCTCCTGCACGCGTGCTCTTGCCGAAGTCCGCATTCGCGCCGCGGGCCTTCCCCTGCCGCAACACCTCGTCACCGCTAGCGACATCACCCACGGCAAGCCCCATCCCGAGCCATTTCTTAAGGGCGCGGCATCTCTCGGCGTAGCTCCCGCGGATTGCGTCGTCCTGGAAGACGCCCCCGCCGGCATCCGCGCCGGCAAAGCCGCCGGCTCTCGCGTACTCGCCCTGCGCACCACCGCCTCCGATATCGAACTCACCGCCGCCGGCGCCGATTGGCTCGTCGCCGACTGCTCAAGCCTTGCCCTTGGCAAGCCCTCCACGCATGGCAGCCTCCTTCTTCAAATTTAAGTGAACTAAACTCCGCCTGCGTGCGTCTATCTGTGTGCGGCACATCCCGGCTATGCTAGTCTCTTGCCTGGACGGCAGCAGGACTTCCCGGTATCCGTGGGATGCAACACTGAGTTCCAAACACATTCACTTGAGATCAGGAGAGATTGCATGAAAAACAGTTCGTTCCGCTCCATGGCCCTGTTCACGCTCGCCCTTTTCCTCATGGCCCTTCCCGGCGCCTCCTTCGCCCAGGAAAAAGACGCCAAAGACGCCAAGGACGCCAAGCCCGCCGAAGCTTCCGCTGCCTCCGCTCCAGCCAAGGAAGAATCCTCCGTCACCGAGCACAGCATCAAAATCGCCGGCCAAACCATCCCCTACAAAGCCACCGCCCAGACCATCCTCCTCAAGGATGACAAGGGCGAGCCCACCGCGCTGCTCTATTCCACCTCCTACACTCGCACCGACGTCAAGGATGCAAGCCAGCGCCCCATCGCCTTCCTCTATAACGGCGGTCCCGGCTCCGCCTCTCTCTGGCTGCACATGGGCTCGCTCGGCCCCCGCCGCGTCATCACCGTCAACGCCGACACCACGCCTCCTGCGCCCTACCAGCTCACCGACAATCCCGAGTGCCTGCTGGACAAAGCCGACCTCGTCTTCCTCGATCCCATCGGCACCGGCTTCAGCCGCGCCGTTGGCAAGGCTCAGGACAAGGATTTCTGGGGCGTGGACCAGGACGTCAAATCCATCGCCCAGTTCATCACCACCTACGTGAGCCGCAACAACCGCTGGAACTCCCCGAAATTCCTCATCGGCGAAAGCTACGGCACCTTCCGCTCCGCCGCTCTCGCCAGCTACTTGCAGGAGCATGACAATCTCTACCTCAACGGCATCGTGCTCGTCTCCAGCGTCCTCGACCTCGGCACCATCTCCTTCAATCCCGGCCAGGACCTTCCCTACGTCCTCTATCTCCCCAGCTACGCCGCCACCGCCTGGTATCACAAAGTCCTCAAGGACCGCCCCGACAATCTCGCTCCTTTCCTCGACGAAGCCCGCCGCTTCGCCCAGGGCGAATACAGCCTGGCTCTGATGAAAGGCTCGAATCTCACCCCCGCGGAAAAATCCGCCGTCGCCGCCAAGCTGGCCCGCTTCACCGGCCTCAGCGAGGACTACCTCGTCAAGGCCGACTTGCGCGTCAATCTCTTCCAATTCATGAAGGAGCTCCAGCGCAGCCGCGGCCTCACCACCGGACGGCTCGATTCCCGCTTCTCCGGTCCCAGCTACGACCAGCTTGGCGAGTACGCCGAATACGATCCCCAGGAAAGCGCCATCAGCGGCGCCTTCGTTGCCGTCTTCAACACCTACATCCGCGAAGAACTCAAGTTCGGCCAGGACAAGGCCTACAAGCCCGCCGCCGAGGGTGCCTTTCCCGCTTGGGATTGGAAGCACAAGGGCGGCTCACCCTTCGGATTTCCCGGCGCTCCCAATACCGAAGGTGATCTCATTCAGGCCATGATCAACAACCCGCGCCTGCGGATCGAAGTGGAAAACGGCCTCTACGATCTGGCCACTCCCTTCTTCGGCACCGAATTCACCATGGACCATCTCGGCCTATCCCCCAAACTCCGCGCCAATATCCGCCTGCAGTATTACGATGCCGGCCACATGATGTACATCCGCGACGAAGACCTTTCCAAACTCAAGCACAATGTGTCCGCGTTCATCGACTCCGCGTCAAAACAATAACCGTCAAGCAAAATTCGCCAAGAAAACTTCCGGGCCGCGACTCACCTCGCGGCCCGCACTTTTTTCTCTCGCCCTCTTTCTTTGAATTCCCTGATTTTCCGCACAGTACTTTCGTTTGTGAACTTTCTCGGCACATCCTTTCCTCTTCCGCTCTCCCCTCTTGCCGCCTCTCTCGTATACTGGAGTTCCTCTCCCAGAGTGGGCCTCCCACCCTTCCGGAACGCGATTCTGGGAGTATTGCGTTACATCGCCGGCTCCAGCGGCCTTCGAGAGGAATCTATGACCACGCAAGCACAGTCCAGTCCCCCAGCCCCGTCCCAGCAGCAGACACCCGCGGCGCCCGCGCAGGGAATTCCCATGCCGCAGCTCGTCGCCGCCATGCTCAAGGCCAAGGCCGGCGTCAGTGACCTCATTTTTTCTCCCGGCCGCGCTCCGCAGGTGGAATGTGACGGCGAACTGGTCGAGCTGAAATTCAAGGGCCTGGAAATGCTTCTTCCTCCGCACACCGAGATGATCGCCAAGGAGCTCATCGGCACGGCCGCGCATCCGGCGCACAAACTGGAAACCGACGGCTCCGCCGACCTCTCCTACGCCGTCTCCGGCCTGGGCCGTTTCCGCGTCAACATTTTTCGCCAGCGCGGGAGCCTGGCCATTGTCATGCGCGTCATTCCCAATGACATTCCCTCCTTCGACCAGCTGGGCCTCCCCCCGGTCGTCGGCGAAATCGGGGATCTGCGTAACGGCATCGCCCTGGTCACCGGCCCCACCGGCTCGGGAAAATCCTCGACGCTCGCCGCGGTCATCGACAAGATGAACCGGGAGCGCGCCATCCACATCCTCACCATCGAGGACCCCATCGAATTCCTGCACCGCCACAAAAAATCCACGGTGCACCAGCGCGAATTGCACAGCGACACGCCCACCTTCGCCCTGGCTCTGCGCGCCGCTCTGCGCCAGGCCCCCAAGGTCATTCTGGTCGGCGAAATGCGCGACCGCGAAACCATCGAAATCGCTCTGGAAGCCTCCGAAACAGGACACCTCGTCCTCTCCACCCTCCATACCGTGGACGCCTCGAAAACCATCGAGCGCATCGTCGGCACCTTCCCCTTGAGCGAGCAGCACGGCATCCGCGTGCGCTTCTCCAAGTCCTTCCGCTTCATCGTTTCCCAGCGCCTGCTTCCCCGCAAGGGCGGCAAGGGCCGCGTCGCCGTCCTGGAAATCCTCAAGGCCACCATGCGCACCCGCGAGTACGTCGAAAAGGGCGAGGGCGAAGGCAAGAGCCTGCTCGACGCCATGCGCGACGGCTCCAACGATGGCATGCAGCATTTCGACGCCGAAATCGAACGCCTCATCCGCTCCGGCGTCATTGATTACGAAACCGGCCTCACCTACGCCACCAACGCCGGCAACCTTCGCCTGGAACTCGCCGACTTCGCCGAAGCCGAAGCCGAAAAGCGCTCCGCCGGTAAAACCGGCGCCGTCTCCAGCGACCCCAACGAAACGGTAGAAATCATCCGCTAATTGTTCCGCTTTCCCGTTCGCTCCTCCGGTGGACTTCCGCGCTTCTGCGCGAGAAGATGATTCCCGCGGCGGAGGAAGATTCCCTGAGCCTCTCCATTCGTCTCCGCCCGCACCGGAGTGATTTTCCTTGAACCACTGGGACTGGCTGCTGCTGCTTGCGATTCTCTTTGCCTTCGCCTGGCTCTTCCCTTGCACAGGTGATTTCCTCTTTCGCCGCATCGAGTCTTTCTTTTCCCGCCTCGCCGCCAGACCTTTCGCCCCCATCGCCTTGATTTTTTTAGGAACCATTCTCTTCCGCCTCGCTCTTCTCCCCCTCATCCCCATCCCCGTCCCCGGCGTCCACGACGAGTTCAGCTACCTCCTCGCCGCCGACACCTTCGTCCACGGCCGCCTCACCAATCCCCCCCATCCCCTGTGGTTCAGCTTCGAGACCTTTCACGTCAACATGCTCCCCACGTACTCCTCCATGTTTCCCCCGGCACAAGGCATGGTTCTCGCTCTCGGCCAGTTGCTCGGCCACCCCTGGATTGGAGTCCTGCTCAGTTGCGCCGCCATGTGCGCCGCCATCACCTGGATGCTGCAGGCCTGGCTGCCCCCGCGCTGGGCTCTTCTCGGCGGTCTCATCGCCTTCCTCAAACTGGCCGTCGTCAGCTACTGGATGAACAGCTACTTTGGCGGCGCCGTCGCTGCGCTCGGCGGTGCACTCGTTCTCGGCGCGCTCCCGCGCATCTTCCGGTTCCACAAGACTCGCCACGCCCTCCTGCTCGCTCTCGGCCTGGCCATCCTGGCCAACAGCCGCCCCTTCGAAGGTCTCGCGCTCGGTCTTCCCGTGGCCGGCGCTTTCCTCTGGTGGCTCGCTCGCAGCCCCTCCCTCTCTTTCTCCGTCAAATTCCGCCGCGTCTTCCTCCCCTTGGCATCCCTGCTCCTCCTCACCGCCGGCTTTATCGCCTATTACAACTGGCGCACCACCGGCGACCCTCTCCTCATGCCGCACTCCTTGAACCGCCGCGCGCACCCCTTCACCGTCTTCCTCTGGCAGCCGGTTCGCACACACACTCTCTACAGCAATGCGCAATTCGACGATTTCTACAATGGGTGGGTGATGAAAACCGGTTTCCAGGGAACCTGGACGGACTTTTGGCGCATCCAGCGCGAAAAAGTTTCCACCTATTCGGATGTCTATCTGTGGAAAGGCTCCCTCCTTCCTTTTCTCTTCCTGCCACTGCTTTTCGCCAGCCGCCGCTGGCTCTTTCTCCTTCTCGTTCTGGCCTCCTGCTCCGTCTCTCTCCTCGCCGTCGGCTGGTCCCTGCCGCACTATGCCGCCCCGGCCCTCTGCGTGTTCTACGCCCTGCTCCTCCAATGCATGCGCCACCTGCGCGTCTGGCGCTTCGCCGGGCGCCCCGCCGGCTTGCTCCTTTCCCGCGTCCTCTTCCTCCTCCTGCTCTTTACCGTCGCCTCCGACCTCCGCCTGCGTTTCACCGACCCGCTCACCTGGCGCTGGAACGGCGACATCGGTTTTGCCCGTCGCGCCTCCGTTGCCGCCGAGTTTCAGCGCTTGCCCGGAAAGCAACTCGTCATCGTGCGCTATTCACCCGCGCACATCTCCGGCCAGGAATGGGTCTATAACTCCGCCGATATCGACAATTCCAAAGTCGTCTGGGCCCGCGAAATGGACCCCGCCCAAAACCGCAAGCTCCTCGCCTATTTCCACGATCGCCAAGCCTGGCTTCTCCAGCCCGATGACCATCCCGGCCAGCGCCTCCCCTACGCCCCGCGCCCCTGACCGTCCTCCGCGAGGTCATCCGGACTTTTTCACGTCCCCTTTTTCCCGCACTTGCAGTACACCATGTTCCACAGCGTGATCCCCAGCGCTCCCAGCGGATACGGCTCGAACTTCTCGATCTCCAGATGCGCCGCGAACAGCGCCCGCCATTCCTCGAGCGGCCGCGGATATTTTCCCCGGTCGCACCGCGCCAATCCCTGCCCGAAGGACCAATCCCCCGGCAGCACCAGCTCCAGGATGTGCACGTGCCCCCCGGGCGCCAGTTGCCGGTTCAGGCTCTCCAGGATTTTCTCCACGTTGGGCGTGTCAATGTGGTGCAGAAAACTGTTCGCCAGAATAAAATCGTATCCCTGCTTCTCCTCATCCTCATATTTCGTCACGTCCGCCGCCAGAAACTTTCTTCCATACTTCTTCCTGGCGTGCTCGATGTACCCCGGATTGATATCCAGTCCCAGGTAGTCCGCGTGTGCGAACAGATGCGCGTTCGTCCCCGGCCCGCAGCCCACGTCCAGCACCCGCCGCGCCTTCTCGATCTCCCCTCCGGCCACCAGCGGCGCCATCTTGGCCGCCGCAAAGGGCGCTTGCCACAGGCTGTAAACGATCCTTTGCTCCATCAAAAAATCCCGTAGATTCATTGTCTCCACCGTACCTCGAACTTTCCCACTCGTCTCGTGTGCGGAAACTGCTTCGCGCTCACCCGTTGCAATACCTCCGCCAGGTAGGGCGAAAATCCCGGCGCGCCGTTGATCACCACCACGTTGATCCGCCCCTCCCCCAGCAGCCGCTCCGTGCTCTCCTCATACTCTTTCACATCCTCGAACATTTCGAAAATGTCCCGGCGCGGATTTTCAAATCCCCCCAGAAAATACACCTCCGGACTGTCCGGCCCCGCCAGCACATTCTTCGCTCCGCCGTGCTCCCGCATCACGCCCATCAGTTCCCCATAGGTTTCCGCATCCCTCTGCGAAACTTTCAACCCGCCCCCGCGCTCCATCTCCAGCCGCGCGCTCTGCTGGTCCGCCTCGTGCTTCCATCCCAGATCGAGAAGATCCCCCGGCCGGATCACCAGCACGGCAAACAGCGTCACAAAAATTCCCGCCGTCCACAGCAGCAACCGCGGCGCCCGTGGAAACGCACCCAGCACCGCCCCAACTCCCAGCGCCGCCAGCGGCGCCACGTAGCAGAAATACACCGGCGCCGCGAAGGGCACCTCCACCAGGCTGCACAATGCTCCCAAGCTCAGCAGAATCATGATCCGCTGCTGCTGTTCCTCCCCGGCAAGCCCTCGCACTCTCCCGAAGGTCCACAACACTCCAACTCCCGCCAGCGTGACCACCGGTACGCTTCCGCGCACCATATGCCAGGCCAGCCCATACGCCGCCTCACTGGAAAACGACGTCCGCAAAAGATACGCCCAGCCCAGCGCCGCCGCCACGCCAAGCGCCAGTCGCCAGCGCCCTCGCAGCCGATACCCCAGCGCCAGCAGCCCCGCAAACGCCAGCGCCGGCAGCAGCAGGCGCGCTTCCGGCGGGCGCATGTAGGCTCCCATCATCCGTTTGGCCGGGAGCAGGAATACCCCGCTGAAAAACGCCCCCATCGCGTGCGCCCGAAAGTACGGAATCAAAAACAGCGCCACCGGCGCCAGCACTCCTCCAAGAAACGGCCCCGCCATTTTTCCCAGCGCCGCGAATCGTTCCCGGTTGCCAGCCCGGGGGCCTGTTCCCCAGCTCAATTCCCGCTCCATCAGCATCACCGCCAGCGCCCCCGCCGGCAGCACTTCATACACCAGTTCCGCCGCTCCCATCCGCACATGCACCAGCGCCGCAATCAGGCCCACCAGCGCTGGCAGCGCCATCATCATGAATCCCGAATACCACGAGGACGATTCTCCCTCCCCTCTCTCCTCGTTTCCGCTCTGCTCCCGGTACACCAAAAACAGCAGGACTCCCGCCACGTAATACAGCGCCACACTCTTGATCAAAAACGACATCCCCCCGCACAGACCCGCGACGAACAGCCATCCCCACCACGGCCTTTTCACAAAACGAAACAGCGCCGCCGCCCCAAACGTCGCGAAAAACAGGTTGTACCACGTTGGCATCCCCGCCGGGTACAGCGGCACGCTCCACGCCGCCGCCAGCAGCGTCACTCCCCCCGCCTCCACATCCCCCATGCACTCTCGCGCCAGAAAAAATACCGCCGGCGCCCACGCCAGAAAAAAAACAAAAAGAAGAATTCGCAGCGAACCCAGGTTGGTCCCGCAGATTCGAAACGCCAGCGCGTTCAGATAGCTCAGCCCCCCTGTGTAGATTTCCACGTAGTCCCGGTGCGGCATCTGCCCCTGCAAAACCCGCTCCGCGCTCTGCGCCAGCGCCCCGTCGTCGTGCGGCACCCATCCCCGCATCAGGTTCGTTCCCAGGTACGCCCCGCAAATCGCCCACACGCACAGCAGCACGATCGCCGTCCGCCACCGGGAGAATCCTTCCGCCGCTCCCTTCCCCACCGGGCCGCTCGCGTCCTTGGTCATTGCCCGGGTCTGTCCTCTCCTGATTTCCGTCCGATTGATTGCATCACGCCTGCGGCTTTTCATTCTCTCCAGCGAACCTCGAACCATGCCACTCGTTTCCCGAATGGAAATTGTTCTTCCGCCGTCTTCTGCCACACCGGAAGAAAATTATGGGAAACGCCCGCGCTATTGTTGACCACTGCCACATGGATTGCCCCCCGCTGCGCAAGTTTCCCTACCTGCTCTTTGTATTCTTCCTGCTTCTGAAACATTTCAAAGATTGTCTCGGTGGGATTCACAGCTCCCGCCAGGAAATATACCTCCGGGCTGTCCGGTCCTGCCAACAACCCTTTTCCTCCTCCGTGCTCCTGAATCACGGGGATCAGCTCTTCGTAGACAACCGCAGTCTCTCGGGCAATTTTAAGTCCTCCGCCCCGCGGCAGGGCTAACCGCGTGGTTTGCTGGTCGGGCATATACTGCCATCCCATTGCATAGATCCCCCCCGGCCGCACCACCAGCACGGCGAATAGCGTGAGGAAAATTCCCGTCGACGCCAGCAGCAGCTTGGGCGGCCTCGGAAACGCCGCCAGCACCGCCCCCGCTCCCAGCACCCCCAGCGGCGCCACATAGCAGAAATAAACTGGCGCCGCGAACGGCACCTCCACCAGGCTGCACACCGCCGCCAGACTCAGCAGAATCATCGTCCGCTGCTGCTGTTCGTCCCCCGCGCTCCTACTCACTCTCCCGAGGTACCACAGCACCACTGCTCCCGTCAGCGTGACCACCGGAATGCTTCCCCGCATCGCGTTCCAATCCAGCCTATACAGGTCTGCACGGGAGAACGACCCGTATAAAAAATACGCCCCGGCCAGCAGCACCACCCCGCTCACCGCCAGTCGCTTCTTCCCGCTGGTTCGATAGCCCATTGTTGTCAGGCCGGCCAGTGCCAGCGCTGGGAGCAGTGTTTCCGGCCCCGGCGGGCGCGAGAACATTTCCAGAAATCGCCGGGTTGGCAGCACGAATACCCCGTTTAAAAAAGCCCCCGCCGCATGCGCGCGAAAGTAGGGAAGCAAAAACAGCACGACCGGCGTGACTACACCACTAAGAAACGGCCAGCCCAGCCGCGTGAGCGCGATAAGACGCCGCGTGCTGCTCAATCTGGATTCCGGGCCTCCAACTCTCCGCAACTCCCGCGCCGCCACCAGCGTCGCCAGCGCCGCCGCCGGCGCCACTTCATACAGCAGTTCCGCCGCTCCCATCCGCACATGCACCAGCGCCACCACCAGCGCCACAAACGCCAATAGCGCCGCCACTACAAATCCCGAATATCCCCACGATGATCTTTCTTCCCCATCTCCTCCCTCCCGGTTTTCGCTCTGTTCCCGGTACACCAAAAACAACAGCACTCCCGCCACGTAATACAGCGCCACACTCTTGATCAAAAACGACATCCCCCCGCACAGACCCGCGACGAACAGCCATCCCCACCACGGCCT
>JBGQNE010000020.1:0-64079 GCA_041500985.1 Terriglobia bacterium | reverse complement strand
CCCACCGACATGATTCCCGTCTTGTCCGTCAGCGGCGTCCACGTCAATCCCCCGCTGGTCGTCTTCCACACTCCTCCGGCCACCGCGCCGAAATAATACGTATTCGCATCGCCCGCCACTCCCGCCACGGCCAGCGCGCGCCCGCCGCGGAACGGCCCGATCTGCCTCCACTTCATCCCTTTCAGCGCGCCGTCCTCGGCCGGCTGCGCCGCGGGCGCCGGCTCGGTCTGTTTCGCCGGCTCCGCCTGCTTGCTCTGCTTGGGCTTTTTCGTCTGCGCCGCCAGCCCCGCGCCCCACGCTGCCGCGCACAGCATCACCAGCGCCAAATAAAACGCCATCCTCTTCGCAGTCCGCATCATGATTGCTCTCCCTCTCCAAACTTTCCTGGAATCCTGTTTATCTTCCACCCAGCCACCACCAGCCACCACCAGCCACCACCAGCCAAAAACAAAAAAAAGAATGCCATATTGTCACCGGGAACCCTGCACAAAAGACGTGACCCTCTCCCCCCGCGTTTCAACATTTGTTTCCTGTCAGGACAGCGCCCCAGCCGGGGGTGCCGCACCCTTTGCGCTTTTCGCAAAGGGTGCGGGTTTTCTCTTTCTCTTTTTTTTCTTACACGCCCGCTAAATCGCCCGCCCCGCCGCCGCTCCCGAAGCCCAAGCCCACTGAAAATTGTATCCCCCCAACTGCCCGGTCACGTCCACCACCTCGCCGATGAAAAACAGCCCCGGCACTTCCCGGCACTCCATCGTCTTGCTGGAAAGCTCGTCCGTATCCACTCCCCCTGCGGTCACTTCCGCCTTCTCGTACCCCTCTGTCCCGCTCGGCGTCAGCACCCATCCATGCGCCTGCTCCTCCAATTCCGCCAAATCCTCGTTGCTCCACCCGCGCGGCTTGTGCGCCCCCAGCCACGTCTCCGCCAGCCGCTTCGACAGAACCTCCTCGAGCGCCCGCCGCGCCGCCGCCAGGTTGCGCACCTTCCCCTCGCGCAGCGCCGCGGTCACCTCCCGCCCCGGCGCCAGGTCAATTCGCAGTTTCTTCCCCTTCTTCCAGTACGACGAAATCTGCAAAATCGCCGGCCCGCTCAATCCTCTGTGCGTGATCAGCATCTTCTCCCGGAACGCCGGCGCCGCTTCCTCCGCTCCCTCCACGCTCACCACCACCTCCGCCGACACCCCCGCCAGTTCGCAATATCTCCCGCGTTCCTTCCCGGCGAGCGTCAGCGGCGCCAGCCCCGGCCGCGTCGGAATAATTTTCAATCCGAACTCCCGCGCAATGTCATACCCCAGCGCCGTCGCGCCCATCTTGGGAATGGAAAGCCCGCCCGTGGCCAGCACCAGCGCCGGCGCCTCGAACTCCGCCGCTTCCGTGCGCACCACGAAGCCATCCGCCCGGCGCACTTCGCGGATGCGGCTCTTCAGGAAAATCTCCACGCCGCCCGCGCGGCATTCCTCCTCCAGCATCTCCAGAATTTCCCGCGCCGACCCGTCGCAGAAAAGCTGCCCCAGCGTCTTCTCGTGGTACGCAATCCCGTGCTTCTCCACCAGCGCGATGAAATCCCCTGGCGTGTACCGCGCCAGCGCCGACTTGGCAAAATGCGGATTCGCTGATATAAAATTCTCCGCCCCGCAATGCAAATTCGTGAAGTTGCAGCGCCCCCCGCCCGAAATCAAAATCTTCTTTCCCGCCCGCTCCGCGTGATCCAGCACGGCCACCCGCCGCCCGCGCTTCCCCGCCTCCGCCGCGCACAACAGCCCCGCCGCCCCCGCCCCCAGCACCAGCGCGTCAAATTTCCGCTTCAATCCCACGCCACCGCCTCCCAATCGCACACCATTCTGCCATCATTGCCAACCAAAGTTGCCAAAACTCACCGCGCTCCCCATTCCCCCTCCTCTTCCGCTACAATCACTCCGCACCCAGGAGCCCACTGCTCATGAACAACCCCGCCGAATCTTCCACCACATCCGCCACCCAATCCCCGCGCGGCATCTTCAGCCTCTCCTGGCTCGCCCAATCCTCCGCCCCGGAGCGTCAGTCCCTCGTCGCCGGCGGCCTCGGCTGGATGCTCGACGCCATGGACGTCATGCTCTACTCCCTCGTCCTCACCTACCTCATCCGCAATTTCGGCATGGACACCGCCACCGCCGGCTTCCTCAACTCCCTCACGCTCGCCGCTTCCGCCATCGGCGGCTTCCTCTTCGGCGTCGTCGCCGACCGCATCGGCCGCACCCGCTCCCTGATGCTCTCCATCCTGGTCTATTCCCTCGCCAGCGCCGCCTGCGGCCTCTCCCACAACGTCACCCAGCTCGCCACGTTCCGCTTCGTTCTCGGCCTGGGCATGGGCGGTGAATGGACCACCGCCGCCGCGCTCATCGCCGAAACCTGGCGCCCCGCCCACCGCGGCAAAGCCCTCGGCCTCATGCAGTCCGCCTACGCCATCGGCGAAGCCATCGCCGCTCTCGTCGTCTTCTTCGTCCTCCCGCATTTCGGTTGGCGCGCCGTTTTTTTCGTCGGCGTCCTCCCCGCGATCCTCGTTTTTTGGATTCGCCGCCGCGTTCCCGAGCCGGAAATATGGCTCCAGCGCAGCCGTTCCTCCGCATCGCAATCACAAACGCCATCCACCCAGCCGCCCTCCTCCGCCTGGAAACTCCTTCGCGGCCCCGTCCTGCGCAACGGACTCCTCGCCACGGCCATGAACGCCTGCGGCATGTTCGGCTATTGGGGCCTCTTCACCTGGATTCCCGCCTACCTCTCGCTCCCCGTCGAACAGGGCGGCCGCGGCCTCAGCCTGGTCAAGACCACCACTTTTTTCCTTCTGCTCACTTTCGGCAAATGGCTCGGCTACGCCCTCTTCGGTTTCTTCGCCGACGCCTTCGGCAGAAAAAAACCCTACTTCCTCTATCTGCTGACCGCCGCCATCCTGGTCCCCATCTATGGTTCGGTCCACCGCCCCCTCTGGCTGCTGCTCCTGGGGCCGCTGGTGGCCTTCTTCGGCACCGGCTTCTTCTCCGGCTACGCCGCCATCGCCAGCGAAATTTTCCCCGGCGAAATCCGCGCCTCCGCCATGGGCTTGAGCTACAACATTGGCCGCGGCCTTTCCGCCGCGGCGCCCTTCGCCGTCGGCGCCCTCGCCAAACACTATGGACTCGGCCCCGCCTTCTTCCTGCAGGCCGCCGCCTTCTTCCTCGCCGCCCTGCTCACCCTCGCGCTGCCCGAAACCCGCGGCAAGCAATTGGATTGATGGAATTGGAAAACAGGAAGGAAAAACCCGCGAAGAAATAAAAGCGCCTGCCATACCGAGGAAAAACTGAGATTCAAAATGCGCTGTCATCCTGAGCGCAGCGAAGGATCTCAACCACAAGTGTTGGCAACACGGCTAATTTCGCTTCTACTTCGCGCAGATCGTAAACTCCAGCAACTCCTCTTTCGCCTGCCCCAGGGCCTCGCGCAACTCCGCATCGTCCCGGTAACTCTTCCGCGGAATCCGCCGCGCCTTGATTCCGATCTTCAGCGCCTCCCGCCGGAACGGATACGGCGCAATCGTCACCTTGTTCCCTCCGCTGGGCCGCAACTGCCATTGCGCATCCTGCTGCTCATCGAGCGGCGCAGGACCCAGCGTCCCGGCCGCGGGCGGCGCCATGCACAAATACAGCGAAAGCCGGTCCACCATCTGCAATCTCTTATAGTTGGCCCACAGCGCGCGCTCCTCCGCCTCGCCGAATCCCTTTCCCGCCGCGCCCAATTGCTCGCGCAGATGCTTCTGCTGGCCCTCCATCCGCTCGCGAAACCCCTTCACGATCGCTTCCATCTCCGGCGAGTACCGCTCCAGCTTCAGCGTTGGGTCCGTCCCGTACCGCTGCGAATAAATTCCCGTGCAGTGCATGCTCACCAGCAGCCCCGCGTACAAATCCTGCTTCAGCACGTTCTTGATCCCATATTGGTAGAACGAAAGATGGTCCGCCACCGGCATGGCCGTGAATTGCCACGGCTCGTGCGCTGCCGGATCGATCCGCGGGCTCTCGTCCCACTCCCGCCACCCGTTGTCGTGCTCCGCCGCGGCCAGCCGGAACGATTCGAACGGCTCCGGCCGCGCAAACTTCTCGTTGCCCCATTCCGCCGCGAACTCCCCGGACAGCGCCGCATGGTCCGTCTGCCGAATCAGCAGAAAACAGTCTTCGCGGCCCTGCACAACCATCGCTGGATTCCTTTCCCGGTTTCCGCGGCTTTCCCGCCCGCACCGGCCTGTTTCCCTTTTATACCCCATTCCCCCCTCCCTCACACCTGCCCCGCAAGGGGCTGGTTCATATCCAGGTACTCCCGGTATAGTGTTGGTGTGCGGGTTCTTTCCCGGCGGGAGTGGCGGAACTGGCAGACGCACCAGCCTTAGGAGCTGGCGGCCGCAAGGCCATAGGGGTTCAAATCCCTTCTCCCGCACCATATTTTTCTTTTTTCATAAACCGGCGGCTTTCCCCTTTTCTCTTTCCTCGTTTTGCGATATGAATGCTTATCATTACCGCCGTCTTCCCGGCGCGCAGTCATTCCATCTCGAGGATCCAGTCATGGGCCAAAGCCTGCGTGAACTCCTGAATCTCTATAATCCCTCCGCTTCCCTCGAGCGCGCCTGGACCATCCCCGCTCCCTGGTATTTCGATGAGCGCATCGCCGCCCTCGAACGCGACGCCGTCTTCGCCGGCTCCTGGCAGGTCGCTGGCCGCGCCGATCAGGTCCGCGCGCCGGGAGAATTCTTCACCGCTGACGTCGCCGGCGAACCCCTCGTCGTCGCCCGCGGCGAAGACGGCGCACTGCGCGCCTTCTTCAACGTCTGCCGCCATCACGCCGCCGCCGTCGTCCCCGAAGCCCAAGGCTGCGCCAAAAATTTCCGCTGCCCCTATCACGGCTGGACCTACGGCGCCGACGGCGCCCTCAAGGGCATGGTCGAATTCGAGGGCGTCCGCGATTTCGACCGCGCCCAGAACGGCCTCCTCCCCGTGCGCCTGGATGTCTGGGAAAATTTCGTTTTCGTCAATCTCGATGGCCGCGCCGCTCACCTCGCCGAATTCCTCGGCCAGGCCGCCCCGCTCACCGCTCCCCTCGAACTCAGCAAAACTCTCCGCTTCTTTGAACGCCGCGTTTACACCCTCAACTGCAACTGGAAGGTCTACGTCGACAACTACCTCGACGGCGGCTACCACGTCCCTCACGCCCACAAGGACCTCAGCAGCGTCATTGATTATCCCAATTACACCATCGAAAATTACGACCGCTGCTGCCTGCAATCTAGTCCCCTCGGCTCCGACAGCTCCTCCGAAGCCGCCGCGGCCGCCACCCGCCAGGGCCGCGCCTTCTATCTCTGGATTTATCCCAATTTCATGATCAACGCCTACGCCGGCGTCATGGACACCAACCTCGTCCTACCCCTCGGCGTCAACAAGTGCGCCGTCATCTTCGACTACTATTTCTCCGATATCTCCCCCGCCGCCGAATCCCGCAACCGCCAGAGCATCGCCGTCAGCGAAAAAGTTCAGGACGAGGACATGGCCATCTGCGATTCCGTCCAGCGCGGCCTAGCCTCCCGCGCCTATCTCGCCGGACGCCTCTCCGTCCGCCGCGAAGCCGGCGAATATCTTTTTCATCACCTGCTCCACGCCGACCTCACCGCCGCCCTGGCCCGCTCCACGGCTCCCTGACGCGGCCGCCCCAGGACACACCCCGGCTGGCCACAATAGACTCCGGTAAAACTCACCCATAGCGCGGTCATCCTGAGGCCCCGATATTTTTATCGGGGCCGAAGGATCTCAACTTCAAATGTATTGCTGAAATCTAGAACCGCCCGGCCCGCCGTCGTTTCCTAATCGAAAATCACCGTCTTCTTCCCATGCAGAATAATGCGGCTCTCCGCGTGCCACCCCACTGCCTTCGACAGCACCATCTTCTCCAGGTCCCGCCCCTTGGCCACCAGATCCTCCAGCTCGTCCCGGTGCGAGATCCGCGCCACTCCCTGCTCGATGATCGGCCCGTCATCCAGCACTTCCGTCACGTAGTGCGCCGTCGCCCCGATCAGCTTCACGCCCCGCTCGAACGCCTGATGATGCGGCTTGGCCCCGATGAACGCCGGCAAAAACGAATGGTGAATATTGATGATGCGGTTCGGATAATGCCGTATAAATTCCGCCGAAAGCACCTGCATGTACCGCGCCAGCACCACCAGCTCGATGCCGTTCTCCCGCAGCAGCTCGATCTGCCGCCGCTCCGCCTCGGCCTTGTTCTCCTTGCTCACACCGATCACGTGATACGGAATCCCGTAAAAATCCGCGTGCCTCTTGGCGTCCGCATGATTGCTCAGGATCAGCGGAATCTCGCAGCGCAGTTCCCCGCTGTGCCAGCGGTAGAGCAGATCCACCAAACAGTGGTCGTATTTCGAAACCAGCAGCGCCACGCGCGGCTTGTGCGCCGATTGCGCCAGCTCCCATTTCGCCTGCAACTTCTCCGCAATCGGCCCAAACTCCCGCGCAAAATCCTTCACCTCCATCCGGAATCCCGCCAGATCCCATTCGATCCGCGCCAGAAACAGTCCCTCTTCCTTATCCACGTGCTGCTCGTAATGCAAAATATTCCCGTCATGCTTGTAAATAAATTCCGCCAGGACCGCGTTCAGCCCCTTCCGGTCCGGGCACTGCAACAACAAAATTGCGCTGTTTTTCATCCACTACTCCTTCCAAGTCCCCCAATTATACATTAAGTTGCGTTGTCAACAATCCTCTCCGCTCCCACCTCCCGTTGACGCCCCCGCTCCCCCTGCCCTATACTTTATCTTGCGTTGCTTCCTCGCCGTCTGGCCTTCCTGGCACTTCCCGTTGCCCATGAAGCTGTGAGAGTGCGAACAAGCGGACGCGCCATTTTCCCTGGCATGAACAGTGAGTGCGGTGCCCGGCCAGCCGGGATCGAGCAGCCCGCCCAAAACGAAATTCGAGCAAGAAAGCGACAGAGGACCAACGATGAGCGAAGCAACCTGCCGGCGCGAACTGGATCTGGAAATTACCGCCGAAGTAGTGGCCAAGGCCACCGACAAAGTCGCCAAGGAAATGGCCCGCGTGGCCCGCGTCCCCGGCTTCCGTCCGGGCAAGGCGCCCCTCTCGCTCATCCGCCGCCGCTTCGCCGACGAGATCAAGGGCGAAGTCCTGCAATCCCTGGTCCCCGAGCACGTCGAAAAGGCCGTCACCGAGCAGAACCTCACCCCCGTCTCCCAGCCCCAGGTGGACAAACTGGACTATACCGACGGCGGCCCGCTTAAATTCCGCGCCGTCTTCGAAGTTCTCCCTGAAATCAAGCTCGCCGAATACAAGGGCCTCGCAATCGAAATCGAAGAAACCCCGCTGACCGACGACAACGTCGCCAAAGCCCTTGAGGAAATGCGCGAGCGCGCCTCTTCCTTCGCTCCCCTCGAAGGCCGCGCCTCCGCAAAAGGCGATTTCGTCGAAATGAAGCTCCACGGCACGCCCTCCGAGGGCGGCGACCCCATCGAAGCCGACCGCGTCCTCTGCCATCTCGGCGCCGAGGAAACTCTCGAAGCCTTCAACGAAAATCTCCTGGGCGTCCAAGCCGGCGACCACAAGGATTTCTCCGTCGTCTATCCCGCCGACTATCCCGACGAAAAGCTTTCCGGCAAAACGTTTCAGTACGCCGTGGACGTCCTCGGCCTCAAATCCAAGACGCTCGCCGAACTCAACGACGAATTCGCCAAGGACGTCAGCGACCTCGCCACCCTCGAAGAGCTTCGCGCCGATATCCGCAAGCGCATGGAGCATTCCGTCGAGCACCGCCGCAAGGAACTGACCCGCGAAAAACTCATGGCCGCCCTCATCAAGCTCCATGACTTCCCCGTGCCCCAGGCTCTCGTCGAACACCAGATGGACGTGCGCATCGAACGCGTTCTGCGCTCGCTCGCCCAGCAGGGCGTGGACCCCCGCGCCGTCAATATGGACTGGGCCGGCCTGCGCAGCCGCCAGCAGGAGAAGGCCAGCGACGACGTGAAGGCCGAACTCATCGTCGACCGCATCGCCACCGAGGAAAAAATCGAAGTCTCCGACGCCGACGTGGACGCCGAACTCGAACACCTCGCCTCCCACAGTGGCGATTCCGCAACCGACCTGCGCGCTCGTTTGACAAAGCAGGGGTCGCTCGATAGGATGAAGGCCAAGCTGCGAAGCGACAAGACTCTCGACTGGCTCGCGCAGAATTCCCGGATTCAAACGGTCGCGCCGGCCGCAGCGGAAGCGAAATAAGGAACAGAACAAATCCGGCTCCTTCGGACGGAATTTCCCAAACCATGAATAAACACGAAGATCCCTCCTATCACGGCTCCACCCTGATTCCCATGGTGGTCGAACAGACCAGCCGCGGCGAACGCGCCTACGACATCTATTCCCGCCTCCTCAAAGAGCACATCCTTTTCATCGGCACCCCCATTGACGACCACGTCGCCAATCTGGCCACCGCCCAGTTGCTCTTTCTCCAGGCCGAAGACCCCGAAAAGGACATTCAGATCTATATCAATTCCCCGGGCGGCTCCATCACCGCCGGCCTGGCCATCTACGACACCATGCAGTTCGTCAAGCCCGACGTGGTCACCACCTGCGTCGGCCAGGCCGCTTCCATCGCCGCCGTCCTGCTCGCCGGCGGCGCTCCCAAAAAACGCTTCGCCCTGCCCAACGCCAGAATCCTCATTCACCAGCCCTGGATGAGCGGCCTCGGCGGACAGGCCACCGACATTGACATCCACGCCAAGGAAATCATCCGCATGCGCGAGATGCTCAATAAGATCCTCGCTCATCACTCCGGCCAGCCGCTCGAAAAGATCGAAAAGGACGTCGAGCGCGATTACATCATGGGCTCCGCGCAGGCCAAGGAATACGGAATCATTGACGACATCATTTATAAGCAGCGCTAGAACGCGTCGCCTGTCCCCGTTGCGTTTCTCTTTCGCCGCTTGTTCAGTCTGAGTTTTGGAGACATCCGTCCGCTGTTGCGCAGTTGTAGTCATGCAGCCCTTTTTCCTGCGCGCCGCGGCCAGTTCAGCCTAGAATGACAAATAGAGCGCCTTCCCGTAGGGGCGCTTTCAAGGGGCCGGTACACCGGTGAAAAAATTCAATCCAGACGAGCCGTTGCGCTGTTCCTTCTGCCATAAGACGCAGGAGCAGGTCGAAAAACTCATCAGTTCGCCCTCCGACTATCCCCGCGCCTACATCTGCAACGAGTGCGTCAACGTCTGCCAGACCATCCTCGACGACGAAAAAAAGGAACAGCCCGCCGCCTCCGCCGCCAAGCGCCTTCCCCGCCCCCAGGAAATCAAACAGTTTCTCGACGGCTACGTCATCGGCCAGGACCGCTCCAAGAAAAAACTCGCCGTC
This sequence comes from Terriglobia bacterium, assembly GCA_041500985.1. Classification (GTDB taxonomy): domain Bacteria; phylum Acidobacteriota; class Terriglobia; order Acidiferrales; family UBA7541; genus Acidiferrum. The sequence continues at coordinate 54,669 of JBGQNE010000020.1, read as the reverse complement.
GCCGTCTACAACCACTACAAGCGCATCTTCCTCAACAAGCAGCCCGGCGAAGTCGAGCTCACCAAGTCCAACATCATGCTCATCGGCCCCACCGGCACCGGCAAAACTCTCCTCGCGCAAACCCTTTCCCGCATGCTGGACGTCCCCTTCGCCATCGTGGACGCCACCACCCTCACCGAAGCCGGCTACGTCGGCGAGGACGTTGAAAACATCATCTTGAAGCTGCTGCAGGCCGCCGACGGCGACGTCCAAAAAGCCCAGCAGGGCATCATCTATATCGACGAAATCGACAAGATCGCCAAGAAAGACGAGAACCCCTCCATCACCCGCGACGTCTCCGGCGAGGGCGTGCAGCAGGCCCTGCTCAAGATTCTCGAAGGCACCATCGCCAACGTTCCTCCCCAGGGCGGCCGCAAGCACCCGCACCAGGAATTCACCCCGGTGGACACCACCAATATTCTCTTCATCTGCGGCGGCGCCTTCGTCGGCCTCGAAAAGGTCATCGAAAAGCGCGCCGGCCGCCGCTCCCTCGGCTTCCATACCGACGCCACTCCGGCTTCCACCCTGCGCCGCAACACCGAACTCCTCGATCAGGTTCAGCCCACCGACCTCATCCGCTACGGCCTGATCCCCGAATTCGTCGGCCGCCTCCCCGTCATCGGCGTCATGAGCGACCTGGACAAATCCGCCCTGGTGCGCATCCTCACCGAGCCCAAAAACGCCCTGCTCAAGCAGTACCAGCGTCTCTTCGAATTTGAAAATGTCCGCCTGCGCTTCACCGACGACGCCCTCGAAACCGTCGCCGAAATGGCCATGCAGCGCAAGGTCGGCGCCCGCGGTTTGCGCATGATTCTCGAGGATCTGATGCTCGAACTCATGTACAACCTGCCCATGCAGCGTAAGTCGCGCGAATTTGTCGTCACCGCCGAAATGGTCCGCGGCCACGAAATTAACTGGAGTTTGCTCGAGAAGGCCGGCTAAGGCCGCTCCGGGCACCGTAGTTCAGGGGTCTGCATGTTCAACAGGGAAAAACAGGAAATCAAGCGCGTGCCCATGATGCCCGTGCGCGATATGGTCATCTTTCCTCTCCAGATGACTCCCTTCATCGTCGGCCGCGAAGCCTCCGTGCGCGCCCTCGAAGAGGCCCTCGCCGGCGATAAGAAAATCTTCCTGGCCACCCAGCACGACGCCTCCGTGGACGACCCCAAGGCCGAGGAAATCTACGCCGTCGGCACCCTCGCCAATATCGTCCAGAGCGTCAAGCTTCCCGACGGCAATATCCGCGTCCTCGTCGAAGGCGTCGAACGCGCCCAGACCGTCTCCGTCGCCAACGACGAAGGTTTTCTCCGCGCCAGCGTCCGCGTTCTTCCTGCCCGCTCCGAATCCACTCCCCAGACCGATCAGCTCGTCCAGAAGACCGCCGCCCTCTACGAACAGTTCATCAAGCTCTCCCAGAGCATGAACTACGAAACCATGATCGCCGCCGCCCGCGTCGAAGACCCTTCCCGCCTCTCCGACACCATCGCCGCCAATCTCCAGCTTCCCGTCGACGAAAAACAGGAACTGCTGGAAATGGCCGACCCCGTCGAGCGCCTCAACCGCATCTCCGACATCCTCGAAATCGAAATCGAAAAGCTCAACGTCGACCGCAACATCAATACCCGCGTCAAGCGCCAGATGGAACGCGCCCAGAAAGAGTATTACCTCAACGAAAAACTCAAGGCCATCCAGAAGGAACTCGGCCGCGGCGAAAAAAGCGAAATTGACGAACTGCGCAAGAAAATCGATTCCCTGGGCATGTCCAAGGAAGTCCATGAAAAGGCCGTCCAGGAACTCAAGCGCCTGGAAATGATGCCGCCCATGTCCGCCGAGTCCACCGTCAGCCGCAACTACCTGGACTGGCTCATCGCCGTGCCCTGGAAGAAGCGCTCCAAGGAAATCCGCGACATCCTCGCCGCGGAAAAAATCCTCAACGACGAGCATTACGGCCTCGAAAAGGTCAAGGAACGCATCCTCGAATTCCTCGCCGTCCGCCAGCTCGTCAAGAATCCCAAGGGCTCCATCCTCTGCTTCGTCGGGCCTCCCGGCGTCGGCAAAACCTCGCTGGCCACCTCCATCGGCCGCGCCACCGGCCGCAAGTTCGTCCGCGTCTCCCTCGGCGGCGTCCGTGACGAGGCCGAAATCCGCGGCCACCGCCGCACCTACATCGGCGCCCTGCCCGGACAGATCATCCAGATGATGAAGAAGGCCGGCACGGTCAACCCCATTTTCGTTCTCGATGAAGTGGACAAAATGTCCACCGACTTCCGCGGCGATCCGTCCTCCGCCCTCATGGAAGTTCTCGACCCCGAACTCAATCACGCCTTCGTCGACCATTACCTCGACGTCGAATACGACCTTTCCAAGGTCATGTTCGTCTGCACCGCCAACGTCCTGCACACCATTCCCCAGCCCCTCCAGGACCGCATGGAAATCCTGCGCCTTCCCGGCTACACCGAGCAGGAAAAAATGGAAATCGCCAAGCGCTTCCTGGTGCGCAAGGCCCAGCTGGCCTGCGGCGTCAGCGCCCAGCAGATGAATTTCACCGACGACGGCCTCCTCCACATCATCCGCCATTACACTCACGAAGCCGGCGTGCGCAGCCTCGAACGCGAAATTCAGAACATCACCCGCAAGGTCGCCCGCAAGGTCGTCACCGAGGGCCCCGCCTTCGCCGTCACCATCGTCCCCGAAAACATCAAGGATTTCCTCGGCATTCTCAAGTACCGCGAGATGTGGCTCGAAAAGAAAAACGAAATCGGCCTGGCCACCGGCCTCGCCTGGACCGAAGTCGGCGGCTGCGTCCTCTCCACCGAAACCACCCTCATGGAAGGCAAGGGCCGCCTCACCCTCACCGGCAAGCTCGGCGACGTCATGCAGGAATCCGCCCAGGCCGCCATGAGCTATATCCGCTCGCGCACCGCCCAGTTCGGCCTCCCCAAGGACTTCTACCGCAACGTCGAAATTCACGTGCACGTCCCCGAAGGCGCCATCCCCAAGGACGGCCCCTCCGCCGGCATCACCATCTGCACCTCCATGGTCAGCGCCCTCACCCGCATCCCGGTGCGCTGCGATCTGGCCATGACCGGCGAAATCACCCTCCGAGGCAAGGTTCTCCCCATCGGCGGCGTCAAGGAAAAATTGCTGGCCGCCCACCGAATGGGCTTGCGTACCATCGTCCTTCCGAAGGACAATGAGAAGGACCTGGCGGACATCCCCCAGGAGATCCTCTCCAGTCTGACGATCCAATTAGCCGAAACCATGGATGATGTTTTGCAAGTTGCTCTGGAGCGGCCCATCGTCATTATGGAGAATGGCGCCATCGCGCCCGTCGCCGAGCCGTTTACCGGCTCCGCCGAGAAAGACAAGAGTTTGACCAACTAGCTGCGTCGAGCGCCTCGCCGACCCGCTTTGCGGACGGCTTGTCTCGATGGTTCCGATGCGGCATGAGGTTAATGCAAGTCTGGTTTGCCCCTTCTGGAGGATGCGCTTGCGCACTCTCCAGCGCGGCCCGCCATTCGAAAGTACAATCCTGAATCTTAAGGCAATCACCTATGAAAACCGGCATCCCCGAAGATCACGAAGGCAGCACCGATATGAGCGGCGTCAGTCTCGCGCAACTCAAGGAACAGAACATCACCGAGCTGGCCAAGACCGCCAAGGAACTGAACATCCCCGGCGCCTCCGGCATGCGCAAGCAGGAGTTGATCTTCCAGATCCTCCGCGCGCAAACCGAAAAGAGCGGCCTGATCTTCTCCGAAGGCGTGCTCGAATGCCTCCCCGACGGCTTCGGCTTCCTCCGCGCACCCGAATACAACTACCTCCCCGGCCCCGACGACATCTACGTCTCCCCGTCGCAGATCCGCAAGTTCGATCTGCGCACCGGCGACACCGTCTCCGGCCAGGTCCGTCCCCCCAAGGACGGCGAGCGCTACTTCGCCCTCATCAAAGTCGAAGCCGTCAATTTCGAGGACCCCGAAGTCGCCCGCTCCAAAATTTTCTTCGATAACCTCACGCCCCTCTATCCTCAGGGCCGCCTCAAGATGGAAACCTCCAAGGACAATCTCACCGGGCGCGTCCTCGACCTGCTCTGCCCCGTCGGCAAGGGCCAGCGCGGCCTCATCGTGGCCCCTCCCCGCACCGGCAAAACCATGATGCTGCAGTCCATCGCCAATTCCATCACCACCAACCATCCCGAAGTCGCTCTCATCGTTCTCCTCATCGACGAGCGCCCCGAGGAAGTCACCGACATGCAGCGCACCGTCAAGGGCGAAGTCATCAGCTCCACCTTCGACGAAGCTCCCCAGCGCCACATCCAGGTCGCCGAAATGGTCCTCGAAAAGGCCAAGCGCCTCGTCGAGCACAAGCGCGACGTCGTCATCCTTCTCGACTCCGTCACCCGTCTCGCCCGCGCCTACAACTCCGTCACCCCGCCCTCCGGCAAAGTCCTCTCCGGCGGTATCGACGCCAACGCTCTCCAGCGCCCCCGCCGCTTTTTCGCCGCGGCCCGCAACCTCGAAGAAGGCGGCTCCCTCACTATCATCGCCACCGCCCACATCGACACCGGCAGCCGCATGGACGACGTCATCTTCGAAGAGTTCAAGGGCACCGGCAACATGGAAATCAATCTCGACCGCCGCCTTTCCGACAAGCGCGTCTTCCCCGCCATTGACATTCAGCGCTCCGGCACCCGCAAGGACGAAATCCTCCTTCCCCCGGACGAACTCAGCCGCATCTGGGTTCTGCGCAAGGTCCTCAGCCCTCTTTCCACCGTCGAGGCCATGGAACTGCTCCTCAGCCGCCTCACCAAGTCCAAAACCAACGGCGAGTTCCTCGGCTCCATGTCCGCTCCAACTCCCTAACCCTATATTTTTATAATCCCCCTAACCCATTCTCCTTTCATGGGTTAGGGTTCCCTCCCATCAGCCTCTCCTCTAATGTTGCCGCCCCCGCTGCCGATATCCTCCTCAGCGGAGGATGTCTTTGAGCACGCGGTTCATCGCGCGTCAGCCGATTCTTGACCGTCAACGCCAAATCTTCGCTTACGAATTACTGTTCCGTTCTGGCATCGAGAACTATTTCAACCCTTCCGCTTCCGCTCCCTCTCCCTGCGCTTCCGTCGTCGACAGCACCCTCCTCTTCGGCATGGACAACCTCACCGGCCATTCCCGCGCCTTCGTCAATCTCTCCGAGGAAGCATTGCTCCAGGAATACGCCATGCTCCTTCCTCCCGATAAAATCGTCTGCGAAATTCTGGAAACCGTCCCTCCCACCGCCCAGACTTTCGAAGCCTGCAAGCGCCTGAAAAAAGCCAAATACCAAATCGCCCTCGACGATTTCGGGGACCAGCCCGAATGGGAGCCTTTCCTCGAACACATCGACTTCCTCAAAATCGATTTCCTGGCCACTCCCCGCGAAAAGTGCCGCTCCCTGGCCCAGCGCTTTGCCGGACAAAAGATCGGTCTGATCGCCGAAAAAGTCGAAACCCGCGAACACTTCGAAGTCGCCCGCGCCCTCGGCTACTCCTATTTCCAGGGCTATTTCCTCTTCCGCCCCGAAGTCCTCTCCCAGTCCAGCGTCCCCGGCTCCAAAATCCAGTACCTCCGCATCCTCGCCGCCGCCTCCCAGCCAGAACTCTGCTACGAGCAGATCGAGGAGATCCTCAAGCAGGATCCTTCCCTCTGCTACAAACTTCTCCGCTATCTCAACTCCGCCGCCTTCGGCCTCCGCCAGGAAATCCATTCCCTGCGCCACGGCATGGCCCTGCTCGGCGAAAAAGAACTCCGCCGCTGGATCACCGTCGCCGCACTCATCGCCCTCACCGACGAGCAGCCCGGCGAACTCATCCGCGCCGCCCTCATCCGCGGCTCCTTCTGCGAATCCGCCGCCAAGCTCCTCCAGCAGAACGGCCGCTCCACCGATTTCTTCCTCGTCGGCCTCCTCTCCATGATGGACGTCATCCTCTCCCGCCCCCTCGGCGCCATCCTCCAGGAACTGGCCCTCGCCGGCGACGTCTTCGACGCCCTTCTCGGCTCCGACAATCAGCTCCGCCAGGTCCTCGATCTCCTTCTCTCTTACGAACAGGCCCACTGGCAGCAAGTCTCCGCACGCGCCGCAGCCCTCTCTCTCCCCGAAGACAAGCTGCCCGACTGTTACGGCTCCGCCGTGCAGTGGACCGCAAGGGTGCTCCAAGGATGACGACTCTGCCCGCACTCCCCACGACCATGACCATCCACGAACCATCCGCGTTCGCTGCTCCCGCCGACGGAAAACTCCTGGAACGCTTCATCTCCCGCCATCCCGTCTTCAATCGCGAGCAAAAACTCCACGGCTATGAACTCGCTTGCCGCGATGGCGCCGCCGACTTCCTCTCCTGCTCCTCTCCCGCCACCGCCGCCATCGCCGGCGCCACCATGTCCTTCAGCCTCCACGCCCTCACCGGCGCCGCCAAGGTTTTTCTCCGCCTGGACCTCCCCTCCCTGCGCACCGGCGCCGCCCTGCTCCTCCCCCGCGAACACGTCATCCTGCAAATCCCCGAACAAGCCGCCGCCGAACCCGACACCATCGAAGCCTGCCGCGCCCTCTGCAAGGCCGGCTATCTTCTCTCTCTCGATCGCTTCGAAGACAAGCCCGAGTGGCAGCCCATTCTCAACACCGCCCGCTACCTCAACCTGGACTTCCAGTCCGGCAATGAAGCCGCCCGCCGCGCCGTTTCCCAGCAATATCTCCCGCGCGGCTTCGAACTCATCGCCAATCGCGTCGACTCCATCGCCAATCTCAACGAATCCCGCCGCCTCTCCTGCTCCTTTTTCCAGGGCTTCTATTTCTGCCAGCCCACCCTCGTCCGCACCCGCGAAATTCCCGGCAATAGACTCGCCCGCCTCCATCTCCTCGACGCCGTCGCCGCTCCCGTCCTCTCCTACCCCAAGATCGAGGAAATCTTCCGCCAGGACCCCGCCCTCACCTACAAACTCCTCCGCTTCCTCAATTCCCCCAAAATGGCCCTGCGCAGCGAAGTCCACTCCATCCGCCACGCCCTCGGCCTCCTCGGCGAATCCGAATTCCGCCGCTGGGTCTCCGTCATCACCGTCGGCTCCCTCGCCACCGACAAGCCCGAAGAACTCCTGCGCACCGCCCTCACCCGCGCCCTCTTCTGCGAACAGCTCGGCCGCTCCTGCGGCCTCGCCCCACGCTACGGCGAACTCTTCCTCATGGGCCTCGTCTCCGTCATGGACGCCCTCCTCGATTGCCCCATGCCCCAGATCCTCTCCCAGCTCCCCCTCTCTTCCGATATCCGCACCGCCCTCGCCGGCGGCAAAAACATCTTCCGCGACATCTATGACGCCATGCTCGCCTACGAACGCGCCGACTGGCTCTCCTTCCACGACATCTCCGCCCGCGCCAACTTCCCCGAAGCCAACGCCCCCTCCTGGTACCTCTCCGCCATCCACAGCGCCGACTCCGTTTCCGTCTGACAAACGCCCATAAACAACTTCGACCCGTAGGGGCACGGCATGCCGTGCCCCTACGGGCCCCAACTCGTTCCCATCACTCCCCGCTCCTACACCAACTCCACCTCCCTCTCAAAACCCGGCTTCTTCTCCGCGCACAACCTCAACCCCACCCCGCACGCCCCCGCAATCCTCTCCAGCATCGCCAGCGACCGCCCCCCATACTCCGCATCCTCCATCCGCGCAATCACCGACTGCACCGTCCCCGCCTTCTTCGCCAACTCCGCCTGCGTCAACCCCGCTTCCTCCCGCATCTCCCGCACCAACACCGCCAAATCAATCTGATACATCGTCCGCGCCAGCGTTCTTCGGTACGTGGCACTCTTGCGCGCACGCTGCTCGATAATTTCACTGTGCTTGTCCCGCTTCACGGTCTGCTTCATAGCCCCAACTCCTTCAGGATAGATTCCTTGTCCTTCTGCGATCCCGTGTAATCATTTCGATACTTCATCCAAAGCCTTCTAAGCTGTTCTGCCCGGCTAATCTCTCCCGGCGGCGTCTGCTCCGTCTTCTTCTGAAATCCCGATGTGATCACGATCAGCATTCCCGGCTGGTAGAAGTAGAAAATCCGGAAAATCCGGTCGAACTGTTTCACTCTGAGTTCAAACAAGTCACCCGTGATCTTCTTAACGAACTTCCCTTGCATCCGGTTGCCATAAACCCCCAGCCGCTCGATAAATGCGTCGATCCGCGCCGCAGCCTTGTCATCCAACGAATCCACAAATTCCCGCGCGGGCACCCGCCCATTCGGCAACTCCACGTACTCAATCGTGAATTCGCCACTCACGCCAGCCCCCGCTCCTCCACTTTGCCACTATCGCATTATTGCGATACTCAGTCAATGCTAGACAGAACCTAATACCCACACGCTTGCTATCTTCGCTTTTTCTTTGCTACAGTGGCCTTACACCCTTTGCATAACCCAAAGGGGGGAGCAAATTGCAGTGCAGCCACAAATAGCAATACAACCACAAGACAACCTAGACGCCAGCGTGATTACGCAACCGCTGGACTCATTACTCACTGCCCTAGAAAACAAAATTGAACGGGAATGGCCAAGACACCTCACCAGCGTTCGCGGTTCGCGCGAACTTTTCCTGCTAACATTAAAGACCGCAAGTGCGACGTATCGTTCGGTGAGATGGCTCTGCGCAGATAAACCACCCGACCCTGACAGAAGACTTGATTACGCAGTTTCCGTTCCGCCATTGAATCGAACCATCCTAGATAACCTTTTTACGATGATCTTCGTAATGGAAGACCTTCCATCCCGATGCGAGTGGTTTTTCAAAGCAGATTGGAGTGAAACACGGATTGAACTGAAGCGTTACGAAGCCGAATATGGTCACCTACCAGAGTGGCGAGCATGGCTCGTCAGATTGGCCGCACATTCCGACGGTGGAATAGCATTCGCTGGCATATCGCCTGACGAAATCGCGAACCCTTCGTCAATCCCTGGATGGCCAAATCCAGGCAAAATGGTCAATTACAAAGTAAGTTCTAAATCGCCATTGCCTCCCACTCGCGCCTTCCTGAAATACTTGAATGACTGGTTTTATGCCGACTTGTCACAACAGTCCCACCTTGGGGGTAGTGGCCTGATAAAACGGGCCGGGGGATTGATTAACGATTACCGCAGGAATCCTGAGAGTGAAACGGAACTACGACGGTATAAAAACTCGAAGGTTGGTGAAACTATTGCATTGGTTCTCGCACTTGCATCAGAAATAGAGGCATATCTCAATTTCGGGCTACGGGAAAAGGCACAGTATGTCTGGGGCGTGGTGTCACCTTATATTGTTGTTGCGAAAGAACTTCACGAGAAAAGGTACGCATCTTTGCTTGGAATGAGTTCAGATTCTATTATCTTGTAAATCATCGCGAATGTTATTGAATTTCATGACTTCAGAAATTCTAACTAAACCGAGAGCGAATTCCGACACCATCACACTTCAATGCGCCGGATGACCGTCAGAAATTCACCCCGTCCCAGTTTCGAACTTAGTACCCCCTTGCGCCCCATGCTAAAATAGTACTTTGTCCCCAGCCGCCAGCCTCACCGCTCCGGCCTCAAGAGGTCTTCCCGATGCCCCCAACCTCGCCCCCAGCCACCCACCCGCCGCAACCCTCTCGCCACTCCCCACCCGTCACTCGCTCGCCCCGAATGATTCATCGGGGCCTCTTCCCCCTAACTCCTTTATTTGCCACTCTTACAGACACCCCGCATGAGTATCAAAACAAAGCACTTCAAGTCCCTGCATTTGCCACTCTTACAGACTTCTCCCCTGTAACCCCCTTTGTTTGCCACTCATACGAAAACAACCGGGGTGTACCCCATCTCTTCCCAAAATGGGACGCGGCCTCTCCCGTCCATCGCGCACTCCAGGCAAACACACCACGGCCTTCGGCTCTTCCTTTCAACTTTCAACTGTCAACTTTGAACTTTCCCGGCCCGCTCTCAGCGCCCCGCCTGCCCGCCAATCCACGCATTCACATGCTGCTCCAGCAAATTCAGCGGCACCGGCCCCTGCTCCAGGACGGCATCATGAAATTTCCGCACATCGAATTTCGCGCCCAGTTCTTTTTCCGCCTTCGTCCGCAGCCCGCGGATCTTCAGTTGGCCGAGTTTATACGCCAGCGCCTGCCCGGGCCAGACGATGTAGCGATCAATCTCCACGGCGATGTCCTGATCGGTCTTGCTGGTGTTTTCGCGGAAAAAGGCGATGGCCTCTTCCCGGCTCCAGCCCATCGAGTGCATCCCGGTATCCACCACCAGGCGCACCGCGCGCCACATTTCATACGTCAACTGGCCGAATTTGGAATAGGGGTCGGTGTAAAAACCCATCTCCTCGCCCAGGCTTTCCGAATAAAGCCCCCAGCCCTCGGTGAACGCCGAATAGCCCAGATTCTTGCGGAATTCCGGAACGTCTTCCATCTCCTGCCCCAGCGCGATCTGCAAATGATGCCCGGGAACGGATTCGTGCATCGAAAGCGCTTCCATCTCCCACTTGGGCCGCGCTTCCAGCTTGTAGGTGTTGACAAAGAACTGTCCGGGCCGTCCGGCTTCCGGCGCCCCCGGCTGGTAGTAGGCGGTGGTCTGCGACGGCGCTTTGAAATCCGGAATGGGCGTGACGCCATACGTCAGCCGCGGCAGTTTTCCAAAAAGCCGCGGAAGCTGCGGATCAATTTTCTTGACGATGATGCGGTAGCCGTTTTCCAGATCTTCCGCGCGGGTGTAGTAAAAGCGCGGATCGCTGCGCAGGAACGCGGTGAATTCCGCGAAGCTTCCTTTGAAGCCGGACGCGGCGATGACCTTGTCCATTTCCGCGCGGATGCGTTTCACTTCCGCGAGGCCGATTTCGTGAATCTGCGCCGGCGTAAGGTCCGTGGTGGTCTGCCAGCGCACGCGGAATTCATAGGCGGCCTTGCCGTCGGGCAGCGATTCGGCGGAGATCTCCGCGGGGCAGGCCGGCAGGTACGTCTGCGCGAGATAGTCGTGCAGCTTGCCGAAAACCGGCACGAGGCTTTCCGCATAAATCGCCCTGGCGCGGGCGGTCAGGCGGGCGCGTTCCGGCTCCGGAAATCCGGCCGGGAATTTTTTAAATGGCGCGAGCAGCGCGCTGGCCAGCGGCTCGGCGGGAATCAGGTCGGCCACCTGCTTGGGCAGATCGCGCAAAGGCACGCGCGGCGGTGCGTAGCCGCGCTTCAGTCCCTCCTGCAAGAGCGCCAGATTCTGCTCGACGGCGCGGGGCAGCGCTTCCAGCCGCGCGAGGATGTCTTCGTAGTCCGCGACGGTCTGATGCGGCATGAGCGCCAGCGTGCTGGCGGCCTGCGAGCCGACGTTGGCCATCTGATTCATGGGCATCAGCAGATTGCGCTGCGCAACGGAAGGAATCGGGAACGGATCGTCGCCAAAACGCATCCCCGTCTCGGCGTTCTCCAGCGTCTGGAGATAGAGATCGAAATTGACGCGCTCGGATTCGGGCAGGGCGACGCGAGAAAAGGTTTTCAGCTTCGCCAGGCTGGCATCGAGCATTTGCGCGCGCCGCGCGATGCCTTCGGGCGAGTCGTCGGTCCAGCGGCGGTTCTGGCCGGGAAAGCCGGTCTCCGTGGCCATCTCCGGATTTTCCGTCATCCAGTGGCGCCAGTCCTCGTCGAGATAGGCGCGGAAAGCGCGCGCGATCTCCCGCGAGTTCTTTTCCGCGGAGGCAGAAGCGGCAGCAGGCTGCTGCGCGCGTGCCGGGGCGGGCGCGCAGAATGCGCCAAGAATGGAAAACAGACTGAACGGAACAGCGAGTCGGGCGGCGAGACGGTTCATAATTCCCTTCCCTCCAATGGTCAGACGAACTCTTTTTCGCGCTCGCGCGCCAGCAGGACGATCACGCGAGCGGTCTCCTCCGCATCCATCGCGGAATTGTCCACGAGCACGGCATCGGCGGCGCGGACGAGCGGAGAAACTTTGCGTTCGCGGTCGCGGCGGTCGCGCTCGCGCACTTCCTCGACGACCTGCGCCAGCGTGAACGACTCACCCTTTTCCTGGTGTTCCTTCCAGCGGCGCTCGGCGCGGATTTCCGGGGAAGCTTCGAGAAAGATTTTCAGTTCTGCGCTCGGAAAAACCACCGTGCCGATGTCCCGCCCTTCCATGACCACGCCGCCGCCCGCGCCGGCCCGCTGCTGCTCGGCCACCAGCACCTGGCGCACGGCGGCGATGGCCGCGATGCGCGAAGCGGCTTCGGCGACTCGTTCGGTGCGGATTTCGCCCGTAACTTCGCGCGCATCGAGAAACACGCGGTTCTTGACGCCGGCGGTAGCCTGCTCCGGCGAAGGCGGTCTCAGTTCGATGTGCGTTTCGCGGGCCAGAGTGGCCAGCGCGGATTCGCCGTCGAGCGCGATGCCGCGATCGAGCGCCTTGAGCCCGAGCGCGCGGTACATCGCGCCGCTGTCGAGATACAGGTAGCCGAGCAGACCGGCCACCTGGCGCGCCACGGTGCTCTTGCCGGAACCGGCGGGGCCGTCAATCGCGATGGTCAGTTTGCGCATGCGCGGTTTTTTTTCGAATGCGCCGCTAGACCGCCATGATGTTCGAGCCGCAATCCACGTACAGCGTTTCGCCGGTGATTCCCGAGCCGCCCTCGGAAAGCAAGAAGCTGGCGGTGGCGCCGACTTCGGCGGGATCGACGTTGCGCTTGAGCGGGGCGCGCTCGGCGTGCACCCGCAGCATTTCGACAAAGCCGGCGACGCCGCGCGAAGCCAGCGTCTTGATGGGCCCGGCGGAAACGGCGTTGACGCGGATGGCTTTGGGGCCGAGGTCGTTGGCCAGATAGCGCACGGTGGCTTCCAGAGCGGCTTTGGCCACGCCCATGACGTTGTATTTGGGCACAACCTTCTGCGCGCCATGATAAGTCATGGTGATGATGGCCCCGCCGGAAGTCATGAGAGGAGCGGCGGCGCGGGAAACGGCGATGAGGGTATAGACGCTGACGTCGAGAGCAACGCGGAAACCATCGCGGGAAGTGTTGACGAATTCGCCCTTGAGATCGGCTTCGGGAGCGTAGGCCACGCTGTGCACGACGCCGTGGAGGACGCCGTAGCGTTCGCGGAGAGTTTCGAACAGGCGGGCGATCTGCTCGTCGCTCGAAAGATCGCACATAAAGCCGGCGGCTCCGGGAAGTTCGGCGATGAGGTCGCGGGCTTCCAGCTCCAGGCGTTCGTTCTGGCAGGTGATGGCCAGCTGCCAGCCGTCGGCGTGAAGTTTTTGCGCGATGGCCCAGGCGATGCTGCGCTTATTGGCCAGGCCGAAAATGACCGCTGTTTTCTTCGTGTCCGTCATTCGTACTCTCCGTGCGCAAGCTGTTGCCTGCGCTCAACATGGCTGACTGGATTCAAATCCGGTGGAACGCGCGCTCGATTTCTTTTACCGAATAACGCAGAACGACGGGCCGGCCGTGCGGACAACTCATGGGCGCGTCGGTCCTGGCCAGCTCGGCGAGGAGCCAATCCATCTTGGTCTGGTCGAGCGGCATGTTTACTTTAATGGCTGCGTGGCAGGCTGTCGAGGCGGCAATTTTGGCCTGCAGGGTGTCGATGGAGATGGCCGCGTTTTCGCGGTCGATGCCGTCGAGAATTTCGGTGAGCAGTTGTTCGGCGTCGGAGGTGGCCACGCCTGCGGGGACGGCCTGAATGGCCACGGTGCGGGGGCCCATGAGGGAGGATTCGAAACCGTTGGCGGCCAGTTCCTCGGCGATCTTTTCGAAAACGGCGAGCTGGCGCGGGGAAAGTTCGGCCATGAGGGGCATGAGCATGCGCTGGGATTCGACTTTGCCGGCGCGGCGCGCGGCGAGGTGCTGTTCGAAAAGGATGCGTTCGTGGGCCACGTGCTGGTCAATGATCCACAGGCCCTGGGCGTTGACGGCGACGATGAAGCTGGAGCTGACCTGGCCGAGGGGTTTCAAGTCGGTGATTTCGTCGGGGCGCGGAAGCGTGGCGGGAGCGTCGGCGTAGGAGCCGGTGTGTGAGCCGGGCCAGTCCATGACGGGATAGACGCGCGGAGCGGCGGGGCTGCCGAAGGTCGAGCCAGATTCGAAAGCGAAGCGCTGCTCCTGCGGAGGGAGCGGAGCGGCGGTGAGATCGAACGCGCCATAGCCGCCGTCGGAGCCGGTGGAGGAAGGGAGATTTTCGGAGCCGATGCCGGTGGACATTTCGCCGATGGGCATTCCCAACGGGGGAATCATGGCGGGAGGCGGGCCGGAGAGAGAGCCGTCGGCGGAGGGGGATGCGGCGGCGGCAAAGCTGGCGATGGGGCGGACTTTGGTGAGCGCCTGGCGGATGGAGTCGCGAACGAAATCGTGGACGAATTGCGGATGGCGGAAGCGGACTTCGACTTTGGCGGGATGGACGTTGACGTCCACTTCGTCGTAGGGCATTTCGAGGAAGAGGAGCACGGCGGGAAAAACGGCGTGCGGAAGAATATTGCGATAGGCTTCGTGGATGGCGTGGAGGATGAGGCGGTCGCGGACGAGGCGGCGGTTGACGAAGACGTAGATGCCGTTGCGGTTGGGGCGCTGCACTTCGGGGCGGGAGGCGAAGCCGGTGACGGTGAGCAGGGCGGCTTCTTCGCCGGATTCGAGCGAAGGTTCGGTGATGGCGGCGCGGAAGGGCGCGGAGGAGGCGGGAAGTTCGACGAGTTCGTCGAGGGACTGGCGGCCGAAGAGCTGGTAGACGCGGTCGGAGAGTTTTTCGACCGGGGGGCAATCGACGATGACCTGCGTGGGCGTTTTGAGGACGAACTGGCGGGCGGGATTGGCCAGGGCGTAGTGGGTGACGAGAGAGGCGATGTGGCCGAGTTCGGTGGAATCGGATTTGAGGAATTTGCGGCGCGCGGGCATGCAGTAGAAAAGATCGGCGACGCTGAGCGTGGTGCCGGGTGGCAGGCCGGCGGGCTTGACGCCGACGAGTTTGCCGCCGGCGAATTCGATGCGCGTGCCTTCGGATTCAGATTCGTCGCGGGTTTCAAGGAGCAGGCGGGAGACGGAAGCGATGGAGGGCAGAGCCTCGCCGCGAAAGCCGAGGGTGGAGATGGAGACGAGGTCGTCGGAGGTGCGCAGTTTGCTTGTGGCGTGGCGTTCGAAAGCGAGAAGGGCGTCGTCGTGAATCATGCCGTGGCCGTCGTCAATGACGCGGATCATGCGCTTGCCGCCGGATTCAACTTCGATGCGGATGGTTTTGGCGCCGGCGTCGAGAGCGTTTTCGAGCAGCTCCTTGACGACGGACGCGGGGCGCTCGACGACTTCGCCCGCGGCGATGCGGTTGGCGACGGCCTCCGGCAATATGCGGATTCGGCTCATGCGGTCTCTTTACTTCCTCGCTGATTATACCGACGTATTGACCGAAAGATTTGAAAACCGCGGTACGCAAACCATAAAGCTAACGGCGCAGACAGAACGCCAAGGATCCAGACATTTGTAACAGATGCACTTGGACCGTTCCAAAACACAAAGATGAGCATTCCCATGACAACAAAAGTTCCTGCTAGCCATCCCGCCACGCTGACGGGCAACAGGAAGTGCTGCCGCTCATCACCCGTCATTTTGGGCCATTCTTTCGAGCCGTCACAGAATACCTGCTTGCAATGCCAGCAGACTTTTTCACCCGACCCAAGCAAACTGTTTGATGGTCCCCATGTAATTTTGAAAGGCCAGCGACAATATGGGCATCCGTAATACGTGCAGCGAGCAAGAGCAGCAATTCCGACTGGGCCGATTCCGGCAATCCATTTGAATGGGTCGAAATTCTTCTTGATCGCCCAAAGACGGTCCATTCTTAACTCTATTCCGCAGCTTTCTTTGTGCTTGGTTTGATGGCGATACCTAGCTGGTCGAGCTGATCGGTGTCCACTTCGCTGGGTGATTCGGCCATGAGGTCGACGGCGGCGGTGGTTTTGGCGAAGGCCACGACTTCGCGGATGGATTTTTCGCCGGCGAGGAGCATGACGACGCGGTCCATGCCGAGAGCGATGCCGCCGTGGGGCGGAGTGCCGTAGGTGAGAGCGTCGAGGAAGAAGCCGAAGCGGCGGCGGAGGAGTTCTTCCGAGAGGCCCAGGGCCTTGAAGAGGCGCTCCTGAACGTCCTGGCGGTGGATTCGAATGCTGCCAGAGCCGAGTTCGACGCCGTTGAGGACCAGGTCGTAGCCCTTGGAGCGGACTTCCCAGGGAGCGGATTCAAGCTTTTCGAGGTCTTCGTCGACGATGCCGGTGAAGGGATGCTGGGCGCTGACCCAGGATTTGTCTGATTCGCTCCATTCGAAAAGGGGGAAGCCGGTGAGCCAGAGGAATTTCCATTGGGATTTATCAATGACGTTGAGGGCTTCACCGAGTTGCAGGCGCAAATGCCCGGCGACGAGAGCGGCGGCTTCGGTGCCTTTGATTTCCTGTTTGGCGGAGACGGCAACGACGAGATCGCCGGTTTTCGCGCCGCAGGCTTCAGCGAGTTTTTTGACGTTTTCCGCGCCGATGAGTTTTTCGAGGGTGGAGGTGGTGCCTTCGGGAGCGAGCTTGACGAAATAAGCGCCGCGCGCGCCGGCGGACTTGGCTTTTTCGGTCAGCTCGTCGAGCTGCTTGCGGGAATAGCCGGCCGCGCCGGGAGCGGCGAGGGCGAAGATTTTTCCTGCGATTTGCAGCTTGTCCTTGGCTTCCTGCGGGAAGCAGGCGGTGACTTCGTGCAGCTCCATGCCGAAGCGCATGTCGGGCTTGTCGCTGCCGTATTTGCGGATGGCGTCTTTATAAAGCATGTGCGGAAAAGGGGCTTGGGCGGTGATGCCGGCGACGGAGCAGGCGCGGACCATGACGCTTTCGATGACGTGAAAAATATCTTCCTGGCGGGGGAAAGACATTTCGACGTCGAGCTGGGTGAATTCGGGCTGGCGGTCGGCGCGAAGGTCTTCGTCGCGGAAGCATTTGACGATTTGAAAATAGCGGTCGAGGCCGCCGATCATCAGGATTTGCTTGAAAATCTGGGGCGACTGAGGGAGGGCGTAGAATTTTCCGTGGTGCACGCGGCTGGGAACGAGATAGTCGCGCGCGCCTTCGGGAGTGGAGCGGGTGAGCATGGGGGTTTCGATTTCGAGGAAGCCCATTTCGTCCATGGCCTTGCGGATTTCAAAAATGATTTTATGGCGCAGGGCGAGATTGGCGTGGGATTTGGGGCGGCGCAGATCGAGATAGCGGTAGCGCAGGCGGGTTTCTTCGGCGGCGTTGGTGTCGTCCTCGATCTGGAAGGGCGGGGTCTTGGCGGTGTTGAGGATGTGGAGTTTTTGGGCGATGACTTCGACTTCGCCGGTGGCCAGTTCGGGATTGGACTTCTGGCGCTTGATGATTTTCCCCTCGACGGCGACGACGAATTCGGAGCGGAGATGTTCGGCTTTGCCGTGGGCTTCGGGCTGGGTTTCCTTGTTGAAGACGACCTGGACGATGCCGGTGCGGTCGCGGAGGTCGAGGAAGAGGAGGTTTCCCAGGTCGCGGCGGCGGGCCACCCAGCCCATGAGGACGACGTCGCGGGCGTCGTCGGAGGCGCGGAGGGCGCCGCAGTAGTGGGTGCGTTGGAGATTGCCGAGGAAGTCGAGCACGTTCGTTTCACCTTTGGCCCGGCGTTTTTTGTGGGCCGGGGATTCTCTTTTTGGCCGAGTTACGGGGGCGCCCCTAAAGGGGCGCCCCCACAGTTTATTCTGTCATGCTGAGCGCAGCGAAGCATCTCAGCTTATGCCATTCGGTGGCTCCGCGATAGGACATGCCAACATTGGCAGTTGAGATCCTTCGCTTCGCTCAGGATGACACCATCTCTAAATCAGCGGTGCAGGTGCTGCAATAATTCGACCTCGGTGAATTTGGATTGCGCGCCGTCGGATAGAGTTTTGAGTGTCCATTGGCCGCTCGCAACTTCGTCATCGCCGAGGATGAGGGCGTAGCGCGCGCCGAGTTTATCGGCGTGGCCGAGGGCTTTGCCGAATTTCTGGGCGGTGGCGGGGAGTTCGACGGCGAAGCCGGCGCCGCGGAGAGCGCGGGCGGCGCGCACAGCTGTATCGTAAGCCTTTTCGCCCATCCAGGCGACGTAGACGTCGAGGCGGCGCGGGGCGGGGGCTTTGCCGGCTTCCTGCAGGGAGAGGATGAGGCGGTCCTCACCGATGGCGAAGCCGATGCCCTTGGTGGGCAGGCCGCCGAGGATTTCGATGAGGCCGTCGTAGCGGCCGCCGCCGCAGACGGCGTTTTGCGAGCCGAGGCCGGGGGCGGTGATTTCGAACGTGGTGCGCATGTAGTAGTCCAGGCCGCGAACGAGGCGCCAGTTTTCGTGATAGGCGACGTTGCGCAGGACGAGATTGTGTTTTACGGAGGCGTAGTGCGCGGCGCAGGCGGGGCAGAGATGCTCGGCGATGCGGGGGAGTTTTTCGATGACGGGCTGCTCGGATTCGAGTTTGGAATCGAGGACGCGCAAGGGGTTGGTTTCGATGCGGCGCTGGCTGTCCGGTTGGAGCTGGTCTTTTACTTTGGCGAGTTCGGCGCGGAGGAGTTCGACGTAGGCGGGGCGGCATTCGCGGCAGCCGATGGAGTTGAGGTCGAGCTTGGCGCCTTCGAGGCCGAGGCGGGCGAAGAAGGTCATGACCATTTCGATGACTTCGGCGTCGATGGCGGGGGCGTCGGTGCCGCCGAGGACTTCCGCGCCGATTTGGTAGAACTGGCGGTAGCGGCCTTTTTGGGGGCGCTCGCGGCGGAACATGGGGCCGGTGTAGTAGAGCTTTACGGGCTGGGGGAGGGAGTGCATGCCGTGCTGGATGTAGGCGCGGCAGACGGAGGCGGTGGCTTCGGGGCGGAGGCTCAATTCATCTCCCAACCGAAGCTGCCGGACACGCTCCCTAATGTGATCTATGGCGTCGCGATTCTCATTATCTCTTCGTGATTGGATCGAGCTCAGGAAAATCTCTCGCTCCCCTACGAGAACTTTCAATAAGGAGTCGTTTTCCGGAGTTCGCGGAAGGAGTCCTTTCTCGAACGCCTCTCTGCCCGCCAAACAGAACTGCGAGAGCAAACTCGCAAATGGCTGGAATTTGGCGAACGCACCCGTCCCCAGAAGGCCAGGCGGGCCCTGTATGTCTGGCGGCTCCTGCCAGGTAATAAGAGCATTCCGGTATTCAAGCACCGCAGAGGCTTCGTAATCTTGGAATGTATACATCTCTTTTGAAACGATGTCGGTGTCGCCGCCGACGGCGCGGGCGAAGAGTTCGGTGGGTTCAAAGATGGGGAGGCGGATTTCGCCGAAGCCGAAGGTGGAGAAGACGGCGTGGGCGGTTTGTTCGACGTAATTCCACAGCGTTGTTTCCGGCGGGAGCAGGTCGCGCGTGCCTTTGATGGCCTGGAATTTTTGTTTTTCGGACATGAACCGTTAGCTCGCTCTCTCTCGTACACAGAACGCAGAGCAGGACATTAAGTTGAGATCCTTCGCTTCGCTCAGGATGACAGACTTAAGGTCGCTCGTCATCGGACAAAAAACGCAAGTCACGAAGCACGAGTCACCAGTCACGAGTCACCCTTCGCATCACCGCTGGCCTGTTCGGCGAGATAGATGCGGCTGTATTCGACGTAGCGGCGGGCGTATTCGGCGATGGAGGCGGATTCGGCCGGGGTGAGCGGGCGCTTCACTTTGCCGGGGGAGCCCATGACCAGGCTGCCGGCGGGAATGACGGTGCGTTCGGGGATGAGGGTTCCCGCGGCGATGATACTGCCGGCGCCGATGCGCGCGCCGTTGAGGATGATGGCGCCCATGCCGATGAGGCAGCGGGACTCGACGGTGCAGCCGTGCAGGGTGACGCTGTGGCCGACGGTGACTTCGTCGCCGACGTGCAATTCGAATTCGTCGCGCATGACGTGGCAGATGCAGCCGTCCTGAATGCTGGTGCGCGCGCCGATGCGGATGGAGTCCACGTCGCCGCGAATGACCGTGACGGGCCAGACGCTGGATTCTTCGCCGATGACCACGTCGCCGATGACCACGGCGGAGGGGTCGATGTAGGCGGAGGGGGCGATTTTGGGGCGCATGCCCTGGTAGGAGCGGATCATGGGTTGGCGGCTCGTAATACGTTTCGTTTCATTGACATACAGCCACTCCGGGTTGGGCTTCACGCGATTGGCTACGGCCTGGGAAACACTTGCGGTTGAGATCCTTCGCTGCGCTCAGGATGACAACTTTGGGGTTGGCTGTAGCCTGGTAAAAATTAACACAGTGGTGGGCAAGCCGCAAGAAAACGGGTGGAGGAAAGCGGGGTGGGCGAGGATAGCCAAAGGCGGTGGCAATGGGGAGAAAAAGAAAGAGTTAAACGCAGAGGAGCAGAGGTCACAGAGAAAGAAGGAATGGGGGGAAGGTTGCGGGGATGGAAATTTGGGATTTGGAAAATTGAAAAAATGCCGCCGCGATTTTTTTCGCGGCGGCGGAGGGTAGCGGCTGAACTTTGCGGGCAATGCGCGGAGGGTCAGTCGATTTGGATTTTGGGGGCGGAGGAAGTGAGCGAGTCAATGCGGGCGACGACGGCGCGGGCCATGGAGAAAAGGGAGGATGCGCCGGGGGCGGATTCACCGGCGGCGGCGACGGGTTTGCCGGTGTCGCCGCCGATGCGGATGCGGGGATCGATTTCGATTTCGCCGAGGAGGGGGACGCCGTATTCGAGAGCGGTCTTGGCGCCTTCGCCGTGGCCGAAGATGTCGACGGGCTTATCGCAGTGGGGGCAGCGAAACGTGCCCATGTTTTCGACGACGCCGAGGACTTCGACATGGACCTGGCGGAACATTTCGATGGCTTTGCGAACGTCGGCGAGAGCGACGGTGGAGGGAGTGGTGACGACGACGGCGCCGGTGATGGGAACGGTCTGGATGAGGGAGAGCTGGACGTCGCCGGTGCCGGGGGGGAGGTCGATGAGGAGATAATCGAGTTCGCCCCACTGAACGCTGCGGAGGAATTGCTGCATGACGCTGTGGAGCATGGGGCCGCGCCAGATCATGGGACGGTCGCCGGGATTGAGCAGGCCCATGGAGATCATCATTACGCCCTGAGCGTCGACGGGGAAGATTTTGCGGTCCGCGGTGGCGCGTGGTTCGGCGGTGGAGCCGAGCATGATGGGGACGTTGGGGCCGTAGACGTCGGCGTCCATGAGGCCGACTTTGAAGCCGAGTTTGACGAGGGCGAGGGCGAGATTAACGGCGACGGTGGTTTTGCCGACGCCGCCTTTGCCGCTGGCGACGGCGACGAGGTGTTTGACGCCGGGGATGGGGAGTTTTTCGGGTTGTTGCTGTTGCGGCGGCGATGGGGGCATGGTTTTACGTTCTCCTCAAGATGCGCTGTGCCATACAAACAGTTGAGATTCTTCTCCGAATGACAACCACTACTCAATCCCGGCCAAAGTAAGCGTTTCTGCCGTACGCAAGATGGCAGGCCCGCGAATATTTTGAACACACTGCCGAAAAAAACTCAAGCGCCGGAGCCGTGGCATTTCTTGTATTTTTTGCCGGAGCCGCAGGGGCAGGGGTCGTTGCGGCCGACTTTGGCGCCGGTGCGGACGGGCTTGGGGGCTTCGGCCTGGGCAGGGCCGGTCTGGTATTGCAGATCTTTTTGATGGCGCTGCTGGCGGCGTTCGATTTCGCGGGCGAAGGCGGGGAGATGTTCGGGCTCATCGGCGCGTGCGCTGGCGGCCGCGGCGGCGGCGAGAGCGTGAGAAGAAGAGGCGCGCGGCGCGGCGGATTCGGGCGCGGCAGCGGGAGCTTCTTCGCCCTGCTGAACCTGGACGTGGAAGAGGTAGCGGAGAGTTTCGTTGTCGATGCGGGCCATCATCTCTTCGAAGAGGACGAAGGCTTCCTTCTTGAACTCGACGAGGGGATCTTTCTGGCCGTAGCCGCGCAGGCCGATGCCTTCCTTGAGGTGGTCGAGGGAGAGGAGATGGTCCTTCCACTGGGAATCGACGACGTCGAGGATGATGCGGCGTTCGAGCCAGCGGAGAACTTTATCGCCGAAGGATTTTTCCTTTTCCTCGTAGCGGTCGGTGACCGCCTGGACGAGGGCTTCGGCGAGCTGGTCGTGATTTTGGACGGCGGGGTCGGCGCCGGAGGCTTTGGCGTCCAGGCCGAACTGGGCGAGGACTTCGGCGACGAATTGCGCGGTGTTCCACTGGTCGGGATGCTGCTCACGGGGGCAATAGGTGGCGACGGTTTCGCGGGCGATGTCTTCGGCGATGCCCAGGACGTAGTCGCGCTGGTCCTTGCCTTCGAGGGCGGAGCGGCGGATGGCGTAGATGGTTTCGCGCTGCTTGTTCATCACGTCGTCGTATTCGAGGAGGTGCTTGCGGGCGTCGAAGTTCTGCGCTTCCACGGTTTTCTGGGCGTTTTCGATGCGCCGGGAGATGAGCTTGGATTCGATGGGCACGCCTTCGGTCATGCCCAGGCGGAACATGAGTTGCTTGACGCGCTCGCCGCCGAAGATGCGCATGAGGTCGTCCTCGAGGGAGAGGAAGAAGCGCGAGGAGCCGGGGTCGCCCTGGCGGCCGGCGCGTCCGCGGAGCTGGTTATCAATGCGGCGGGCTTCGTGGCGCTCGGTGCCGAGAATGTGCAGGCCGCCGAGAGCGATGACTTCATCGTGTTCGGCTTTGCACTGGAGGACGAACTGGTCGTAGACGGGCTTCCAGTGGTCCTCGGGAACCTGAAAGATTTTTCCCTCGTGCTGAAAGAGAACCATGCGGACTGCGGCTGGGGATTCCGCGCTGTTGTCGTCGGGAGAGATGACGGTGGGGGCTTCGGCGGAGGGCATGGCCAGTTTGTTCTTGAGGAAATGCTCGCGGGTCATCTGCTCGGGATTGCCGCCGAGGAGGATATCGGTGCCGCGGCCGGCCATGTTGGTGGAGACGGTGACGGCGCCCTTGCGGCCGGCCTGGGCGACGACCTTGGCCTCGCGCTCGTGCTGCTTGGCGTTGAGGACCTGGTGGGGAATGCCGGCCTGCTTGAGCAGTTCGGCGATGGCTTCGGATTTTTCGATGGAGATGGAGCCGACCAGGACGGGCTGGCCGCGTTCGTGATACTGGCGGATGCCGTGGGCGTAGGATTCGTCTTCCTGGAGGATGCCGTTGACGACGGCGACGAATTTTTCGCGTTCGGTGCGGTAGACGATATCGGGATTCTCGATGCGGATGAGGTTGCGGTTGGTGGGAACCATGACCACATCGAGGTTGTAGATTTTGGCGAATTCGGCGGCTTCGGTGGAGGCGGTGCCGGTCATGCCGGAGAGTTTCTTGTACATGCGGAAATAGTTCTGGAAGGTGACGGTGGCCAGGGTCTGGGTTTCGCGTTCGATCTTGACGCCTTCGCGGGCTTCGATGGCCTGGTGGAGGCCGTCGGACCAGCGGCGGCCGGGCATCTGGCGGCCGGTGAATTCGTCGACGATGATGACTTCGCCGTCCTTGACGACGTAATCGACGTCGCGCTTGTAGAGGGTGTGGGCGCGGAGGGCCTGATAGACGTGGTGAATGGTCTCCATGTGGGCGGGGTCATAGAGATTGCTGAGGCCGAGGAGGCGCTCGCATTTGCTGACGCCTTCCTCGGTGAGGGTGGCGGTGCGGTGTTTTTCGTCGATGACGTAATCGATTTCCTGGATGAGCTTGGGAATGATCTTGTCGATTTTGTAGTACTTGTCGGTGGATTCTTCCGAGGGGCCGGAGATGATAAGGGGGGTGCGGGCTTCGTCGATGAGGATGGAGTCCACTTCGTCAACGATGGCGAAGTGGTGGCCGCGCTGGACGCAGCCGGCGAGGTCGTACTTCATGTTATCGCGGAGGTAGTCGAAGCCGAATTCGTTGTTGGTGCCGTAGGTGATGTCGGCGGAGTAGGCGGCGCGGCGGTCGGCGTCATCGAGGTCGTGAACGATGATGCCGACGGAAAGGCCGAGGGAGCGGTAGAGCGGGCCCATCCATTCGGCGTCGCGGCGGGCGAGGTAGTCGTTGACGGTGACAATGTGCACGCCGAGACCGGCGAGAGAGTTGAGGACGGCGGGAAGAGTGGCGACGAGGGTCTTCCCTTCCCCGGTTTTCATTTCGGCGATTTTGCCGTCGTGGAGGACCATGCCGCCGATGAGCTGGACATCGAAATGGCGCATGCGCAGAAAGCGGCGGCCGGCTTCGCGGGCGAGGGCAAAGGCGGGAACGATGGAAGGAGCGAGGGCTTCGCGGAGACGTTCGCGGAAGATGGCGGTATCGGCGGGGTCGGCGTCGCGGAGGCGGGCCTGGACATGGGAGCGGAGTTCGGCGAAACGGAGCCTGAGATCGGCGTCGGAAAGAGACTGCATTTCCGGTTCGAGAACGTTGATGGCGGCGATGGCGGGCAGGAGGCGCTTGACGTCGCGCTCGTGCTTGGTGCCGATGAAGCGCGCGAGGAACTTGTCGAGTATCTGGGCTACTTCCATGGATTCGTTTTGCCGTTCCCTGACGCTAGTTTCCGAGCGGGCCGGCGATCCACATACGGCGGAAGGAGCCGGAACCCGCGCGCGGCGCACGGCCAGGCCGGCCGCCGTTTGGGTGAACAATCATTCTATCTGGTTGGAAGGCGCCGCGCCAAGCGGTGGAATTCGCAAACGAAAGAAAAATTAAGACTTGGCCAGCGGGACGCGGCCGCGGCGGTGAGAACGGCTGGCGATGCTGGCGGAAAGGGTCTGGCCGCCGACGTCGAGGAGCAGTTTGCGGAGACGGGAGCGGTCATCGAGTTCCATTTCGACGAATTCGAAAGCCATGGCCTGGGGCCGGGCGCCGCGAACGAGAACCTGGGAGCGGATGGGGCGTACGCCGGAGGGAATTCTGATATTGAGGAGGGTGCCGGGAGCGAGGTGGCGGTCGCAGGTGCCCAGGCCGCCGCCGAGATTGAGTTCGAGCAGCTGAATTCTGAAGTTTTCGCGAAGATTGATCGTAGTCGCGGAGATGGGCTGGCTGAGCCGCCAGCGGGCGTAGCGGCGCTGGCGAATGACGGGGCTGGCGAGATCGAGATCCACGGGCTCAAAACCGAGATCCTTGCGCTCGATGCCGAGGGCGTCCAGTCGCTGCAGGGCGGTCTGCGGGTCGATGCGCGTAAGGGCCTGAGCGGCGGCGATGCGCAGTTCGGGGGGATGGTGGAATTTCCACATGTGGCGGGTTTCGAGGATCTGCTGGAGGATTCCGTTGGCGGACTGCGCGCGAAGGCGGCCAAGGGCCTCGACAGCCTTGATGCGGAGGTAGCCGTCGGTCTTTTCGTCGGAGGCCAAGCCGAGGAGCAGGGTGATGCCGTCGGGGGCGCCGGTCATGCCGATTTCGTCCACGGCGAGTGGTTTGATGAGCGGGTCGAGGGAATCAAAGAGGGTGATCAATTGGCGGACGCGCAACTGGGGAGGAGCGGCGGACAATTGGCGGATGACGCGGTCATGGGAGGTGCGCGGCCACTGGGCCAGGCGCAGGGGCAGGGTTTTCTCGACGCCCTCGGGGTCCAACTGAGTGAGCAGGCCGACGGTTTCGACGGCTTCGAGCGCGGGAGCCTTATCGAGGGTTTCGGCCAGGCCGTTGATGGCTGGGAGGCCGAGTTCGCGAACGATGCCGGCAAGGAGTTCGCAGTCCTGCCGGAAACCGCAACTGCCGAAGCGCTGGGTGATGAAGCGAACGGTGGCCTTGGGCATGAGCATGAGGATGTCAATCAGGCCGTCGGCGATTTCTCCGGCGCGGATGGCTTCCTCGATGAATTCGGGGATGCGCTCCTCGGCGCCGATGCGCGGGCGGAGGCTCTGGGCCATGCCGGGGCGCTGCTTTTCCACGACGTCGAGGGAAGCGAGAGCCTGCTGCATGGCGGGATAGCTGCGTTTGGAGGCGGCCTGCTGGCAGAGGCGGACGAAGGCGGCGCCGATGAGGGTTTGCAGTTCGGAATCGGGCTCGATGGCCAGTCGCGCGCCGAGGCGGCGGATGGCGTCAATGAGGGCGCTGCCGTCGCCGGAACTGTAGAGTTCGGCGAGGTCGGCGATGCCGATGGCGGTGGTGCGGCGGGCTTCGGGCTGTTCCATGGCCACGCAAGAGCAGTAGCGCAGAAGGATTTCGTTGACGATTTTCAATTCGCCGCGGCGCAGCAGGTCATCGAGGTGGATGCGGACATTGCGGGGGGGAACGCACCAGGCTTCCTCGGACTTGAGGACTTCGGTTTTGTTCTCATCGGGGACCTGCTCCCAGAATTCCTGGTCGAGAAGGTCGGTATGGGACTCGACGGAAATGCCCGCGCCGGCCATGACTTCCTCGTGATGGCCGAGGATCTTGCGCAGGGCTTCGATCTCCTGGTTCATGCGGTCCATCATCTGCTTGACGGCGTTGACCTTGAGTTCGCCGCGCTCGTAGCTATTGAGGGCGAAGCGAATGGCCACATGCTCGGCCAACTGGAGGAGCATGGGTTTATCGGGCTTGTCCGTGGGGGCCTGCGCGGCAAGGCCGGCGAGGGCCTGCTGGAGAGTGAACTGGGCGTTGGCGGGAATGGTGGAGAGGCGGGATTGGAACGTGGGAACGTCGAGCTTGCCGGCGGGGTCGCGCTGGGCGCGGCCCAGTTGGGAAAAGAGGCTGAGCATCTGGCGCACTTCTTCTTCGGCAACGTTATAGCCGGAGGAAGCGCTGGGCGGCGCGCCTGCCGGTGAACCGAGGCCGAGGACGGATTTGGCGGTGAGCCATTTTCCTGGGGCCTGGGCGGGTGGACCGCCGGGAGCGCCGCCGGAAGGCCCGCCCGTGGCACCGGGAGCGCCGCTGGCGCCGCCCCAGCCGCCGCCTGTGCCTGTGCCGCCACCACCGGAGCCGCCTGAGGCTGCACCAGAGCCGGGGGCGAAGGAGCCACCGCCAGCGCCGGGAGTGGCGTTCCAAAGGTCGCCAGAGCCGCCAGAACCAGGGCCTGTGCCGCCTCCGGGGCCGACGCCACCTCCGGGACCACCGCCACGGCTGCCTTCGGCGGAGAGGAGCAATTGGAGCATCTTCTGGGGGTCTTCGAGGAAATCCTTGAACTTTTCGCCCTGTGCGCCGAGAACCTTGGCGGTGAGCTGGGAGGCCATTTTGATACCGGCGACGGAGGAGTCCTCGGCGACGAAGCGGATTTCGTTGATCTTGATCGAGGGGTCGCCGGCGAGGGCGGTTTTCAACTGTTCGCCGAGGTTTTTGACTTTGGCGTTGCCGGTGGGAAAGGCGCGGACGAAGCGGGCGAACTGGGCCTGGGTGAGCGTGGGAGCGAAATGGATGCTGGCGATGCCGGCGGAGGAGAGCAACTGGGCGAAGCTGCGCTCGGCGGCGGCGCCGGCGATGGCTTCGCCGTCAATGAGGATCTGCGTGCCGGTGGCGCCGAGGAGCAGGCCGCTGCCGCCCTGCTGGATGGCCTGCTGGAGTTCCTTCCAAGTGGTTTCAAATTGCGCGGAGGTGCGGGCGTGGCCGAACTCATAGAGCCGCGCGAACTTCAGAAGAACGTTGAGGCTGCGCAAAAAAGCGCGCGCTGATGCTCGTGTGTCTGCGCTCATGGACGATCCGACCGCGGGAGCATTTTACACCCGTTGTTGCGCCGGGAAAGAGAACCGGCGGAATCCCCCGGGGAGTGCTCCGGCTGCCTGGATTTGAGGATAGCAGAAAGAGCGGGGGTAAATTCGGCGGAGTGGGGAGAAAGTTCACCAAAAGGTTTACAGTAAAAAAAACCGGGGAGCCTGGTTGCAGGCTCCCCGGGAAGGGTTACTGGATGGGCTGACGGTTAGAAATTCAACCGCAAACTAAGCTGCATGTGGCGGCGGCCCTGTTTGTAGGCATCCACGAAGCCGGTGGGGCCGACAGAGACGTCCGCATCGCCGGAGTTCACAAACATGTTGGCGTGGTTGAAAATGTTATAGGCTTCCGCACGGAGGAGGAGTTCGAAACGCTCGCGGAACTTGAACGCCTTCTCGGCGGCCAGATCGAAATGCCACTGTCCGGGACCGCGGAAGACGTTGCGGGCGTTCATGTTCGCTGGGTACGGCCCGTAGTCGGAAAGGCCGGTAATCGGGTCGTAATAGCTCGAGTCGAAGTAGGGTACGCTCGAAGAATTAGAGAAGCTGATGTAGTTGTAATAGTTGGGTAGGCTAAGGTCCGCCACGGGAGTGCCGGTGCGCGGAAGCGCCGTACCAGCAGCATTGACCGCATACATGCAGACGGTATAGGCCATCGAGCAATCGTAGATGGAGAAGGGCGAGCCGGTTTCGGCGGTGAAGACAGGAGCCAGGGTCCATCCTTGCTCCACATACTTCTGCCATCCGGTCTTGCCCTTGCCAAAGGGAGCCTCCCAGTTTGCCGAGAGGGCAAAGCGGTGACGGAGGTCCATATAGGAGTTGCCGTAGTCCACCTTGGCGTTGAACGGGTCCAGATAGCCCAGGTTGAAGTTGTTGCCAGAGCTGCTGAAGGTATCGCTCAAGCGATCCATGGTGTGGGACCAAGTGTAATTCGCACCCATCGTCAGGCCGGTATTGGCAAGATTCTTGACAGTGCCGCGAGCGACCAGGGCATTGTAGTGAGATTTGCCGCCGTCGCTGCGGTAGTTGATGTTGGAATACTGGTTGTTGAGGATGCGAGTGAACTGGTCGCGCCATCCCGACCAGGGAGCCACGTAAGGAAGCCCAAGACTTGCATAGGGATTCGTCAGAATGCCAAATGCAATCCAGCCGCAAGGATATGTGCCGCCGCCGAAGGCATCCACATAGTCAGTGCAGGTGTCACCCTTATAATAGTTTCCGCTGCCGGCTTTGTTGATGTTGGAGATATCGTAGAGCTTCTCGCCGTAGGAGCCAGAATAGTCGATGCCGACAACGAGGTTACGCCGGATTTCATGTTCCACGGTGAGGCTCACGAGATGCGCGAAGGCGGTCCGGATATTGGGGTTCACGGCGCGCAGGCTGGTCTTGGGAAGGGCCAAAACAGAGCCTGCTCCCGAAAGGGGACCCATCGGATCAGTGGTGACCGGAATCGAGGCGATGTCCAAGCCAGCGGTAACGGAAACGACGGCATAGTTCGGCGGGTTCTGGATGACGTTGAAGGTCACGTTGCCGAAGTTGCGTTCGTAGGCGATGCTGTAGCCGCCGCGAACAACGGTCTTGCCGTTGCCGAAGACGTCATAAGCAAAACCGAGCTTGGGGGCGAAGTTGTTCCAGTCCTTGGCCCAGAGACCACCAATGGGACTTTGGGGCGTGGTCATCACGCTTCCGTTGCGGATCTGGTCGAAGATGCTCCCGCCGCTGCCCATGTAGAAGTTGGAATCCATGTTGGGATTCTTGTTGTGCTGGACGCCGAAGTACTCCCATCGCAGGCCGAGGGTCACATTCAGACGATTGGAGATCTTCCACTGGTCGGAACCATAGAAGGCAAACTCATGGTAGCGGTTGCTGCGGGCAAAGACCGGAGGAGAAGCCGGGGTGGTGATTTCTCCGGCGCTAATCTCATTGGTTATGCCATTGTTAAAATAGGCGTTCGCATCCAGGCACTGTGGGGTGCCGTAATAAGCAGTATAGATGGGATCCGGGCAAGGGTATTTACCCTGCGGATAGACGGCGCCCTGGAACTGGGCGGCCACGCCATTCATGAAGTTATTGAGAGAGCGGGCATTCCAAGTGACGGAACTGCCGGTGCGGAAGTTCATGATCGGCTCCTCGTAGGCGCCGAAGCTGCGGTTATCGCGCTGGTAGTCATAGGATCCGCCGAAGCGCAGGGTATGACGGCCCTTGGACCAGCTAAAGTCCTGGTAGGCCTGGAGGAAGTTCTGGGGCCCGCCGAAGGGGATACCACTGCCCGGGTAGTAGGGTAGATAGCCCGGAAGCGTGACGGGTAGCCCCGCAGCTCGACCCGTGCCGCCGGCGCTAATATAAAGATTCGGGGTGATGGCATTCTTGCCGAGGGGTTGCAAGTCGAAGAGGCGGTTAAAGACGATCTTCGACTGGCTGGTGACCCGGGGGCTGAGGGTGCGCGTCACGGAAATCATGAAGTTGTTCTGCATGATGTTTTCGCCCGTGTCGTAGCCGGCATAGGCGCTGTTGGAGACCCAGCCGTCGAAATAAGAGGCTTTATTCATGGCATAGCGGGAATAAACGGTGGTCTTGCTGTTGACGTTCCAGTCCACGCGGCCAAAGATTTCAGCCTGGTTCTGGGGAGCACCCGCGCCGGAATCGCCGGGGACGGAGTAGCTCACTCTGTCCATAAAGGGCGTGACGGTCGGATCGAATGTGCCGCCCATGGACGGGCACATCAGGGGCACCGGGGCTAGAGTGCAGGGGTCTGCGGAAGTGACCTGGCTCATCGTATCGACGGCTTGAACATTGGCGCCGGGCCGCAGAACACCGTACTGGCTATAGAAGCTCTGGATGGCCGGGTCGGACATGGCGATAAACGCAGGGTCCATGACCATGGTGATTTGGTTCTGGTTGCTGCGGATGCGGTTGAATTCGACGTTGGCGAAGTAGAAGAGCTTGTCCTTGTAGATGGGGCCACCGACGCGGCCGCCGAAAACGTTGCGGACAAAGGAAGCTTTGTCGAGGCTGTTGGCATTGGAATTGAAGTCGTTGGAGGCCAGGGCGGAGACGCGGTTGTATTCGTAGATCGAGCCGTGAATGTCATTGGTGCCATAGCGAGTGGCCAAGTTGACGACACCGGCCGCCGCGCGGCCGTATTCCGCGCCGAAGTTGTTGGTGAGGACGCTGTATTCCTGGACGGAGTCCATGGGAACGACTTGGCCGACAGTAGCGGTAAACTCATCGTTGTTGGCGGTGCCGTCGAGCAGGATGTTGGTGCTGGCCGAGCGCAGGCCGTTGAAAGCCACGCCGACGCCGCGACCGCTGGGGTCGCTGTCGGAGGCAGTCGGGGCCGTGGAAGCGAAGTCGTAAGGATTGCGGGTGAGCGAGGGGTACTTTTCCAGCGTGGCGGAGTCCGCGATCACGCCCAGGGTGGCCGTTTCGGTATTGACCGCCACGCCGCCTTCGGCGACGACTTCGACCGTGGCTGCGGCAGCGCTAACCGTCAATTGGAAGTTCACTTCCGTGCGCGAGCCGACCGTGAGTTGAACATGGCGCTCCTGCGTGGCTAGGTTAGGGGCTTGCGCTGTCACGACATATTGGCCCGGGAGCAGGTTAGAGACGTTGTAAATGCCGCGCTCATCTGTATCGAGATCGCGTTGCGCACCCGTACCCGCGTTCTTCACGGTTACTTTAGCCTTGGGGATGACCGCGCCGCTCTGATCCGTCACGGTGCCAGCGATGGTGCCGGTTTCCGTCTGGGCGGAAAGCGGGGCGAGATTGATTGTGCCGAAGACAAAGAGCAGAACCGCGAAAAGCGCCAGAAGCTTGATCGAACTGTGTCTCACAAAACCCTCCTCAAAATTGAAAATCTCGATACTAGTAACACACCTGTAGTTCACACTGTTGATTCTTCCGGTGCAATCGGATTTCCAAAACATCAATGAAATATAAATTTCCAATAAACAGATAACTCGCGTGTTTTGTGTGTGTTAATCAGGCGCGACAATTTCCGCGACAGGCGGAGAGAACAATTTCATCTAAATAAGCATATTTTATATGGAATTGCATATTTTTTGTATGTGGTACTAGAACCACGACTTAGCAGGTTGCGGAAAAAAGCCCCTGGCTCTGTCATTTCGAGCGCAGCGAGAAATCTCTCTTTGAAAAAGACTAGCAAAAGAGAGATTCCTCGTCGCTTCGCTCCTCTGAATGACACATAAAGTGAGTTTTTCCGCAGACTGTTAGAGGGGGATTTGGCAGCGTCTTGTCTCCTGCTGGCGGCACTTCTGAACTTCCACAGATTGTGCGTGAGAGCGTCTTGCTTTGCGCCGACTGAGATGCGCGGCGCGGATTTTCTTGACAGGACGGACCCCTGGCGGGGTAACGTGGATGCATTATGACAAAAACAGTTTCGTGGTCTTCCCTTTCGCGCAGGAATTTCTTGCAGGCGGCGACCGGGGCATCGGCGCTGGCGGCGCTGGCCCCGATTGGATCGGGGCAGGCGCCGAGAGATTGCGGCGGAGCGGAGTTGCCCCCTGCGTTTGCAGGGTTGAAGCCGCTGGGGGAGCGGGTGCGGGCGATTGGAGTGGAAGAATACCGCGGGAGGCTGGCGCGGGCACAGCGGTTGATGAGCGAGCCGGCTGCGGGGGAGGGCTTGACGGGGAGGCCGGGGCAGAAGCTGGATGCGATCTTCGTGGGGCCGGGGAGTTCGCTGTATTACTTCACGGGGATACGCTGGGGGTTGAGCGAGCGGCTGCTGGGGATGGTGTTACCGCGGACGGGGGAGCCGTTTGTGGTGTGCCCGGAATTCGAGGAGGGGAGGCTGAGAGAGCAGCTTCATTTCCCGATGGATGTACGGGCCTGGCCCGAGGACAAGAGTCCGGCGCGGCTGATCGCGGCGACGCTGGCCGAGAAGGGGATGGGGGGAGGACGGATGGGAGTGGAGGAGACCCTGCCCTTCACGTTTTACGAGCATCTGCGGGAGGCGGCGCCGCATTTCGAGTATTACTCGGCGGACGCGGTGACGGCGGGGTGCCGGGCGCGGAAGTCGGAGCATGAGCTGGAGTTGATGCGGCTATCGTGCGAGGCGACATTCGACGTGTTTCGCGCGGTGTTTGCGTCGCTGCGGGAGGGGATGACGCAGGAGGAGATTGGCGGGCTGGTGGAGGGAGGGTACGCGCGGATGGGGCTGCACGGAGAGGCGCTGGTGCTGATTGGGGCGTCGGCGGCGCTGCCGCACGGGTCGGAGAAGCCGGGGAAGCTGCGCGAAGGGGACGCGGTACTGATTGACGGGGGGACCACGGTGGAGCATTACCAGTCGGATGTGACGCGGACGGGGGTGATCGGCAAGCCGTCGGAGAAGGTAGTGCGGGCGTTTACGGCGGTGCGCGAGGCGCAGGATGCGGCGCTGCGGGCGGCGAAGGCGGGGAGGCTTTCGGGGTCGGTGGACGGAGCGGCGCGGGCCGTGATTCTGACCGCCGGGTACATGCCGGGGTACAAGTATTTCACGCACCGGCTGGGGCATGGGATTGGGCTGGACGGGCACGAGCATCCGTATCTGGTGAAGGGGAGCAAGACGGTGCTGGAGGCGGGGATGACATTTTCCAATGAGCCGGGGATTTATGTGCCGGGGGAGTACGGGGTGAGGTGCGAGGACGACATGGTGGTGATGGAGGAGGGGCCGGCGAAATTGCTGACGGCGGGATTTGCGGTGTCGTTGGAGAAGCCGCTGGGGTGAGGGGCGGCGAAAATTCCAGGGCATTGGGAATGAGTTGCGGCATCAGGTGACGCCAACACATGCAGTTGAGATCCTTCGGTCCCGATAAAAAACATCGGGCCCTCAGGATGACACTGTTCCTTTAAACGTGTTTTTCCGCCGGCGGGCAGGGTTGGCGGACGCATACAGGCAAAAAGAAAGATGCCACCCTCCCGACCGAGTCGGGATAAATTCCGGGTGGCGCTACAAAACCGGAAGAAGAGTTTGGAAGAAGGAGAGGAGGCGGGATTCGGCCCAGAAGCGGCGGGGGCCGGGGTGGGAGGAGAGGAAGGCGCAGTGGCCGCCGCGGGCGGGGGCTTCGAAGGTGATGGCGGGATTTTGGGGGACGCCGCAGGAGAGGAAGGGGGCGTAGGGGATGAAGGGGTCGTCCTGGGCGGTGAGGATGAGGGTGGGAACGCGGATGGCGGGGACGACGCTGGCGGCGCTGGAGTGCTGGTAGTAGTCCTGGGCGTCGCGGAAGCCGAAGTGGGGGGCGGTGATAGCGTCGTCGAAGCGGCGAACGGTGCGGATGGGGCCGAAGCCGTTGGGGGAATAGAGAGCGGGAAAGAGGGCGGCTTTGACGGCGTAGCGCTGGAGAAGTTTGCGGACGAAGTGGCGCTGGTAGAGGAAGTTTTCGGGTTTTTCCAAGGCGTCGGCGCAGGCGGCGAGATCGAGCGCGGGGCAGACGGCGGCGATGCCGCGCAGGGCGGGCGGGGCGGAGGAGGAGAGTTCGCCGGCCATCTTGAGGACGAGATTGCCGCCCATGGAATAGCCGGCGAAGAAGATTTGGGAGATGCCGTCGCGCTGGATGAGGTCATCGAGGACGGCGCGGTAATCGCCGCTGAGGCCGGAATTATAGAGGGTGGGGGTGAGGCGTTCGGTGCCGCCGCAATTGCGCTGATTGAGGCGCACGGCGTGGAAGCCGAGGACGAAGGCTTTTTCGGCGATGCCCAGCATGTAGCCGGAGGAGCTGGAGCCTTCGAGACCGTGGACGAGAACCAGGGCGGGAGAGGCCGAGCGCGGGCCGGGCTGCCAGTGGCAATGGCCGAGGATGCGGCTCTCTTCGGCGACGAGGAAGAGGCGCTCTTCGGGGGCCGGAAGGACGAAAGAGCGCGGCCAGAAGGCGGAGGCCACGGTCATGAGATGGCCGTTGCGAAGGAGCGGGTGCGGATCGAAGGACTTTTCCACCATGAAGAAAAACAGTACTTGAGCGGGAGGCGGGAGGCAAGCGGCGGGCGGGTGCTAGCGGGGCTGGCGGAGTCCGGGCTTGACCGGATTTTCGGACGTCACTACAATAGGTATTCAACAGTGAAGCATTTTTGCCAATTGGAGCCAGGATTGCAGCCCAGCGGAATAGCGCTGGGCTTTGCTGTTTCCGGAAGCCGCGCGGACGGCGAAAGAGGATGGAATGATTGAAGGACCGATTGCCGAGGGTTTGACGTTTGACGACGTGCTGCTGCTGCCGGGGAAATCGTCGGTGCTGCCGGGAGAGGTGGATACGCGGACGCAATTCACGCGGAAGATAGCGCTGAACGTGCCGCTGGTCTCGGCGGCGATGGATACGGTGACGGAATCGCGGCTGGCCATCGCCATCGCGAGGCAGGGCGGGCTGGGGCTGATTCACCGCAACATGCCGGTGGACCGGCAGTACGAGGAAGTGGACCGTGTGAAGAGGTCGGAGAGCGGGATGATCGTGGACCCGGTGACGATCTCGCCGGACATCACGCTGCGGCAGGCGCTGGAGATCATGACCAAGTACCGGATTTCGGGGCTGCCGGTGACGCGGGGAACGCGCCTGGCGGGAATCCTGACGAACCGGGATTTGCGGTTCGAGAAGAATCTGACGCTGCCGGTGAGCGCGGTGATGACCAAGGAGAATCTGGTGACAGTGTCGGTGGGCACGACGCTGGAGGAAGCGGAGCGGCTCTTGCAGAAACACCGCATCGAGAAACTGCTGGTGGTGGACAAGGATTACAACCTGAAGGGGCTGATCACGGTCAAGGACATCCAGAAGAAGCTGGAGTTTCCCAGCGCGGCCAAGGACGAGCAGGGGCGGCTGCGGGTGGGAGCGGCGGTGGGAGCGACGGGAGACTACTTGGAGCGGGCCGTGGAAATGGCGCGGGCCAAGGCGGACGTGCTGGCGATCGACACGGCGCACGGGCACTCCGAACGGGTGATGGATGCGATCCGGGAGATTCGCAAGAGGCTGCCGGAGATGCAGATCGTGGCCGGGAACGTGGCCACCTACGAGGGCGCAAAGGATCTGATTGCGCTGGGGATTGACGGGCTGAAGGTGGGGATCGGGCCGGGCTCGATCTGCACGACGCGGATCGTGACCGGGGCGGGCGTGCCGCAACTGACGGCGATCATGGAAGCGGCGCGGGCGGCGAAGGGCACGGGAGTGCCGGTGATTGCCGACGGGGGCATCAAGTTTTCCGGAGACGTATCGAAGGCCATCGCCGCGGGGGCCTCGTGCGTGATGATCGGGAGCCTGTTTGCGGGGACGGAAGAATCTCCCGGAGAAACGATTCTGTATCAGGGGCGGACGTTTAAGTCCTACCGCGGGATGGGCTCGACGGGAGCGATGGAGGCGGGCTCGGCGGACCGCTATGCGCAGGAAGGCGTGGAGCGGGGCAAGACCGTGCCAGAGGGCGTGGAAGGGCGCGTGGCCTACAAGGGGCCGCTGCAGGCGCTGGCCGAACAACTGGTGGGCGGGCTGAAGAGCGGGATGGGATATTGCGGGGCGGCGACGCTGAAGGAACTGACGGAGAAAGCGCGCTTCGTGCGCATCTCCGCGGCGGGGCTGCGCGAGAGCCACGTGCACGACGTGACCATCACGCGCGAAGCGCCCAATTACCGGATGGAGTAAGATGCTTCCCTTTTCACGGACTTCCACAAAGCAGGCATTTTCTTTTTTCCTTCGCGGTTCCCTGCTGAAATGAAAAGGCTGCGCTGGCTTCGGCCGTGGCTCCCGGCGCTGTGCTGGGCGGCGGTGATCTGGAGCTTTTCCACCGATACATTTTCCGCGCAGCACACCGGGAGAATTCTGGAACCTTTGCTGCGGTGGATTTTTCCCGGGATCCGCCGCGAGCATGTGCGCGCGATTCACTTCCTGGTGCGCAAATCGGGGCATTTCATCGAATATTTCGTGTTCGGCCTGCTGCTCTACCGGGGGTTGCGCGGGGAAGAAAAGGGCTGGCTTTGGGAGTGGGCGGGCATGGCGCTGAGCCTGGCGGCGGGCTACGCGGTGCTGGACGAGGTGCACCAGTCGTTCGTGGCCAGCCGGACGGCCAGCGGATGGGATTCGCTGCTGGATTCGGCGGGGGCGCTGGCGGCGATGATGTGCTGCTGGGCTTGGTATCGGTGGCGGGATTCGCGGCAGGGGTAGAAGGCTGGCAGAAACCATGGCACCCGTTGTTCTATCTTCACGCGGTGCAAATACGAACAGTTGAGATCCTTCGACCCCGAAAAAGCATCGGGGCCTCAGGATGACCGTCTTTGTTTATTTTTTTATCGGGTAAAAATCAGCACGAAAATGGGCACACAGAAAAAGGCCCGCGATGGTGAAGCATCGCGGGCCGGATGTTTGCAGAGATGAAGAGGCCGAAGTTAGCTGGCGGCCTTCTCGGCGGGCTCTTCTTTTTTGGGCGCCGACTTCTTTTCCTTGCGCTTGAATTCGTGGGTGACCAGTTCGAGGATGGCGACTTTGGCGCCGTCCCCGACGCGGAGGCCGCCGGGAATGATGCGGGTGTAGCCGCCGGAACGGTCGGCGAATTTGGGCGCGATTTCACTGAACAGTTTCTGGGTGACATGAGGCGTCTGGAGATAAGCCGCCGCCTGGCGCCGGGACTGGAGAGTGTCGCGCTTGCCGAGGGTGATGATCTTCTCGGCGACGGGGCGGGTGGCCTTGGCACGCGTGAGCGTGGTGGTGATGCGCCCGTGTTCGAGGAGATTGGTGACGAGATTGCGCAGGGTTGCGCGGCGATGCGCGGGGTTGCGTCCGAGTTTCGATCCCGATTTAAGATGTCTCATGGTTTAGTCCCTTGCCGCCTTTAGAGTCCCACCGAGTCTTCCGACGCCGGAGGCGCGGTCTGGCTGGGGAGCGGCGGCCAGATGATGCGGCCGTGCTCATCGAACTTCATGCCCAGGCTCAGGCCCATCTTGGTGAGAATTTCCTTAATTTCATTGAGCGATTTGCGCCCGAAGTTCTTGGTCTTGAGCATTTCGTTTTCGCTCTTCTGCACGAGTTCGCGAATGCTCTGGATGTTGGCGTTCTTGAGGCAGTTGTAGGAGCGCACGGAGAGTTCCAGTTCCTCGACGGAGCGGTCCAGATGCTCGAGGCGGGGGTCGTGGGACATCTCGGTGGGGGCTTCGACCATTTCGGGCTGCTCTTCAAAGTTGATGAAGATGCTCATGTGGTCCTTGACCAGCTTGGCGGCCAGGCCGATGGCATCCTGGGGGGTGATGGCGCCGTTGGTCCAGACTTCGAGAAGCAGCTTTTCGTAATCGGTCATCTGGCCGAGACGGGCGGCTTCGACGGAATAGTTGACCTTGCGGACGGGCGAGTGGATGGAGTCCACCGGGATATAGCCGATGGGCAGGTCCTCGTCGAAGTTGCGGTCGGCGGCCATATAGCCGCGGCCGTTCTTGACGCGCATTTCGACCTGCATCTTGCCGCCCTCGCTAACCGTGGCGATATAGACGGACTTGTCGAGGATGGCGAAGTCGGCGTCCTCCTCGATCATGGCGGAGGTCACCGGGCCGGGATTTTCGATGTTGAAATAGATGGTCTTGGGCAGGTCGGTATTGAGCTTGATGGGCACCTGCTTGAGATTGAGGATGATGTCGGTGGCATCCTCGACGACGCCGGGAATCGAGGAGAATTCGTGGAGCACGCCCTCGATCTTGACGGCGGTGATGGCGGCGCCCTCGATGGAGCTGAGCAGGGCGCGGCGCAGCGTATTGCCGACGGTGGTGCCCCAACCGCGCTCGAACGGCTGCGCGGAAAAGCGCCCGTACTTTTCGGTCAGCGACTCAAGTTCGGCCGCCAGACGCTTTGGCTTCTGAAATCCCTTCCACATCGTTGCCTTCCTTCTGTCCGGCGAGGCCGGACATCCATGCTATGCGGCGCCTAGCGCCGTACTGGGAGCCCGTTACTTGGAATACAGTTCGACGATCAGCTGCTCGGTGATCGGCGGAGTCTGCACGTCATCGCGCTTGGGCAGGGCCACGACGCGGGCCTTGCAGTGCTCGCGGTCCTGTTCGAGCCAGGGAACGGCGCTCTGACTCTGGGCCACGTTGCGGGCTTCGAGCACCATGGCGTTCTGGTGCATCTTTTCCTTGAGGGCAATCTCCTCGCCGACGCTGACCAGGTAGGAAGGGATATTGACCTTCTTCCCGTTGATCTGCACGTGGCCGTGGAGCACCAACTGGCGGGCCTGCGAGCGCGAAGAGGCCAGGCCGGAGCGCCAGACGGCGTTGTCCAGGCGGCGTTCGAGCATGACGATGAGGTTTTCGCCCGTGGGGCCCTTGCCGCGCTCCGCTTTTTCAAAGTAGTTGCGGAACTGGCGTTCGAGCAGGCCATAGGTGCGCTTGACCTTCTGCTTTTCGCGCAACTGGAGGCCGTAACCGGCGACCTTGGGCCGCCGCGACTGCCCATGCTGGCCCGGAACGAAGTTGCGCTTCTCGATCGCGCACTTCTCGGTAAAGCAGCGCAAGCCTTTCAGAAACAGCTTTTGCGCTTCCCGGCGGCACAGGCGACAGACTGCATCTCGGTGTCTTGCCAACTTCTTATCTCCTTCCCCGAATCTCTCGGGAGGAACAGGCCTGCTGGCCCGTCCTGGTGGAACTCAAACTCTTATACACGGCGGCGCTTGGGCGGACGGCAGCCGTTGTGCGGGATGGGGGTGACATCGCGAATGACCACGATGTGCAGCCCGGCGGCGGCGAGGGCGCGGACGGCGGATTCGCGTCCGGAGCCGGGGCCCTTCACGCGGACTTCCACGCTCTTCATGCCGTACTGATCGCGAGCGGTGCCGGCGGCGCCGAGCGAAGCCTGCTGCGCGGCGTAGGGCGTGCCCTTGCGGGAGCCCTTGAAGCCGATGGCGCCCGCGGAGGACCAGCACAGAACCCGGCCATCGGGATCGGTGATGGTGATCTGCGTGTTATTGAAGGTCGCCTGAATGTGCACCAGACCGTGGGGCACGACGCGGCGTTCCCGCTTCTTTTTAAATTCCTTCTTGCGCTTGGCGGCGGCCGATTTACCCGCTGCCGCTGTATCCGGCGCCGCGCTCTGTTGTTCCTTGGCCACGTGTGACTCCGTTTCTTGCGTGTATCGCGGCGGCCGGAGCCGCCGAAATCTTTATCCCTTAGCCCTTCTTACCGGTGACCTTCTTCTTGGCCGCCACGGCGCCGCGGCGCGGACCCTTGCGGGTGCGGGCGTTGGTGTGGGTGCGCTGTCCGCGCACGGGCAGGTTGCGCCGGTGGCGGATGCCGCGGTAGCACTGAATTTCAATGAGGCGGCGGATATTCATCTGGATCTCCTTGCGGAGATCGCCTTCCACGCGGCCTTCCTTTTCGATCTCCTGGCGGAGATGGTTGGTCTCCTCCTCGGTGAGATCGCGGACCTTTTTCGTGTGGTCGACGTTTGCCTTGGCGCAAAGTTCCTTGGCGCGGTGCTGCCCGATTCCATAAATGGAGGTCAGCCCGACCCAAATTCGCTTCTGTGGCGGTAGATCAACACCTGCAATACGTGCCATGCCTTCTCCTTACCCCTGACGCTGCTTGTGCTTCGGGTTGATGCAAATGACGCGCACGACTCCGCGCCGGTGAATCACCTTGCACTTGTCGCAAATTTTCTTAACCGATGACCGCACTTTCATGCTTCTCGCTCCTCGCCCGGCCTTACTTGTACCGATACACGATCCGGCCGCGGGTCAGATCGTACGGCGACAGCTCCACGGCAACTTTGTCTCCGGCCAGGATGCGGATGAAATTCTTGCGCATCTTGCCGGAAACATGCGCCAGAACCTGGTGTTTATTCTCCAGCTCCACCCGGAACATGGCGTTGGGCAGCGGCTCGATGACCGTGGCCATGACTTCAATGGCGTCCTCTTTGGTATTGCCCGAGTCGCCCTTTTTCTTATCGTCCTCGCGATGTCTGGCCATACGCTCCTATTCGGCCTACCACGACGGCCCGGTGACATCCCGGGGCCTGGTCAAAATCCAAGGCCCGCTGGCGGTCACCGCCACGGTGTGCTCGAAGTGAGCCGAGGGGCTGCCGTCGGCGGTTTCCGCCGTCCACTCGTCCCGCATGCGCACCGCCGGTTTCCCCGCGTTCACCATGGGCTCGACGGCGATGACCATGCCTTCCTGCAACCGCGCGCCGCGCCCGGGTTCGCCGTAGTTGGGGAGATTGGGCTCGTCATGCATCTTGGTACCGATGCCGTGCCCGACAAACTCCCGCACCACCGAAAAACCGTTCTGCTCGACCCAACTCTGCACCGCATGGCCGACATCGCCGAGGCGGTGGCCGACGCGCATCTTATCAATGGCGCGATCGAGCCCTTCGCGGGTCACATCGAGGAGTTTTTTAAGCTCCAGAGCGATGGAACCCACCGGAATGGTCACGGCCGAATCCGCGTAATAGCCGTCCACCACCATCCCAAAATCCACCGAGACGATATCGCCTTCGCGCAACACGCGCTTGGGCGACGGAATCCCGTGGACAATCTCGCTGTTCACCGAGGTGCAAAGCACGCACGGATAACCGCGATAACCCTTAAAAGCGGGCTGCCCGGGACCGCCGGCGATCTTCCGCTCGGCGAATTTTTCCAGGTCCATCGTCGAGAGCCCCGGCTTGACCAACTGGCGCAAGGCGTTCAGCACATCCCAGACGATCAACCCTGCCCGGTGCATCTTTTCGAGTTCCTCGGCGCTGCGCAGATAAATGGCCATTGCGTTATCGCGCTCCGCCGACGACTTCCAGCACCCGCTCGAAAACCTCGTTTACCGCCCTGGTTGCATCCACGTCGTGCAGCAGGCCCAGCCGCCGGTAATACGCCACCAGCGGCGCGGTCAGCTTCTCGTAGGCCGCCAGCCGGGGACCGATGACTTCTTCCCGGTCGTCGGGGCGCTGCTCGAGTTCCCCGCCGTCGTTGTCGCAGCGCCCCTCGACTTTCGTGGGACGCTCGAAAACGTTGTAAATCTCTCCGCCCACCTTGCACATGCGCCGGCCGGTCAGGCGGCGGATGAGCAGGGCCGGCTCGATGGCGAAGTGCACCACCACGGGCCGTTTGTAGCCTTGCTGCTTGAGCAGCTCGCCCAGCCACTGGGCCTGGGCCACGGTCCGCGGAAAGCCGTCAAAGACAAACCCTTTGGCGCAATCCGGCTGAGTAATGCGCGTCTCGACCATTTTCAGCACGATCGAGTCCGGCACCAACTCGCCCCGCTCCATAATGGGCTTGGCAGCCAGCCCCAGCGGCGTTCCCTTCACGACGTGCTCGCGAAACATATCGCCCGTCGAAAGGTGCGGCACAGCAAAGTGCCGCGCGAGTTCCTTGGCCTGCGTACCTTTTCCCGCGCCCGGAGGCCCGAGAAAAATCACCGCGCGGTGCAACTGGTCCTTCGTTCGCGGACTGGATTGTCTGGCCGGCGCCAAGCCCAAGCCCTCCGTTTAACGCCGGCCGCGAACGCGGCCCTTCCGCGCAAAGCCTTCGTAATTGCGCATGACCAGTTGTGCTTCGAGCTGCTGCACGGTATCCATGGCCACACCAACGACGATCAGCAGCGAAGTGCCGCCGAAATAAAATTGCACGCCCAAACCTTCCAGAATCCAGCGCGGGAAGTGCGCGTCAAACCAGGGACCGACTCCCCAGATGTGATGCAGCTTGATGCCGGCGATCAGCCATTCGGGGATCAGGCAGACCAGGGCCAGGTACACCGCGCCGATGAACGTCAGGTGCTTGAGGATGCGGCTGACGTGCTCGGAGGTGTTGCGGCCCGGGCGGATACCCGGGATGAAGCCGCCGTTCTTGCGCATGTTGTCCGCGAGCTCGGTCGGATTGAAGACGATTCCGATGTAGAAGAAGGCGAACAGCATGATCATGGTGACATAGACCACGGTGTAGAGCGGTTCTCCCCAGCGCAGGGCGTCGGAGAAGCTGGTCAGGAACTTGTACTGGGAAAAGACCATGGCGACCGTGGCCGGAAGGGCCAGCAACGAACTGGCGAAAATGGGAGGGATGACGCCGCCGGAATTGACGCGCAGGGGCAAGTAGGTCATCTGCCCGCCGAGCATCTTGCGGCCGACCATGCGCTTGGCGTACTGCACGGGGATGCGGCGCTGCCCGCCTTCGACGAAGACGATGAAGGCCACCACGGCAACCATCATGCCCACCAGAAGAAGGAGAGCGGGGAAGGTGAACTGCCCCCAGGCTTGTGTCCTGGCCTTGTCAAAGAGGTCCGCGGCGGCGCGGGGCAGGCCCACGACGATGCCGACGAAGATGATCAGGGACATGCCATTGCCGATGCCGCGTTCGCTGATTTGCTCGCCGAGCCACATGATGAAGGCCGAGCCGGTGGTCAGGGTGATCACGGTCATGATGGTGAAGCCCCAGCCGGGGTGATAGACCATGGACTGGCCTCCGGCGCCGGTGGCGCGCTGGAGGGTTCCGGCGATGGTCATGGACTGGATGACGCTCAAGGCGATGGTGAGGTAGCGGGTGTACTGGGTGATCTTGCGGCGGCCCAGTTCGCCTTCCTTCTGCAGGCGCTCGAGGTAGGGAAAAACGACGGTGAGCAGCTGCAGGATGATGGACGAGGTGATATAGGGCATGATGCCCAGGGCGAAAATGGTGAGGCGGCGGAAATTGCCACCGCTGAAGAGGTCGAAGATGCCCAGCATGGAACCCTTGCCCTGCTCGAACATCTGCTGGAGGAGGGCGGTGTTGATCCCCGGCGTGGGGATGTGCGCGCCGATGCGATAGACCGCCAGCAGAGCCAGGGTAAAGAGCACCCGCTTCCGCAGATCTTCGATGCGGAAGAGGTTCGCCAATGCTTGCAGGAAGCGGTTCATAAGTACCTTAGCTCAGGACCTCGGCGGTTCCGCCGGCGGCAACGATCTTCTGTTTGGCCGAGGCGCTGAAAGCGTGCGCATGCACGGAAAGTTTGGGCTTCAATTCCCCGTCACCAAGGATTTTGACCAGGTTGGTGGCATTGCGCACGAAGCCGTGCGCGCGGAGCAGTTCCGGGGTAATCGTTTCGCCGGCCGGGAAGACGTTGAGGCTTTCCACGTTGACGATCGAGAAGGACTTCTCGAAGGGATTGTGGAAGCCGCGCTTGGGCATGCGGCGATGCAGGGGCATCTGGCCGCCCTCGAAACCGC
The DNA here is from genome assembly GCA_041500985.1 of Terriglobia bacterium. Classification (GTDB taxonomy): domain Bacteria; phylum Acidobacteriota; class Terriglobia; order Acidiferrales; family UBA7541; genus Acidiferrum. The sequence continues at coordinate 10,914 of JBGQNE010000020.1, read as the reverse complement.
GGCGGCGGGAATAGCCGGTGCGGGACTTCTGTCCCTTGTTGCCCTTGCCGGCGGTGCGGCCGAGCTTGGAACCCATGCCGCGGCCCACGCGGACTTTGCGCTTGCGGGAGCCCTTGGGCGGCTTCAAATTGGAGAGAGTTATGGCCATGGTCTTACTCCACCACCTTCACGAGATGGCGGACCTTGTGAATCATGCCGCGCACCTCCGGAGTGTCTTCGCGTTCGACGACGCGGTTCAATTTGCGCAAGCCCAGGCCGCGCACGGTCTGGCGGATGTCATCGGTGCTGCCGATGAAGCTCACCACCCACTTGATTTTCACGGTTCCGGCCGTCTTCTTGGCGGATGCTTTTTTCTGAGCGGTCATTTACTCTCCCCTGCCGCTTTTTCCCGGGGCCGGCCCATCATCTCCTCGACGGTCTTGGAGCGAGTTTCGGCCACCTGGGCGGCGTCCTTCAAGCCCAGCAGGGCCGCGAAGGTCGCCTTGATGACGTTGTGCGGGTTGGACGTGCCCAGGGACTTGGTGAGCACGTTATGAATGCCGGCCACCTGCATGACCTTGCGCACGGGGCCGCCGGCGATGACGCCGGTGCCTTCGGCAGCGGGCTTGAGAAGGACCTGAGCGGAGCCGTAGCGGCCGATGACCTGGTGAGGAATGGTCGAACCCTTCATGTTGAGCTTGATGAGATTCTTTTTGGCCTGCTCGATGCCCTTTTTGATGGCCATGGGAACTTCGCGGGCCTTGCCCATGCCGAAGCCGGCATGGCCGTGATGATCCCCGACCACCACGAGGGCCGAAAAGCTCATGTTCTTGCCGCCCTTGACGACCTTGGTGACGCGGTTGATGGCCACCACATCGTCCTTGAGATCGGAAAGATTGACGTCGAGCGAGCGCCGTACTGCCAGGCTGTCACGCAAAATTTGCTTGGACATTTAGAACTGTAACCCCGCTTCCCTTGCCGCGTCGGCCAGCGCTTTTACGCGGCCGTGGTATTTATAGCCACCCCGGTCAAAAACCACCTTGGCGATGCCGGCGGCCTTGGAGCGTTCGGCAATGGCTTTGCCGACGACCTTGGCCGAGGCGATGTTGCCGCCGCCCTTGAGAGCCTTCTTGGTTTCCTTGTCGAGAGAGCTGGCGGAAACCAGAGTTTTCCCGGAACGGTCGTCGATCACCTGCACGTAGATGTGTCCCAGCGAGCGGTAGACACACAAGCGCGGACGCTCGGGCGTTCCTTCGACTTTCATGCGCACGCGCTCGTGAATGCGGAGGCGGTGCTCATCACGCGAAATTCTGCGAACCGATACCCTTGCCACTGTCGCTTCTCCTTACGCTCCGGCCTTGGCCCCAGCCTTACCGGCCTTCTTCTTCAAACGCTGACCGCTGATGCGCACGCCCTTCTGCTTGTAGGGGTCCGGCGGACGGAGGGCGCGCAGATCCGCGGCCACCTGTCCGACCTGTCCCTTGTCCGCGCCGGTCACCACCATGCGGGTCTGTTTTTCGACCGTGACGGTGATGCCATCGGGGATCGGAAACTCGACGGGGTGGGAATAACCGAGCGCGAAGTGGATCACTTTGCCCTTGAGTTCCGCGCGGTAGCCGACACCGACGATATCCAGTTCTTTCTTGAAGCCCTCGGTGACGCCGTGCACCGCATTGGCCACCAGGGCGCGGGCCAGGCCGTGCAACGCGCTGTGGTCATCGGTGGCGCGCAGCGCGGTGAGCACGCCGTCCTTCTGCTGAAACTGAATGCCCGCGGGAATGGCCACGGCCAGTTTGCCCTTGGGGCCCTGCACTTCGACGCGGCTGGCCGAGAGGGAAACTTTCACCCCGCTGGGCAGCGCAATCGGTTTTCTTCCAATCCGTGACATCGTCTTTGTCCTCGTCCTGCGCCGTGCTTACCAGACTTCGCAGAGAATTTCGCCGCCCACCCGCGCGCGCCGGGCGGAGCGTCCGCTCATCAAACCCTGCGGAGTGGTCAAGATGCTGATGCCCAAGCCGCCCACCACGGAGCGGATTTCGGAGGCGCCGGTATAGCGGCGCGCGCCGGGCTTGGAGATGCGGCGCAGCCCGGTGATGACGCTGCGGCGGTCGGCCGTGTACTTCAGGAAGATGCGCAGAGTTTTGCGCACCTTGTTTTCGTCCACCATTTTATAGGTGGAGATGTAGCCTTCGTCCTTGAGAATCCGCGCGATTTCGATCTTCAGCCTGGAGGCCGGGATATCCAGCCGCGCATGCTTGGCCGAAACGGCGTTGCGGATGCGGGTCAAAAAGTCAGCAATGGGATCAGTCTGCATCGTCTCTTTTCCTTACCAGCTCGCCTTGGTAACTCCGGGAATTTCGCCCCGGAGCGCCATGCCGCGGAAGCAGATACGGCACAGCTCGAACTTACGGATGAACCCGCGGGCGCGGCCGCACAGACGGCAGCGGTTGCGCACGCGCACCTTGAACTTGGGCTTCTTCTTGGACTTGGCAATCTTGGCTGTACGCGCCATTCCTTATCCTTCCTTCACAGTGCTGGCCACGCGCAGAGGCACGCCCAGCAGTTTCAAGAGTTCGCGGCCTTCTTCGTCGTTGCGGGCCGAGGTGGTCAGGGTGATGTTCATGCCCTTGATCTTGTCCACCCGGGTGTAATCGATTTCCGGGAAGACCAGCTGATCCTTGAGGCCCAGGGTGTAATTTCCGCGGCCGTCGAAGGCGTTCGAGGGCAGGCCCTTGAAGTCGCGCACGCGGGGCAGCACCACGTTGCACAGGCGGTCGAGAAATTCGTACATGCGGTCGCCGCGCAGGGTCACCGCGCAGCCGATGGGCATGCCCTTGCGGATTTTGAAATTGGCGATGGACTTCTTGGCGCGCGTGAGCACGGCCTTCTGCCCGGTGATCTGGCCCAGTTCGACGGCGGCGGTGTCCAGCAGCTTGACGTTCTGGCTGGCCTCGCCCAGGCCGATGTTCAGGGTGATCTTGCGAAGCTTGGGCACGGCCATCGGGTTTTTCCACCCGAAGCGCTTCATCAGCGCGGGCATCGCTTCCTTGCGGTATTTTTCCTGCATTCGACTCATCATAAGTTCTTCCGCCTCGTCCTTACTTGTCCAGCGTGGCTTCGCAGCGGCGGCAGGCGCGCACGCGCGAGCCGTCGGGAAGCTGGGTGTGGCCCACCCGGGTGCCTTTGCCGCACGACGGGCAGATGACCATCACATTGGAAACGTTCATGGGCGCTTCGCGCTCCACGATTCCGCCCTTGATATTCTTGGCGGGATTGGGCCGCGTGTGCCGCTTGATGATATTGGCGTGCTCGACCACCACGCGATTCTTGCGCGCGTGCACGGAGAGCACCCGCCCGGTCTTGCCGCTGTCGCGCCCGCTGAGAACCTTCACCTGATCGCCCTTGCGGACGCTCAAGGTATGCCGCACCACTTCCTGGTTTTTCATGGCCATGATCGCTTACCAAACCTCCGGAGCCAGCGAGACAATTTTGGTGAACTTCTTGTCGCGCAGCTCGCGCGCCACCGGGCCGAAGACGCGCGTGCCCAGAGGCTCGTTGGCGTCGTTGATCAGCACCGCGGCATTGTCGTCAAAGCGGATATAGGTTCCGTCCTTGCGCCGGCGTTCCTTGCGCATGCGCACGATGACGGCTTTCACCACCGTGCCCTTTTTGATCTGGCTTTCCGGGGTGGCTTCCTTCACCGCCGCGGTGACGATATCGCCCAGGCCGGCCTTCAGGCCCACATCGCCGCCCACCGGGAGAATGCACGTCAGCTTCCGCGCGCCGGAATTGTCGGCCACCGTCAGCCATGTTCGCATCTGAATCATAGGTCGCTCCGCTGCCTTTCCTTACTTCGCCGCTGTCTTGCTGGCAATCACTTCGGCCAGCCGCCAGCGCTTCAGCCGGGACAGCGGGCGCGAGGCGATAATGCGCACCGTGTCGCCCGGCTTGGCCGTCCGGCGCTCGTCATGAGCGTAAAACTTTTTCGTCAGGCGGATGACGCGGTGATACTTGGGGTGCTTCACCAGCCGGGTGACTTCCACCACGATCGTTTTTTCCATCTTGGCGCTGGTTACCTTGCCCACCAGTTCCTGCTGATGGCTAACCGGCGCCGCCTGTGTTTCGCTTGTCATTTCGAATTCCTCGATTTTCCGATCTCCTGCTCGCGCAGCAGAGTCTGCACCCGCGCCAGGTCCTTCTTGGCTTCCCGCAGGCGCTTGAGCGCTTCGCCCTGTCCGGTGGACATCTGAAACTTCAGGCGGAAGACCTGTTCGGCCAGTTCGCGCTGGCGAACGGCGAGTTCCTTGGGGTCCGCTTCACGGAGTTTTTCAATTCGCCGCGGCATCGTCAGAATCCTCCCGCGCGGCTAACGAACTTCGTGGGGATGGGCAACTTGTGAGAAGCCAGTCTCAGAGCCTGCTTCGCCGCCGCTTCGTCAATTCCCGCCATTTCAAACATGATCCGCCCGGGCTTGACCACCGCCACCCACTTTTCCGGAGCGCCTTTGCCTTTGCCCATGCGGGTTTCCGCGGGCTTCTTGGTGTAGGGCTTATCCGGAAAGATGCGAATCCACATCTTGCCGCCGCGCTTGATGAAGCGGGTAATGGCCACGCGCGAAGCTTCAATCTGCCGGTCGGTGATCCAGGCCGCTTCCATGGCCTTGAGACCGTATTCGCCGAACGCCAGGCTTCCGCCGCGCCAGGCTTTTCCGCTGCGCCGCCCGCGCTGCTGCTTGCGGTACTTCACTTTCTTGGGCATCAACATCGCTGTTCTCTCGCTCCCTCAGCCGCTCTTGCGCTCGATTTGCTAAACCGCCGCGGGGGCCGGAGCCGCCGCGCGCTCCCGCGTGCGCAAACCGCGCTGCGGGACGTTTTCACCCTGATAGACCCAGCACTTCACGCCAATGACGCCGTAGGTGGTGTAGGCCTGCGCGAAGCCGAAATCAATGTCGGCGCGCAGGGTTTGCAGCGGCAGACGCCCCTGCAGATACCATTCCTTGCGGGCGATTTCCGCACCGTTCAGGCGCCCGGCCACGCGCACCTTGATGCCCTTGCAGCCGAAACGCAGCGCCGAATCCACGGCCTTGCGCATGGCCCGGCGGAAAGCGACGCGCTTTTCCAGTTGCAGGGCGATGGATTCCGCCACCAGCTGGGCGTCCAGTTCGGGACGGTGCACTTCCTGGATGTCGATGTGCACTTCGCGCTTGGTGCGCTTCTGCACTTCCTGCTTGAGCTTATCGATTTCCGCGCCCTTGCGCCCGATAATGATGCCGGGACGCGCGGTGTGGATGCGGACCACCAGCTTGTTGGCCGCCCGCTCGATGTCAATGCTGCTGATGCCGGCGGACTTCAGCCGTTCCTTCAGTTCCTTGCGCAGCTGGGTATCTTCGAAAAGAAGATCCGCGTAGTCGCGGTCGGCGTACCACCGCGATTTCCAGGGCTTGTTGTAGCCCAGCCGGAACCCGTATGGATGTGTCTTCTGTCCCACTCTGGCTCTCCTTACTTCTTGCCTTTTTTCTTCGACGGCGATTTCTTCCCGGTCAGGGCCTTGCGGACCCGGCGAGCCGTTCCGCGCACGCCCTTATCCGCTTCGGCTTCCGCCGCGGCGGCCGCTCCGCGCTGCTGGGCGGCCATATGACGTTCGCTGACGCTGACGCAGAGGTGCGCGGTGCGCTTCTGGTAGCGGAAGGCGCGGCCCATCGGCGCGGGCCGCAGACGCTTCCAGCGCGCGCCTTCGTTCACGTAGGCGCCGCTGACGTAGAGTTCGTCGGTATCGAGAGGCATGCCGGCGTTCTCGGCCTTGACGTGGGCGTTGGCCACGGCGCTATCGAGCAGCTTTTCGATGTGCTTGGCCGCGCGCTTGGGCGTAAAGCGCAGAATGCGCTTGGCGTCGTTGACGCTGCGCCCGCGAATCAGGTCAATGACCAGGCGGGCCTTCTGCGGAGACATCCGCTGGTGCCGCGCGAGGGCCTGGGCTTCAATCGAAGCATGCAGTATTTTTTCTTCAGCCATGTCTTATGCCTTCGGCGCTGCCGCTGCCGGCGCGCCGCCTCCCGCTGGTGCCGCTCCGGCGGCCCTCTCGAGCGCCGCTTTGACGGCATGGCCCTTGAAGGTGCGCGTAGGGGCAAACTCCCCGAGCTTGTGGCCGACCATCTGTTCGGTCACGTACACGGGAATGAATTTCCTGCCGTTGTGCACCGCGATGGTGTGCCCGATCATCTCCGGCACGATCGTCGAACGGCGCGACCACGTCTTAACCACTTTTTTCTCGTTCCGCGCATTCAGTCCTTCGACCTTATCGCGCAGGTGGCCGTCCACAAACGGCCCTTTTTTCAATGAACGCGGCATCTTTCCTCTATTCCTCCACGCGGCGCAACCGCCCCCACTGCGCCCGCCGAATCTTCTTAAATCCCCGCACCGGCCCGGGAACGCGGTGCGACTGCGGGCAGAACGGACAAACAAACCGCGTGCCCTGCGCGTTGGGCGCGCGATCAACCGCCACCGCCCAGCCCGGCTTGCACAACTTATACAGCGCCGGCTCGGCCGGCTTAATCACCGGCTTGAGCACCGGCTTGGCTGCCGGCTTCACCGCGCGCTTGGCCGCCGCTTTCTTGCTGGTGCGGCCTGCCCGCCGTACCGTCGTCCGGCTTGTGCGTGTCGCTCGCATTGCTTCTCTCTCGCCGGGCGGCTCTGCCAAACTCCGCCCGCCCGAACCTTTAACTCTTCCGCCGCTGCACGATCATCTTGTCCGTGCGCTTGTTGTGCCGGGTCTTCGCGCCCAGCGTGGGGAAACCCCACGGGGTCTGCGGATGGTTGCCCTTGACGCGGCCTTCACCGCCGCCGTGCGGGTGATCCACGGGGTTCATGGCCACGCCGCGCACGGTGGGACGCTTGCCGTGCCAGCGGGTTCTGCCGGCCTTGCCGTAGGTCACGTTCTCGTGGTCCAGATTGCCCACCTGCCCGATGGTGGCCATGCAGTCCACGGAAAACTTGCGCACTTCGCCGGAAGGCAGCTTGATCAGCGCGAGATCGCCTTCCTTGCTGAGCAGTTGCGCCGCGCCGCCCGCCGAGCGCACCACTTGCGCGCCGCGGCCGGGATAGAGCTCGATGTTATGCACCATGGTGCCCGGGGGAATGTGCCGGAACGCCATGGCATTGCCCGGCAGAATGTCCGCGCCTTCGCCGGTGGAAACGGTCATGCCCACTTCCAGCCCGATGGGATGGAGGATGTAGCGCTTGTCGCCGTCGGCATAATGCAGCAGGGCGAGCTGCGCCGAACGGTTGGGATCGTATTCAATGGCCGCAACCTTGGCTGGGATGCCGGCCTTGTCGCGCTTGAAATCGATCTTGCGATACTGCTGCTTGTGCCCGCCACCGCGGTGCCAGGAAGTGATTTCCCCGTGGCTGTTGCGTCCGCCGGTGCGCTTCTTGGATTCGAGCAGCGCCTTTTCCGGCTGCTCCTTGGTAATGGCGCTCTTGTCCAGGACGGTGATGAACCGCCTTGACGCTGTGTACGGGTTAAAACTCTTCAGTCCCATTGTTGCCTCTTGTCTTCCCTTCGCCCGCCCCGGCCCGAACGACTACAGGTTCTCCGCGTATTCGATCATCTTCTCGCCCTCGGCGAGCTTGACGTAAGCCTTCTTCCAATCCCGCCGGTAGCCTTCAAACTGGCCGCGGCGGCGCATCTTGCCGTAAAAATTCGAGGTGCGCACGGCGTCCACTTTGACCTTGAAGATCTGCTGCACGGCTTCCTTGATCTGCGTCTTGGTCGCGCCCGCAGCCACTTCGAAGACCACGGTGTGCTGCGTTTCCTTCACGCCCAGCCCTTTTTCGGTGATGATGGGCCGGCGAATAATCTGAAACTGAGTGATGAGAGCCATGGCTTATCCCTTGCCCTTCTTCTTGCCCGCGGGCTTGGCCGCCTTCTTGGCCGCGGGTTTCGCCGCGGACTTGGCCTCTTTCTTGGCCGCCGGCTTGGCTGCCGCCGCTTTCTTGGCCGCGGGCGCCGCCGCGATGCTTTCGAGCACCACCGGAGCGACCGGCTCGACGCGTTCGGGATCGAGCGACTGGCTCAGGCGCGTGGCCGCATCCTTCGAGCAGATCAGGCGGTCATGGCGCATCAGGTCGTAAGCCTGCAAAACGTTGGGCGCCACCAGGGTGACGCCTTCCATGTTGCGGCTGGCCAGAACCAGGTTGCGATTCTCGCCGAGAGCCACCAGCAAAGTCTTTTTCTTGCTGTCCAGCTTGTCCAGGGTGTCGCGAAACGCCTGGGTCTTGTGCGACTCGAGCGACCAGGAGTCCACCACGGTCAGCTTGGAGGCAGCCAGCTTGGCCGACAGCGCCGAGCGCAGCGCGCCCAGCACCATCTTCTTGGGCAGCGCATAGCTGTAATCGCGCGGCTGGGGGCCGTGCACCGTGCCGCCCTTGCGCCAGATCGAGGAACGGATCGAGCCCATGCGGGCGCGGCCGGTGCCCTTCTGCCGCCACAATTTTTTGCCCGAGCCGCTGACATCGGAACGCACCTTGGTTTTGTGCGTGCCCGCGCGCTCTCCCGCCAGATACCAGCGCGAGGCTTCATGCACCAGGTGCGGGTTGACCTTGGCGCCAAAAACGCTGTCCGCCAGTTCGACCTGGCCGACCTTTTTCCCGCTCAAATTGACTACATCCACGACCGGCATAACGTTTCGTTCCTTTGACTGTTTCGATGCTTACTTGTTCTTCCTGACCTTGCGAATCATGATATATGCCCCGTTCGGTCCGGGAACCGACCCGCACACCAGGAGCAGGTTTTCGTCCGTATCCACTTGCACCACTTCCAGATTTTTCGCGGTCACCCGGGCATGGCCCATGTGCCCCGGAAAATGCTGGTTCTTCCACACGCGCGAGGGGAAGGAGCTGCCGCCGATGCCGCCCGGCGCGCGATGATGCATCGAACCGTGGCTGGCATCGCCGCCGGCGTAGTGCCAGCGCTTGACACCGCCGGCAAAGCCCTTGCCCTTGCTCACTCCGGTGACGTCCACAATCTCGCCGGGCTGGAAGCGGTCCACCAGGACGCGGTCGCCGACCTTGGTTTCGTCAGCCGATTCCTCGAGGCGCACTTCGCGGAGGATTTTCATGGGCGCCGCGCCGGCTTTCTTGAAATGCCCGGTCATGGCCTTGCTGACCCGCTGGGGCTTGACGAATTCGACCAGGCCCAGTTGCGCCGCGTCGTAACCGTCGCGCAGCTTGGTGCGGCGGTCCACCACCACGCACGGCCCGGCCTGCAGCACGGTGCAGGGGACCAGCGTGCCGTCTTTTTTGAAGACCTGCGTGCTGCCCAGCTTGATTCCGATGATTCCGTTAACCGACATGTCTTGTCTCTCTCTGCTCCGCTGTCACTGCGAATTTCATTCCTGCACAACCGCCGGCCATTTACTTGGCGGCGTGCCCGAAGGCCTTGATCTCCACGTCCACGCCCGGGGGCAGATCCAGCTTCATTAGCGCATCCACGGTGTCCGGAGTGGGCTCGAGAATATCGATCAGCCGCTTGTGGGTGCGCATTTCAAACTGCTCGCGCGATTTCTTGTCCACGTGCGGCGACCGCAGCACGGTCCAGCGGTTGATGGTGGTCGGCAAAGGAATCGGCCCGGCAACATCCGCGCCGGTGCGCTTGGCCGTCTCCACGATATCCCGCGTGGACTGGTCCAGAATGCGGTGGTCGTACGCCTTCAAACGAATTCGAATCTTGTCGCCCTGTCTCATCATAAAGTTACTCGATAATCTCCGTGACCGCTCCGGCTCCGACGGTGTGGCCGCCTTCGCGGATGGCGAAGCGCAGCCCCTTCTCGAGGGCCACCGGGGTGATCAGGGTGATCTCCGAGGAGATGTTGTCTCCCGGCATCACCATTTCCACTCCCTCCGGCAGCTTCACGTCTCCGGTCACGTCCGTGGTGCGGAAATAAAACTGCGGCCGGTAACCCGTGAAAAACGGCGTGTGCCGCCCGCCTTCTTCCTTCGTCAGCACGTAGGCTTCCGCCTTGAACTTGGTGTGCGGGGTGATCGATTTCGGCTTGCACAGCACCTGCCCGCGCTCCACTTCGTCCTTTTCCGTGCCGCGCAGCAGCAGGCCCACGTTGTCCCCGGCCAGGCCTTCGTCCAGCAACTTGCGGAACATCTCGATGCCCGTCACCGTCTTGGTCATCGTCGGACGGAAGCCCACAATCTCCACTTCCTCGCCCACCTTCACCTTGCCGCGTTCGATTCTTCCGGTGACCACCGTGCCGCGCCCGGAAATCGAAAAAATGTCCTCGATGGGCATGGCGAACGGCTTATCCACTTCGCGCACCGGCAGGGGCACGTGCTTGTCCACCGCTTCCATCAAATCCAGAATCGACTTCTCCCACTTGGGGTCCCCGTTCAAGGCTCCCAGCGCCGAGCCGCGCACCACCGGAATGGTGTCTCCCGGAAACTGATAGGTCTTCAGCAGCTCGCGCACTTCCAACTCCACCAGCTCGAGCAGTTCGGGGTCCTCGACCATGTCGCACTTGTTCAAGAACACCACCACCGCCGGCACGCCCACCTGCCGCGCCAGCAGAATGTGCTCGCGGGTCTGCGGCATGGGCCCGTCCGTCGCCGCCACCACCAGAATGGCGCCGTCCATCTGCGCCGCGCCGGTGATCATGTTCTTGACGTAGTCGGCGTGGCCCGGACAGTCAATGTGCGCGTAGTGCCGGTTGGGCGTCTCGTACTCCACGTGCGACACCGCAATCGTGATTCCGCGCTCGCGCTCTTCCGGCGCGTTGTCGATGGAGTCAAACGCCCGGAAGGTCACCTTCGGATTGTTCTTCGACAGCACCTTGGTGATCGCCGCGGTCAAGGTCGTCTTGCCGTGGTCAATGTGCCCAATCGTCCCGATGTTTACGTGCGGCTTACTGCGCTCGAATTTCTCCTTAGCCAT
>JBGQNE010000019.1:0-64545 GCA_041500985.1 Terriglobia bacterium | reverse complement strand
GGTTGGATAAGATCGTGGTGTTCCATCCGCTGCAGCGGGAGCAGTTGGAGGATGTGCTGGAGATCGAGTTGGGACAGGTGCAGCAGCGGGTGCTGGAGACGGCCAAGGGGCAGTTTCTGTTCCGCGTGACGGGAGCGGGGCGGGAGTTTCTGCTGGAGGAAGGGACGGACCAGCGGTACGGGGCGCGGCATTTGAAGAGGGCGATCGAGCGGCACGTGGTCTATCCGCTGGCGAATCTGCTGGCGACGGAACAGGTGCACTGCGGTGACCTGGTCTCCATTGACCGGGCGCCGGGCAGCAAGAACCTGATATTTGTGCGGGAGAGCGAAGGGGCGGTGGTGGGCGTCAAGCGGACGCCTGGGCTGCTGCCTAACGAGGAAGGCGTGGGGGCTTCGGGGGGGCGCCCGGTAAGCGCCCCGGCGGAGGTGGTGGTGGCCGAGAAGCCTGCTGTCGAGCCTGCGGAAGTGGGGCGGCCTACGGCGGCGCCGCAGGGACATCGGCGGCAGAGGTAGTCGCAGAGTGAGACGCAGCGAGACGCGGTCATGCGGCGATGGATCCTGCGGGACGAGCGTGGCGCAGTTTAGATTAGGACGCTTGGTTATGGCGGCGTGAACGGGCGGGTAAAAGAGGGCTTGTTTCATCGGTAATGTATTGTTTCTGCTGTAGTTACGTTTCATTTCGGATTCGCTAAAGGCTCCCTGCCCTAGGTGTGATTTTGTTTCTCCCTGCAAGGTTATAGATGAAATCTGGGAGACAGAGGAGAGCGAGATGTGTTTCATCCGCTCTCAAATTGCACTGGAGTGGAACACTTTCTCATGGCATGAGACGGTTTCCAGATGAGCAACTTTTGTATCGTCAACATTATGCGACCTTTAGTGGTCCTGTAAGTTCTAGTACCGTTTGGCACGCTCCATGCTCTCTCTTAAGCCAGAGTCGCTCAAACGCCCTCGGGGGGCAGGAAGTGGAGCGAATCTTAAGGAAGGCAAAGACATGAGAGCCGCCGTAAAGCAACAACTGGATCCAAGCATCCGCAGCCATGAGACGCGGGATTTTGAAAGTGCGCTGCGGGAGAAGATCGTAGGGCAGGACGAGGGAGTGCAGGCGCTGGTGGACCTGTATCAGGTGTTCTGCGCGGGATTGAACTCGCCGGGGCGTCCGGTGGGGAACCTGCTGTTCCTGGGGCCGACGGGTTCGGGAAAGACGCGCATCGTGGAAGCGGCGGCGGAGATATTGTTTGGGGACCCGCGCGCGGTGATCAAGGTGGACTGCGCGGAGTTTCAGCATTCGCACGAGATTGCCAAGCTGATTGGTTCGCCGCCAGGCTATCTGGGGCACCGCGAGACGCATCCGTTGATTACGCAGGAAGCGCTGGGGCAGCATCACACGGAGAAGCTGAAGCTGAGCTTTTTGCTTTTTGACGAGATCGAGAAGGCTTCGGATTCGCTGTGGCAACTGCTGCTGGGGATTTTGGATAAGGCCACGCTGACGCTGGGAGACAACCGGCGGGTGGACCTGTCGCAGACGGTGATCTTTCTGACTTCGAACCTGGGAGGCGGGGAGATAACGGAACTGATGGCGGGAGGATACGGGTTCATTCAGGCGGAGGATAAGGCCAAGACGGGATTGAACCAGAAGGTGGAGCGGACGGCGGTGGAAGCGGCGCGGAGGAAGTTTTCGCCGGAGTTCATGAATCGGTTGGATAAGATCGTGGTGTTCCATCCGCTGCAGCGGGAGCAGTTGGAGGATGTGCTGGAGATCGAGTTGGGACAGGTGCAGCAGCGGGTGCTGGAGACGGCCAAGGGGCAGTTTCTGTTCCGGGTGACGCCCGCGGGGCGGGAGTTTTTGCTGGAGGAAGGGACGGACCAGCGGTACGGGGCGCGGCATCTGAAGAGGGCGATCGAGCGGCACGTGGTCTATCCGCTGGCGAATCTGCTGGCGACGGAACAGGTGCACTGCGGCGATCTGGTGTGCATTGACCGGGACAAGCGCAACAAGCAGCTATCGTTTTCGCGCGAGGGGGAGAACCTGATTCTGCCGCCGCGCAAGGTGGAGATGCTGGCGATTCCGCAGGCTTCGCAGGCGCGCACGGGGAAGAGCGTCGAGGCTCCGCAGGGAGTGCAGGCGCCGGAACCGGCGCCGCGCATGGTGCGCTAACGGACTATTGGCCTGCCGCGGCAGGCGAAATGAATCAAGGAGAAAGCCCGTGTGCCTCGACGGCATGCGGGCCTTTTTTGTTTACGCGGGCTTCCAGCGCAGGACGGGCTTGCGCGCCGCGCCCACTTCGTCGAGGCGGCGGACGCGCGTGGTGTGCGGCGCGGTCTTCACCAGTTCCGGATTCGTGGCGGCCTCTTCGGCGATGGAGCGCATGGCCTCGATGAAGAGGTCGCACTCTTCCCTGGATTCCGATTCGGTGGGCTCAATCATCATCGCGCCGGGGACGATCAGGGGGAACGCCGTCGTGTAGGGGTGGAATCCATAGTCAATCAGGCGCTTGGCGATATCCATGGTGCTGACGCCGTTCTTTTTTTGCTTGGCGTCGCTGAAGACCACTTCGTGCATGGAGGGCAGGGAATAGGGGAGATCGAAAACGCCTTCGAGATGTTTGCGGATGTAATTGGCGTTGACCACGGCGTCTTCGGTGGCCTGGCGGATGCCCGGGCCGTAGGCGAGGATGTAGGCCAGGGCGCGCACCAGAACGCCGAAATTGCCGGCGAAGGCGCGCACGCGGCCGATGGACTCTTTGCGATGGGCCTCGAGAGCCAGGGTTCCGTCGGCTTTTTCCACTAGCACCGGAACGGGAAGATAGGGTTCGAGAAATTTCTTCACGGCGACCGGGCCTGCGCCGGGACCGCCGCCGCCGTGCGGCGTGGAAAATGTTTTGTGCAGGTTCAGGTGCATGACGTCCACGCCGAGTTCGCCGGGACGGGTGACGCCGGCGAGTGCGTTCATGTTGGCGCCGTCCATATAGAGGAGGGCGCCTTTGGCGTGGAGGATCTCGGCGATTTCGGGGATGTTCTGTTCGAAAATTCCGAGCGTCGAAGGATTGGTGAGCATGAGCGCGGCGACGTCGGGGGTCACCTGCTCGCGCAGGCGGGCGATGTCAATCTGCCCGTGGGATTCGGACTTGATGTTTTCCACTTCATAGCCGGCGATGATGGCGCTGGCCGGATTGGTGCCGTGGGCGGAATCCGGAATCAACACTTTTTTTCGCGCATTGCCCTGTTTTTCCAGATAGGCGCGAATCAGCAGCAGCCCGGTCATTTCCCCGTGGGCCCCGGCCGCGGGTTGCAGCGTGATGGCGTCCATTCCAGTGATTTCCAGGAGGCATGTTTCCAGCAGACGCAGAATTTTCAGGCAGCCCTGGGAGAGGGATTGCGGCTGCGCGGGATGCTCGGTGGCGATGCCCTCGAGTCGCGCGACGAACTCATTCACGCGGGGATTGTATTTCATGGTGCAGGAGCCCAGCGGGTACATGCCCAGGTCAATCGCGAAGTTCCATGTGGACAGGCGGGTGAAGTGGCGCAGGACTTCGATTTCGCTGACTTCCGGAAAGTTTTCCACGCCCTGGGCGCGGTGCTGCGCGCCGAGAAGTTTGGCGGCATCGGCGGCGGGAACGTCGAGCGGGGGGAGTTCGAAGCCGCGCTTGCCGGGCGAGGATTTTTCGAAGATCAGGCCCTCTTCCTGGCTGGTGTGGCGCGAGGCTTTTTTTATTTTTTGGCTCAAGGGGTTGTCCTTCATACGGGGCGATCGAGAGCGCGGCGCAGAGCGGCGGCCAGACGCTCGATCTCCGCGCGCGAGGTGGTTTCCGTCACGCAGACCACGGCCTGCATGGTGAGTTCGGGATAGTCGGCGCCGAGCACGAAAGGGCCAATGATTTTCTCGCGGAGGAGGTCGGCGTTGAGCATGCGCGCGGAGCGCGGGAGTTTTATGGTGAACTCGTTGAAAAAGGGAGCGGAGAAGGAGCGCGTGACGCCGGGAATTTTCTCGAGTTCGGCGAGGGCGAATTGGGCTTTGGAAAAATTATGCTGGGCCGTCTCGCGCAGGCCCTCCTTGCCCAGCAGGCAAAGGTGCACGGTGGCGGCCAGGGCGCAGAGCGCCTGATTGGTGCAGATGTTGGAGGTGGCCTTCTCGCGGCGGATGTGCTGCTCGCGGGTGGCCAGCGTGAGCACGAATCCGCGGCGGCCTTCGGTATCGGAAGTCTGCCCGGCGAGGCGCCCGGGCATCTGCCGCAGATATTTTTCCTTGGCGGCCAGAACGCCGACGAAGGGGCCGCCGTAGCTGGGAGGCAGTCCGAAGCTTTGCCCTTCGAGCGCGACGATATCGGCTTCGGCCGGCGGGCGGACCAGGCCCAGCGAGAGCGCTTCGGCCACGACGGCCACCAGCAGCGCGCCTTTACCCTGCACATCGCCTGCAAGAGCGGCCAGCGGCTCGATGCAGCCGAAAAAATTGGGGGATTGCACGACCACGGCGCAGACATCGTCTTGCAACGCCGCGTGCAGCGCGGAGGCATCCAGCGTCCCATCTTGCCCGTAGGAAATCTCCTCGACGATCAATCCGCAATTCTTCGCATAAGTCTTCAACACCTGGCGGTATTCGGGATGCAGCGAACGCGCCACCAGCACGCGCCGCCGCCCGGTGATGCGCTCGGCCATCAGCACGGCTTCGGTGGTGGCGGTGGAGCCGTCATACATGGAAGCGTTGGCCACGTCCTGGCCGGTGAGCTGGCACATGAGCGTCTGGAATTCGAAAATGGCCTGGAGGGTACCCTGGGCGATTTCCGCCTGGTAGGGCGTGTAGGAAGTGAGAAATTCGCCGCGCTGGAGAATGACGTCGGTGACCACCGAGCGCAGGTGCTGGTAAACGCCGGCGCCGAGAAAGCTCGTGTAGCCGAGGGAATTTTCCGCGGCGCGTTCCTTGAAGTAAGCGATGATTTCCGCTTCGGACATGGGGCCGGGCAGGGCCAGGGCCTCGCGCAGGCGGAATTTTTCGGGGATTCCGCGGAAGAGTTCGTCCACGGACTTCACGCCGATGGCTGCCAGCATCTCCCGCCGTTCCGCGGGGCTCTTCGGAAGATAGCGCATCAGGCGGAGGCGTCCTTGCTGGCGATGTAAGCTTCGTAAGCTGCCGCGTCCATCAGGGAGGCGAGTTCGGCGGGATTGGCCAGGCGCACTTTGATGAGCCATGCCGCGCCGTGGGGATCCTGGTTGATGGTTTCGGGGCTGTTAGCCAGAGTGCCGTTGGATTCCAACACTTCGCCGGAGGCGGGGGCATAGATTTCGCTGACGGCTTTGACCGATTCCACGGTGCCGAAAGTTTTTCCCGCTTCGATTTTGCTTCCGGGCTTGGGCAGCTCGACGAAGACGACATCACCGAGTTCATGCTGGGCGTGATCGGTGATACCGATGGTGGCGCGATCGCCGTTGGCGTCGATCCATTCGTGGTCTTTCGAAAAACGGTAGTGCGCCGGATAGGCCATCCCTGTCTCCTTGAATCGTTTCAAGAACCCTGCGCGGCGGTGTTCCTCGGCCGCTTGTAAAACGGCGTTGCTACGACGTGCGCCTTCACCTTCTGGTTGCGTACTTCCACAAAAAGTGCGCGGCCGATGGCGGACTCCCCCGGCGGCACATAGGCCAGGGCAATGTTCTTGCCCAGCGTGGGCGAAGGCGAGCCGCTGGTGACCACGCCGATCTCCGCGCCGGTTTCGCTGAAGACGCGGTAGCCGTCGCGGGCGATGCCGCGCTCGACCATTTCCAGGCCGGCCAGCGCGCGCGTCAGTCCCGCAGCGCGAGCCTGCTCCAGAGCGGCGCGCCCCACGAATTCGCCCTTGTCCATCTTGCAGTAGCGTCCGAGGCCGGCTTCCCAAACGTTGATTGTCTCGCTGATTTCGTGGCCGTACAGGGCCATTTTGGATTCCAGGCGCAGGGTGTTGCGCGCGCCCAGGCCGCAGGGCAGGATGCCGAACTCCCGGCCGCTTTCCAGGACGCGGCTCCAGACCTCTTCGCTGGTGGGCTGATCCGCAGGCACGTAAATCTCGAAGCCGTCCTCGCCGGTGTAGCCGGTCCGGGCAATCAGGGTGTTGGCGAGCCCGCACACGGTTCCGTGGGTGAACCAGTAGTTCTTGATGGGCCCGAGGTTCACGTCGGTCAGTTTCGCCAAAGTTTCCGCGGCGCGCGGCCCCTGAATGGCGATTTGCGTATAAGCGTCGCTCCAATCCTCGACGACGCAATCGAAGGCGGCGGTATTCCGGCGCACCCAGTCGATGTCTTTTTCGCGCGTGCCGGCGTTGATCACCAGCAGAAAATCGTCCTGGCCCAGGCGGTGCACGATCACGTCGTCGACAAAAGTTCCCTGGGGATAAAGCATGGCGGAATAGTGCGCTTGTCCGATGGCCAGCAAGGAAGCGTCGTTCATGCTGATGTGCTGCACGGCGGCGAGGGCCCCGCCGGGCGATTTTCCCGCGCGGATGCGAATATCGCCCATGTGGCTGACGTCAAAAACGCCCACGGCGCCGCGCACAGCGCGGTGCTCGGCGAGCAGTCCGCCGGTGGGAGGGTACTCAACGGGCATGTCCCAGCCGCCGAAATTGACCATTTTCGCGCCCATGCGGCGGTGCATGGCGTTGAGCGGCGTTTTGCGAAGTTCGGCGATGGAAGAAGTGGCGGATTCCATTTCAAGCGCTCAAAATGAGCAGGCGATTATCGAACCTAGCATGCGTTCGGGATGGAGTCAAGAAAACGGGAGCCATCGCTCTGCCGCGCGTGGGGCGGGCGCGCATGGCGCTTTGTGCGCAGGTGACGAACGAGTTTGTTGCCGCTGCCGCCGCCTTTGGATAAAGTGGATTCGGAGGCGGTTATGCGCGGACCCGTGCAGTGTATGATTTGCGACAAGCCGGAGCGAGACTGCAAGTGCGACAAGTATTGTTCCATCTGTAAAGGGATGAGCAACATTCGGTTGTGCGAAGACGGCCTGTACTATTGCCCGGAATGCCGGGAGGCCTGCGACGTGCGCCTGGCCAATAGCAATGCCTGACGAATCTACCTTGGTGCGGATGCGCGTGGAGAACGATGCGCGGCTGATCGCGGGAGTTGCCGCAGGGGCCGCGAACTGCGGCGCGGCCGCGGGCCTGGGCGAAGAGGAAGCGGCCGCGCTGCGTGGCGCCGTCCGCGCCGCCTGCGAATGCGCTTTTGGCGGCGGAGCCGCAGGCGTGCTGCTGGAAGTCGGAATTACGCGTTCCGCGGGCCGTCTGGAGGTCACGCTGTCCCGTCCGGGGGCCGCCGGTGCGGCTGCGTACATGCCGGCGCTGGCCGGAGTGGATCAGGTGCAGCGGGAAACGCGCGGCGATTGCGCGGTCCTGATTCTCACCAAGAGGATCAAGCCGCCGGTTTCGGCGGAATAGTTTTTCTCCTTTCCAAAGAAAAAAGGACAGGTGCGCCCCTGTCCTCCCTAAGACAAAATTGTCATTCCGACCGGAAGGACGGCGTTTTTTGCCGTCCCGGAGCGGAGGAATCCCGCTTCTCCTTCCGAATTCAGGCCAAATTGTTTCGGCGGATGGGCCGGCCCTGGCGCCGCTACATCTTCAGCGCAAAGGTATTGTGTTTGATCAGCCCGCTCATCTGGTCGTCGTTCACGCTCATGCGCAGGTCCACGCGATCGCCGGTGGGGTTGACGCGCACCTGGTCGAGGAGCTGGGCCAGTTCCGGATTGTTTTGCTGGGCCTGGTAGCGTTTGTAGAGAAAGCCCGCCTGTAGCAATTGGGAGAGAGAGTTGGCGTCATCGGTTGAGCCCGCCACCGCCTGGAAATGACCGTCCACGCTGCTGCCGGCGTCCACGTTGATGATTAGGTTCTTCATGCGGCGGACCAGCTTGGCGGCTTCCGGGAACTGCTCGATCTCGGGCGCCAGTTGGCGGATGGCCAGGCGCGTGTACGCGGGATTGAGCACGGCCCACACCACGCCGGAGCCGTTGTTGGCTTCGTTGATGAGCGGGTAGAGCGTTTCGTTGCGCAGCAGGCCGTCCTCGCCGCCGAAGCGCACTTCGATCATTTTCTCGAGCAGGGCGCGATGGCCGAAGGCCGCGGTATTGGAATCGAGAAAAAAGAAGAAAAGATCGTTGGGGCCGGAGCCGGTGCCAAAGGCGAAGAGGGTGTAGCCGCGCACCTTGAGGGTGGGCAGCTTTTGCGTTTTGAAAAAGGCTTCGGCGGAGCTGGGGTTGTAGCTGCCCAGAGCCACGCCGACAATGTTTTCTCCGGTGGGTACGGCCGTGGCGCTGGCGGCGCCCTTGCCGCTCATCGATTCGGCCACCAGGCCCCAGGCCAGTTCGTCCACCTGGGTGTTGGGGTCGATGCCCGCCGAGGCCAGGAACTGCTCGAATTGCTTGAAGCGCGCGGGAATCAGCTGCTCCTTGAGCTGCGCGAACCATTTGAGCGAGCGGGCCTGCTTGAGGTCGGCGTAGGCGAACTCGCCCACTTCTTTGGGAAAGAGGCCGATAATGTCCGGGCCCAGCCGGCCCGCGCGAGCGGAGCAGGGAAGCGCCAGGGCTGTGGCGGCGAGCGCCGCCGTGGCTGCGATTGTTCGGACCATCGTGCTGAATTTCATTTACTGCTCCTTTGAAATGCGCCGGCGGTTCAGGCCAGCCGTTTGCGCAGGGCGGCGATTTTTTCCTGCAAACCAGCCGCGTAGGTCTTGTCGGCGAGGGAGGCGATATTGATCTCCACGTTTTCCAGGGCTCCCTGCGCTGCCGCGGTGGACATCAGCCGCGCCACTTTTAAGTCTGAACTCATGGATGCGGCGGAGATAGCTTGCAGTTGTCCGAGGCGTTCCCAGAGAGCAACAGCGCCTTGGGCCACGCGCAGGGGGACTTCCGCGGCGCCGCGCATGGCGGATTCGATGGCTGCAGCGCGCTTGCTGGTTTCCGCGGCGTCGCCTTGAGGGAGCTTGTACGCCGCCAGGACAGCGTCGTAAGAGGCGGCGTCTTCGTCAATGGCGCGGGTGAACTCCTCCCCCGCGCGGCGCATCGCTTCGAGAGCTTCGGAAAGGGCCTCCGCGTGCGCCGCCTGTGATTTCTTTTTCCGGGAAAGTCCCGCGACCATCGCGCCCAGCGCCGCCGCCTGCGCCGCGGCCAGCGCGGAGACGCTTCCACCGCCGGGCGTGGGCGTGGCTTCGGCTACCGCGTCGAGCAGCGGGCGGGCCAGCGCCGCGAATTTTCCTTCCCCGGCGCGCCCGTGTGGCGCTCCGCCCAGCGCTTCGCTCAAACGGTTCTCCAGCACCTGCGCCGCCGAAAAATTCTCCAGCTGCAGAAAATAGTTCGCGGCCATCTCCAGCGCCTTCTTCGGCACCAGCCCCACGATCTCGCTGCCCACCGGCGCCGCGCCGTACTTCTTCGCTTCCTGCTTCACCAGTTCGTACACCTGGTGCATGGGCGTCTGCTCGAAGTCCGTCAGATTGATGGACACCTGCGCCAGGTTCCTTGCCTTCAATTCCACTCCCATGGCCTTGACGAAGGGCAGCCCGCCGCTGGAAAAGCGAATGGTCTTGGCGATCTTTTTGGAGATTTCCAGGTCCGCCGTGTTCAGGTTGACGTTGTAGGCGACGAGGAATTTGCGCGCGCCCACCACCGTGGCTCCCGCCGTGGGATGCAGCTTGGGTTCGCCCACGTCCGGCTGGCGCTCGTGATTCAGCTTCAATTCCTTGCGCAGTCCTTCAAACTGGCCGCGGCGGATGTTTTCCAGGTTGGTGCGGTCCGGCCGCGTGGCCGCCGCTTCGTAGAAATAAACGGGAATGCGAAAGCGCTCCCATATCTCCTTCCCCACGCGGCGCGCCAGGGCCACGCATTCCTCGATGGTCACGCCTTCCACCGGAATGAACGGAACCACGTCGGTCGCGCCCACACGCGGATGCGCTCCCGTGTGCTGCGTCAGGTCAATCAGTTCCTGTGCCTTGCCCACGCCGCGCAGCGCCGCTTCCGCCACCGGCTCCGGTTCGCCCGCCAGGGTAATGACGCAGCGGTTGTGGTCGGCGTCCATCTCGCGGTCCAGCACGAAGACGCCGGGCACGGCGCTCATCGCGGCCACGATCGCGTCCACTTTCGCCGCGTCGCGCCCTTCCGAAAAATTCGGCACGCATTCAATCAGTCGCTTCATCTCGCCCGCTTTCCCGCTTAACTCTTAACTGATGACTGACAACTGACTACTGACAACTGTCTGCCGCCTACTGAAAACTTTCCCTTCCCCAAATCACCCGCCCGCGCTTCATCGTCATCCAGCAGTGATTCACCCCGAAATAATAGGGGATTTCGCGATAGTCGTCCAAGTCAAACACGGCCACATCGGCCTGCTTGCCGGCTTCGAGCGAGCCCACGCGCTTCTGCCGCCCCAGTGCGTACGCCGCGTTGATGGTCGCCGCGGAGATGGCTTCCGCCGGGGTCATGCGCATCTGTGTGCAGGCGAGCGAAAGCGCCATGGGCATGCTCAGCGTCGGGCTGGTTCCGGGATTGTAGTCCGTGGCCAGCGCCACGATGGCGCCCGCGGCGATCAATTCGCGCGCCGGGGCGTAGTGCGAGAGCCCCAGGTGAAAGCAGCAGCCGGGGAGCAGAGTTGCTGCCGTCTGCGATTTCGCGAGCGCGCGCATGTCCGCGCGGTTGATTGTTTCCAGATGGTCGCAACTGGCCGCGTGCATCTCCACCGCCAGTTGCGTTGCGCCCGTGCGCGCCAGTTGCTCGGCGTGCACCCGCGGCGCCAGTCCGCACGCGCGCCCCGCCGCCAGCACGCGCCGCGCCTGCTGTACGGAAAAGGCGCCGCGGTCGCAGAATACGTCGCAATATTCGGCCAGTCCGCGGCGCGCCACCTCCGGAATCAGTTGCTGCGCCAGCAGTTCCACGTACTCATCCGCGCCCCTGGGCTTCTTGCGGTATTCCGCCGGAACCACATGCGCGCCGAGAAACGTGGAGACGATTTCCAGCGCCTGTTCGCCCTTCAATTCCTGCTGCACGGTCAGAATCTTCAGCTCGCTGGCCGCGTCCAGCCCGTAGCCGCTCTTGGCCTCGACGGTGGTGGTGCCGTGCTCGGCGAATTTCGCGAGCGCCACGCGGGCCCGCGCCTTGAGCGACTCGGCGCTGGCCGCGCGCAGCTTTTTTACCGAGTTCAATATGCCGCCGCCCTTGCGGGCAATCTCTTCATAGCTGGCCCCGGCGATGCGCAGGTCGTACTCTTCGGCGCGGCTGGCGGCGTGAATCAGGTGCGTATGCGAATCCACGAATCCGGGCAGGGCCACGCGCCCGCCCAGGTCCAGCTTCTCCGCGGTGCGGACTTCGGGATGCGCTTCCACGTTGCCGCGCGGCCCCGCGGCCAGGATCATCCCGTCGCGCACCAGCAGCGCGCCATCCTTTACCAGTCCCAAATTCCCCAGCGCCTTGCCGCGCCGCGGCGCGCTTCCGCCCAGCGTCAGCAACTGCGCCGCTCCGGTAATCAGCAGTGTATGGCTCACGGCTTTGGCAGCATCGGCACTTTCACGCCGTTCTTTTTGGCGAAGGCGATGGCTTCGTCGTATCCCGCGTCCACGTGGCGGATCACGCCCATGCCGGGGTCGTTGGTCAGCACGCGCTCGATCCGCGCGGCCATCTCCTTCGTTCCGTCGGCCACGGTCACTTGCCCCGCGTGCAGCGAATAGCCGATGCCCACGCCGCCGCCATTGTGAATGGAAACCCAGGACGCGCCGCTGGCGGTGCTCACCAGCGCATTCAGCAGCGGCCAATCCGCCACGGCGTCGGAGCCGTCGCGCATGGATTCCGTCTCGCGGAAGGGCGAGGCCACCGAGCCGCAATCGAGATGGTCGCGGCCGATCACGATGGGCGCCTTCAATTCGCCTTTGGCCACCAGGTCGTTGAGCGCCAGGCCGAACTTGTCGCGCTCGCCGTAGCCCAGCCAGCAGATGCGCGACGGAAGGCCCTGAAACTTCACGCGCTTCTGCGCCAGGCGAATCCAGCGGCTGAGAATTTCGTCCTTGGGAAACATCTCCAGCACCAGCGCGTCGGTCCGCGCGATGTCCGAAGCCTCTCCCGATAGCGCCGCCCAGCGAAACGGCCCGCGCCCTTCGCAGAACAGCGGGCGGATATACGCGGGCACGAAGCCGGGGAAATCGTAGGCGTTCTTCACGCCCTGCTGGAAGGCGAAGGTGCGGATGTTGTTGCCGTAATCGAAGGTCACCGAGCCCAGCTTTTGCAACTCGAGCATCCCGCGCACATGCTCGGCGATGGCTTCGAGCGAGCGCTGCTTGTACTCCTGCGGATTTGTTTTGCGCAGCTCGAAGGCCTCTTCGAGCGTCATCTTGTTGGGGACGTAGCCGCCGATGGGGTCGTGCGCGCTGGTCTGGTCGGTGAGCAGGTCCGGCACCACGCCGCGGCGCGCCAGTTCCGGAATCACGTCGGCGCAGTTGCCCACGAGGCCCACGGAAGTCGCTTCGCCCGTGCGCACCGCGTTCTTCAGGATGCGCAGCGCCTCGTCCAGGCTGGTCACCATCACGTCGCAATAGCCCGTGCGCAGGCGCTTCTTGATGCGCTCGGGGTCCACGTCAATGCCCAGAAACGCCGCGCCGTTCAGCGTGGCCGCCAGGGGCTGTGCGCCGCCCATTCCGCCCATGCCGCCGCTGACCACCAACTTCTTGCTCAGGTCGCCGCCAAAATGTTTCCGCGCCGCCGCCGCGAACGTTTCATACGTTCCCTGCAAAATTCCCTGCGAGCCGATGTAGATCCAGCTTCCCGCGGTCATCTGCCCGTACATCATCAGCCCCTGGCGGTCCAGTTCGTTGAACTGGTCCCAGTTGCTCCAGTGGCCCACCAGATTGGAATTGGCGAGGAGCACGCGCGGAGAGTGCTCATGCGTGCGGAAAATGCCCACCGGCTTGCCCGACTGCACCAGCAGCGTCTCGTCGTTTTCCAGTTCCCGCAGCGAGCGCACAATCGCCTCGTAGCAGTCCCAATTGCGCGCCGCCCGGCCCGTTCCGCCGTAGACAATCAACTCATCGGGCTGCTCGGCCACGTCGGGGTCCAGGTTGTTCATCAGCATGCGCAGCGCGGCTTCCTGCTGCCAGCCTTTGCAGGAGAGTTGCGTGCCGCGCGCCGCGCGAATGGCGGGGCTTCCGGCGGCCCGCTTGCGATTTCCTTCGCTCATCATCGTCCTCTTTGCCTGCTTGGCTTCACTTGGCCCTCTTTTTGCTCTCCGTTTGCATCTTAACGCAGGGGCTTGCGAAATGCATCCAAGCCCGCGCGCGGCGATTGAAAGCCCCGCCCCGCTTTAGTACAGTGAGTTTAGCGATGAGTTACGGCACGCTGCCTTCGCGCTTCCTTAACGCCGTGGATTGCATTCCCAATCCGCGCGCGCAACTGGTGCGCGTGGACGGCGGCTGGAAACCATTTTCTTCCGCGGAGATTCTCCGCCGCGTCGCCGGACTCTGCTGCGCCCTCGTGGAACTCGGCATCAAGCCCGGCGACCGCGTCGGCATCTTCTCTCCCAACCGCCCCGAATGGCACGTCGCCGATTTCGCCATCACCGGCGCCGGCGCCGTCTCCGTGCCCATCTACTTCAACGAATCCCCCGAGCGCATGGCCTATATCCTGAATCATTCCGGAGCCAAGGTCGTCGTTGTTGCCGGCGAGACCCAGGCCGCCAAGCTTCTGGAAATCCGCGCGCAGCTTCCCGCGCTCGAACACATCATCGTCTCCGACGGCGGCGCGAACATTCCCGCCGATTGCTTGCTCTATGAAACGCTCGTCGCCCCCGCCGGCGACGCCGAAATCGCGCAATATCGCGTCCACGCCGCCCAGGTTCTTCCCGGCCAGCTCGCTTCCCTCATCTACACCTCCGGCACCACCGGCGAGCCCAAGGGCGTGATGCTCTCGCACACCAATTTCTGCTCCAACGCCACGGACACCTGCGTGGCATTCGATCTGCAACCCGGCCTGGACGTGGCTCTCTCGTTCCTCCCGCTCTCTCATGTCTATGGCCGCCTGCTCGATTACGTCTATCTTTTCCACGGCGTCACCGTCGCTTACGTCGAGCAGATGGACCTCGTCCCCGCCTCTCTCGTCGAAGTCCGCCCCACCGTGCTTGCCGCCGTCCCGCGCTTTTTCGAAAAGATTTACGCGCGCATCATGGAGCAGGGCAGCCGCCTGCACGGCCCCAAAAAATCCATTTTCAATTGGGGCCTGCGCGTCGCCGCCCGCTCCGTCCCCTGGAAGGCCGCGGGCCGCGAGCCCGGCATGGCTCTTCGCCTGCAATACGCGCTCGCCGATAAGATTGTCCTCCGGAAAATCCGCGCGGCCACCGGCGGCCGCCTGCGCATCGCCTTCTCCGGCGGCGGCCCGCTCTCCCAGGACCTGATTGAATTTTTCTGGTCCGTGGGCGTCCCGGTCTATCAGGGCTACGGCCTCACCGAAACTTCTCCGATTGTCTCCAGCAATTATCCCGTCAACCGCGTCGGCAGCTCCGGCAAGATCATCCCCAACGTCCATGTGCGCATCGCCGACGACGGCGAAATCCTCGTCCAGGGTCCGCTGGTCATGCAGGGCTACTACCAGAAGCCGGAAGACACCCGCGCCGTGCTCGATTCCGAAGGCTGGTTCTCTACCGGCGATATCGGCTTTCTTGACGCCGACGGCTATCTCTTCATCACCGACCGCAAGAAGGACCTTCTCAAGACCGCCGCGGGAAAATTCGTCGCACCCCAGCCCATCGAAAACAAGCTCAAGACTTCTCCCTACATTCTCAACGCCATGGTCGTCGGCGACCGCCGCAGATTTGTCAGCGCCGTCCTCGTCCCCAATTTCGAAACCGTCTCCGCCAAAGCCGCCGCGGAAGGGAAGAAGTTCGCCTCGAGCGCCGAACTTGCCGCCGACCCCTGGACCCGCGCGCTGATCGAATCCGAACTCCAGCGCCTTACCGCCAATCTCGCGCAGTACGAATCCATCAAGCGCTTCGCCCTGGTCCCCGAGGATTTTACGTTCCAGAACGGCGGGCTCACCTACACCATGAAGCTCAAGCGCCGCGTCGTTGAACAGCAGTACCGCGACATCATAGACAAACTCTACGCCGACGTCGCCGAACCGCGCCCCATGCAGTTCCGCTAGCCAGCAATCCTTGTAGGGGCGGGGCTTGCCCCGCCCGCTGCTGCCCGACCACGATTGCATGTCCCGGCGCTATCTCGGTTTACATCCTTCCCGCCTTCTTTCTTTGCCTTTCCCTCGCCGCCCGCTCCGTTCTACAATTGTTCCCCGAGGTTCCTTCCATGTCCGACGAACTGGTAATCGCAGGCCGCGCCTTCAAATCCCGCCTCATCGTGGGCACCGGCAAATACCGCAGCTTTCCCGAGATGGCCCGCGCGCACGCCGCTTCCGGCGCGGACATGGTCACCGTGGCCGTCCGCCGCGTGAATCTCACCGACAAAACGAAGGAATCCCTGCTGGATTTCATCGACCGCGAGAAAATCTTCATCCTGCCCAACACCGCCGCCTGCTTCAACGCCGACGAAGCCATCCGCACCGCCCGCCTGGGCCGCGAAGTGGGCCTCTCCAACTGGGTCAAGCTCGAAGTCATCGGCGACCAGCAAACCCTTTTTCCGGATACTGAGCAGCTCATCGAAGCCACCAAAGTTCTCGTCAAGGAAGGCTTCGTCGTCCTCCCCTACACCACCGACGACCTCATCGTGGCCCGCAAGCTGATTGACGCGGGCGCCGCCGCGGTCATGCCGCTGGCCGCGCCCATCGGCTCCGGCCTGGGCATTCAGAATTCGACCAACCTGCGCATCCTCCGCGAACGCATCACCGAAGTTCCCCTGATCGTGGACGCTGGCGTGGGTACGGCCTCCGACGCCGCGCTGGCCATGGAACTGGGCGCCGACGGCATCCTCATGAACACGGCCATCGCTGAAGCCCAGGACGCCGTCCTCATGGCCGAAGCCATGCGCCATGCCACCATCGCCGGCCGCCAGGCGTTTCTTGCGGGGCGCATGCCCAAGCGGCTATACGCCACCGCGAGCAGCCCGCTCACCGGGGTCGTCCGCTAAACACACTTCTGCGCAATCTTTTCGTTGTCGCCTTTTTGTGTCGGGGGTGCCGCACCCTTTTCACTTTTAAAAGGGTGCGGGTTTTTCATTCTTCTGATTCGTTGGCACGCCCATCCCGATAGGCCGGAATGGATTCAACCACGCAACTATTCCATCTTATTGAACCGGCTGCGCCCCAGAAAAATAATATCGTTATGAACGGCAGGATCTCCGCCGAGAAGCCCGGTCAGCGCAATGCGACGGACCCGCCCATCGCTGTAACGCAGGATCAGGCTGAAGTTCTCTACCTCGTAGCTCCCCGAACCCGCTCCATCCAGGTGGCGTTCGGTGCTGACAGATTGGAGAATTGTCTGGAAAATGCCTTCGTCGCTGAACCGCCCGTCCTTCGTAAAACGAATCACCGGACGCTGGCCCATGGGTGTTCTTTGCAGTAGCGAATCGTGCACATCGCCGAGGCTGGTCCAGCCGCCCTCCAGCCGAAGATGGTCCACCGCGACGCAGCGATGAAAGTGGATGCTATCGATCAGCATATCGCCCGGCTTGTCCGCTTTCAGCTTGGTGGAAAAGTTGACGCCGGGCTTGGTAATCGCTCCGGCGCCGTTCTCGTAGCGGTAGGTGCCCCAATAATTGCGCTGGTGTTCGTCGTTCGGGCTCGCCGCATGGTCGAATCCCGCCAAACCCGTGCGCGGAATATCTTCGAAGACCTCGCCGTTGTCAAAAAACGTGTACCAGCGCGGGCGCGGCTCGAGATCGTTTGTGCCGTAGTACACCTTAAATCCCATCCACACTCCGGCGATGCCTTTGCCGCCGGTGATTCCCGCGGCATGCGCCGCCGCGCCAGCGCCCGCTTCCGCCGCGGGCTTGCCGGCCGTCGTCGCTTTGCCGGCGGCGAATTGCAAACTGGCCAGAAACGTCTGGATGGCCGCTCGCCGCGCTTCCAGGGCCGCGCGGTTGCTGGCCACGATCATCAGGCTGGTCACACGCCCGGACGCGGCAAACACCATCAGCTCGGCGTACGGCTTGCCGTCGCTCGAGCGCACATCCGCTCCTCCTTCGAGGAAGCGCACTCCGTCCTTCATGGTTCCCTCGGTCGTCGCCGGCGGCGCGCCCGCGGTGAATGACGATTGCACAACGTCTTTCCATTCCGCCGCGAACTCATCTTGCAGCTCGCCCGAGGCGCTGCGGCTGTTGTACAGCCCCATCATGCAATAGGTCCGTGCGGTCTGATCAATCTGTGTGAAGGTGACGTGGTCGCGGTCCTCATCGACGCGCCAATTCTCCGGAGACGTATAGCGGGGAAATTCGTAGCTGGGCGCCTGCGCCGCCGCCGATGCCGCAAAAATAGCCAAAAGCAAAAGGAACTGTACCGTCCGCTTGAGCATTGAGGTCACCTGTTTTCCCCCGGTTGTGCGCCGACCGCCGTCCGGAAGCGTTTCCCGGAATTATACCGCGTGCTCCATTCCGTTTTCCCGCCGTGTGACCTGGACCTAACCCGCATTTCTCCGGCACGGCGCGGCTCCTTCTAATTGAGCCACTTCAGAAATGCCCAGTTCACGTCGATCCTGCCGTTCGATGTTTTTATCGGCCGTGGCGGTATCGAGCCCGGCTCATCGGGGCAAAAGGCACTGTTCAGGCCGGGGAAAATTCACTAGGATACACGCGCAGGCTGCCGGGCAGGCTGGTTCGCCGGGACAACGAAGGCTTTTCGGAGGATGGATGCAGAGTACGATGATGGATTTTCCCCTGACGCTCACCGCGATTCTGGAGCGCTCCGGAAAGCTGTTCGGAAAAGTGGAAATCGTATCACGCATGCCGGACCGGCAGCTGCACCGCACCAACTATGGAGAATTCTACCGGCGCTCGCGGGCGCTGGCGGAGGCGCTGACCCGCTCGGGGATGAAGCGCGGCGACCGCGTGGCCACGCTGATGTGGAACCATTCGCGGCATCTGGAGGCTTATTTCGGCGTTCCCGTGGCGGGCGGCGTGGTGCACACGCTGAATCTGCGACTCGCTCCGGACAATCTGGTGCAGATTATCAATGACGCGGAAGACAGCGTGCTCATCGTGGACGACATTTTGCTTCCGCTCTATGAAAAGGTGCGCGACAAAACAAAAATCGGGCGCGTGCTGGTCGTTCCCGTTTCCGGGCAGCCGGTTCCCGCGGGCTACGAGAATTACGAAGAGTTTCTGAAGCAGGCCAGAGGAGAATTCGCCTATCCGGAACTCGATGAGCGCGAAGCCGCGGCCATGTGCTACACCTCCGGCACGACGGGCGTGCCCAAGGGGGTTGTCTATTCGCACCGCGCACTGGTGCTGCATACGTTCGGGGTCGGCCTGGGCGACACGTTCGGGCTGAAGCAGTTGGACGTGATCATGCCGGTGGTGCCCATGTTTCATGTGAACGCCTGGGGGCTGCCCTTCCTGGCCGTGATGATTGGGGCCAAGCTGGTGCTGCCGGGTCCGCATCTGGATGCCGCAAGCCTGCTGGACTTGATGGAGCAGGAAGAGGTGACGCTCAGCGCGGGCGTGCCCACCATCTGGATGGGAATTCTGGAAGCTCTGGAAAAAAATCCCGGTAAGTGGAAGCTCCAGCCGGAACTGCGCATGGTGGTGGGCGGAGCAGCCGCGCCGGAAGCGATGATTCGCCGCTTCGACAAGCAGGGCATTATGATTTGCCACGCCTGGGGAATGACGGAAACCACGCCCCTGGGCACTGGAGGCCGGCTGAAGAGTTATATGCGTGATGCCTCCGAGGATGAACGCTACGCCGCGCGCGCCAAGCAGGGTCTGCCATTTCCCTTCGTCGAGTTGCGCACCGTAAGCGAATCGGGAGAAGCGCCTTGGGACGGGCAGACCATGGGCGAGCTTCAAGTGCGCGGGCCCTGGGTCGCTTCGAATTACTACAAGCAAGGCGAGGACAAGGACAAATGGACGGCGGACGGATGGTTCCGCACCGGCGATGTGGCCACGATCGACCCGGAAGGATACATGAAGATTACCGACCGGACGAAAGACCTGATCAAGTCCGGCGGCGAATGGATCAGTTCCGTGGATTTGGAAAACGCCCTGATGGGGCATCCGGCGGTGAAAGAGGCGGCGGTGGTGGCGATCCCGCATCCGAAATGGCAGGAGCGCCCGCTGGCGGCGGTGGTGCTGAAGGAAGGCATGCAGGCCACGGCGGAGGAACTGCGCGCGCACCTGGCGGGCAAATTCGCCAAGTGGCAGTTGCCCGAGGCCCTGGTTTTTGTGGATGCGATTCCGCGGAACTCCACGGGAAAATTCATGAAGTCGAAGCTGCGCGAGCAGTACGCCGGATGGAAGTGGAACGAGGAATAGAAGTAGCGCCGGGTGATGGAGAACACGGCGAAAGGTGTTCTCCATCACTGCCGGTCCCGCCCCCCAGGAGTAAAAAATAAAACATCGGAGGGCGAAGGTGATGGTGAGAAACCAAACTGAGTCCGCATGGGTCATTCAGTCCCATGAGCCCATGAAACTTAACCTCGCCAGCTCACCCACAGAAGCTGCGAGGCACTCACCTGCAGGATACCTTCGCCCTTCGCTTTGAGGCCGCTGGCAGACGTGGAGCTGTACGGAGCGCCTAGGTGTTTCGACGCACCGGCCCGAGAGGGTCGGCAAGGCTCCAAGGTCTGCCGCGGCCTCTGAATTGTGACGTGAAGGATGAAAGTATTAATCGCGGTAGATGCCACGCCGTCCTGGCTGGCGGTGGTGCGGGAAGCGGTGACGCGGCCGTGGCCGGCGGGCACGAAATTCTGCATGTTTCACGCCGTGGACCCGTTTCACTTCGTGAAAGCGCCGCTGCTGCTGGCGCGGGCCAAGGGAGCGGCGCAAATCCAGCTGAAAAGCGCGGCGGAGTCGCTGCAGCACGCGGGGTGGAGCGCGGAGACGGAAGTGCTGCTGGGGAATCCGCGGAAAGCGATTTCCAGTTTTGCGCAGGAGTGGGGTGCCGACCTGATTCTGGCGGGGTCGCACGGGCACGGCGACCTGGCGCGCATACTGCTGGGAAGCACGTCCAAGGCGGTGCTGCGCAGCGCGCCTTGTTCAGTGGAGATTGTTCGTTCGCCGGCGAAGGGGCAGGAGCGGAAAGCGGACGAGGGAATGAGGATTCTGGCGGCGACGGATGGGTCGGACTGCTCAATGGGCGCGGTGCGCTCGGTGGCGGAGCGGCCGTGGCCGAAAGGGAGCGAGGTCAAGGTGATTTCGATTCCCGAGCTGATTATTCCGCTGCGCGAATTCCCCTATTTCGAACCGGGCGAAGTGGAGGAGATCAATACGTTTTCCCTGGAGCATGCGCGGGAAGCCGCGACGAAGGCCAATGAACTGCTGGGGAAAAGCGAGCTGAAGAGCTGCACGGAGGTTCCGCTGGAATGGGACATCCCCTCGAGGATGATTCTCGCCGAGGCGGAAAAATGGCGGGCGCACATGATCGTGCTGGGGTCGCACGGGCGGCGCGGATTCGACCGGTGGACGATGGGAAGCGTATCGGAAGCGGTGGCGCTGAACGCCGGTTGTTCCGTGGAGGTCATCCGGGAGGCGTCCGAAGAGAAGGAGAAGGAAAAGAAAGGGGCAAAATCATGAACGTGAAAGATGTGATGACGGGAACGCCATATTACTGCGGACTGGGAACGAATCTGGGATCGGCGGTGGAACTGATGTGGAACGGGAACTGCGGCTTTCTTCCGGTGGTGGATCCGGAAGGGCGGGTGGCCGGGGTGATCACCGACCGGGATATCTGCATCGCGCTGGCCACGCGGGGAAAGCCCGCCGGGGAGATAACCGTGGGAGAAGTGATCACGCGGAGCCTGTTTTCCTGCAAACCGGAGGAGGATGTGCATGCGGCTTTGAAGACGATGCGGGACGCGCGGGTGCGGCGCTTGCCGGTGATTGCGCGGGATGGCGGGTTGGTCGGCATCGTGTCCATGGACGATCTGGTGATGCACGCCGAGCCGCGGAACGGCGCGAAGGAGCCGGAACTGAGTTGTGATGAAGTTGTGAAAACGTATCAGGCGGTGATGCAGAGGAGAGCCCCGGCACTCTACCGCGGGGGAGCGGTGGCGTGAAGCGGAGGAAAGGCAAAAGAGCCCGCTGAAAAAAGCGGGCTCTTTTGTGTCTATGGAGAAAAGCGAAGCGGCGCTAGGCGAATTGGGAATGAGCCAAAGGCGCGGCGGTTTCCGCGGGGCGAAGGCTTTCCACCACTTGATCGAGAACTTTCATGAATTCGCCGGGCTGAAACGCGGGCGCCCCGGTGCAGGCTTCGCCGCGGAGCACGGCGGGAAGCCACCAGCAGCCGTCCTCGACGCGATGAGAGCGGTACAGGCTGGCGGAGGAACCGATAATGGAGGTGACCAAAGACTGGATTCCCTCCCGGGAACCACAACACAAGACGAGATCGAAGGGATGCTCGCGAAACAAGCGGGCACCGTCGTAATTGGAGTAGGCTACGTGGCATTCACAGCCGCGTTTTTCCAGGCGCTGGGAGAGATAGGAAAAGCCCATGGGGCTTTCCCCCACGAGAAGAATTCTGACGGGTCCGGCATTGCTGGCGGTCATAGCGGGTTGCTCCCTGAACATGCTGAGTTCCTGACAGCCACGGGGCTGGTTTACAGACTGACGAAATCCTCGAGAGCGGCGCGATTGGGAATCCTCAGGGTAGAGCCGTCCAGCGCGGCGAGATGACGCAAGCGAAAATCACTGAGGGTTCGGGTAACTGTCTCGCGGGTGGTGCCGATGAATTCTGCGATCTCCTCGTGGGTGAGGGCGACTTTGACCTGGGTTGCGCCGCGGGTCTCTTTTCCGCCGGCGGACCAGCCCAGGAAAAGTTTAGCTAGTTTTTCCGGGGCGGAGGCGGAGAGACCAAGAGTGCGGAGTTGTTCGCATGCGGTATGGTAGTCGGCTCCCAGTTCGCGGACTACGCTGTGATAGGCTTCCGGATACTTTTGGACAAAGCGCAGAAAGTCTTCCCGGGGAACGAAAGCGACCTGGCAGGGGCGCAAGGTCTCGACGGTGACCTCGTGGGGCATGTTCATCAGAGCGGGCATAAGGCCGAGGATTTGTCCCGGATGGGCAATGCGCAGGATGAGCGTCTTACCCTCGCTGGAGCTGATGGAAAGTTTGGCCTGCCCTTCGCAGAGGACGTAAATGCCCCGGGGATCCTGCTTTTCCAGGAAGAGCACGGCGCCCTCCGGAAAGGCGGAAACGGATTTGATGGAATCAAAATCCCGCAGGGCCGCGGGAGACAATTGGCAGAAAAACCCGTTCGCCCGGAACTTGCAACTCTTGCAATTCGAACTCAACTCAAAGCCATAGGGCCCTCTCATTTTTAGTCCCCTTCCTGCACAGCTTTTTCCGGATCGTGCGCCGCTTCATCGGCAAAATATCTGGTCAGCGGAGTGTCGGCGCGAAACTCGGCATTCGTTTCCACGTAAATGTGACGCAGGAGGCGAATCCCGTCCTGGTTTACGTAGGTGACGCCGCACAGATCCAGAGACAATCTCCTGTTGCCGAGCGAGGGAGCAAGGGAGTGCCACGTCTGATCGAATTCAGACACCCACGGGCCGGCAATTCTGCCTTCCAGCCGCATCAAAAGGGCGTCGGAATTCCCTTCAATGGTGATCCGCAACGTAGGCATTCTCCTTTAGTTCCGGAGCAAAGAGAGAGCACGATACTGACCAAAGGAAAAACGGCAGAGAGGAGAGAATGGGCGCGAGAAGGAAAGGAGATAAGGTGAAATTATAAGGGAAAAATAATGAAATAAGAGACTTGGAGACGACGAGAGAGACGAGTCATCATCAAAAGAGACTAAATATAGTCTTGGCGAGCGATTCCAAGCTTTTTAAGTTTCGAATTCAGAGTGGTTCGCTTTAATCCCAGGCGCTCAGCAGCGCCCCTGGCGCCACCGATGAGGCCGCGGGTTTCCCGGAGAATACGGAGGATATGTTCGCGTTCGGCGGATTCGAGAGTGGGATTGGGCAAGGGAGCGGAGGAAGGAGCAACCTGCAGTGGATTTTCGAAATCATTGAGGGAGACGCGCAGGACCGGTCCGGAGGAGAGGATGACGGCGCGCTCGATAAAGTTGTCGAGTTCGCGGATATTGCCGGGCCAGTTCCAGGACTGGAGGGTTTGCATGGCCTCCGGGGGGATGGAAGAGATGTGCTTGCCCATGCGGCGGGAATGGCGGTCAACGAAGTAGCGGACGAGAAGGGGAATGTCCTCGCGGCGGTCGCGGAGGGGAGGGACGAGGATGGGGAAGACTTTCAGACGGTAGTAGAGGTCGCTGCGAAACTGGCCTTCGCTGACCATCCGGGTGAGGTCGCGGTTAGTGGCGGCGATCAGGCGGACATCGGCGGGAATCGTGCGGGTACCGCCGATACGTTCGAAAGTGCGCTCCTGCAAAGCACGGAGAATCTTGGGCTGAAGTTCGAGGGAAAAATCGCCAATTTCATCCAGGAAGAGAGTGCCCTTGTGGGCCAGTTCCATGCGGCCGATTTTTTGAGCGATAGCCCCGGTGAAAGAGCCGCGTTCGTGGCCGAACAGTTCGGATTCGAGGAGGCCGGCGGGAATGGCGGCGCAACTGAGGCGGACGAAGGGGCGATCCGTACGGGGGCTGAGGCGGTGAATGGCGCGGGCGATGAGTTCCTTGCCGGTGCCGGTTTCGCCGAGGATGAGGACGGTGGCGTCGGTGGGGGCGACGGTTTCCACCTGTTTGAGCACGCGCTTCAGGCTGGCGCTCTCCCCGACGACGTCGTCAAAGCTGGATTCGAGACTGAGTTCGTCTTCGAGGTAGCGCTTATGCTGGGTGAGTTTGCGGGTGTTTTCGGATATCTGGTGGAAAGCCAGGGCGTTGTCCACGGCGAGGGCGATCTGGCCGGAAATCTGTTCGAGCAAAGCCATGTCTGGGGAAGTGAAGGCTGCCTCGCGGCGACTGCCCACCATGAGGGTGCCCAGAGCCCGGTCGCGGGAGGTGAGGGGCAGCCAGCAGGCGGATGCGATTCCGGCCGCGCTGAGATGGAGAAAAGTTTCCGAGTCGACGGTTTCTCGGTCGACGCGGCTGACGAGGAGAGGGACGCCGGAAGAGAATACGCGACCGGGGACGGTATCTTGAACGGGCAAAACAGTTTCCGGGAGGCCGGAATATTGGGAGTTCCAGGTATCGAGGAGTTGCACGCGGAAGCGGCCGGTGTCGGGATCGAGTATGGCCAGGGTCGCATAATCGTGAGGCACAACGTTCTGGATGCTGGCGGAAATCGCCGAGAACAGTTCCTGAACGTTGCGGTGAGTGAGCAGGGCATTGCTCAATTCGAAGAGCAGGGCCTCTTCGGCTTTCTTGTGCTCGGTGATGTCACGGGTAATTCTGGCGAATCCGAGGATCTCCCCGTGGCTGTCGCGGATGGCGGAGGTGATGGCGTTGGCCCAGAAGCGAGAACCGTCCTTGCGAAGCCTCCAGCCGTCGTCCTCGTAGCGCCCCTGATCGGAGGCCAGCCGCAGGGTATTCCAGGGTTTGCCCAGTGCCAGGTCTTCCGGGGTAAAAAAACAGGAAAAGTCCTTACCGATAATTTCGTCGGCGGAAAAGCCAGTCATGCGCTGGGCGCCGCTGTTCCAATTGCTGACCCGGCCCTGGGGATCGAGCATGAAGATGGCGTAATCGCGGGTATTGTCGACCAGCAGGCGGAAGCGTTCTTCACTGAGGCGGAGAGTTTCCTTGGCCAGCTTGCTCTCGGTAATGTCCTCGGCGATGCCGACGGACCGCAGAACATTGCCGCAGGCGTCTTTGACGGGGAAAGCGCGGTCGGAAATCCATCGCTGGGTGCCGTCGGGACGCACGATGCGATATTCCGAGTTCAGGACTCCCCGTTCGAGAAAGGTATCGACCTGGGGATCCAGTCTCTGGCGGTCATCCGGATGGATGGCATCCAGCCAGGACATCGGTTCGTCGTAGAGGCTCTGGCACGAACGTCCCCAGATGCTTTCGTAGGCGGGACTGATATAGAGAATTCGGCCGGTGCGAAGATCCGTCACAAAGAAAACTTCGTGGATATGATCCGGGATCAGTCGCAGGATTTCTTCACTCTGCTGCAAGGCGGCGTCACCCTGCCTGCAGCCTGCCCCATGACGGATGGTACAGAGGATGAAGAGTTCCGCGGGTGTCGGCAGGGGCGCCAGATAGAGCTGCACGGGAAATTCGGTGCCATCCGCGCGGCGCGCGAACACCTCCTGGCCCACGCCCAGGCAGACCGTTCGGGGCGCGGCGATGAACTCCTTCCAATGCTGGAGATAAGCCTGGCAAAACCTTTCGGGGATGAGTATTTCGGCGGGCTGGTCCAGAAGAGCGCTTCGTTCAAAGCCGAAGAGTTCCTCCAGGCGGGAGTTGACCAGCCGGATTCTTCCCTCGTGATCGGTTAAAAGGACGGCGTCGGGCAACATTTCAAGAATTGTCTCGGGAGGAGGCAGCGTGCGAAGAACTAGTGCACTGGCAGGAGAGGCCCCGCTCATGGTTTTATGGCCCCGCGGAGATGATACCGCAAAAGGAGGGGGAAAAGGTAGGGAAGAAATTGGCCGCCCTGTGACTTGGGTCACCGAGGGTAGTGATGCCCTGCACAGCCGCAGGAGGCGGCTGGGAGCAGAGTGCGGGGGGAAGAGGTGCAATATGGCGACTCTGAAAATGCAAACGCGGATTGCGGTGAAGAATATTGTGTTTGCGACGGATTTTTCTCCGGCCTCCTTCGCGGCGCTGCCGTTTGCCGCTGAGTTGGCCAGGCACTTCGGGGCCAAGGTCTTTGGATTTCATGTGACAGCGCCGGTCGTGTACCCCCTTCCCGAGATGGGCGGGATGCCTACGCCCCAGGAGGAGACGCAAGCCGCGGGGGAGGTATTGAAGCAGCGATTGAAGGAACAACTGGCGGGAGTGCCGTATGAGGTGGTCATCGGGCACGGGGATCTTTGGGCGGCGCTGAATCGGTTGATCGAGGAGCAGAAGATCGACCTGATGGTGATCGGGACGCACGGACGGACGGGACTGGGAAAAGCGTTCCTGGGATCGGTGGCGGAAAAGATCTTCCGGCAGGCGCACTGCCCGGTGCTGAGCGTGGGTCCGCATGTGTCCCGGAAAGCGCAGGGAGGAGCAGAGGCGAAAGAGATTCTGTATGCGACGGATTTTTCAGCAGCGGCCAAGGCGGCGGCGCCGTATGCGCTTTCCCTGGCGCAGGAGGCGCAGGCGCGGCTGACGCTGCTGCATGTGATTGAAAAGCCCGTCGCGGGCGACCTGAGTTATCCGGGAGAGTTCGTCCGGTCGGCGCTGGATTTGCTGCGGGAGACGGTTCCGGCGGAGGCCGGGTTGTGGTGTGAACCGCACTGCGAAGTGGAGATTGGCTCGCCGGGCGAGGTCATTTTGGAGATGGCCCGGCGGAGGGAGGCGGACCTGATTGTGATGGGGGTAAGGAAGCCGGAGGCGCCGATGGGTCTGATCACGCACTTTGGACAGGCAACGGCGTACCGGGTGGTATGCGAGGCGCGGTGCCCGGTATTGACCGTGCGGGCATGAATGGGGGAAGTGCACTAATGAAGATACTGCTGGCGATTGACGATTCGAAATATGCCGAAGCTGCAACGGAAACCGTGGAGCGCGCGTTGACGGCGAAGAACGCGGACGTCTTAGTACTGTCCCTTGTGGAGCCGCTGATTATTTCCAACCCTCCGCAGATGGCCGCGGGGTACGCCCCGGAGCAGGCGGAAAGGATGAAGGAACTGGAGAAGTGCGCGGCGGAGAGAGTTGCGCGGGCAGCGGACAGATTGAGGGCGGCGGGATTTGCGGTGGGCAAGCGAGTCGTGGAAGGAGAAGCGAGAAGCGGAATTCTGGAATGCGCCGCAGAATGGAAGGCTGATCTCATCGTGGTCGGATCACACGGACGCAAAGGATTGCGAAGGTTTCTGCTGGGGAGCGTGGCGGAATCCGTGGCCCGGCACGCCCCGTGTTCGGTGCTGATTGTGCGCGCCCCGGCATCCGTATAGGACCGCCCGCTCGATTGGAGCAACGAGCGGGCCGGCGATCGGGAAAAAGGGCTGGGCGCGTTATTGCTTGGCCGAAGCGGCTTCCTTGATTTTAAACATGAAGCGCGCCGTCCCCGTGGGATAGAGGGCGTCTCGGATTTCCTGGTTTACCGATTCGCCGGGGGCGATGGCGATTCGAAGGACGCCTTTGTTCACGAGCAGGGTATGGTTGTCGCCGCCGTAGTAGGTGGTTTCGTACTGGATGTTGCTGTAGGAAAACACCTCGGACCTGTTTTCGATGGCCACGAGCCAAACGGCCATGGTTCCGGTGGCGTCCTTATCCATGAGGGCGCGTTTTATTTTGAGGTCCTTAATGGCGTCGGCGGTGGTCTGCACGGGTTTTGTGGAGGCTGCGGGGGTGGACTCGACTGCGGGAGCGGGTTGGGAGGCGCTTAGATGGGAGAGGTAGTAATAGACGCCCCCTCCGAGAATGACGGCGACGATCGCCACACCGATCCAAATATGCGCTGATGTTTCATCTTTCTTTGTCTCGTCTTCAAACATGGCCCCTCCCTGTGTATGTCGCAAAGTATAAAAGACTTCTACCGCTTCCCAGCGAATCAAGCAAGCGAAATTGTAAGGCGGAAGGCCCGCGCCGGATGCATGAGAATTATAGAGGAGGAGCGGCGGCCATGGCAAAGGGGAGAAATGGAGGGTGGTGCGGCAGGATGGCGCTGAAATTACGGCGAGAGTTTGGGGGCGTTGCCGGAATCGATTTTCCAGGCAATTTGCCGCAAAATCCCCTGCCAGGCCACGGCGTCCGGAGCGGAGAGGTTCATGCGGCGCACCAGGCGGCGCAGTTTTTCCAGGTCCGTGGCGCCCGGCCTTCGGCCCAGGTAACCGCTGGCCTTCAATAAGTCAAACAAAAGCAGGGAGATTCGCTCGCTCTCGCCCGCCGCGGCGCGCTTCTGTTTTTCCGGCTTTGCGGCGGGCGCGGCCGCGCGGACCAGTTCGTACAGGCAGAGGGCCACGGCTTGCCCGATGTTCATCGAGGGCTGTTGCGTGCGGGTGGGGATGCGCAGCAGCCAGTGACAGTGCGCGAGGTCCTCGTTGCGCAGGCCGGTCTTTTCCGATCCGAAAAGAAGAGCGGCGCGCCCGGAGGCAAGAGCCTTGCGCAGAAGGGGAGCGCCGGCGGCGAGCGTGTAGAGCGGGTGCTGCAAATCGCGCCGGGTGGCGGCGGTCGTGCCGATCACCAGCGAGCAATCGGCCACCGCGTCCGCGACCGAGGTGAATTGTTCGGCGGCTTCCAGCACGGAGGAGGCGCCCACGGCGGAGCGGGCCTCGCGGTAGGAAGGATCAAAGGGGTTGACGACCCGCAGCCGGGCGAAGCCGAAATTGCTCATGGCCCGCGCCGCCGCTCCGATATTGAGCGGATTGCGCGTGGCCACCAAGACCACGCAGAGGCGTTCCAAATCAGCCGGACGGGAAGCGCGCGCCACGTGCTCTAGCCTTTCGATTCCTGCAGGGTATTGCCGCCGTCCACCACCAGCGCCTGCCCGGTGATGTAGGAGGCCTCGGGGGTGGCCAGGAAGCAGACGGCGGCGGCGACTTCGTCGGGCGAGGCGGCGCGGCCCATGGGGGTGTGAGTTCCGGCGATGCGTTCTTCTTCGGTGGTGGAGGCGGTGGTGACCCAGCCGGGGGCCACGCCGTTGATGGTGATGCCGTCGCGGGCGGTTTCGAGGGCCACGGCGCGCATCATGCCGTCCATGCCGGCCTTGGCCGCGCC
Organism: Terriglobia bacterium; assembly: GCA_041500985.1. Lineage (GTDB taxonomy): Bacteria > Acidobacteriota > Terriglobia > Acidiferrales > UBA7541 > Acidiferrum. The sequence continues at coordinate 35,706 of JBGQNE010000019.1, read as the reverse complement.
ATAGGCTGCGGAGCCGATGTTGCTGACCAGCGGCCCGGTGACCGACGTGACGTTGACGATGCGCCCGTAGCGGCGCGCGGTCATCGAGGGCAGGACGGCGCGGGTCATCAGAAACGCCGTATTTAAGGTGATGGCGATCTGCCGCTGCCATTCGGCGTAGGTCATCTCGCGCAGCGGTTTGTTGAGCATGGTTTCGCCGAGCTGCACCATGCCGGCGTTGTTCACGAGGATATGGATCTGCCCGGCGGCGGCCAGCGCGCTTTCCACGAGCTTCTGGACTTCGGCTTCCACCGTCAAATCGGCGGTCAATGAGAGCACGTTCTTTCCGGAGGGATCCAGTTCGCGCGCGCGTTCGTGAATGCGTTCGGTGGTCGAGGTGATGATCACGCGAATACCGGCGGCGTGCATCCGGCGGGCAACCGCGAATCCGATTCCGCCGGGGCTGCCCGCGCCGGTGATGATGGCGGTCTGCATGGGTGGCAAGGAACTCCTCCTGGGAAGCGCAAGGAACTGTGTTTGCCTGAATTTCCGAGGAATATAGTACACCGTGTTCGCTCGCGCGCCGGTGGGCCGGGCAAAAAAGAAGGGCAGAGGGCGCAAGGCCCTCTGCCCGGTTGCTTGGTCAATTCTGCGGGCGAAACGAAGCGCGTTCTAGCGGCGGACCTTCAGCGTCTTGGTCAGCTTGAAGGTCAGAGGCGTTTCGGCCGGCAGCGTGATTTCGCGGTTGCCGGTCATGGCCCCGCCTCCGGTTCCCGCCGCTGCGCCTGCTCCCGCTCCGATGGCGGCTCCTTTGCCTCCGCCGGCAATGGCGCCGATGATGGCTCCGGCTGCGGCGCCGCCGGCGGCAAATTCAGCGGTGCGCTTGCCGCGTCCCTTGCCCGCGGAGGTGGCGTCGCCGGTCTCGATGTCGTAGGAAGTGCCCCCGACGGTTACGGAGGTCAGCGCCAGGACCAGAGCGGCGTTGCCCTTGAAGCGCCCCGCCGATTTGGCATCGCGAACGGTGCCCTTGGCGCGGGAATCCCTGGGAATCGCCAGCTTGCCGTCTTCTCCCTGCACATCAGCGGAGACAGTGGCGTCGAAGGACTGCCCGGCTTCGGCATTCTTCGAGGAAATCTCCTGGTCGAGAACGACCGGGATGTCCGTTCCTTCGGCAACGACAATGGGCTTCGGAGCGGGAGCCGGGGCGCGTTCCGCCGAACTCCGTTCAGACGAGCCGCGCTCCCTCGAGTGTTTCGCGGAGCTGCCTTTCTCGGAAGAAGTGGCGGAGTCGCCGGAAGAACTGGAATCGGCCTGGTCGGTCGTGGCGGACTTGCAGCCGGTAAAGGCCAGAAGAGTGAAGCAGGTAAAAACCAGAAACAGCTTGCGTTGCATCGTGGGGACCCTCCTTGATGAGTGTGGCTGGACCATCTCTTAACGATACGCTCGCAGGCAGGGAAGTCAATTTAGGCTTTGCGGGCGTGTTCGACGGCGATTACCTGGCGGGAGGCGCGGAGGACGCCGCGGCGCGCGGCTGATAGCCGGGGCCGCGAAGGATGCGCCCTGCGGCGGCGCCGCTGAGCGTGCCGTGGTCGTATTCAATCTGGCCGTTGACGATCACCGTATCCACGCCGGTGGCCAGCCGGGCCGGCTGCTCGTACGTGGCGTTGTCCTTGATTTTTGCGGCGTCGAAGATGGTGATGTCCGCGAAATAGCCGGGGAGGAGCAGGCCGCGGCCGGTCAGGCGGAGCCGCTGCGCGGGCAGGGAAGTAATCTTGCGGATGGCGGCTTCGAGGGGTAAGAGATGCTGGTCGCGGGAGTAATAGCCTAGGAAACGGGCCATGGACCCGAAGGCGCGCGGATGCGTGTGCGGTTCATAGGACGGGCCGTCGAGAGACATGGCGTTGACGTCCAGGCCGATGCTGGTCCAGGGTTGCACCAGGCCGAGCCGCAGGTCGGGTTCGGAGGCCATGAAATAGATGGCCCCGGTGAGGGCTTCATCCTCGAGGATAAAGTCCAGAAGGGTGTCCAGGTGGGTTTTCTTCCAGGCGGCGGCGACCTCGGAGAGGCGTTTTCCCTCAAACTTCTTCAATTCGGAATTGGTGACGGAAGAAAGCAGGATACCGGCGGCTCCGCCGGAGTCCACATAGAGGTTTTCCATCCCGGGAGAGCCGGAGGTCAATTCCTTCTTGATGCGCGCGCGGATCGCCGGATCTTTGAGCCGCTCCAGCAACTTCGGCGTGCCGCCGTCGGCGACCCACGGAGGCAGCGCGGAGGCCAGCGCGGTGGCGCCCGCGGTATAGGGATACATGTCCGCGGCGATGTCCAGGCCGGAGTCGCGCGCTGCCTGGATCTTGGCCACAACGCCTTTCATGCCGCCCCAGCGAGTCCTCCCGCTGACCTTGAGGTGAAAAATTTCCACGGGCAGGCCGGCTTCGCGCCCGATGCGGATGGCTTCGTCAAGCGCCTGCTGCTCCCGGACGCCTTCGCTGCGCATGTGCGTGGCGTAGATGCCGCCGTATTGCGCGGCCACCTGGGCGAGAGAGATGAGTTCGTCGGTCTTGGCGTAGGTATTCGGCGGGTAGATCAGCGCGCTGGAAAGGCCCATCGCACCGTCCTTCATGGCCTGCTCGACCAGGGACTTCATCTGTTCCAACTCTTGCGCCGTGGGCGGGCGGTCTTCATCGCCGATCACGGCCTCGCGCACCTGTGCCGAGCCGGCGTAAGTGCCGAAGTTCAGCATCGTGCCCTGCTTTTCCAGGCGGCGGAAATAGCCGTCCAGCGTGGTCCAGTCCACGGTCAGGCCGAAGTGCGAGAGCACGGGCTGGAGCGATGCCAGGGTCTTTTCGTTTTGCGGAGCAATCGAGCCGCCCTCGCCGGTGATCTCCGTGGTGATGCCCTGGGCGAGCTTGCTGAGGGCGCGCTTGTCCAGCAGGAGAGCGATCTCGGACTGGCCCAGCATGTCAATGAAGCCGGGGGTAACGATGCGGCCGGCGGCGTCGATTTCCCGCGCGGCCTTCGCTCCGCGCAGGTCGCCGATTTTGGCGATGCGGTCGCCGCGAATGGCCACGTCCGCGGCGTACCAGGGATTTCCGGCGCCGTCCACAATGTGTCCGTTGCGGATGATGATGTCGTAGTCAGGCGCCTGGGCGGGGGCCGGCGGGGCGCCGAGCAGGGAGGCGGCCAGCAGAACGGCACCACAGCAGGACAAGCGCAGAAAACGGAGAGGGCTCACGGCGGAATGCCTCCGGAAAAGGAATCGTCAGCGAAGACAAGTATAGGAGAACAAACGGGGAATGTTGAAGATTTTTGAGCCGCGCTTCGGGAATGCCATCAGGCGGAGTACCAGCGGAAGCCCTTGCGCTGTTCCTCGGCCACCTGCTTGATGAGCGCCATGGTCTTGGGCCGGTTCAGTTCGCCGCAGGCGGAGAGCAGCGCGTTCAGAAGCGCCATGGGAGCGACATAGGAGGCCGCATAGGAGGGAGACTCGACCGGGGCCAGAAAGAGTTCGTCGCACTGGCGGGCCAGGGGAGAGAGATAGGTGTCGGCGATGCCGATGCAATAGGCCCCGCGGGCGCGCGCCTGCATAACTCCCTCGATCGTCTGGCGCAGTCCCCGGCGGAAGCTGATGGCGATGACTACGTCGCGGGAAGTGACGTTGCGCACCAGATGCGTGATTCGCCCGGAGGAGGTAGCCGAGGTGAAGGGCAAACCGAGAATGCTGCCCTGGTAATCCAGAAAATAGGCCAAAGTTTCCGCCAGGTCTCCGGCCAGAATCAGGATGCGCCGCGCGGAGTACAGCCGTTTGGCGGCGGCGAGGATACGCTGCGGGTCCAGGCTGTTCTTCAATCCCTGCAGGTTCTTGAAGTCCTGTTCGATGGTCTGGCGGAGATGGGCGGGGATGCTGGTGTCCTTGCCGCCGGCCATCTTCATGGTGTCCAGGGAGGTGGCGAAAGCGATGGAGAGATCGTGCAGGTGCTGCCGGAATTCGCGGTAGTTGGCGAAGCCCAGTCCGCGCACGATGCGCACGATGGTGGCGGGGTCGGTCTCGAGGCGCTGGGCCATGGCGCGGACGCTGAGCAGCACGTATTCGCGAGGGTGCTCGAGAATGGGGCGGACAATTTCCTGGCGTTTGACGCTGAGATGCTCAATGCGCTCGGCAAGGGTAGGGCCCAGGGCGCGCGCTTTATTATTCTTTTTGGGCATGATGGGCAGAGAATTGCTCAAAACGCACAGGTTGTCAACTCACTTGGCCGCCATCCCGGCGCGAAGCCGGGACGGCCCCGGAGAATCGAGGCTATTCGCCCTGTTTCGGGGCGATCACCGGATGCAGAAAGGGCATCATGGCGCGGAGTTCCGGGCCCAGCGTCTCGATGGGATGACTGGTTTCGCGTTTGCGCATGGCCTTGAAATTGGGGCAGCCGTTTTCATTTTCCGCCACCCAGGTTTTGGCGAATTCCCCGCTGCGAATTTCGGCCAGCATCTTGCGCATTTCGCTGCGCGTGGCGTCGGTAACCAGCCGCGGACCGCCCGTGTAGTCGCCATATTCGGCGGTATCGCTCACCGAATAGCGCATGTAGTTGAGCCCGCCCTTGTAGATCAGGTCCACGATCAGCTTCAGCTCGTGCATGCATTCAAAATAGGCCACCTCGGGCTGATAACCGGCCTCCACCAGCGTGTCAAATCCGGCCTTGATCAACGCGCTGACGCCGCCGCACAGCACAGCCTGTTCGCCGAATAGATCCGTTTCGGTCTCTTCGGTGAACGTGGTTTCGATGACTCCGGCGCGGGTGCAGCCGATTCCCCGGCCGTAGGAGAGAGCCAGAGCTTTGGCCTTGCCGGTGGCGTCCTGATGCACGGCCAGGAGGCCGGGCGTGCCGCCGCCTTCGGTAAACACTTCCCGCACGCGATGGCCGGGAGCCTTGGGCGCGATCATGGTCACATCCACGGTGGCCGGCGGGGTGATGGTACCGAAGCGGATGTTGAAGCCGTGGGCGAACATGAGCATTTTCCCGGCGCTCAGGTGCGGCGCGATGTCGTTCTTATAGAGGGCGGGCTGCTTGGTGTCCGGGACGAGGATCATGATGACGTCGGCCCAGGCCGCGGCTTCCGCCGGGGTCAGCACGGTCACGCCGTCCTTCTGCGCGCGCCCGCGGGAGTTGCTCTTCTCCGGCAAGCCCACGCGCACCTCCACTCCACTGTCGCGAAGATTGAGGGCGTGAGCGTGTCCCTGCGAACCGTAGCCGATGATGGCCACTTTCTCGCCCTGAATCAGGGCCAGGTCCGCGTCTTTGTCGTAATACATCTTAGCCATTTTCTTTCCTCCCAAGGATTTGCGAATCTTAAACTTTTGGCAGCGCCAGAGGCGCGTCCGTATTCCTGCCCGCCGGCGGATGCGCCTGGCTGGGCATTTCAATTACATGCGTTTCGGCGCCGGTCGCGGGCGGGCGAAGCTGGTCCGCGCCGCGGGTCATGGCCACGCTGCCGGTGCGGGCCATCTCCAGCACGCCGAAGGGGCGCAGGACTTCCAGAAGGCTGTCAATCTTGCCCACGGTCCCGGAAATCTCCAGGATCAGCGATTCGGGCGAGACGTCCACCACGCGCGCGCGGAACACCTTGACCAGGTCCATCAGGTGCGGCCGGGATTCCTGATTGGCCGAAACCTTGATGAGCGCCAGGTCGCGAACGACGGTGGGCCGGCCGGAAATGTTTTCCGCCAGCAGGACGTCCACGAGCTTTTCCAGGCAGGCCGTGACCCGCCGCGCGCCCTGCTCGTCGGTATGCACGACGATGGTCATGCGCGCGATCTCTTCATTTTCCGTGGGGCCTACCGTGAGCGAATCAATATTGATGGCCAGGCGGCGCACCAGCGAGGCCACGCGATTGAGCACGCCGGGCTTGTTTTCAACGTAGGCGACGATTGTTTTCATGGGACTCCTCATGGCTCCGTCGAGGTTTCCACCAGCGGGCTGGGCCGCCGGATCATTTCATGCAGGGAGGCGCCCGCGGGCACCATCGGGTAGACCGAATCTTCCTGCTCCACGCGGAAATCCAGCAGCACCGTTTCCGAGGACTCGCGCGCCCGGCGAATGGCCGGAAGTACGCCCTCGCGCGTGGACACCCGCTCGCTCCGGATGCCAAAGGCGCCGGCCAGCGCGGTGAAGTCCGGAGCGATCATCGGCGTGGCCACGTAGCGCTTGTCGTAGAAAAACTCCTGCCACTGCCGGACCATCCCCAGAAATCCGTTGTTGACGATGGCGATTTTCAAATTGATCTTTTCCTGAACGATGGTGGCCATCTCGCACATGGTCATCTGGAAGCCGCCGTCGCCCACCACCACCCAGACTTCGTCGGATGGGCAGGCGAACTTCGCCCCGATCGCCGCGGGCAGCGCGAATCCCATGGTCCCCAGTCCGCCGGAGGTAATCAGCGAGCGCGGGCGGTTGTGGTGGTAATACTGCGCTTCCCACATCTGATGCTGGCCCACGTCGCTGACCACCAGCGACTGTCCCTTGGTCTCTTTCCAGAGGTCGCTGATGACGTGAGCGGCGTAGAGATGGCCGGTATCCGGAAGGGATTGGATATCGCGCACGGCGGAATCGCCCTTCAATTCGCGGATGTAGGCGAGCCACTCGCTGTGGTCGGTCTGTTCCACGCAGGGAATCAGGTGCTCGAGCATTTCGCGGGCGTCGCCCACCAGGGCCGCGTCCACGCGCACGTTCTTGTTGATTTCCGAGCGGTCAATCTCGATGTGAATCTTCTTGGCCTTGGCGGCGTAGTTGCGCAGGTCCCCGGTGACTCGGTCGTCAAAGCGCATGCCCACCGCGATGAGCAGGTCGGACTCCTGCACCGCGCGGTTCACCCACGCTTCACCGTGCATGCCCATCATGCCCAGATTGAGCGGGTCGGTGGCCGGGAACGTGCCGATGCCCAGCAGGGTCATGGCCACGGGAATATTGCCGCGGCGCACGAAGCGGTCCAGCGCGTTCACGGCCCCGGCGATCTGCACGCCGTGGCCCGCGAGCAGCACGGGGCGCTTGGCGGAGTTGATCATCTCCACGGCGCGTTCAAAGGCGTCCTGATCGTGCGCCACGCGCGGCCGCTTGGGCGGAAGCTGCGGGGCCGTGGCGTCCCAGTTGAGCGTGGTCGAGCCTTGCTGGGCATCCTTGGTGATGTCCACCAGGACCGGCCCGGGCCGGCCGGAGGCGGCGATGACGAAGGCTTCGCGAAGGGAACGCGCGATGTCTTCGGTGCGCGTGACGATGTGATTGTGCTTGGTGATCGGCATGGTGATGCCGGTGATGTCGATCTCCTGAAAGGCGTCGGAGCCCAGCAGCTTGCTGCCCACCTGTCCGGTGACGCAGACCACCGGCGAAGAGTCCATCATGGCCGTGGCGATGCCCGTGACCATGTTCGTCGCCCCGGGGCCGGAGGTGGCGATGGCCACGCCGACTCCTCCGCTGGCCCGCGCGTAGCCGTCGGCCATGTGCGTGGCGCCCTGCTCGTGGCGCACCAGGACGTGGTGCAGCGGGGACTGTCCGATGGCGTCGTAGGTCGGAAGAATCGCGCCTCCGGGATAGCCGAAAAGATGGCGGACGCCGAGACGGTGCAGCGTTTCGCAGATGATTTGCGCGCCTGTCAGCTTCATAGGGTCCTCGACGGAGCGGGAGTCTGAACGGAAGGTGAAATGCCGGACGGCTTGCCCCCCGGCACGGTGGTGATGGCCCCGCGCGCGGCGGAGGAGACCAGGTAAGCGTACTTGGCCATCACGCCGCTGGTGAAGCGCGGCGCCGGGGGCGCGAAGTTGCGCATCCGGCCGGCGATTTCTTCGGGGGTAAGTTCGACGCGCAGTGCCCGCGCGGGAAGATCGAAGACGACGGTGTCGCCGTCGCGCACCGCCGCGATGGGTCCGCCATTAAAGGCTTCCGGCGCAACGTGCCCGGCCATCAGCCCGTGCGTGGCTCCGGAAAAGCGCCCGTCGGTCAGCAGGGCCACGGAATCGCCGAGGCCGGCTCCGACCAGCGCGGCGGTGACCGCCAGCATTTCGCGCATGCCCGGTCCGCCGCGCGGTCCCTCGTAGCGGATCACCACAACGTCCCCGGCCTTGATCCGGCTGGCCTGCACGGCTGCGAAGGCGGCTTCTTCGCTATCGAAGACGCGCGCGGGACCGCTGAATTTCTGCACATCGTGGCCGGCTACCTTCACCACGCAGCCTTCCGGAGCGAGATTGCCTTTCAGGATCACCAGCCCGCCGCTGGTTTTCAGCGGCTTGGCGGCCGGGCGTACGACTTCCTGGCCGGAGGTTTCCTTCGCCGCTGCGGCTTCTTCGCCAATCGTTTTTCCAGTCACGGTGATGCATTCGCCGTGCAGATGGCCGGCCTCGCGCAGTCGCTGCGCAATCAGCGCCGTCCCGCCCGCGGCGTAAAGATCGGTGGCCACGAAGCGCCCGCCGGGCTTGAGGTCGGCCAGCAGGGGAGTGCGCGCGCTGATGCGGTCGAAATCGTCAATGGCCAGCGGCAGTCCAGCCTCCTGGGCAATGGCCAGCAGGTGCAGGACGGCGTTCGTCGAGCCGCCCGTCGCCGCAACTCCGGCGATGGCGTTTTCGATGGACTTGGATGTGATGATGCTCCGCGGACGGAGATCTCTCCGCAGAAGGTCCATGACGGTCTCCCCGGCCTTGTGCCCGGCGGTCTGCTTGAGATCGTTGGTGGCCGGGACGCTGGAAAGTCCCATGGGAGCGAGGCCCAGAAATTCGCACACCAGCGCCATGGTGTTGGCGGTGAACTGCCCGCCGCAAGCGCCCGCGCCGGGGCAGGCCGAACATTCCAGATCATGCAACTGCTGATCGCTGATCTTGCCGCGCCCGTGCGCGCCGATGGCTTCAAAAACGTCCTGAATGGTGACCGAATGTCCTTCAAACTGCCCGGGGGCGATCGAGCCTCCGTAGAGAATCAGGCCGGGGATATCCAGCCGCGCGAGCGCCATGGCCCCGCCGGGAATGGTCTTATCGCAGCCCACCAGCACGACCAGAGCGTCAAAAAGATTTCCGCGCGTCACCAATTCGATGGAATCGGCGATCACTTCGCGGCTGACCAGCGACGTGCGCATGCCCTCCGTGCCCATGGTGATGCCGTCGGAAATGGATACCGTGTTGAACTCGAGCGGGGTGCCCCCGGCGGCGCGTACGCCCGCCTTGACGTGCACGGCCAGTTCGCGCAGGTGATAGTTGCACGGACCGATCTCGATCCAGGTGTTGGCGATGCCCACCAGCGGGCGGGAGAGGTCTTCGTCGTTCAGGCCCGTGGCGCGCAGCATGGCCCGCGCGGCGGAGCGGTGCGCTCCGTCGGTCAGCGCCGCGCTTCTTGGTCGGGGAGTCGCTTGTGTCAACGTTCCGTCCTCCTGTGCACTGCCCGCCCATGCGGGCAAAAAAGTTCGGGCCATCACCGCTTGGATGATGGCCCGGGAAACTGAAAAAATTGCTTTCCTAGACCGCGCTCATCCGCCGCTGTCTCCGTTCACGATCCGTATCCTGGGACGAATTCGCACGACGCTTCGGCTTTCCTCGCCGGTCAGACAGAGATCCGGTTGGTTCGCGCAGAGGGCCATAGAGATCCCGCGACAAAGACAGGAAGAGTATGACGGGGAACAGGAGAATCAGTCAAATTAATAAATATAGGGAACAACATAAGCAAATATAATGAACGGAAAGGGTGCAAAGAAACCCTTTCCGCTCCGCCGAATACCCGCTCAGTGCGCTGGTCCGGAAGCGGCCGGCGCGGCCGGCGCCAGCGCTTTCTTCACCGGTTCGGTGATCTTGTCCGCGTTGGCCAGCAACTGGCTGACCTGCCAGAGCTGCGTCTCCGATAGCGTGCTCTTGAATCCGGGCATTCCGGTCAGGCGAATGCCGTTGGCCGCCTTCCAATAAGTTTCCGAAGCCGGATCATCCGTCACCCCGTGGCCCTTGAAGAGTTGCGGCGGTTTTGGATAGAGGCCTTCGGCGACCGTGGTCTTGGGCTGTCCAGGCAGTCCGTGGCAGACGGCGCAGTTCTGCACATACACGGTGGCTCCGGCCAGCAGGTTCTTCTCGTCGGCGGGTACAGGCGAGGGCTTGTCGCCCTGCTTCACGATCCGCGCATGCAGTGCCTTTCTCGCCAGGAGCGCTTCAAACGGCATGTCCGGGTCGGTGACCGCCACCGGCACCATGCCCGTGGAAAAATAGAACCAGATGCCCGCCGTGAACGCCAGGACACCAAGAACAACGCCAGCCAAAAATAGTTTCATCTCTATGCCTCCGGAATTTGCCCGCCGGGGAATTATATATCAGGGAACGCGGCGTCTGGCCGAAAAGAGTGAGCGGCAGGCGAGGGAGTGAAGATTGCCTTGGCGGCATGACGGACAATCTCCTTTGCGCAACGGGTGCCGGCTTTCCACGATTCTTTTCTCCCATCTCCATTTTTCCCTGGTCTTGTGATGCGGGTCACAGATTAGCGCTGCGGATAGGCCTAAGTTTGCGTTGTACCCAGATCCAGGTATTCAGGAGGCACAAATGTCTGAAATGCAAAGCTATCGTGTCCAGTCTACCTACACGGCGAACCGCAGTGGGTTGATTGTCGCCGAAGGCATCCAGCCGGCGATTCACTTCAGCGCTCCGCCCGAATTTCTGGGGCAAAGCGGAGTGTGGACGCCGGAGCATCTGTTGGTCGCTTCCGTGGCGGGATGTTTTATCAGCACATTTTCGGCCGTGGCCGATTTGTCCAAGATGAAGTTTGCCTCGCTGGACCTGGATGCGGAAGCAGTCCTCAGCAAGGGCGAAAAAGGCTGGAACTTCACCGGGATTGTCCTTCGTCCGCGGCTGGGGATCGTGCGCGAAGAAGACCGCGAACGCGCCCAGCGCCTTCTGGAAAAAGCGGAAAGGAATTGTTTCGTGGCCCGCGCCCTGGCCATTCCCATCGAAACCAGGCCGGAAGTGACCCTGGCCGAGGAGCAGCCGGAGATTCAGAAAATCGGCGAATCCGCCGCGATTAGTTGAAACCATGGCCGTGCCGCTGAATTTCCCCGTGAGGACCGCATGAAGACGCCCATCGCGCTGGCCGAAGAGCGCGCCGAGAGTTTTCTCTCTTCGAAAGTCATCGCCAAAGTCCGGCGCGAAGGCCCGGACGCGCCGAATCTTGCGGACTACGAACAGGCGTGCAGGGAATTTTCCTGGAAAAGCGCCCGCCGGGAACTCGATGGCCTGCCGGGGGCCGGCGGCCTGAACATCTGCCATGAAGCCGTGGACCGCCACGCCACGGGTCCGCTTCGCGATCACCTGGCCATTCGCTGGCTGGGCAAGAATGGCGAAGTTCTGGATACCACCTACGGCCAGCTTCTCCGTCTCACCAGCCGCTTTGCGAATCTTCTCCGCTCGCTCGGTGTCGCCAAAGGCGACCGGGTATTCGTTCTGACGGCGCGCATACCGCAACTTTACATCGCGGCCCTGGGAACGCTGAAGCACCGCGCGGTCTTCTGCCCGCTCTTCTCCGCCTTCGGCCCCGAGCCTATTCGTGCCCGCCTCGCCATCGGCCGCGCCAAAGTGCTGGTTACCACGCAGTCGCTCTATGAACGCAAGGTGAAATCTTTGCGCTCGCAATTGCCGTTTCTCGAACACGTCATCCTGATCGGAGACGGCCACCTCGCGGCGGACGTTCCCGGAACGGTGGACTATCACCGGCGCATGACGGAAGCAGATGATTCGTACACGATCGAGCCCACGGATCCAGAGGACCCCGCTCTTCTCCACTTCACCAGCGGCACCACCGGCACGCCCAAGGGCGCCGTTCATGTTCACGAAGCGGTCGTCGCTCATCACATCACCGCCAAGCTGGCCTTGGATTTTCACCCGGCCGACATTTTCTGGTGCACCGCCGATCCCGGCTGGGTCACGGGCACCTCCTATGGCATCATCGCGCCGCTGACCAGCGGCATCACCAGCATCGTGGACGAAGGCGATTTCGATCCCGCGCGCTGGTACGAAATCCTGCAAGCACAGAAAGTGTCCGTCTGGTATTCCGCCCCGACCGCGATTCGCATGCTCATGAAGGCAGGAACGGACCTGGCTCGCCGCTACGACCTGCGCTCGCTGCGTTTCCTTTCCAGCGTGGGCGAGCCGCTCAATCCCGAGGCGGTTCTCTGGAGCCAGGCAGCCTTCGGCCTTCCTTTTCACGACAACTGGTGGCAGACGGAGACAGGCGGCATCATGATCGCCAATTTCGCCTCCATGGATGTGCGCCCCGGTTCCATGGGGCGTCCGCTGCCCGGCATCGAAGCGGCCATCGTTCGGGAAAAGGAAGATGGTTCGGTGGGGGAGATTCGCGAGCCGGGAGTCGAGGGCGAACTGGCTCTGCGCCCGGGCTGGCCTTCCATGTTTCGGGCGTACTGGGAAGATCCGCTTCGCTATGAAAAATGTTTTGCCGGCGGATTCTATCTTACCGGAGACCTGGCCCGCCGCGATGGCGACGGCTATTTCTGGTTTGTCGGCAGAAAAGACGACGTGATCAAGACCTCGGGGCATCTGGTAGGACCGTTCGAGGTCGAAAGCGCCCTGCTCGAGCACAAGGCCGTTGCGGAATCGGCGGTCATCGGCAAGCCCGATCCGGTGGCCCTCGAAATCGTGAAGGCCTTTGTCGTTCTCCGCTCCGGATTTCTGCCCGGCGAAGAGCTTCTGCGCGAGCTTCTTGGTTTTGCGCGCGTGCGTCTGGGCGCGGCCATCGCCCCGCGGGAAATCGAGTTTGTCGCCTCCTTGCCACGTACGCGCAGCGGCAAGATCATGCGCCGCCTGCTCAAAGCGCGGGAACTGGGGCTGCCGGAAGGCGATATTTCCACGTTGGAGGCGGGTTACGTTCATGACTGACACAACCAGGGAAGCAAAACCGGCTGGGCAAATCGAAAAGGATCACGCTCTGTTTCTGCTGCGCGAGATGCTGCGCATCCGCCGCTTCGAGGAGAAGGCCGCCGAAATGTACAGCCTGCAAAAGATCCGCGGCTTTCTTCACCTGTACATTGGCGAGGAAGCCACGGGCGTCGGCGCCATGCAGGTCCTTTCCCGGGACGATGCCGTGGTGGCAACCTATCGCGAGCATGGCCATGCTCTGGCCCGCGGCATTCCCCCCGCGGCCCTCATGGCCGAGATGTTTGGCAAGGTCACCGGATGCAGCCACGGGCATGGCGGCTCGATGCATTTTTTCGACGCCTATCGCCGCTTTTATGGCGGCTACGCCATCGTCGGCGGCGGACTGCCCATTGCCGTGGGGCTGGCCTTGGCCGAGAAAGCGCTGGGGAAGAAGGGAATCGTGGCCTGCTTTTTCGGAGATGGCGCCGTGGCCGAGGGTGAATTTCACGAATCGTTGAATCTGGCGGCGCTCTGGAAGCTGCCGGTTCTTTTCTTCTGCGAAAATAATCTCTACGCCATGGGCACGGCTTTGTCCCGCCACCAGTCGCAGACCGATATCAGCAAGAAAACGGCCGCTTACGATCTGGCTTCCAGCGCCGTGGACGGAATGGACGTTCTCGCCGTGGAAGCCGCCGCGGGGCGCGCGGCCGCGTTTGTGCGCGGCGGGGGCGGGCCGTATCTTCTGGAACTGCGCACCTATCGCTTCCGGGCCCATTCCATGTCCGATCCGGACCTCTACCGCACCAGGGAAGAGATTGCCGAGTGGAAAAAGCGTGACCCCATTGCCTTGTTCCAGGCGCGCCTGCGCGAGTGGGACCTGCTGGCGGACGCCGACTTGGCCCGCCTGGAGGCGAAAATCGCCGCCGAGATGGAAGACGCCGTGAACTTCGCCGAAGCCAGTCCCCTCGAGCCTCCGGAAAATCTTTTGCGCGATGTTTGCGGCGCGGTGATGCCATGACCACGATGACCTATCGCGAAGCGGTCCGCGCGGCTTTGCGCAAGGCGCTCCGCGAAGATTCCCGCGTCTTTCTGATGGGCGAGGATGTCGGCCAGTACGGCGGCGCCTTCGCCGTCAGCCACGGCTTGCTCGCGGAGTTCGGCCCGCAGCGCATTCTGGATACGCCGCTTTCGGAGTCCGCCTTCCTGGGCGCGGGCATCGGCGCCGCGCTCGGCGGCCTGCGCCCCATCGTCGAAATCATGACCATCAACTTTAGCCTGCTGGCCATGGACCAGATTCTCAATAACGCCGCGACTCTGCGTCATATGTCCGGCGGGCAATTCCATGTTCCGCTGGTTGTGCGCATGGCCAGCGGCGGCGGCCGGCAGCTTGCCGCCCAGCATTCGCACAGTCTGGAAGGCTGGTACGCGCATATTCCCGGCATCAAGGCGCTGGCCCCGGCTACGGTTGCCGACGCCTACGGCATGCTGCTCGCCGCTCTCCAGGAGGACGATCCCGTTTTTATTTTCGAACACGCCACCTTGTATCCTCTGGAAGGCGAAGCGGACCTCTCCGCGGCTCCGGCGGACATCACACGGGCCGCCATCCGCCGTCCCGGCCGGGACGTCTCCCTGATTACCTACGGCGGTTCGCTGGGCATCACCCTGCAGGCGGCGGATGCTCTTGCCCGGCAGGGCCTGGAAGCGGAAGTCATCGACCTGCGCACGATTCGTCCTCTCGATACGCAAACAATTGTGCAATCGGTGGCCAAGACTCATCGCGCGGTCATCGTGGACGAAGGCTGGCGCACCGGAAGCCTGGCCGCGGAGATCAGCGCGCGCATCATGGAGAACGCCTTCGACGAGCTGGATGCGCCGGTGGCGCGTGTGTGCAGCGCCGAGGTTCCCATGCCCTATGCCAGGCACCTCGAGGAGGCCACCCTGCCCAAGGCCGCGGAAATTGTCAGCGCAGCGGAAGGAATGCTCGCCCATCATGGCTGAATTTGTCATGCCGCAGCTCGGCGCGGATATGACCGCCGGCAAACTCCTGCGCTGGCGCAAGAACATCGGCGAACGGGTGCAGCGCGGGGACATCATCGCGGACGTCGAGACCGACAAGGCCGATATCGAGGTCGAAATTTTCGCTTCGGGCGTGCTGGACAAGTTTCTTGTCCAGCCGGGTGAAAAAGTTCCGGTGGGCACGCCTCTCGCTCTCATCCGCGAGGAGGGTGTAGCTGTCCCGGCCGCGGGAGCGGTTCCGCCGCTGGTCCGGACAGCCACCGCTATGGCGCCAATTCGGGCGGTTGCTCCTGCTCCTTCCATCGCGGTTCCACCCCCCGCCGTTTCTCCCTTTTCCGGGCGACTGCACATCTCTCCTGCCGCCCGCAAACTAGCCGAAGAGCAGGCCATCGATCCGGCCAGCCTCGCGGGCACGGGACCGGGTGGACGAGTGACGCTGGAGGATGTGCAACGCGCCGTGCAAGCCCGAATGGCTGCGCAAGAGCCGCCCGATCGCCAAACGCGCATGCGGCAGGCCATTGCCGCAGCCATGGCGCGCTCCAAGCGCGAAATTCCCCACTACTATCTGAGCACCACGGTGGACATGAATCGCTGCGTCCAGTGGCTCGCGCAGGAGAATACGCGGCGCTCCATCGCCGACCGCCTGCTCTACGGCGTGCTGCTCCTGAAGGCCGTGGCCCTCGCTCTGCGCCAGGTTCCCGATCTGAACTCCTTCTGGAAGGAAGGGAAGGCCGTGCCGTCCGCGGACGTGCATGTCGGCGTGGCGGTTTCCTTGCGCGGTGGCGGGCTGGTGGCCCCGGCGTTGCACCATACCGACCAGCAGAGCGTCGGCGAATTGATGAAGCAGTTCCTCGACCTCGTGCAACGGGCGCGGGCCGGCTCTCTGCGCAGTTCCGAGTTGAGTGACCCCACGATCACGGTCACCAGCCTCGGGGAGCAGGGCGTCGACTCTGTTTTCGGCATTATCTACCCGCCGCAGGTGGCCCTTGTGGGCTTCGGGAAGATTGCCGAGCGGCCCTGTTCCGTGGACGGCCAGATCGTCTCCCACCCCCTGCTCATGGCCACGCTTTCCGCCGACCATCGCGTGAGCGACGGGCATCGCGGCGGCCTCTTTCTCGCCGCGCTGGAGCGCTTGCTCCAGGAACCGGAAAAGCTATGAGCAGGGAAGAAATTCGCTCTGCCGTACTCCGCGCGCTGGGCCGGATCGCACCGGAAGCCGATCTCTCGCAACTGCAGCCCGGCACGCGCATCCGCGATCAATTGGACATCGATTCCATGGACCTGCTCAATTTTGTCATCGGCCTGCACAAGGAGTTGCACGTCGAAATACCGGAAATCGACTACCCCAAACTGGCGACCCTGGATGGCTGTGTGGATTATCTGGCAGGCTTGCTAAAAACTGCGTAGCGCGGGAGGATCTTGCGGCTTTGAGTGGTGCCGGGGGCGAGCTCCGAACATAAAAAACTGCGTGTTTACTTCCGTTTTAGGGTGGCCGCGTGAGCTGCGCGCTACCCCTGGACGTGGGCGATATGGCGGCGCGGCTGCTTGCTTCGCGGCGGCTGGCGGCGCTGGCGGGGAGCGAGGCAATGGTGCTGGCGCCGATGCGTTCGAGGGCGCTGATCAGCGCCGGGAAGTCGTTGAACTGCGCAATGCCAGGGTGCGACCGCAGACCGCAATTTGGCTTGGCACTGTGCCCCCTCTGCCAGCAGGCGCAGCGTGAGGGTTTCAGCGTATTGCGCAATGGGCGGACGGACCGCCAGGAGGCGGCGAGGACACAACTGCGCGCGCAATCGCAACCGATGCCGGATGTGGAAGAGAGGCCGGCGGCGGATCGGGCAGGCTGGGCCGCGGCGGGTGGACCTGGTGGGCGCATTCTCGCGGCTCCTGGCGAAGATGTTCCCGGCGCGGAACTGTCCCAGGGCGAAGATGTCGAGGATCTCGATGATGACCTGTTCGAAGCCGAGGAGGATGTCGAGGGGGTAGAGGAAACCGCTGGAGACGAGGAGTCCGTTCCCCCGGAATGCGCTGGGGCGGAAACGGAGCAAATCATATCAGCGGCCCCCACGCGTAGAACTTTCCGCCATGCGGCGAGTCACGCCAGGGTTTTCAGGGCAGCGTTGACGGGGCGGATGGAGGCGGTGCCACTCGGCACCGCTCAGGTGAGCGACGATGCGGAGTTTTTCCTGGCCGCCGTGAAACACAAAATCATGACCGAGGCTCAGGTGCTGGACGTCATTTCTGTGCCCGAGCGAATCGAGGCAGTCCTGCAGGAGTTCGCCGCGCGGAATCCCATCGACGGCCGGACGATTCTTACAGCTTTGCGGTTTCGGAAGCGGGTTCTGGCTGAATTTGAGCGATTGCTCGCTGCGGCTGCGGCTTCGGCCTCGCCGGAGGCGGAGCGCGCGCCTGGCGGCGTTCCCTGCGCCGCGGCGGCGGGTTCTACGGAGGGGCCTGGACTCGCCGGCGACGTGGTGGAGGGGGCCGCAGTGCAAACCACCGCGGCGGGATGTGCGCCATGAGGTTTTCTGGATTCAGCGGCTAGCTTTTCAGTCAGGGCCCGCCAGAATTGGAGTCTTGTGAGGAGGTTCACATGCGCGTGTTGATTGTTTCCACAGTTTTTCTCTTGGCCTGTCCGGTCAACTACGGACAGGCGACGAAACGGACGGACCCCCGTTTTGACAGTGAGGATAGCGAGGGCCAGCGACGCCAAAAGAAATCAGACCCAAGCCGGGCCATGATTTGCGCGGCGGAGTCCCAGCTCCGGGCCGCAACATCCGAAGTCTTGCATAGCAAAGACAAGACCGTCGTTGAATGGGGTAGGGAGGAGGGCCGACAGAATTTCTCCAGCCGGAAGTGGGGCAAGGATATCATCCGATTCCTTTTCGCTCCGAGCGCCGGGCCTGCGCGGGCCGATGGCTGCTACGACGTGCGGCTGGACCGCGCGTGGAATCGATTTTCCCCTGCCCCCAGCAAACTTTATTGCGTGGAGATTGACGGTCGAACTGATTGCTTCACCTACCGCGTTTGGGAGCCGGGCGAATACTCGGTGCGGCGTGCGCTGCACGGGGATAAAACGCTCGATAAATGGCTTATCGAGATCAAGCGACGTGCCGAAGGCGAAAAGGCCGCTCAGTAGGGACGATGATTTGCCGCGGCGGTTGGTTTTGCGGAGGGGTCTGGAGCCGATGCGGGCCCATCGGCGGAGGTGACCGCCGTCAGTCGAAGATTTTATTTATTTAAAACCAAACAGGCGGAGAATGAGCGCCCCGAGTTTTCTCTGTCTCCCGCTCCTGGTGAGAGGCACGCCAGTGGAGCGTGAAATGCTGGATTGGTGCCGATGTCAAGTCACGCTGGGGGTATTTCCATCGGTTTTGCTGCCGCGCTCCGCAGCATGATGGCTGGCCATCTTCAGCCCATGCGCGAGGCCGCGGTACGCTGGCCGGCCCAGCGGGAAAGTGGCGGACTTCAATTCTCAAGGCCGAAGTCGGCGTCAGGCGGCGGCCCAGGGCCTTTTCAACGATGGCCTCCAGCGTTTGCCGGCGCGCAATTGGTCGCAGTGCAAGCAATCCGAAACGTACGGATCGCTGCTCGCGTCCGTTTTCCCGTTGTCGGGGTCAAGTCCTTGCGAGAGTTGGTCCAGTTCCCAACGGATGTTTGAGTCGAGATCTCTGAGTTCTTTTTGCTTCTTTCTGATATCCGTCCGCAAGTCGATTGCCGATATGGACAGCTCCGTGTGGGCTCGATTCAAGGTGCGGGCACTGCGGGAACAATATCGAGAGAGAATGCCTAATTCGAGGTTGTATCCCCGAAGCTTCTTTCGCATCTCTCTGATTTCTCTGCGGAGAGTAGCCGCTTGCAGGATTTTCTTATGTTTTACGAAGTGAATTACATGGTCGGTATGGTCGATCTCCGGCGCTGACGAGGGCAGACCCCGGAAGCTGAGAAGCGTGGTAGTGGCAGCCTTACTCATGGGACGCCCCGCCGGCCGGGCGAGTTTGCTCTCCGCCTTACCCATGGCTGGCCTCCGCAAAACGCCGCGCAAAGCTTTCATGGCTAAATTCGATCTTGCCGGCCATGCTCTCCAGGAGATAGGCGAAGCCGTTTGCCATGTTGCCGTCCAGCGGTTCGTTGCCAATTTCGGTTTGCCAATGGATTATGAAGGCGATGGCGCGAAGGCCGCGTTCCAGGTTCAGGCTGTCTTCGCGTGGATCGCCGTTCGCTTCACGGGGTGTGTAGAAATAATCAAAGGCTTGCTCCAGAGTGAATTTACGTTCTTGCCGCGCAGGTTTCTTGGAAGGCTCTGCCTTCGCAATGACGGCAATTTCTTGGTGAGGTGGCATCTGTGGTTTTGTGTTCTGTTTTTTCGGCTTTCGCATGTTTTCCCCTTGTGGGCGCTCGCCGTGCCTCATCGGCAGCCGCGGGCAAGCGCGCAAATGAATGCGGCTGGACGCCCCGACGCGAAATCGAGGCGTT
Organism: Terriglobia bacterium; assembly: GCA_041500985.1. Lineage (GTDB taxonomy): Bacteria > Acidobacteriota > Terriglobia > Acidiferrales > UBA7541 > Acidiferrum. Next base: position 16,373 of record JBGQNE010000019.1, on the reverse strand, counting down.
TCGGCTACTCGATGACCAGGGACACGGTGCGGATCGGCTTGGTGTTGGCGACGGTCTCAGTTTGGCCTGGCTGAGCGCTTGCGCCGGGGGCTGGTTTGTGAAAGGGAACTACGACTGCGGGTTTCGACTGCTCGATGGGTTGCGGTATGCTTTTTACAGCCATGCGACACCTCCTGTGTCATGTGGTCAGGGATGCTCCGGTGCCACTAACACCGGAGCATCCCGTTTTTACTTCCTTCCGTTCTTCGACGGCCTGCCCAGCTCCTTCTTATAGATTTTCCGCTTCTGTTCTCGAAGCCGGGCAATATCCGCTAGGGTCCAAAGCCTCACTCTCACTTTCCCGAAATCCTGAGCTTCCGGAGCCGTGATCTTTCCCTTGGCGATCCACGCCTGCAAAGTTACCCTGCTGATCCCCACTGCCTTTGCCGCATCTCCGGTCGAGTAATACTTTGGATTCATGCCCAATCAGATAGCATTGCTATTGACAAGCTGTCAAGCGTTTTGTTAGGGTGCTGGGCAGAGGCACCCGATGAAATCCTACCTATTCAAGGTGGTTGTCGAGCAGGACAAATTCCCGGATGGCCGCGAAGGCTGGCACGCCTTCTGTCCGGCGCTCAAGGGCTGCCACACCTGGGGCCACACACGCGAGGAAGCGATGGCGAACGCGCGCGAGGCCGTCGAGCTGTACGTGCAGGACCTGATCGAGGCGGGCGAGCAGATTCCGGTGGACGCTGGCCAGGGCACGGTCGAGCTGTCCGAGCCTGCCGTGGCCGTCAACGTATGACGCGGGCTCCCCGAGGCGTGACGGCGCGCGAGTTCGTCAGGGCCTTGCAAGCCGATGGCTTCGTTCTACAGAGGGTCCGTGGAAGCCACCGTGTCTTTCGCCACCCCGACGGCCGCCGCGCCGTGGTGGCCTATCACTCGCCGGGCGACACGTTTCCCATCGGCACCCTGCGCGCCATGATTGCGGACGCCGGATGGCAGGACGAAGATTTGCGGCGGCTGGGACTGCTGGAATAGCTATGGCGAAGAAACGGACGCCTGTTGAAACACAGTTAGATCCAAGGCTGGCGCCCTTCATGAATTCATTCGTCGAATCAGAGTTGGAGAAGATCTACATACCCACGCGAGGCGATTTTGCCTGTATGGGCGCAGCAGCCTATCTCGCCATGCTCGCGTATCCAATGGAATACGCCAAGCGGGACAAATTCATAGAAGCCGTCAAGGCGTCCCTTTTCAAGGGCTGGCGCGACGCGGCCCCGGACGCTGCGGAGCGGACGCGCCGACGAAAAGAGATCGGGCCGACATACACCGCCTTCAAGAACGAGCACTTGCTTGGCATATTCAATGCCACTTTTGCTCGAATCCTGAAACGATTGAGGCCGGCGAGGGAAATTGCCGAGAACTTTGGATTGCGCTTTGGGATTGTCGAAACCGCGAACGCCTTTGCACGGCACTCGCCCCGAGCAGCTTCCGAAAGGTCCATCAAAACAGTTGATCTAAATATCGAAATCAAGTTCCCATTTGGCGCCGCTGAGTGGTCGGCAGCCTTTGAGGTGGGCGACCGGATGTACGAAGAGCAAATTCGCAAACGGCCGGATGCGACTCGCTTTCCTCGCGACCCCTGCAACGTTGTGAGAATATTCAGAGAGTCCAAGCCGGTGCTCCACCTGGCGATGGCCCTACCACTTGACCATGATGATAAGAATCACCCAGTGTTTGACCAGCGAGTCCTATGGAAGCGAATTTGTAAGCCGGATTGGCTGGAGAAATCGCTGGACCGCGCAGAATTCCATCGCTGCACATCCTTGCCTATGTTCTACGCGAAATATGACCCGCGAAGGTCGATTTGCGTTCTCCCCGAAAGCTGTCTAACCGCTAAACTACCGTCGAAAATCTGACAGTCGTATTTTCTCCAGCTTCAACAACCGCGTGCTATTTTGCTGTTGCGCAAACTTCTGGCGAGAAAGGCCGGACAATCGCGCCGGGCTCGAATTGTCGGGCCGTTTTGCCGGGGAGGTGATGGTCGTGCGATTTTGCCTTGTGCCGCGAGATTGGACCACCGAGGATGTCCGAAGGTCCGGGACCGTCTGTTTTTCGAAACGTTGCCGACACGTCCATATATCCCGGCGCACTCTTTTCGGAAATATCCCACCTAATGAATTCCCCTCCGTGCTCGCATCGGACTTTCGCGGGCGCCCGAACGGACTTTTAGCTCGCGGCCTCGCTTGCTGGCTTTTGTTCCCCCGTGTCTTGAGGGCGTGCGAGCCCGCAGCGGCCCAATGGGCTTTTTTGAATTTCGTACGGCGGGAAGCATGGGCCCGTGTTTATTTCGCCGATTTGACCGATGGCCGTTTGGCACTGGAGGCGCACAGGGGCCAGCCCTGGCGGGTGCCGGCGGCGGAGCAGCGACATGCGCCGCCAGTGGAGACGTAGGATGATCCGAGCTGTTTTTCGGGCCGTGCCGGTTTGTCCGGCGCGGTTTTTTTTTGGTGGTGGAATGGCGCAACTTGTTGCCCGGAGGGTCGAATGCGGCTCGGAAACTTGAGACACGTTTTGAGCGTGGCGCGGCTGCCGCAATATCAGCTTGCGGTCGAACTGCGAATTAGCGAAAGCGTTTTTTCGCGAAAAATCAGCGGCCGGCGCGAATTCTCCGCGACGGAACGCGCAAAGATCGTCGAGATCCTTGCCAAGTTCGGCGTGTCCGTGGACGCGGCCTGGCTGTTTGCGGAACTGATTCCGCCGCGGCCGTCGCCGGCCGCTTTGGCGGGAACGGCTGCGGCCGCGGACGGGGCCGCTGGGCGCGGACGGCCACCCTGAACTTTTTCTGGCTGCGTAGCGCGGGACGCGCCAAGGGGAGAAAAATAATATGCTGGACCAGCATGCGGAAGAATTTTACAGACTGCTTGCGCCGGGCAGGGATGTTCCCTGCAATTCTGTGGAGAAGCCTGTGTGTTGCGCGAACGATGGATGTGATCGGAGGCCATTGCGCGGCTCGAAATTCTGCGGGTTATGTGGAAACGCGCAGCGGGATGGGCTGGTCGTGCTCAATAATGCGGTGATGGACCGCCAGGCGGCGGCCATGGAACAACGTCTGCCTCACGATTGAGATGTGTCTGGTTTTGAGCCCGGGTGCTGTGGGCGAAATGGAGAAGGTCGCTCCCTTGGCGAATCGAGCCTGAACGACTACTCCGTTTAGGTCCTTCAAAACTTTTTCCTGCGGCGCCCGCGCCCAAAACCCGACAAAGATAATCAGATTAAAAACATGGGCGGCATCGCGGCCATGTTTGAAAAAAAAAGGAGAAAACGATGGACGGCGTAACGAGGAGAGCAGAAGTTGCGGAGAATAACGAGCAGCGAAAGCGCGAACTCGTTGAGTATCAGAACGAGCGTGCAAAGGCCGAGCAGCAACTCAGCGAAATGCAGGGTCTCGTAGCGCGGCTAGGGAAGGAAAAAGAGGCTGCTCTCTCCGCCTCCGCGCAGGCGCTAATTGAGAACCGGGCGTTCGACATTTCGGTTCTGACCAACCTGGACAACCGCCTGGCTCAAGCGCAATGCGCGGCTAAGATTCTTCACACCCACTATGTGGCGCAATTTGAGCGGTTCGGCCCGGCGCAAGTTTACGAAAAGCCGGGGCGGCGGCATTCCACCTTGTAGGAGCTGGCTATCCAGGTGCGCCGCTAACGCACACAAAAAATTGCCGCAAGGGGAAGCACCGGTCCGGAGGATTCCGGGGCGGGCGCACGCCGGGCGGGAGCACGCACACGGGGCAGGAGACGAGATTCAAAAAAAAAGGAGAACAAAATGACGAAATTCGATATCCAGGGATTACGGAATCGGAAGGTGGAAATAGTCGAAAAAGCGAATGCCCTTATTGACGCAATGGAAAAGAAGGGCACCGCTTCCACCGCCAAAGAGGAGGCGGAGTTCAAGGCGTTGGAGATTGAACTTCGCGAAGTGAACGGGCGGATCGCCAGCGTGGAAGCGGCGATGGACCGAGAACGCGAAATCACCGGCGAGGACCGCACCCTGGCCAGGCGGGAAGACAGCGGACGGCAGGCTCAGAAAACCGGGAAATTTGCGTCGTTTGGAGAATTCCTCGCGGCCGTTGTCAGTGACGGTCGAGGAGGAACGGCCGATCCGCGGCTGTTCGGGGCGGCCAGCGGGCTGAACGAGGCGGTTCCGGCGGAAGGCGGATTCTTGGTGCCGCAGGAATATGCCATGGAGATCCTGCAAACCGCGCATGACATGGGGCAGATTTTGGCTCGTGTGCGGCGGCGCACCATCACCGTGGGCAACGGCGTGAAGCAGAATGCGGTGGATGAGGCCAGCCGCGTGGCCGGATCGCGCTGGGGCGGCGTGCGGGCCTATTGGATGTCGGAGGCGGGAGCGCTGACGGCCACCATGCCGAAATTCCGGCAGATTGACCTGCGGCTGGAAAAGTGCGCGGCGCTGTACTACGCCACGCAGGAGGAATTGGACGATTCCGAAGGGCTGAGCGGTGTGCTGACGCAGGCCTTCGCGGAAGAGCTGACCTTCACCGTGGAAGACGCCATCTGGCGCGGAGACGGTGCGGGCAAGCCCCTGGGAGTGTACGGGGCGGGCTTTGCCGCGCTGGTGTCCGTGGCCAAGGAAACCAGCCAGGCGGCGGCCACGCTGAAGACGCAAAACGTGCTGAAGATGTGGTCGCGCCTGCCGGCGCGTTCGAAGATGAACGCGGCATGGTTCATCAACGTGGACGTGGAACCGCAACTGTTCCAGTTCGTCTACGAGGTGAAAAACGTGGCCGGAACGGACAACGTGGGCGGCATCGCGGCTCCCATTTTCCAGCCGGCGGGAACGGGCGGAAGCCCGTTCGGGCTGTTGCTGGGGCGTCCGGTGATTCCGGTGGAGTATGCGGAAACGCTGGGCACCAAGGGCGACATCCTGCTGGCGGATTTCTCGCAGTACTTGCTGATCGAGAAGGGGATGCGGTCGGACAGCTCGCTGCACGTCCGCTTCCTGAACGACGAGCAGACGTTCCGAGTCATCTGGCGCGTCAACGGCCAGCCCATCTGGTCGAAGACGCTCACCCCGTACAAGGGCGCGAACACGCAATCGCCGTTCGTGACGTTGGACGCCAGGCCCTAATGGTTCGGCAGCAGGCCTAAGCCTGAAACAATTCAGCCGGGGTGCCCGGAAACGGGCGCCCCGCTCTTTTTCATGGATGAATGGGCGCGCAGGGCCTGGCAACGGCGGGAAGCGCTGGGGGTGTGAAAATCCGATGCTGCTCAACTTGGCGGGCAAACAAATTGACACGGCCCGGATACCGCCGATCTCGATTGAGGCGGGCGACGCGGATTTGGGGCGATTGAGCGATGCCGCGGTTATCGAACTGCGCAGGCTCTTTGATTTGAATGCGCGGGTGTGCGGTCGAGCGCTATTCAGCACGGTGAAGAAAAACCTTCGCACGGGCATCGAGCAGCTCGCACGACAGCTCACCGCGGAGATAAATCGCCGCAAACAGCGGGAGCACGGGCCCGCGGGGTCCTTGACGTTAATTTTTGCGAGCGTTGAGCAGGCCGGATTTCTTGCGGCATTTCTGACGGGGCTTTCTGAAGTCTACATTGGCGAACGCGCGAAAATCGCGCAGAGCGAAGGCGAACGGGGAATTCTGGATATGAAATCGGTGACGTTTCAATGCAGTGAATTTTGCAGGTTGGTTGCGAGCGCAATTTATCACGTCGAGGTGGAGGTTTAAACATGGCCATTAAACTTGGGGAAATTTTCGTCTCGCTTGGGCTTAGTACTGCGTCATTCTCGAAAAATCTGAATGACGCCAAGAAGCTGACATTTGACAGCACCAGGGAGATGGAACGCAGCTTCAAGGTGTTGGGCCAGGCGATGACTGGCGCGTTCGTGAGCGCGGGGGCGGGGCTGATTCTCTTCACACGGCAGGCGATTGACAACGCCGATAGAATGGGGAAATTAGCGCAGACCACGGGGATGGGCGTGGAGCAGTTCTCCGCACTGGCGTACGCAGCCAAGCATTCGGAGATCGAGACGGAAACACTTTCGCGCGGCATGGTGATCCTGGCCAAGAACCTGGAAAAGGCCAATCAGCAGACTCTGGAGGGTAAGGCCGCGCATTCGGCGCTTTCGACGCTCTTCCATAGCAATATCCCGCTCTTCAAGGATACCAACGACGCGTTCCAGCAGATCGCGGCCAAACTTTCGCAATTGCCGGTCGGATTCCAGAAGACGGCCCTGGCGGCGCAGATCTTCGGCAAGACAGGGGCTTCGCTGATTCCTATGCTGGGTACGCTGCGGGAAATGACCGACCGGGCGCGCGAGCTGGGCATCGTGATTAGCGCGGAGACGGCGGCCAAGGCGGAGAAATTCAACGAGACGCTAAAGGACGTCTATGTGACCGGGCAGGCCTTCGGGCAACAATTGGCGGCCGCCTTGCTGCCGAATCTGCAGCGGCTGGCGGACCAGTTCCTCGAGGGCGCGAAAGGAATGCAGGCCGCGAAACTGTCCGTGCAGGTGCTGGCCACGGCGCTGGCCGGCGTGGTGGGAGCATTTCGGGTGGCTGGCAATGCGGCGGGTCTGGTTTCGACGATTCTGTGGGCGGCTGGCGATCCCACGCTGAGTTTGAGCGAGCGGATCGCCATGGTGAAGAGCAGTTTGTTGCAGCTGGGGCAGACGGGGGTTTCCACAGCGGACACGATGCGGAACATCTGGACGCCGGCGACGCGGACTGCGAAGCAAGCCATGGATGAGCTTTGGTCTGCGGCACATGCTTTCCTGGCGAAGAATCCCTGGGGCGGATTGGGGGAGCAGGTCCATGACGCGCAGGACAAGGTGGCGAAGTTCGTGCAAGCGCTGAAGGACCAAGTGCTTGAAAACGGGTTGAGTGTGACGGCTCTCAATCTATACAAGGCGGCGCAAATTGGCGCGACCGCAGCCGATCTCGAACGTGTGCGGGCGCTGAGCAAGCAACTCGAATTGCAAAAAATCTGGGACTCTTGGAAACCCGCCGCGGCCGCTCCGGGGCGACCGACAAAGCCGGGGGACCCGATGATCACAGTAACGAAGCTTCCGATGGACTCGTCGATGCCTGAGTTGGAGACCATCGCGCAGACGCTGGCGAAAGCAGGCGTCACTGCGGATTTTTTCTGGAAACAGATGGCGGAGGGCGCGAGGAAGGCCAAACCAGGCCTGACGGAGATTCAGCAGGGCTTGATAGGGCTTAAAGCCCGCATGAAAGAGTACGCCACGGAAGTTGAGCAAGCGTTCGCCAACACGATTGTCGATGGAGGGAATTTCCGGCAAATGTTGGCCGGAATTATGAAAGACCTCGAAAAAATGATTTTATACTTCCTGGTTATCAAGCCGCTGTTCAATTGGCTTGCGGTCTTCGTGGGGGCGCTTATTCCGGGCATTTTCGGCAGCGCGGCGGGCCCCGAGAACCCTGCGAATCGCAATACTTATTTCGGCCACATTCCGGGGCGAGCGGGGGGCGGATCTGTTTACGGCCCGGGGCCGTTTATGGTTGGCGAGAAGGGTTCGGAACTGTTTTGGCCGCCGGCTTCGGGCGGAACGATTGTGCCCAACGACAAGCTGGGCGGATTCGGCGGCGGTGGTGTGACCATCGTGCAAAACTTCGATAACCGGGGAGCGGATCTTGGAACAGTTGCGAAGATGCAGATGATCGGGAATAAGATTGCAATCGAACAATACCACCGGATGGTGCTGGACCGGCAATCTCGGACAGCGTAACGATGAATGGAACTGCGGTGAAATGGGAGTGCGGAAATGGCCGATGATTCCTTTGAGCAGCGCCTGCAGCGGCACCGAAGTGTCGATGCGCATACGCAGGAACTATTGAAAGGTGAAGACGCAGGAGAACCACTGGAAAGTGAAACCGCACCGTCCGGGGAGCAAGCGCGAAAAGTTTACCCGCTGAGAATTTCGAACGGCATCCTTGATCATTATCCGAGGATGGGCGAGGCGATCTGGCTCTTCCTGTGGCTGGTCGACAAAACGACCGACGAGATTTCCGAGGGAGGCAAGCGCGTTGGGATTGTCCTGGGTGGACGGTCCGTCCCAGACCATGAGATCGCGGAAAAATTCAATTGTAGCAGGAAGACGATTCGACGGTGGAGATCCCTGCTGGTACGGGAAAGCTATATCGAAATTGAGCGGCGCGGGGCGGGGCATTCCTTCAAGGTGATGAACACGAAAAAATGGCGGCGCAATGCCATCGGCACCGCGATCCGCGCGCTCCAGGCGAATGCCGCCGCGGTCACGAAGTGATTTGAGGAAGTATTCAGAGCGGACAAAAATGTCCAGTCTGTACTGCTTCCGGAGTGGACAAAAATGACCACTCTCCTGTACCTCCGGAGTGGACAAAAATGTCTACTCGTGAAGAATTCCGGAGTGGACAAAAATGTCTACTCGTGGGCTTGGGCGTTGGTCGGGAATGGATGAGAGATGTCCCGTGGCGGGACAGGAGAAGTCCCGTGGCGGGACATCAGAAGTCCCATGGCGGGACATCAGAAGTCCCGTGGCGGGACATCTCGATGCTGCAAATCATTGAAGCCGCGTAGGTTATCGAAAGGGCCTGTGCGCAGTACACTGCAGTACATTACAAACTAAAAGAGTACAAGCAGCGCTCGCGACTTGAATCTGCAGCATTGGCTACGGGTTCGCTACGCTCACCCTCCGCCAATGCTGCAGATTCAAAAAAAAAGAAGCGGCAAAACCGTGCTTTTTTTTGAAAACCAAGAACCCTTACCCTGGAAGGAAGGAAAACATGGAAAGGCCAAAATTGATTGGCGAGTCATTGCAGCGCGTTCCTGCCGGTGATTCTCCTGATGCCGCGGTCGATGCCGGCGCACAGAGGGAGGCGGATTCGCCGGGATCTCCGCCGGCGAGTGGTCCGCGGTGCCTGAAGTGTGGTTGCCTATGGGGCGCAACCAGTTCGGAGCGGTTGCAACCGTGGTGCGCCTTTTGCGCGTACCAACATGGGGAAGAATACAAGGCCGCGTTCCGCGCGCATGTGCTGGGCAACGCGCCTCTGTTCCTGGCGCGCGCCAATGTTCCGGTCGCTTTCCGCGAGTGTGGCCTGCATAACTACCAGGTGCATGATGCAAATCAGCGGCGCGCGCAGGACGCGGTAAAAGGCTGGGCAGCAAGCGCTGGGCAGGCTGGGCTTTATCTCTATGGGCCGCCAGGCACGGGCAAAACTCATCTCGCTGCAGCATGCCTGCTTGAACTGCTCGCGCGGCAGTGGAGCGGGCGATATGTCTCTGTGGCCGAGCTGTTGCTCGAAGCGAGAGAAAGCTTCGGCGACCGGCGTGTTCGGCCGCTTAGCGCGATCCTCGACCGATGCACCGATATCGACGCATTGCTCCTCGATGACCTGTGCGCAGAGAAGAGTACGGAGTTTGCGCGCGAAGTCTTCTTGACCATTGCTGATCGGGCATACGGACGCAGGCGGCCGGTGTTGATCGTGACTTCGAATCTGGATCTCGCCGCATTGGAACGCAAGCTCGATGAGCGAATCGCTGATCGCCTCCGCGGGCTCTGCATTGCCGTGAAGGTTGGCGGCGGGAGCCACCGCCGCCGGGTCGCGGGCGGGCGGGGGTAGGGGTGGCTCGAATCTCTGGAGGTTCGGCGGCCGGGACCGCAAGGTAGCCGCGCGTGCGTGACCGCGAAATAAAAAAACTCGTACTTTTCAAAACTTTTTCTCACTTTTTCCCTTTTCGAAGCCTTTTTAATAGTAGGGGGTTCGATGAACGCAGAGGATTCAATTGTATTTTCCTTTGCGGCAAGGTGACGGATGCGCGAAAGACACAGATCACCACTGCCGGCACGCTCGGCGTCACCGCGGCGACCGCGGAAGGGAATCAACCGAAAGAGTTTGTGTGCGGCTTGTGGCCAGGGAATGGCGGTGGTTTGGGCTGGAGCGACCCATGATTTGGCCGGCTTCGCCTGGCCAACGCTTCGCAGGGTCGCTCCAGCCCAAGAATTTGCGAGAACTGAATAATGCGTAAGATCGTCACAATCGATTCGATGCCGAGCGGGGAAATGCCTTGCAGACGTCTGCAAAACCCGCCCCGGCGCCACCAGGTGGGCGAAGACTCGCCGCTAACACCAGCGTTGAAGGCATTCATCGATGACGCCATCGTGCCGATCCTCGTAAAAGAGTACATGGCCGAACTGCAGAAATCCGAGGGCGAAGCATTGGGGCTTGCGGAGAAGGGCGCCGCCGTGGCACAGTTTCCGGGGACAGCAACCGTTCGGGGGTCGAAGTGAACGAAGCCAGCCGTTGCGCGATTTATGCCCGCTACTCGACCGAGAAGCAAAACGCGCTCACCATTGACCAGCAAATCCGGAAGTGCCGGGAGTACGCCGAACGTCACGGCTTCGCCGTGCTCGATGCGCACATCTACATCGACCAGGCCATCTCCGGCGCGACGGAAAATCGCGCGGGCCTGCAGCAGCTCCTGGCGACCGCCACACAAAAAACGCGCGAATTCAATACGATCCTCGTGGACGATACCAGCCGGCTCTCGCGGAACATGATCGACTCGCTGCGAATCTTCGAGCAGCTCCGTTATGCGGAAGTGCGCACGATCTTTGTGGCCCAAGGTATCGACACGGCGAACGAGCAGGCCGAACTCCTGGTCACCACGCACGGCATTGTGGATTCTTTGTATTTGAAAGACCTGAAGGCGCGGACGTTCCGCGGCGTCGAGCAGCGCGCCATTGACGGTTTGCACACGGGAGGGCGAGTCTTCGGGTACCGTCATGTGCCCATCGAAAATCCAAACCAGCGTGACGCGCACGGCCGTCCCATCATTCAAGGCGTCAGGCTCGAAGTCGAACCGACGCAGGTTGCCACGATCAGGCGAATTTTCGAACGGTACGCGGCCGGCGATTCCATGAAGCGCATCGCCATCGACTTGAACAACGAAGAAATTTCCTCGCCTCAGCCGCAGAAGGGCAGGATCTCCCGTAGCTGGTGCCAATCGTGCATCCATCACATCCTGCACAATGAGCGGTATCGCGGAGTCGTGTTCTGGGGAAAGACGCAGAAGGTGAGATCGCAGGAAACGGGCAAGCGAATCTACCGGAGAAAGCCCGCGAGCGAATGGCACCGCAAGGAACTGCCGGCACAACGAATCGTCTCCGACAAGCTATGGGAAGCAGCGCAGGAGCGTGTGAAACTCATGCACGACCTGTACGGCAGGGGGGCAAAAAACGGACTGCGCTGCGGGCGAGCGGCGGGATCGCCGCACCTGTTCACCGGGTTATTGAAATGCGCGCTCTGTAGTGGGAGCGTGACCATCGTATCCGGCCAGGCCGGCAAGCGTGCGGATTCGCGCTACGGTTGTTCGTTGCACTCTTCTCGCGGCGCCAAGGTTTGCGCAAACAACCTCCTGGTCTCCAGGTGTTCCCTCGAAGAGCAGCTCCTCGCAGGCCTGCAAGGCAACGTGCTCCACCCGAAAGTCACGGAATACACGCTTGAACGGTTCGAGGCGGCGTTCTCAAAGGCCGCCAAGTCCCAAAGGGCAGGTGCATGCGCCCTTGAGCAGCGAAAAGCTGCCATCGAGCGGCAGATTGCAAACTGCACGGATGCCATCGCGGACGGCCAGCCGTCCAGATTCCTACTTGCCAAGCTTGGAGAGCTTGAAAGGGAACTGGAGACTGTCGCGGGGAAGCTCGCTAGTGCTCGGCCAGAGGCGGTCAGAGCGCACCTCCGGGACACGCGGAAATTCGTGGAGCTGCGACTCAAGGACTTGCGCAGGATGTTGAACGCCGAGCCGCGAATCGCGCGCGCAGCGATCAGTAAGCACGTGCAGAAGATCACTCTGACCCCGGATGGAAGGGCCTTTATCGCTTCCGGGGCATGGGATTTGCTCGGAGCAGGGGGCGTGGCTGTTACGATGGTGCCGGGGGCCAGAATTGAACTGGCTACGCCCGCCTTTTCAGGGCGGCGCTCTACCGGTGAGCTACCCCGGCACATGGGGTCATTAAATTGTAGGGAGGACGGAGGAGTGTGTCAAATTCCCGGCGAATCTATTTTTGACCAGCCGGCCCGATGGAATCGCTTGCCACGCGCCCGTTGCCGTGAAAATACTCTCCGCTCTTCGCTTTCGCGGAAATAAAAAGGCCGGGCTGAACCGCAGCCCGGCCTGCTCCCGTTCCCGATCATCCGCGATTAGGACGACTCGTCGTATTCCTTCATCCAGTTGCGCCCCTTGAGCACTTCCCGCGGACGCGTCCCGTCCGGCGGGCCCACGATGCCGTCCTTCTCCATTAGATCAATCAGCCGCGCCGCGCGGCCGTAGCCGATGCGCAGCCGGCGCTGTAGCGTGGAAGTCGAAGCCCGGCCTGCCTCGCAGACCACTCGCACCGCCTCCTGGTAGAGCGCGTCGTCCACCTCTTCGGCGGCCTCTCCTTCATCGGTGTCTTCGGAAGCTTCTAGTTCCTCCTTGGGCGGCTCCAGCAATTGCTCGTTGTAGATTGCTTCCGCCTGCGCCCGCCAGAAATCGCACACCGCGGTTATTTCGTCCTCGGCCACGTACGGCCCATGGATGCGATGCAGCCGCGATGATCCCGCCGGCAGGTACAGCATGTCGCCCTTGCCCAGCAGCGATTCCGAACCGTTGGCGTCCAGAATCGTTCGCGAGTCCACCTTGCTGGCCACCCGGAACGAAATGCGCGCGGGGAAATTGGCCTTGATCAGTCCGGTGATGACGTCCACCGAGGGGCGCTGCGTGGCCAGCAGGAGGTGAATGCCCACCGCGCGGGCCATCTGCGCCAGCCGCGTGATGCTCTCCTCCACGTTGTTGGTGTCCACCATCATCAGGTCGGCCAGCTCGTCAATGACGATCAGGATGTAGGGCAGCGGCTTGTGCTTGGCATCTTCGTTGCCGTCGAAGAGCGAGAGCGACTGGCCCTTCTGGAACTGCCGGTTGTACTGATCAATATTGCGCACGCCCCGCTCGGCCAGCAGCGTCAGGCGCTTTTCCATCTCCCGCGTGGCATTGCGCAGGACGTTCGAGGCCACCTTGGGGTCGGTCACCACCGGCGCCAGCAGGTGCGGAATCTTTTCGTACAGATTCAATTCCAGCCGCTTGGGGTCGATCAGCACCAGCTTCACTTCGTCCGGAGTGGACTTGTACAGCACGGACATCAGCAGGGAATTGATGAACACGCTCTTGCCAGTCCCTGTGGAACCGGCGATCAGCAGGTGCGGCATGGACGCCAGGTCGCTCACCCGGATGCGCCCGTGCAGGTCGCGGCCCATGGCTAGCGTCAGCTTGCTGGCCGAATTCATGAACTCCGGCGCTTCGATCACTTCGCGCAGCGCGATCGTCTGCCGGTTCTGGTTGGGCACTTCGATGCCGATCGTGGATTTTCCCGGTATGCGCTCGATCAGGATGGATTCCGCCTGCAAGGCCAGGCACAGGTCATCGGTCAATCCGGTGATGCGGCTGTACTTGATCCCCGCCTCCGGCTTGAACTCGAACGTGGTCACCACCGGCCCCGGATTGATCTGCGTCACGTGGCCCTTGATGTCGAACTCCTCGCACTTCAGCTCGATGGCCCGCGCCCGTTCCTTCAGGTGCTCCTCGTCGTAAATCTCGCTGCGCTCTCCCAGCCGCAGCATGCTCACCGGAGGCAGTTTGTAGTTCGACGGCGCCACGGCGATCTTGGGTCCGCCCTTGCGCCCCGCGGCCTCCTTCGATTTGTCCGCGGTCAGCACCACGATTTTGGCCGGTCCGGCGGCGGTTTCCTCTTCCGCGGAGTCCTCTTCCTCATCTTCCAGCAACAGCGTCTTGTGCGGGTCCTTGGTCACCAGCGTGGCTCCGGACATGCTCCCCGGCTGCGTCACCGCCGGCCTCCCGGAAACCTTGATCTCCTCCACGCGCCGCCGCATGCGCTCCTGTTCCCGCTCCTCGCGCCACTCCTGCCATTTCGCTTGCGCCTTTTGCAGCAGCCCCAGCCGCCCCACAGCTCCCACCGGCCCGTGCGGACCGCTGGCCCAGGCATGTGCCCCGGAAAAAGAAAATCTCGTCGTCAGGAAGAGCGCCGTCAGAAACAGCGCCAGCGTAATGATATGCGCCCCATACACGTTGAACCCGGCCCGCAACCCGCTCGCCACCAGCGTCCCGGTCAGCCCTCCCGCCGGCACCGCGTCGCGGATCGCCGGTATTCTCCAGAGCGCCATCAGCGCGGGCAGCGAGAGCAGCAGCAGTCCATACCCCGCCAGCTTGGTCCTCTGTGAATCCACCTTCTGCGTGCGGAACCACCGCCAGCCCACAATGGCCAGCGCCATCGGCAGCAAAAACGCCGCAAAGCCCAGCGTCTGGAAGAGCAGATCCGCCGCATAGGACCCCACCGGCCCGATCCAGTTCTTCGCCGGCCCGGTGCTGGGCGGCGCCGCGGAAACGTTAAACGAGGCATCCTGCGGGTGATAGGACAGCAGCGCCAGCGCCATTAAAACGGCCAGGGTCATGCCCAGAAATCCGAACAATTCGTTCAGTCGCTTGTTTTCAGTTGGTGTCAGGAAGCGCACGTCTATCTCCTCAGCTTTGGGGAAGGCCGAGTCTCGATCGGTCCGCGCGGGCGCTAGCGTGCGGGACCGGTCTGGTGGAACCACCAAACCAAGATGACTATACCAAACACCAGACGATAGACAATAAATAGTTTCAGCGTGCGTGTCTGTAAGTAACGCAGAAAAAACGCAATCACGAAATATCCCGCGGCGCCCGCGGTCAGGATGGCGATGGCCAGCGTCGAAACCGCCACGTCCAGCCCTCCCGCGTGGTGCAGCTTCAGAATCTTCGGCAGTTCGTTGAGCACCGCTCCGGCGATGATCGGCGCTGAGAGCAGAAACGAAAATCGCGTCGCCGCTTCCCGCGTCAGCCCGCGAAATAGCCCCGCCGTAATCGTGCTTCCCGATCGTGAAACGCCCGGCAGCAGCGCCATCGCTTGCGCCACTCCGATGGTCACGGCGTCGCCCATGTTGCTCTGGGTGAGGCTGCGCGCCAGCCGCGCCTTCGCATCCGCCCAGCCCATCAGCAGCGCCACTCCCACCATCGAAATCCCGATGACCAGCGGCTTGCGCAGGCCGTCTTCGATCTGGTGATGGAACAGCTTGCCGATGATCGCCGCCGGAATCGTCCCCGCCACCATGTACCAGAACATCCGCCGGTGCGTGGCCACTTCTTCCGCGGCGGCTCCCTCCGGATAATTCACTCCCAGCCCGCACAGCGCCAGCTTCAGCCAATCGCGGAAAAAATAGAGCAGCACGGCCACCAGCGTCCCGGCATGCAGCGCCACGTCGAAGGCCAGCCCGGGCTCCTCCCATTTCAGCAGCCAGGGAAACAGGATCAGGTGCGCGGTGCTGCTGATCGGCAGAAATTCCGTAAACGCTTGAACCAGCGCAAGAATGATCGCGTGTAGCAGCGGCATCGTCTCTATCTCTCCCTCGGATTTGCTCCCGGGCCGCCCTCTTCGGCTGCTCCGCGCAATGTTTTCCGCATCTCGTAGGCGTCCACGCGCCCCAGGTAATATCGTTTCAGGACGGCTTCGCTACGATAGCCGTGCTTTCGCCAGAAGGCAACCGCGGTTTCGTTATTCACCGCCGCTTCCAGCAGGATCGCCTGCACCCCGCGCGCCGCCAGGTTCTGCTCCATCTCCGCCAGCAGCGCCCCGCCCACCCCGCGTTTCCGCTGCCCCTCCTCCACGTCCAGCGTAATGATGTGCGCCAGCGGCCGGTTCTCCTCGGCCACCAGAAATCCCACGATGTGTTTGCCCTCTTCCGCCACCAGGCATTGCGCCCCGTTCTGATTCAAAAAATACCGCAGCCCGGCTTTGGTATAGGAAATCCCCGGCGGAAAACAGTCTTGGTCCAGGCGGTGCAGCGCCGCGAAGTCGCGAGGCTGATAGGGCCGCAGCTTCCAGGACATGCAGGTGTTATCGCAGAGCCGCGCACCGGAAGCAAGCCTTGCGCCCGCAGGGAAACAGCGAAACCTCGGCAGGCGCGGGCAGAGCCTTTCCTCCGGCAACAAAAAGATATGCGCCGCCGCAATCGCGCCCGTTGACCTCTAGCGCACAGCCGGGCGAAAGAGCATGGCCGGATTTGCGCGAGGTTGGATACCGTAGCGGAGTAGGCTGAACCCGGCGTGGGGGACAGATCCGGCGGGCCTCGATGCTCCGTGCAAGAGCACAGTTCCGTGTGTTTTCCGCTCGCGCCCACAGGGAAGGATCATGCAAAAAATATTACCGATTGTCCTGGCGTGCCTGGGCGCGGCGGCTTGCGCGCAGGCGCAGGAACATGGCGCGCGCGAGCGGAACTATTCCGGGTGGCT
>JBGQNE010000018.1:0-65189 GCA_041500985.1 Terriglobia bacterium | reverse complement strand
CCTTAATGCCGCGGGCAAAAGCGCTCTGCCGAGCAAGAGGCCTCCCCAGAAGAGAGAGGGAGTCAGCAACCAAAGCGAGCCGCCTCCGATGCGCTGGGCATGGCTGGCCACCCATCCGCCGAGGGCGTTTTCACAACCGACGTACAGGAAAAAGAGCAGGCCCAGGAAAATAAAAGTTCTGAGGCTGGGTACGGGAGAATGGTCCTGCCAGGGAATCTCCGCGGCGGATGGGACCGATTCCGCCGCTTTCCCACCAAGGAATGCCGCCAGCAGGGCCACGGTTGCAAGCGATACGGCCAGCCCGGTCAGAAAAGTGCCGGGCCCGCCGTGTTGTGCGGAAGCGACGAGCAGCGGAGCGCAGGCGATGGCGCCGGCGCTCCAGGAGAGATTCAGGAGAGCGATGGACGCGGCGCGCGATTTTCCCGCGGTTTCCCCGGCCCACAAATTTGTCGCGGGAATGACCAGGCCCAGACCAACGCCGCAGGCAATTGTGGAGAGAAGAGCCCCGAGCCACGAGGAATGCCAGAGCAGCGCGGTTCCGCAGGCCATCAAGGCATATCCGGCGCGGAAAACAAAACGAAAGCCGCGCCGAGGGAGAAACAGGCTGGTGAGGGCGGTGCCGCAGAGAGAACCGGTAAACTGCGCGGTGAAGAAAAGCCCAGCCTGGGCGTCGGAAAGGCGCCAGCGTGCGGCGAAAAAGGGAAGCAGAGGGCCGAGCAGAACAGTTGCGATTCCGGTGAGGACAAAACCCGCGTGCAGCAAGAACATCGCGGGGGATGGTTTCCCCAGCGCGCGCGCGAAGGGTTTTTGTGCGAGGACGGAATTCATCGCGGCGCAAGTATATACCCGGTTGCGCCGCGCGCCGCGGCGAAGCGAACGAACGCGGGGCTGGGGAAAACTCGCGTGTGCTAGAATCGGCGCTTGCCCATGAGTTTCCTGGCCACGCGGACGTCTTCTCTCCTCGATGCGCCTCCGCCAACGGAGCCGCCGGCGGTCTTTTCCCATTCGCGGGCGATGCACTCGGGGCTGGTTCTGCTGCTTTTCTGCGCGGGAGCGGCGCGCGGGGCGGGCGCGCAGCAAGCTGCCGCGGCGCCATCGGAATCCTCCGATGAATTTCAGCGGCGGCTGAAGGAGGCGATGGAGGCGCGCAAGACGGGCGATCCGGCCGCCATCGGCCGAGCCAGCGAACGGGGGATTGCCGCGGGGCTGGCGGGGATGGCCAGAATCCGCTTGGATGAGAAGGCGTACGAAGAGGCCGCACAATTCTGCCGCGAATCGCTGGAGTACGAGGACACGGCGGAAACCCGCGTGGAACTGGCGATCATCGGTTTTAAGACAAAAAAACGGAAGAGGCGTTGAAGCAAGCAGCTGCGGCCATCGAGAAGGACCCGCGCAATGCGCTGGCCTGGAACATCAAGGGCGAAGCCCTGCTGCAAAACAAGGATTACAAGGGAGCGGCGGAGGCGCTCGAGCGCGCGCTGGAACTGCACCGGGACGCGGAATCGCTCTATGCGCTGGGAATCGCCTATGCCGGGCTGGGAGAGAAGCAGAAGGCGGCGGAGCGCTTCCAGCAGATGCTGGAGCTGGTCGGGGACCATGGATGGTCGCGGGTGCTGCTGGGGCGGGCATATCAGGAGCGGCAGCTGAACGAAGAGGCCGAGCGGGAATTTCGCGCCGCGCTGCGGCTGGACCCGCGCACGCCCAATGCGAATTATTTCTGGGCAATCACGCTGCTGCAGGCCAGCGAGTGGAATCCGACCGAAGAAGGGAAGGCGCATCTGCGGGAGGAACTGCGGCTGAATCCGCGGCACTTTCTGGCCAGTTACCTGCTCGGTTTTTTCGCGACGAATGAAAAGAATTTCGCCGAAGCGGAGAAGTACCTGCATCTGGCCGCGGAACTGAACCCATCGCTGCCCGAGGTGTGGCTCTACCTGGGATTGAGCGCGCAGGGGCGCGGGGACGGAGCGTCCGCGCAGGCCGATTTTTGCAAGGCCATCGCGCTGGCGGCGCGCAGCGGCGGCGCCGAAGAACACCTGGCGGTGCGCAAAGCGTATTTTGGACTGGGACGAATGATGCTCGCGGCCGGAAAACGGAAAGAGGGAGAGGAGTTGCTGCAGAAGGCGCGCGAGCTGCAACTGATCGAGCAGGCGGCCACGCAGAGAAAAGTGGCGGCGATGAATGCGCGCAGCGGCGCAGGCGTGGGCGGAGCGGTGGTGCCCTATCTTCCGGAGGCGGAGGAGAAGAATGTGTTTTCCGCGGCGCGGCCCTTGCGAAATCCGGCGGGAGCCGCGGAGAAGAACTTGCGGGAAATTCTGGGTGCATCCTTCAACGACTTGGCGACCGCGGAGGCTCTTGAGGAGAAATACGGCCGGGCGTACCGCCACTATCGCGAGGCGGAACGCTGGGTTCCGCGGATGCCCGGACTACGGCGCAACCTGGGTCTGGCGGCGTATTTTTCCGGGGAGCTTGCGCAAGCGGTTCGTCTGCTTTCGAGCATTCTTCAGCAGACGCCAGGCGATGAGCAGGCGCGGGGTCTGCTGGGGCTAGCCTATTGGGGGACCGGCGAATTCGCCAACGCTGTGAAGACCCTGCGGCCCATGGCCGCGCGCGCCCTACAGGATGCCCAGCTCGGTTATGCCTGGGCCGGTTCTCTCGCCCGGACCGGGAACAGGAAAGAAGCGGCGAATGCGCTGGAGCGCTACGAGAAGAGCGCAACGAATCTGCGGACGGAGGACCGGCTGCGCGCGGGAAAGCTGTGGGAGGAACTCGGCGAGACAGAGAGAGCGCTCAACTCCTTCCGCCAGGCGCTGCTTGCCGATCCGGAAAATGGACCGGCTCAACTGGAAGCCGCGGCGAAGGCGAATCCAGACAGCCTCGCGCTGCACCTCGCGCTGGAGGAGACTCTGCGCAAAGCCGGGAAGGCCGAAGAAGCCGACCGCGAGCATGCCCTGGCCGAAACGCTACGCAAGCGATCGCCGCAAGAGAAACAATCAGGGAAGGATGCGCCGCCGAGATGATTCACGCGCTTGCAGGAAGAGAGAACCGCCGGCTGCTTGCGCAGGGGTGCCTGATCGCCTGCCTGCTGTTCCGCACGGCTCCCGTGGGCGCGCAGGGCGGACATCCGGAACCGCCGGCGCCGCGGCCGGGAGCCAGCGCGAAGAAATGCGCCGCGCGCCCCATCCCGCAACTGGAAGATGTGACGGAGAAGAGCGGCATACGCTTCGCGCATACTTCTTCGCCGGAGAACAAGTATCTGGTGGAATCCATGAGCGGCGGAGTGCTGCTGGTGGATTATGACCGCGACGGCTGGCCGGACATCTATTTCACCAACGCGCCCACCGTGGAGATGGCCAATCGCGGCGAAAGGGTTTCCGGTGCGCTCTATCACAACAATTGCGACGGAACGTTTACGGACGTGACGGCGAAGTCCGGGCTGGCGCATCCTGGCTTCGCCATGGGCGGAGCCGTGGGCGATTATAACAACGACGGCTGGCCGGATCTCTACATCACTTGCCTGGGCGGCAACGTGCTCTACCGCAACAATGGCGACGGAACGTTTACGGACGTGACCGCGCAGGCGGGCGTGGCCGACGGGCGGTGGTCCACCGGCGCGGCCTTCGGGGATTACGACGGCGACGGGTTTCTCGACCTGATGGTGGCCAACTACGTGGATTTCCACCTCGATGCTCTCCCAGTCTTTGGCAGCGCCAGTTACTGCAAATTTCACGGCGTGGACGTGCAGTGCGGGCCGCGCGGGTTGCGCGGGGCGGGAGATTCCTTGGTTCACAACAATGGCGACGGAACCTTCACGGAAGTGGCGAAGAAGGCCGGTGTGGACGATGCCCATGGCATGTATGGGATGGGCGTGGTGTGGCCGATTTTGCCGGCCGCGGCCGCCCGGATATTCTTGTGGCCAACGATTCCGGGCCGAATTTCCTCTACCGCAACGAGGGCGGCGGAAAATTCACCGAGTACGGCCTGGAATCCGGCACGGCGGTGAATGAAGACGGCGCGGAACAGGCCAGCATGGGAATTGCCGTGGGCGACTATCTGCACAACGGCCGGCCATCGCTCTACGTCACCAACTTCGCCGCGGAGTACGACACGCTCTACCGCAACGACGGCAATTTCAGTTTTACCGATGTCTCCTACCGCAGCGGCGTGGGGGTTCCCTCGCTGCCCTGGGTGAAGTGGGGCAGCGCGTTTCTGGATGCGGACAACGACGGCTGGCTGGACATCGTGGCGGTCAGCGGGCACGTCTACCCGCAGATGGAAGGCGTTCCCAATACCGGCGATTACCGCCAGCCCAAGCTCTTCCACTTGAATGAGCGCAACGGAAAGTTCTGCGACGCGAGCGAGCTGGCCGGGCCGGCCCTGCGGCAGAGGCGCGTATCGAGAGGCCTCGCGGTGGGCGATCTCTTCGGCAGCGGGAATATGGATATCGTGGTGGAGAACCTGGAGGGCGCGCCCATGATTCTGAAGAATCAGGGAGTCCCCGGGCGCCACTGGATCAGCCTGGAACTGGCCGGAACGAAGAGCAATCGCCTGGCGATTGGCGCGCGGGTGAAGATTGTGTCGCGCGGAATGACGCAGACCGAGGAAGTGCGCAGCGGCGGAAGCTATCTCTCGCAGAACGACCTGCGGCTGCATTTTGGTCTGGGCGATGCGCTGAAGGCGGACCTGGTGGAAATCCGCTGGCCCTCGGGAAAAGTGGAGGCCGTGACGAATCTTCCGGCGGACCATTACCATGCCATCCTGGAGGGGCAGGGAGTGGTTCCTTTTGAAAAAATCCGTCCCGCCAGCGCCCCAAAACCATCCGCCCATGCGCCCGTGCAATAGATACTTATCCCGCTTAAAACAAATCCGGCGGGCGAAAAAAACTGAATACTGAAAACTGATTACTGGAAACTTGTAACCGCGGCTTACGCCCGTCCCGTGCTCACGGGGCCGGTGCTGCCGCGCACAATCAGCTCCGGCTCGACGGTGATGAGTTTCTTGGAGGCCGAGCGCGTGGGCGCGGTAATGCGCTGAAGGACGGTCTCCGCCGCGAGCACGCCCATCTGGCGGAGCGGCTGGCGGACGGTGGTGAGTCCGGGGTTCTGATAGGCCGCGCTCTGGATGTCGTCAAAGCCCACGACGGAGACGTCCTCGGGAACGCGCAGCCCGGCTTCCCGCAAAGCGCGAATGGCGCCAATCGCGGAGATGTCGTTGAAGGCAAACAGGGCCGTGAAGCGCTGCCCTCCGCCCAGGAGTTTTTGCGCGACGCGATAGCCCAGTTCGGGAGAAGGGGCGTCGCCTTCCAATTGCGCCACCAGGTTCGAACGGATCTTCAGTCCCAGTATTTTGGCCGCCAGGAGGATGGCGTTCCAGCGCGCTTCCGTATCCGAACTGAATTCCTGTCCCTTGATAAAGGCGATCTGCCGGTGGCCCAGGTGAAAGAGGTGATCCAGCGCGAGCATGGCCGCGCGCTCGTGGTTGAGCACGATGTTGGTGACTCCGGGCGCTTCGCTGTATCCGGAGATGGAGACGACGGGGAGAGGAATGGAGTGGCGGCAGGGAGTGTCCACGGCGATCAGGCCTTCGACGGCGCGGTTCATCAGCAGCTTGGGATAGTTTTCGAGGAGGTCCTCGCGGTGGCGGTGGCTGACCACGAAATAAAAGTAGCCTTCCTGCAGCAACTGGTCTTCGATCCCGCTCATCACCAGCGCCGCGTATCCTTCGCTGATTTCCGGAACGACCACGCCGATGGTGAAGCTGCGCTGCTTGCGCAGGGAGCGGGCCGCGAAATTTGGGCGGTAGTTGAGGCGCTTGGCCGCGGCGAAGATGCGCTCCTTGGTTTCCTGGGGAATGGAATGGGCCGCCGGCGAGCGGTTGATGACCAGGGAAATGGTGGCCGGGGAGAGTCCCAAATGTTCGGCCAGGGCTTTCTGGCTGATGGATTGCGCGGCCGAACGGGAGGCCACGGCACGCGTATCTTTTTTGCGAGGCATCGAGGCGCAGTCTGGCATAGGAGCCGGGGCGGGGGCAAGAGGGGAATGGCCGCGGGTGGCTAAACTGATGGAAAGAAAGCAGGTTGCGGAAGGGGCGGGAGGTGCGGGGGAGGGCGGGGGCCGAAAATCTTTCCGGGGCCCGAACATTTCGCTTGACAGTTCGGGGAAAGAGCAATAAAAGGAGGGAATCTATTACACTAAATCGATTTAGTAAAAGAGTTCTCCGGTGATCGGTTTACTGTTTCGAATATGGAGGTGGAGAGATGAACGCTCGCGTACGATTCCTCGTGGGGGCGGTTTGCTTGCTGAGTTTGTTCGTGCTGGTCTTCCCGGCGGCGGCGCAGTTCAACGCCGCGCTGCAGGGCACGGTCATGGATGCCAAGGGCGGCGTGGTGGCCGGGGCCAGGGTGACGGCCACGCACCAAGGTACGGGTGCGAGCTATGAGACGGTCAGCTCGGCGGAGGGTTTTTACCGGATTTCCAGCCTGGCTCCGGGCAAATACATCGTCAACGTAATGAAGCAAGGCTTCAAGACGCTCAGCGCCGAGGTGGGCGTTGCCGCGGAAACCGTGCGCGGCTTTGACGCCAACCTCGTGGTGGGGGCGGTGGCCGAGAAGGTGACGGTGACGGCCACGGCAGAAGCCCTGGCCACGGAAAATGCCAACACGGGCAAGACCATTTCCGCAGAGGAACTGCAGCGCTTGCCGCAGGTGGGCCGTGATCCGTATGAACTGCTGCGCTTCACGCCCGGTGTATTTGGCGATGGAGCGCGTGCGGGCAGCGGCGGTGCGGTGGGGTTGCCGAACAACTCCAGCCCGGGCGGCTCGAACTCGTCCATTTTCCAGACCGAGAACCAGGTGCAGGTGACGGCCAACGGGCAGCGCTCGGCCGCGAATACGTTCTTGATTGACGGCGTGACCGTGAACAGCCTGGGATGGGGCGGCGCGGCGGTGATCACGCCCAACCAGGAATCAGTGCAGGAGATCACGGTTCTTTCGAATAGCTACTCGGCGGAAGACGGCCGTGGTTCCGGTGCGCAAATCAAAGTGGTGTCGAAGAGCGGCACGAACGAATATCACGGGAGCGGTTTCTTCAAGTATGAGAGCCCGAATTGGAACGCCTACAACAAATACCACGGAGCAGGCGGTGCGCTGCCGTCGCGCGTGAATAATAATTTCAAGCAGTTCGGGACGAGCATTGGCGGACCCGTCTACAAGGATAAACTATTTTTCTTCTTTTCGTACGAGGGGATGCGCAGCAATAACATGGACACTTCCGCGCCCACATGGGTGGAGACGTCCCAGTTTCGCCAATTGATCACCAGCGCGCGGCCGGGCAGTGTCACGGCGGCAATCCTGGGTTCGACGGGAATCGCGCCACGCATCGCCAATGTGCTCACTGGAACGTGCAATGGCATCGGGAATACCGACCCATTGCAGTGCCAGGCCGTCTCCGGCGGGTTGGACATAGGATCTCCGTGGGGCGCGACGGGGACCTATGTTCCGCTGAGCGGCACGTATTGGGCGGGCGCCGGACTGGATGGAATTCCGGACATTCAATTTGTGCAGCTGGCGTTGCCGAGCTCCACGAACGGCAATCAGTTCAACTGGCGGGTGGACTACCACAGCGGAAAGAATCTCTTCGCGTTCAGCACGTACTTGACGCGGGGGAACAATCTGAATAGTGATGGTAGCGGGCGCAGCCGTCCGCAGGGGGACATCGCTCAGAAACCGCAAAGCCAGTCGGAAGCAATCTCCTGGATCCGCACGCTTTCACCGACGTTGGTGAACGAAGCGCGCTTGAATTTCACGCGCTTCGCGTTCGATCAGGTAGCGGCCAACCAGAATGTGGCCTGGAACATTCCACGCATCGAAATCGAAGGATATAACTTCGACCGCATCCGCTTTGGCGCGGACCGCGCGGAAACCACACCAGCCATTTTCGTGCAGAACACCTTCAATTTCCGTGACGTGCTGAGCAAGGTGAAAGGGTCGCATGCATTGAAGTTCGGATTCGATCTCAGCGCCGAGCAGGACAATAACGACCTGCTGGGAGGCGCGCGGCCGATCTATAGCAACGTGCGCCTGTGGAACTTCGCGAATGATGCGCCGATCTATGAGGGCATCAACGCCGATCCGCGAACCGGCGGCCCAGCCGCTGGGCAGCGGTACTTGCGTTCGAAGGCCATGGCCCTTTTCGCCCAGGACGACTGGAAGTTGCGGCCGAATCTTACGGTCAATCTGGGCCTGCGCTATGAATACTATCCGCCGCTGAGTGACGCCAAAGCCCAGCTCTCGAATTTGATTTTCGGTTCGAACGGGCTGGTCAATTCCAAGGTGGTGATAGTGTCGTCGCTCGTTCCTCCGGACCGGAACAATTTCGCGCCGCGGCTGGGGTTCGCCTGGAGCCCGTCGCGATTCCGCGAGAACACCGTGGTGCGCGGGGGCGTCGGCGTGGCTTACAATCGCACGGACAACACGATGTTCTCCAACGCGCGCGGGAACCCGCCGTCGTTTGCCCGCTTCGGTCTTTGCTGCGGCACCTCGCCGTTGGATTGGAGCACGCCGTATTGGGGAGGCCGGATCACCTACGTCCTGGGGACGAGCAATTCCGCCACGAGCTATCCGGTGAACCCGGCGCTGGCTTTCGGGATTGACCCGGTCACCGGGGGTGTTTGTGCCGATGCCTTGTGCACGAATGACCAGGGCGTGGAGGTCTATGGAGGCTCGGCGAATTTCCGCAATGCCTACGTCTATCTGTACTCACTGGAAGTGGAGCGCCGTCTCCCCGCCAAGCTGATCGCGACCGCCGGTTATCAGGGGAGCGCGGGCCACAAGCTAACCCGGCTGGTGAACCAGAACTTCCTGCAGACGCCCAATCCGTCCTTCAACGCGGTGTACTTCCCGACGAGCGATGTGAACTCGAATTTCAATTCGCTGAACCTGCGGCTGCGGCGGCAGTTCTCGCACGGCTACCAGTTCGACTTCTTCTATCGCTATAGCAAGAGCATCGATCAGTTGTCGAACGAGGGTCCCGGCGCGCAGACCAACCAAACCGACCCGGGGCGCCCGCAGAACGAGCACGGGCCGTCCGATTTCGACACCACCCACTCCGTCAGTTTAACTGGATTGTGGGATCTGCCGGTCTTCCTCAACCGCCACGACTGGGTCGGCAAGGTCGCTGGCGGGTGGCAGATCAACGGGATACTCAGCGCACATAGCGGCTTCCCCTGGACTCCGGTGACGTGCACCATCGGTTCCGTGGCGCTCACGGGCGCGTGGAACATCTGCCCGACGCGGCCGACGGCGCTGCTGCAGGCTCCGGGGCGCGATACATCGAACAATGCGTTCCTCACTCCGGACGCCAATTTTGCGGGCATAGTGCATTCGTGGAACTGCAACCCTGCGAATGGACCGGTCGGCGGGACACCGTACTTCGATATTTGCAACTCCGGTGCGCCGGGGATCGGGCGGAACTCCTTCCGCGGGCCAAAGTATCTTGGCCTGGACTTCAGCGTGGTAAAGAAGTTCGGTCTGCCCTCGACCAAGATTCTTGGAGAGGGGACAGCCATCGAACTCCGTGGAAACTTCTTCAACGCCTTCAACAAGCTCAACCTTACGCCGATCGGATTCAACACGGATCAGAGCACGATCACGAATTCACAGTTTGGCCAGGCACCCAGCGGGATGGCCGGGCGGGTGATCGAGTTCCAGGCGCGGTTCACGTTCTAAGCCGGGTGGCACAGCGCAGGGGCATGGCATGCCATGCCCCTGCGCTGCATGCCCGCGAATTTCCAGGAGCCAGTAAATGTGCCGTCGCTCGGTTTGTGCCTTTTCTTTTGTAGCGGTCATCTTTCTGGGGCTGGCAGGATGGCCTGGGGCTGCCAGGGCAGGCCAAGAGCAGGCCGCCGCGAAGGCCGAAACCATCGCCATTGACGCGCGCGCCGCGGCGCATCCCTTCCCGCACTTCTGGGAGAAGATGTTCGGCTCGGGGCGCGCCATCCTTTCTCTGCGCGAAAGCTACCGGCGCGATCTGCGCGAAACGCGGCGCGTCACCGGTTTCGAATACGTGCGCTTCCACGCCATCTTCCAGGACGAGACGGGTTTCTATGACGAGGACAAGGACGGCAAGGCGGTCTACAACTTTTCCTACGTGGACCAGATCTACGATGGCCTGATCGAGAACGGCGTGAAGCCATTTGTCGAGCTCAGTTTCATGCCCCGGAAACTTGCCAGCGATCCCACCGCGCTGCACGCCTTTTGGTACAAGCAGAACGTTGCCCCACCCAAGGACCTGAACAAGTGGGAACAGATGATCGAGCAGTTTGCCAGGCACCTCATCGCGCGCTACGGCGAAGACGAAGTGGCCCAATGGTATTTCGAGGTGTGGAACGAGCCGAATATCGACTTCTGGGTGGGAGATCCGAAGCAAGCCACGTATTTCGATCTCTATGATCATGCGGCGGCGGCTCTGAAGCGGGTCAGCCCGCGCATCCGCGTGGGCGGCCCGGCCACGGCGCAGGCCGCCTGGGTGGACCGCATGATCGCGCACAGCGTCGAGAAAAACGTTCCGCTCGACTATGTCTCGACGCACGTTTACGGCAATGACCGCGCCGAAGACGTCTTTGGAACGCATGAAGTAATTCCCCGGACGAAGATGGTCTGCCGCGCGGTCGAGAAAGTTCATGAGCAGATCAAGGCCTCGGCGCGGCCCAACCTTCCGCTGATCTGGAGCGAATTCAACGCCAGCTACAAGAACGAGCCGGAGGTGACCGACGCGGCGTTCATGGGGCCGTGGCTGGCGGACACCATCCGGCAATGCGACGGGCTGGTGGACAATCTCGCCTACTGGACGTTTTCGGACGTCTTCGAGGAGCAGGGCGTGGTGAAGGAGCCTTTCTACGGCGGATTCGGGTTGCTGGCCGCCGGCGGCATTCCCAAGCCGTCGTTCAACGCGTTTGCGCTGCTGCACCGCCTGGGCGAAACGCGCCTCGCTGCGCAATCGGAATCGGTGCTGGTGACGCGGCGGAAGGACGGCTCGCTGGCCATCGCGGTTTGGAATCTTTTTCTGCCCGAGCAGGCCGGGACGGCCAAGACCGTCACGCTGCGGCTGGCCCATCTCGCCGGGGCCGGCGCGGCATCTGCGCGCGTGACCATCGTGGATGGCGAGCATGGCTCGCCGTTGCCCGCCTACGAAAAAATGGGCCGGCCGAAATATCCGACCCAGGCCCAGCTCAAGGAACTGCGCAAGGCCGCGGCGCTGCCCGCGGCGAAGGTCATTCCTCTCCACGGCGGGACGCTCACGCTCACGCTGCAACCCCACGCGCTGGCTCTGGTGGAAATCGCAAAATAGCGAAGCCTCAAGCTCTTGCTATTCCGTTAGTGGAAGCCGGCCAGGGCCATGCCGCTAACCGCGGCAGGGTCCTTCATGAAAGTATTCCAGACAAACTGCGTGCGGTAGTTTTCCGCCATGAGCATGGAGATGCCCGCGTCAATGCCGATCACGTCGGAGTTGTACCAGAGGCTGAGGGGATTGAAGGCGTCCACGTAGCCGTAGCGCTGCCAGGCCGCCGGATAGTGGCCGCGAATCCAGCGCAGGACATGGATGGTCTGCGGAGAAAGAAAAGGAAGCGAGCCCGCGGTGGCGCAGGGCACGATGGTTCCGTCAATCGGGCCCATGGCGGGAGGGCCGCCCCAGGCGACATAACCGTTCTTCGAATCCGAAGAGGTGATGCCCCACAGGTCGTCGCTGTAATCGCTGAACTGCGCGGCCAGCGAAAGGCAGAAAAGCCGGTGGGCCATGGTGGCGTTTACGGAATTCTGAAAATAGTCGGTGGTGGCGTCGGACTTGTTCCGGAAATCGAACCAGGCGTGCGCATACTGGTGGGTAAAGAGCGGCGCGCCCGAGGAGATGTACGTCAGTCCCTGGTAGGTGTAGCTGGGGCGCGCCCACGCGCTCCAGCAGCCCGCCGGAATGGGAAAGGTAGGCGAAGCCAGGGCCAGCAGGTAGAGCATCATCAGCTCGGAATACGTGTCCCAGCGCGAAGTAAGAAATCCGTTTTCCGGCGTCCAGCCCATCGAAAGCGTCGAGCCGCCGTTGAGCATCCAGGCGAAATTCACGTTGTTGTAGATCTGCGTGGCCAGGCCGGGAATCAGCGGGTCCGTGGAAAAATGCTGGCGGCAGGCCAGCACGCCGCAGAGCAGAATGGCGGTGTCGATCGAGGAGACTTCGCAGTTCCACACCCGCGCGCCACTGCTCATGTCCACGAAATGGTAGAAGAAGCCGTTCTGGCCGAGCGGCTGCATAGTGTTGAGCAGGAAGTCGAGCGTGGCCTGCACGCGGCTGGTGATGCTGGCGGTGGTCTGATAGCCGCGCTGGTCGCCGATGCACAGCGCGGTCAAGCCGAATCCCGTTGCCGCGATGCTGGACACTGTTCGCGTGTCGCTTCCGCCCGCCAGCGCGCGGTCCTTCACCTGGCCGGTGAGCGCGTCGGCCTGCTCCCAGAAAAACAGGAATGCGGCCTTCTCGATTTCCTCCAGAAGCTGGTCGTCCGTGCCGGGATAGAGATCACCCACGGGCCCCGGCGCGGAGGAGTTTCCTCCTCCGCAGCCCGCTTCCCAGAGCGCCCCGCCCCAAAGAGCGCCGCCCAGCAAGGGACCGGTGGCGGCCTTCCCCAGAGCGGTGAGCAGTTGACGGCGGTCCAAACGGTGCGTCATTCCCGGCAGCCTCACGAATGAAATCCGGCGCGCTCCATCCCGCGGCGGACATCCGCATCTTTCATGAACATTTCCCAGACGAAGCCGCTGCGAGCGTTTTCCGCCATCAGCAGCGTGATACCCGCGTCAATGCCGACCACGTCCGCGTTGTACCAGTTCTTCCGCGGATGGAAAGCGTCCACGAAACCGTATCGTTTCCAGGCGTGCAAGCCGTATTTTTCGCGAATGGTGCGCAGGACGCGCAAGCATTCCTGGGGCAGAAAGGGCAAGGAACCCGCCGCGGCGCAGGGCACCACGCTTCCGTCAATGGGCCCTCTGCGCGGCGGCCCGCCCCAGCCCACGTAGCCGTGGCGCGAATCCGAGGAAGTGATCCCCCACAAATCTTCGCTGTAGTCCGGAAACTCTTTGGCGAGGTCCAGGCACCAGGCTTTGTGCGCTTTCGTGGCGGCCACCGAATTGGCGAAGTAATCGGCATAGCGGTCGCGCCGGCCGCGGAAATCGAACCAGGCATGAGAGAACTGGTGCACGAAAAGCGGCGCCTCGGATCCGATATAGCGCACACCCTTATATTGATACGCGGGCCGTTCCCAGGCGTCCCAGGTCTCCGCAGGCAGGGCATGCGTCGGAGAGCCCAGTCCCAGTAGATAGAGCATCAGCAGTTCGCTGTAGCTGTCCCAGCGGTCCTTCAGGAAACCGCTTTCCGGTTTCCAGCCCATCGATAACGTCTTTCCGCCATGGAGCATCCAGGGCCAGTCCACGCGCTCGTAGAGGCGCGTGGCCAGCGAACGGATTTCCTCGTCCGGAAAATAGGCGCGGCAAGCCAGCACTCCGCAGAGAAGGAGGGAGGTGTCGATGGAGGAGAGTTCGCAGCGGCGCGTGCGCGCGCCGGTCCGCATATCCATGAAGTGATAAAAAAAGCCGTGCTCCTGGGGAACCTGAGAGAATAAAAATCGCAGCGTGGCCAGCACGCGCCGGCGAATCCTGGCGGAATCTTCCCAGCCGCGGCGATCGGCGATGCACAGAGCCGTCAGTCCAAATCCCGTCGCCGCGATGCTGGAGACGCGGCGCGCATCCGGGCCATCGGCGCCGCAACGGTCCTTCACCTGGCCGGTTTCCGGGTCGGCGGCTTCCCAGAAATAAAGAAAGCTGGCTTTTTCGATCTCCTCCAAAAGCGACTCCTGATCCGTGGTGAATCGCGCGGCCGCGTTTTCCGGCGGCGCGGAGATGGAGGGAGAAGGCGCTTGCAGCGGCGCCAGGAAGTTGAAAAGGGGAGAGCGGCGGGCGGCGGGGAAAGCCACGCCGAGGCTCGCGGCGCGGGCCAGCCATTCTCGCCGTGAGTGCTTTGTGTGCATAGATAAATCGATTTTCTACGGAAGTTTGGGTAATCTTACGGATACCCCGGCCCCGGCTATTGTACGGGAGAAGCGGCAGGAGGCGCTACTGTCAAAATTCCGGCGGTGCGTTTGTTGCGGCACGCTTTTGGCGAGCCGCGAGACGCAGACTCCATAATTGTTGCGCATGGGCAGAAAAACTAAACGGCCGGTGCGAATGCAACAAGATACGAACGGTAAGCAACAAAACAGTTTTTGGTTTGGTGCCGGAAATCTGCTGGTCTTTATTCAAATCATGGCCGACTCTCTGCAGGAGTATCTGGTAAGGGCGCAGTCCAGTCGGTCAAGGGTCTGGCAGGAAAATCAAGGACGTATATCCCGAGAAGGTCGGTTTGTATCACGTTCCGCAAAAATAGTTATCGCTTCACCCTCTTGTTTCCCTTCCGGGGCAATGCCTATAATGCTTCCTCAGATGCCAGGCCATGAGCATCCTCAGGGTCTCGCGGACGACGAACTGCTGCGTAACGCAGGCGGCGGCTGTCCGGACTGCTTCGCGCTGCTCTTTCATCGTTATTTCCGGCAGGTGTTTTCCGTTTCGTTTCGGATTTTGCGTGACCGCGCGGAAACGGAAGATATTCTGCAGGAAGTATTCCTCTCCATCTACATGCAGCAGGAGCGATTCGATCCGGCGCGCGGCACGGTGCGAACCTGGATTCTTCAGTTTGCCTACTTCAAAGCGCTGCTGCGGCGGCGCTATCTGCGCATCCGCAATTTCTATAAACAAGAGGAAGTATCCGAAAACCGGGACATGCGCGGAGCTCCATGGCCGGAACCGCTGGGCATGAGCCCGGCCGAGTGGTCTCGCTACGTGGAGACGGGCATCGGGTCGCTCAACGCAAAACAGCGCCACGTGATCGAGCTGGTTCACTTCGAGGGCTACACCTTGCAGGAATCGTCGGAAATCACAAGAGAAACTTTGGCCAGCACGAGAAATCACTATTACAGAGGCCTGAAGGCTCTGCGGACTTTCTTGCATGTGCAATCCGCGTTGAAAGAGCAGCGGAAGGCCATGACACTGGATACGAATGATGCGCGCCAACTGGAAGTCTAAGCACGAGAACAACAGCTGGTACGAGGAGCTCTGCGCGCTCGCTTCCATTGGGGAGCTGTCGCAAGCGGAGTTCGAGGACTTGCAGCGCCATCTGGCGGAATGCAGCGACTGCCGGGAGCTCCATGCCGATTTTCAGCGGCTCTCCTCCGATGACCTCGGCGCGGTAGCCGTCCAGCGGCGCATGGCGGAGCTGTCCGATGAAGCCGTGGACCCGCTGAACGAGCAGGAATTGCTGTCTCGGTTTCTGGATCGCGCGCAGCGCGAACGCGCTTCGGCATGCAATGTTGGCGCGTCTCCGGCCGGCCTGAAGGAGGCGCGTGGACCGAATTTCACGGTTGCCTGGATACTGCACTGGTTGCGCCAGCCGGCTCTGGTTTATGGCGCGGTGGCTCTGCTGATGTGCGCCGCGGCAGGCGTGGGCGCCTACCGGCTGAGGGACACCGAACTGTCCCCAACGCTTTCTCGGTTGAATTCCCAATTGAACGCCTGGAAAAGCAAGGCAGAGATGACCGCCGCGCAGGAAAAGTCAGCCGGGCAGTTGCTTCAGCAAGGCCAGGCCGAGCGCGACGCCCTGCGCAAATCCCTTGCCGATGCGCAGGCAAAATTCGCTGGGCTGGCGGCGCAGCAGAAGTCTCTGGAAAACGCGCTTGCCGCTTCCCGGACCCAATTCGAGCAAACTAGCCAGGAACTGCAAGCGGCCAGGACCGGCACGGATGAGAAGGCCAGGCTGCTGGGGCAACTGGAAACCAGGCTGCAAAATGCCATTCGGCGAACCGAAGAGCAGGAAAGAGTCGCGGACAGTCTCCGCCTCAGACTCCAATCGGCTGAACTGGCATTAAACAGGCATGCCAATCCCGGCTCGACCCCGGGCATGGAAGATGCCGAAGCCAGGAATCTCTTCGGCGCCCGCGACCTGCATATCGTGGACGTCTACGACGTGGACGGCAGCGGCAGAAATCGGCGCACCTATGGCCGCGTCTATTATGTGGAAAAGAAGCTGCTGGCGTTCTACGCTTTCGATCTGCAGGATAAGCAGCGCAATCGCAACGTCGCGGGTTTTCAGGCCTGGGGATACCGTCAGGCCAACGCCAGCAAGTCCGAAAATTTGGGTCTCTTTCAGGTGGACGACGCTTCCCTGAACCGCTGGATTCTCAAGGTGGATGATCCCCGCATCCTTGACCGCATCGACGCTGTCTTCGTGACCCTCGAACCGCCCGGCGGCAGCCCTTCCCCCCGTGGCCGCAAGCTGCTCTACGCCAACTTGAGCGGCCCGGCCAATCATCCATAGCGCGGTGCAATCACTGGCTTTAGCAGCCGGAAACTTCCCCCGGTATCAAGCGCAGCGCGTCCATGGACTCTAATTCTGAACTTTTTTCTGTTTCAACTGAGAACATTTGGCCGCCTTTGCGCAATTAGCTGGTAGCAGATCCAAAGGGTCTCATTGGAGGAATCATGCGCTTTATCCCTGGCCGCCGCATTCTTGGCTGCGCCTTTGCACTCTTGGCGGGTTTGACGCTTCTCAGCGCCGCGGCTTTTGCCGATTCCAACGCTACGGTGACCGGGCAGGTGACCGATCCCTCCGGACGCGCCGTGGCCGGAGCCTCCGTGGTGCTGACCAACATCAACACCAACATCCCCTACCAGACCGAGACCAACTCCGAGGGCATCTACCGCGTGACCGGCTTGCTTCCCGGCGTTTACCGCGCCAACATCACCCGGGACGGTTTCAAGAACATCGTCAAGGGAGATATCGAACTGCACGTCCAGGATGAAGTCTCTCTCAACTTCACCCTGCAGATCGGCTCCGCGTCGGAAAGTATTACCGTCGAGGGGGGCACGCCTCTGCTGGAAACGACGAATGCGCAGGTGAGCGGACTGGTTTCCGGCAGAATCCTCACGGAGCTGCCGCTCAACGGCCGCGACCTCTCCCAGCTCATCCAGTTGCAGGTCGGCGTCTCTCCCTCCACCTCCGCCGGTCCCAGCCCCATCTCCAAAGGCGCGGTTGGCAAGGTGGCCGTCAACGGCACCCGCCAGACCATGAACAACAACACGCTCGACGGCGCGGACATCAATGACCCCGAGTTCGGCGTTCCTCCCGGCGGCGTTTCCGGCACGCAGCTCGGCGTCGAAGCCATTCAGGAATACCGCGTCGTCCTCAATCCTTATGACGCGGAATACGGCCGCAACGCCGGCGCCAATGTGCAGTACGCCACCAAATCCGGCACGAACAACCTGCACGGCTCCGTCTACGAATTCTTCCGCAACTCCGCCCTCGATGCCCGCAATTTCTTCGATCTGCCGCAAATCCCGCGCTTTGTCCGCAACCAGTTCGGCTTTTCCGTCGGCGGGCCCATCATCCGCGACAAGACCTTCTTCTTCGCCAATTACGAAGGCTTGCGCGACCGCCAGAGCATCACCACCACGGTTTCCGTCCCGGACAACAACGCGCGAATCGGCTGGCTGCCCTCGGCCGCGGATCCCAGCGTGCTCGTGAATGTCGGCGTCAATCCCGCCATCCAGCCCTTTATGAATCTTTTTCCCGTGGCCAATGGCCCGGAACTCGGCGGCGGCACGGCCCTCTATCAGGGCAGCGGCATGCAGCCCACGCGCGAGGATTTCGGCGTTTTCCGCCTCGACCACAAGCTCTCCGAAAAGGACCAGCTCTTTGCGCGCCTGCTGATTGATGACGGCCAGATCACCCAGCCCTTTATGAGCACCTCCGTGCCCGGGTTTCCGGGTCAGGCCAATATTCGCAACCAGTACTACATGCTGAACTGGCAGCACCTCGTCTCCACCAATTTCTTCAACGAAGCCAAGTTCGATTACAACCGCACGTTCTATCTCGCCGATGCCGCCAACTCATACCCCTATTCCATCTCTCTTCTCCCCAATCGCGTCCTGGGGCTGATTTCCGTGCCCGGCTTGCCCACCATCGGCAACAACCTCATCTATCCCATCGGCGAGACCGCCAACGTCCTCGAGGGCATCGACAACGTCACTTATCTTCACGGCGCTCATGCCCTGCGGTTTGGCGGCAGCCTCAAGCGCATTCCCATGGACGGCCCCTTCGACCTTTTCACCAACGGCGGCTACTACTTCATGGACCTCACCGTTTTCGGTTTCCCCGCCGCCAGCGACAACCCCGGCCTCGAATATTTCATGTACGGCGTGCCGATTGCCTATGTGGGCACCGACCCCGCAGCCTCCAATTCCTTCCGCGCCTACCGCCAGAATTATTTCAGCGCCTATGCCCAGGATGACTGGCGCATTACTCCTCGCCTCACCCTCAACTTGGGCATGCGCTGGGAATACTGGTCCAACCCCGGCGAAGCCAATGGCCAGCTCTCCACCATTCGCAACCTGGCCACCGATCCCGCTCCCACATCGGGGCCCATGTTTGCCAGCATGCCCAAGAATCTCTTTTCGCCCCGCCTCGGGTTTGCCTGGCAGCCCTTCGCCAGCGGCAAGACCGTCGTGCGCGGCGGCGCCGGCATTCTCCGCGATCAAATCTGGTCGGATATGTACGGCAATTCCCGCTTCTATACGCCCTATTACCACAGCGTCGAGGTTATCTTTCCAAATTTCCTGACACCGCCTTCCAGCATCGCGAGCCTGGGAGGTTTCGGAACCTATACGGTCGGCAGCTTCGGCATCGACTATTACGCCAAGCAACCCTACTACATCGAGTACAGCCTGAATATCCAGCAGCAGTTGACTCCAACGCTGATGTTGCAGGCCGGCTATTCGGGGACCCACGGCGTCCATCTCGGCCGCGCCGGGGAAGCCAATCCATATGCAAGCATCAATTCGAACTTTGGCACCATGCCGATCATCAAGACCGACGGCATCTCCAACTATCACGCCCTGCAAGTCAGCTTGCAGAAGCGTTTCTCCAGCGGCCTGACCTTCCAGAGTTCCTACACCTTTTCGAAAGCCATCGACGACGAGAGCGGCTCGCTCTTGTTTGAATACGTCTCCGAGAACGTGCAATCGCAGGATCTTTACAACCGCATCGGCAGCCGCGGGCGCTCCGCCTTTGACCGCCGCCACGTCTTTGTCACCAACTTCCTCTATGACCTGCCGTTCGGCCCCGGAAAGCAGTTTGCCGGTTCGCTCTCCGGCGTGGCCGGAAAGCTCGCCGAAGGCTGGCGCATCGGCGGTATCCTCTCCCTCGAATCCGGTCTGCCCTTCACCGCCAATCTCGGCACCTTCAACAATTCCGGCGCCTCCTCCGGCGGCTTCTGGCCCGCCGACCGCCCCGATCTCAATGCCGGCGCCAATTCCTGCGCCACCACGGGCGACCCCACCAAATGGTTTGACTACAACATGTTTACGCTGCCTGCACCCGGCCAGTACGGCAATGCGGGGCGCAACATCCTGTGCGGCCCGGCGCTCAAGAATGTGGATATGACCCTGTCCAAGCACACCCGCCTCAACGAGCGCCTCGGGCTCGAGTTTCGCGCCGAGTTCTTCAATCTTCTCAACCACGCCAACTTCGATGTGCCAGTGAATACCACCGGGCCGAACGGGGCCGGCGGCAACGGCGATCAGATCTTCACCGGTCCGGTCACCCGGGCCAAGGACGCGGGGCGTATCTTCCGCACGGTTACCGCGTCGCGGCAGATCCAGTTCGGCCTGAAGCTGACTTTCTAGACCTGCGTCTGCGCGCCCGGCTGGAACGAGAACGCCAGGATAAGTTCGGCCCGCCCGCGGGGTAAACTCGTGTGCGGCCCTCGCAAGTTTCGTTTTTCGCTGGTTCCGTCAGGAGAATGTCCGATGAAGTGCATGCGCTCCATCTTCTTGCTGGTTCTTGCCGCAGGCATGTGTACCTCCGCCTATGCGCAGGGAAAACCAAGCGCGCAACCCGAAACTGAGATTCTTTGGGATACTTGGGGCGTTCCGCACATTTTCGCGCAGGACGAAGCCGGCGCATTTCGCGCCTTCGGCTGGGCCCAGATGCACAGCCACGGCAATCTTCTGCTGCAACTTCTGGCGCAAGGCCGCGGCCGGGGCGCGGAATTCTATGGACCCGAGCTACTGGCCTCCGACCGAGCCGTGCGCATCATGGGCACCGCGGACCGCGCGCGGCAATGGTACGCGAAACTTTCGCCCTCCTTCCGCGGCAATCTCGACGCTTTCGCCGCTGGCATCAACGAGTACGCTAAGGAGCATCCCGAAAGTATTGACGCCGCCGGAAAGTCCGTCCTGCCCATTAGCGGCATGGACGTCCTCGCGCATACGACCCGCATCCTCTATGCCTTTGTCAGTCTCACCAGCGGATGTATCACCACGCTGCCGCCCGCCTCGATGTTCGGCTCGAACGGATGGGCCGTCGGGCCGCCGCATTCGACCAGCGGCAGCGCCATGCTCCTGGCCAATCCGCATCTCCCGTGGGGCGGCGAAATGACCTTTTACGAAGCGCAGATTTCCGCGCCCGGCTATGAGGCTTACGGCACGGCGCTGATCGGCTTTCCGGTCCTGGCCATCGCCTTCAACGACACTCACGGCTGGACGCACACCGTCAATACCATCGACTCCTGCGACGTCTACGAACTGACGCGCGATCACGACGGCTACACGTTCGACGGCAAGCGCCTTTCCTTCGACCAGGAATCCCAGGTTATGAAGATTCGACAGTCCGATGGCAGCCTGAAAGAGGAAAAGCTGGAAATCCGCCACTCCGTGCAGGGACCCGTCGTGGAAAAAGACGGCAAGCTTCTGGCCATGCGCATGGCCGGCTTGCAGTCCGGCTCGTTCGCTGGCGCGCTCGAAGAATGGTGGGAAATGGGCCGCGCCCGCGACTTTGCTCAGTTCCAGACTGCTCTGCGGCGCATGCAATTGCCCCTGTTCAACGTCATCTATGCGGACCGCGCCGGCCATATCGAACTTCTTTTCAACGGCCTCTTGCCCGTCCGCGCCACCGGCGACTTCAATTTCTGGCATGGCGTTGTTTCGGGTAATACCTCCGCGCTGGTCTGGAACAAATTTCACCGCATGGAAGATCTCCCGCAATCGGTCGATCCCCCCTCTGGCTGGGTGCAGAACTCCAACAGCGCCCCCTGGTATATGACCCAGCCCCTTCTCGATCCCGCGCGCTATCCGGCTTATTTCTCGCCCGGCTGGAATGATCCGCTGGGCGCTCTCAGCCAGCGCGAACAGAGCGGCCTGCGCATGCTCACGCAGGACGCCAAACTGTCCTTTGAACAGATGCTAGCGGACAAATATTCCACGCGCAGCGAACTGGCCGGCCACGTCCTGAATGATCTGGTCTCCGCCGCAAAGCAGTCCGGAGATGCAACCGCGCAACAGGCGGCGGCCACGCTGCAAAACTGGGACCGTCAAACGAACGCGGACAGCAAAGGCGCCTTCCTTTTCTTTACGTGGACCCAGGCCGTCCAGCAGCAGTTTCACGGCGAGTTCTTTGCCGCACCTTTCAATCCCAAGAAGCCGCTGGACACCCCGCGCGGTCTCAAGGATCCCCAGGCCGCTGTCTCGGCGCTGATTGCCGCCGCCAGCCAGCTCCAGG
Source organism: Terriglobia bacterium (assembly GCA_041500985.1). GTDB lineage: Bacteria > Acidobacteriota > Terriglobia > Acidiferrales > UBA7541 > Acidiferrum. Next base: position 43,515 of record JBGQNE010000018.1, on the reverse strand, counting down.
AGCGCAAGCTTCCCCTCGATGTCCCGTGGGGCCAGGTCAATCACTTCCACCGCGGCCAATATGATTTCCCCGGCAACGGCGGTTCCGATTTCCCCTGGGTTCTTCGCGGACTGGGAGTCTTCCGTAACATTGCCTATGCTCCCGCGAAGGATGGCCATTTCGACGCTATTGGCGGCGATAGTTTTGTCGCCGCCGTGGAATTTTCCTCTCCGCTGAAAGCAAGAGTCTTGATGACGTATGGAAATTCATCCGATCCAGCCTCGCCTCATTTCGGCGATCAACTTGCCCTCACGGCGCGCAAAGAGTGGCGCGAACCGTGGCGCACGCGCGCCGAAATCGAGCGGCACATGGAGTCGCGCACTGTCTTTCACTCCGGCGGCAGCGCGGCTTCGACGGTTCCGAAACACGACTGATTTTCCTGTAAATCCCGGTTGTTCAGAAGGAATGTATGCGGACGAACATTCTCGCCCTCTTGTTTCTGCTGGCGTCTCCGGCTTTCGCGCAGACCGTGGCCATTCGTGCGGGCCATCTAGTGGATCCCGTCAAGGGAACGGAAGCAAAAGATCAGATCATTCTTGTCGAAAACGGGAAGATTAAATCCATTGGGTCCGGCATGGCCATCCCCCGGGATGCCCAGGTGGTTGACCTTTCCCGGGAATGGGTTACGCCGGGGATGATGGATGCGCATGCTCATCTCACTCTCACCGAGGTGATTGGCGCGCCTTTTGAGTCCAATTATCTGAAGGAGAGCTCGACTCTGCGAGGGCTGCGGGCCTTGAAGAACGCGCAAGTCCTGCTGCAGGCGGGATTCACCGCGGTGCGGGAAGTCGGCAACGACGCCGACTATGCCACCGAAGATGTTCGCCGCGCCATCCAGGAGGGATGGTTCGACGGTCCGACGATTCTCACGGCGGGCAAAATCATTGCCCCGTTTGGCGGCCAATCGAATGCCATCCCTCCGGAGCAGGGAACGATCTGGCGCTACGAATATATTGACGCCGATACTCCCGACGAAATCCGCAAGGCGGTCCGCCGGAACATTTACTACGGCGCGGACCTGATCAAACTTGTAGCCGACAATAGCCCGTATTACTACACCGAAGAGGAAATCCGCGCGGCGGTGAACGAAGCCCATCGCACCGGCCGCGCCGTTGCCGTGCATGTCTATGGAGGAGAAGCCGCGGACAACGCCATCCGCGGCGGAGCCGATTCCATTGAACATGGCTTTGACCTGAGCGACGCTCAACTCCAGCTGATGAAAGAGAAGGGCACTTTTCTGGTGGGCACCGATATCCCCAGGGCGCAACTCGATGTCCTCGGCACCTCGGGAGGCATCTTTGCCGATCCGGCCATTCTGGCTCCCAAGATGGTGGACCGTGCGCGGCGGGCCTATCGCCTGGGAGTCAAGATGGCGTTCGGTTCCGACACCGTCATCGAAGTCCCCAACAAAACCCGCGCCGATCTGATGCTGGACTATCTCGCCGTGTGGCGCCAGGCGGGCATGTCCCCGGCGGACATTCTCAAGTGCATGACCATCAACGTGGCGGAACTCTTGCGCATTAATCAGCAGCGCGGCCCGCTTACTCCGGGTCTTGCCGCGGACATCATCGCCATGCCGGGGAATCCGCTGGAAGACATCGAATCTCTTCGCAAAGTTAATTTTGTGATGAAGGACGGAAAAATCGTCCGCCGCCCTCAATAGAGGTTCACCCCGCCTGGGAACAAGTGCTGCCGAAAACGGGCCAAAACCAGCCATCAAGATAACGTTAAGGCACGACGATCCATCAAGATAACGACATTTTGGTTGGGCTCATCATTCGTTGGTGCGCGGTCATTCTATGCTCTCAGGTGCACTGAGTCTTGGGTGCAGCATGGGGTGCAGCTAGAGGAGGGAAAATGGCTCCCCATTGCTTGTAAGCGACACCAGGCGCGGCACTTAGATTTTTACTGGCCTTGGCTGTTAACCGAAGGGTTGCAAGTTCGAATCTTGCCCGGGGAGCCAATTTTTTGTTTCTCAGGGTTTTGAATCGCGCGAGAATATTTGGTTCGCTTGAGGCTATGAGCGGTTCAATGTTGAATTTCACGATCAACGGTGTTTTGTAAAACTCCTATTTAGGAATGTCTTAATTCTTCCGGGCTACGAATCCAGCAATGCCTTCTTCTCGCGCAGGAGATTCGACTTCGAGGCACTTCAGCGTTTGATTCCATTTCGCGGAGGTATTAAGGTCCACGCAGAGCTTTTTCATTTTGTCGGCGATTAGCAATTCATGAATCCCCTGGGCGCGTTCAGCGCGGCAACGACGGATTATGGTGGGGTACAACTGCAAACGTCGAGGAATCCTGTCCTCCGTTTCAATCCAATAGATAAACGATCGGTCGTTGCGCTCGATCTTGTCAACGGCGTAATCGTCCACAAAGTTGCCGGCGCCATACAGAATGGGCCGCCACTTATGGAATGCGATTCCGCGGAAGACATGGCTGGAGTGCCCGAAGACGACATCTGCTCCCGCATCGATCAGCGCCTGAGCGAGGAGAACATGCTCTTGGGGCGGTGTGTACCCCCAATTGGACCCCCAGTGAGCAGATACAATAAGCAGGTCCACACTTTTGCGATGCTCGCGAATGTCTTGCAGTAAATGTTTAGTTCTCACATCCTCCAGATCTGCGGGTACATAAAAGACTCCAGGCCAGTCTTCAGTGGCTTCCCATTCAGGCTCGTTGTCCGTGAAGGCGAGCAGTCCAATCTTGCGCCCACACGCTTGGGCCGTGGCAAGCCGCGATGCTTGCTCCAGATTCGCTCCCGCCCCGCTATGGAGAATCCCCGTGCGGTCCAGGATCTCCAGCATCTCAAACAGCGCATCATACCCGTAGTCCAGCACATGATTATTGGCAAGAGAAACGGCGCTCATGCGTGCAGCTGCGAGCACGGCAATGTTCTTTGCAGCTGACCGAAAGTGAAAAGTCTTGGGATACACGGACCAGGGCGTGCCTCGATCCGAGATGACGCATTCGAGGTTGCAGAGCCGCCAGTCGGCGCTATGCAGGATGGGCAGCGTGTCTCCCCACGGGTACTCCGGGGGCTCGCTTGCCAGCATCTCATTCACCAAACGTCCCAGCATGCAGTCGCCAAGGAGCAAGAGTTGGCAGCGCTTCTTTTGCGCAGCCATGGAAATCGATGGGCTCGGTTGCGGATCGGGGGTACCGTTTTCGTGGAATTTGTTAATGCTCTTGCTCCTTACTGGCCACGTTGGATACGAACCGAACCTGGCTGGCCGATCTTTCCGTCAACCTCAATGGCCATTGGAAGAAACATCTTAACGATTTCGACATTTGTTCTAAATGATCAGCGTCGGCACAGGCCTGCTGCTGAAGCCCAAAAAGTCACGAGCGAACAGACGTTGCGGCCATCAGGACGTGCCCTGGAAACGATCCGGTCATCTACGGGGACCAAAGGTAGGCGGAACGAAGGAGAAAGCCACCGGAACCTTCGAAGGCACCTGCTTCCCATCCAGTTCGGCCGGCTGGAACTTCCACTGGCGGACGGATTGCTCGGCGGGTTCGGTGAGCGATGGAATTCCGCGCACGACACGCACATCGATGACCTTGCCAGTCTCATCAAGCGAGATTTCCAACACGACTGTGCCTGCCGCAACGCTCTGCAGAGGATAAATCGCTTCGACAACGCTCACCACCGCGGGTGGAACAAAGCGCGGCGCTTCCTGCTGCCTTTGGCTTGAAACGGCGCCAAAAGCGACCAACAGCCCGAAAAGAAAAATTCCGATTAGAACGGAACGCATGGATAGCCCTTCCTTTCTTGTGCTATTCTCCGCTTTCTAAACAAAACTGGCGCTTTGAAGATTGCGGCGACGAACGCGGACTATTTCGCCGCAGGAACGAAGATCCTTTCCGCGGCCACCAACTCCGCGTTCGGCACTTCAGTCTCCAACCGAATGCCTTGATAGCTCGCTTTCTTTCCGGGCGTGGCCAGAACGGTAAGCCGGTATTGGTGCTTGAGGCGATCTGCAAACGCATCCAAATAGGGAGCGAAGGAGATCGGCGTCTGGAAGCCCTGGAAATAGGTTTCTCCTCCAGTCTCTTCGGCCAACTGGGAGAGATTGTTTTGCCCCCAGTTGAATCTCCAGTAAGAGTGGCCGAAATGGCCTGCGCTGGATGCGTAAATCGTGTAGATCTGGATGCCCGCTCGTTGCGCTCGTTCAATCGCTTCCCCCAGATACGAATCATTGGGGCCGGGTTGCAGCCGGTCGATACCACTGGAAACCAGAAGGATTTCACGGCGCACGGGGCTCTCCGGCCAGCGCTGCATTAAGTCCGACAACGACAAATAAGGACTGGGAGACACTCCGGGGTCGCCCAATGGCAGCCGCAGCGACTTTCCTGCTAGCGCATGGTCCTTGGTCAAGTTCTGAACGATCTCCACGGTGCCATGGTGCATGTAAGCCACTCCTATCGCCGTGGAGGCGGGTTGCGCGTTCATAAATTGGCGCACATCATCAAATTGCGAACCGAGGCTCGAATTGGCCGCGTCGTCTATAAGGATGAACAGTTCGAGATCGGCATGGTCACCTTGCATAGCAACCCATTCTGTTACCGGAAGCCGCGCACGACCTTGGAATGCCCGGACGTCCTCGCGGTAAATGGCGGGAATATCCTTGCCATGCTTTGCTTCAACGGAAACGATCAAACTCACCGGAACCGTCGAGGATGAAGCGCTTTGCTGGAATGACCAGGACAGGGCAGCCCCGGCCATTCCGAGCAGAAGCGCGAAAACCAGTATCCGTGCAATTATTCGTTCTCTCATGGGATCGTCCTGTCTGCACTCTCCGTGCGCTCGCTGCTGCACGCAAATCAACCCAGCCAGTAAATTTCCGCCGGATTGCGCCCATGCGATTCCGGCCAGGCTTGCGGCTGACCAATCACAATGGGCGCTACCACGTGGTAGCTTTCCGGTACTTTGAGTTCCGCCTTGGTCGCCGGAAGATTCAGCCAGGGGCGTGCGAGACCGATCCAGCAGGTACCGAGTCCTTCAGCACGAGCCGCCAGCATCAGGTTTTCCGCCGCCAGACAGCAGTCCTCTGCGGCTTGCCGGTCGAACGATTTAGCCAGAACGAGCACAAGCGCCGGTGCGTGATAGAACATCACAAAATCCAGATCTTCGACCATCTTGCGGAGAGAATCGTCGCAGGCCGTTTGGGAGAAATTCGCCAGCAGCCAGATCTTGGCGCGCCTCGCGTAGCCCTCGATGCGTTCGCGATCCAGGAGCGCGGCAAACGCCCACGGTTGCAGATTTCGCGCACTTGGCGCCAGGACGGCTGCTTGTATAAGGCGTTCAATCGAGGACCGTTCGATGGAAGCGGGGGCATACTCCCGAACCGCACGCCGCTCCCTGATTGCTTGCATCAATTCCATGGGGCACTCTTCGAAACGCTGCCGCCCGGCAATCTAGTCCCTCCGGTAAATGCCCCGCAGGGTTCCGCTATGAACCCCGCGCAGCCGAACGGGCGAGGATGGCGCGCACGAAAGCCTTTGGGGTTCAGGCGGCCTTGGGATGGATGCGGATGGATCGCGACTTTTCCGCCTTGGGCAAGGTCAATTCCAGCATGCCGTTTTTCAGAGTTGCCGAAACCTTTTCCGTCTGAACCTCGGCGGGCAAGTCCACCATGCGCATAATCTGGTCGCAACATTTCTCCGCGTAAACCGTCTTTCCTTTTTTCTCTTCTTTCTTGGCTTCTCGCTTGCCGGAAATTGTCAGCCGGCGCGGTTCGACGCTGATTTCCAGTTCCTTTTCATTGAAGCCTGGAACCTCCGCCTTTATCTGAAGGGACGCATCGGACTCCTCGATGGCCACATGAACAGGATGGAGCAGTTCCCGCTCGGCTTGAAACCAGTCCTCCCATTCCCGTCCGAATGCGCGGCCATTGCTATCGAAAAGCTCATAGGCTCTGCGCGAAATAGCGCTGAAAACATCCTCCATTTGATCGAGCAAAGAGCCGAACTTGATTGGTGTGGTCGCTTCTTCTGCGCGTTTTACGGCGGTCGCTTCTCCCATGATTGTCTTCCTTTTCTTCATAAACGTGTCAGCGCTGGCCGGGGTGGATTTTACATCGGGACCAGTTACGCCATTTCCTCTCTCAAACTCCGCGGTCCTGCGTTGCACACCAATCCTGCCTGATTGCAAGAAGCAGCACAGTGATGCCCATCACAAGGTCCGCGTTGCGCCGGAGTACTTGGCCAGAGACTGCCTGGGGCATCCTTGCTGAAGGCATTCCTTTTGACCTGTGCGGGAATGGGTCAATCAGGGTCCCCTTAGAACATCGCCAGGAAATCCTTCCATGGAGTCGCGCACAGTGTCTCGGTTGTGGAATGTCCGTAAGCACGGATAAGCATCGCGGCTTTTTCGATCTGTTTGGTATCGCTTGATTCAACGATATCAACGACGTCGAACCGGCCCAGGGTGGCGAAGCTGTGCTTCCAGATCACATCCGGGCACTCTTTCTTGATCTTGCCGGACACTGCGCCGGCCAATTTCTTGAAGTCCTTCGGATCTCGGAAGGCATCCGGAGAAAACCTGCTTAGGATCACGTAGGTTGCCACTTCACACCTCCTGCAATTCGAAATTCAGGGCCTGCACTCGCCGAAGTTCTTGCGGCGAAGGGGACGCACTCGTGCGCATTACTCTGCAATAGTTCCTCGTAAGACAGTGCTGCGGTCCTTCTCCTGAGGAACGCTAAGGGTTCCGATTGGCCGAAGCCAGGCACCCATTCCTCCCGCTTCATGTAGTCTGCGAGCAGCTTCACCGGCCACGATTTCGATCGCTGTCCCAAAACGGCGCACCAATTCGGGCAGTGCCTCACGCGAACTCGCGGCGTGGCGCCTTCCCCCGCAAACCGTGCAAGAAGGGTCTGCGATCCGGTCCATCCATCCGCACTGTTCGCACCGATGCAAGCCTGCTTCGAGATCATTTTCGACAACCACGGTGCGCGCGGTTCCTTGCTGAAGACGAACCAGCGTTTCGTCTATGCCCAGGACGACGCCGCGCTCCGCGCTGAGCAACGCTTCGACCAGCGCGATTTCTCGCTGCCGCTCCCACTGTTGGATGATTGGTTCCAGGCGGCGTTGCAGTTCCGCGCGAGAGACCCATCCCCATCCCAGATCCTTCTGGACCGGAATAATGCGTTTGCGGAATGCCTCGGAAAATTCTTCCAGAACACACTTGGCCATATCCTCCAACCCGACCAAGAAGATAACGCGCTGGCCGCCTTGCTCCGGCCAGTGCAGCTGAACGCCCTCGGCGACTTCCCGGTAAAAGTGCCGGTATTGAGCGTCCATGCGATGCTCGAAAACGTCCTGCTGCGACCCTCGAGACTTGTGGATCCCGGGGTGCGTGGCTGTTCCGGTGCCCTCAAATTTTCCGAGATCCTTCTTCCTCCACTCCGAAACGTCCGCCACGAATTCCTTTTCCTCCACCTTGACCAATTCTCCGAGCCAGTACAGATAAAAGCGCGCGCCTTTTCGGGTCACCACCACGATTCCGCACGCCCGATGCTCATCCATCAGCCACAACAATTGGGAAAGCGCCGGACGGCCCCAGGAGATCTCGTTCCTGACCTGCAATTGAAGTGCCACGAGCTCCCAGGTATTCGGTCCCGCAAAGATGGCCAGACCGCGTTCGCGCGGCCGATGCGCGCTCAGGTGCTCTTTCACCCTCGCCAGTTGTGCGAGGCAGAGCTTTTTCTCTTGTGGCGTTACAGTTCCGGCTAGGGCGCCGGCTTGGGACCGCAACCAAGTCATGTAGCCAGGGGTGAGCTTGCGATTATCGGATTTCGCCCGGTCTGTGTCCAAGTAGACGGAGAGAACGGGACAGGGAATTTCTGGAAGAGACTGGAGAAGGTTGGGTTTCAACATTGAAGATCACTCCATTCACGGCAATACCAAGCCGCCTCACTGAAGAGAGCATTCCACGGGCCAAGACCGAAACCGCCGAAAGACTCTGCAATATCTTCTTTCTGCGGGGGATGCGTAGATCCCACATGGCTGGCAGATTGCTCGAATAAATTATTGCACCGCGCTTGTGTCTTTTCTCGCCTTCCTCCGAGGGCGTAAGAAGCTTTCGTAGTACCAGGCCAGCGCAACGCCTCAGGCCCCAGGACGTTTCTCCTCTTGCTGTTGCGGTGAGCCGGTCCGGAGGTTCTCAATGAGGCGGCTCATGCGGCGATAGTGCGAGCCTTTCCAATAGATCCGCAGGCAAGCTGGACAAATGTAAAATTCCTCGAAGTGTATCCGGGTCTCCGGCAACAGCCGATGAACAACCGACTCCTTGGCCGCCGGCTGCAACAAAGCATTGCAGTGCACGCACCTCTGGAAGGGAATAATCTGTTTTGCCAATGCAAAGCGCTCCACGATCTCGGCCACCTGCTCGCGCGGAAGGGTGGCTCGCACGCAATACCCTCGAGTAACCAAATTGCGTTTCAGCAATCCTTGATCCCGGGTCAAGAGAATTCGCCCTTCGCGCGATGCGATTTGCGCCAAATCTTCATCTGGGCAGTCATTGCGATATATTGTGTCGAAACCGAGCATCCGCAGATATGCGGCCAGCCTGCCAAGGTGCGTATCGAGGACGAAGCGCTTTTCGCCAGGGGATTGACGTTTGAGGCGGATCATAGGCGCCACATCGATCGATTCGAATGCTGGATAAACGCTGATCCTGTCCTTATCCCGAACACGGTACGAGAAATCCACGGATTTGCCGTTGACGAGAATGACATCGACCTCCGTATGCGGGACTCCCAGAGCTTCGATCATGTCTTTGACCGACCCGCTGACGTCAAAAGAATAGGCTGTCATCCGCCCTCTTCTCTCCGGCTGAAGGAAGTCATTCAACTCGGCGTAAAATCGAATGCAGGCCTGTTTCATCTTCCTTCCTGCCGCAATCGCGTGCGGAAGCCCGAACATCCCATGTTCCCGACTCGGCGGAGCAGGACTACAGGCGCGCCCGGTTAGCGGAGTGTTCGTCTCAGACGCTTGCCGGCCCTCTTCAGGCCTTGTGCGAGGGCCTCTGCCTGTTCTGTTAAAAGTGCAAGCTCTTCTTTCGCAACCTTCGCTGCTTTGTGAGCCGTGGAATCCGCCCGTCCCGCTGCCGTCCCTATTCTTGCTGCCGCAACTTGAAGCCGTGTCTTCCTTAACATGCTTTCTTCTCCTTGCCGAAACCCGTTCCTGAGGCATCCTTTGTTTGTCCACGTGCGTTCCTCAGGACAAAGGTCTGACATAATCGAAAATATGATTCTCAGTAAGTAGAACCCAACTGGCCTTCCGGAATCTGTGACATGACTCACACTCCTTGGAGGACGATGCTCATGCGCGGCCGCCGATTGGGCATCCCTGGTTCTAGTCGGCCGCCGCTTGCCGCGCGTCCTGGGCGATCTGCTCACGCAACTGCATCTCGTACTGAGCCAGTTGGGCTGCGACGTGCTCCTCCGCCTTGCGCCGCTTGGCGATTTGCTCGCGGTAACGCTGCAGAAAGTAATCGATGGTCTGCACGCGGAGCCGGATCGATCCGGAGGGCTTGTTCTCGTCGAGATCCTTGAAGCAGAAGTAGGGCGTCCCCGATTGCTCGATGATCGCTTCGATCACGCCGTAAATGGGAGCGTCATGGCCGCATTTGAAGCTCGAGAGTTCCAGGGCGACCAGGTTGGGATGGCGGGCGGTGAATTTGGCCGCCCATATTTTGTGGTTTGTGCCGCAGGAATAGGAGTTTTTCCAGCAGTCCGAAATGTCGAGCGCGTGGCTGATTACTCCTTCCCGAACCTCGTCCCCGAAAAGACGTTCCAGAATGTCCTCATCGAGCGGCAATGTATTCTGGGAGAAGATCGGATAGCCCAGCTTCTGAAACTCTTCCAAGATTCCGTGATTCAGGCCGGGATCGTTGTGATACGGCCGGCCGAGCATCACCATGCCAACGCGGTCCTCGCATTCCAGCTGCTGCAGCACGGCGCGGGCCCGCGCGCGGATGCTGTTTTCGTAATCTCGCAGCGCCTGGTAGCCGGCCTCGACCGCCCGGCTATTTTCTTCTTCGGACAAGCCCAGGATGGGCTGCCACGCCCGGTACATCTGAAAGGCAAACAGCTTGCGGTCCGTAAAGTTCAGGATGGGATTCAGATACTTCACGCGGACCTCCGCGAAAAGGTCGTTCTCCTTGGTGAACGCGGCCTTCACCGTCTCGGCGGTGGCCGTCGCGGTGGGGCAAGCGTTCGTTCCGGCCAGCTTCACCAGAGGAGAATGCAGGACGTCATACATCGGCAAAAAGATCACCTGGAGGGGCTTTTTCCGGTGTTTGATCTGGATCAAGTCATACACGTGCGAGATAGCGATCTTCGCGGGGAAGCAGGGATCAATCGCGCCACGGCTGGAGCCGCTGCGATACAGTTCGGCACTGGTGTAATCCGAATAGACGATGTTTTCCGGCTGCACGCCCAGGCTTTCCAGATAGGCGTTGAACAACGGCGCGTAGACGTAAGCATTCAGAACACGCGGAATCCCAACGCGCAGATTGTTGCGGTTCTTCATCCGCGCGGCGCGCTCCTGGCCGTGCCTCGTCCAAGCGCATCGTGGAATCGGGTCGGCCAGCAGCTTCGAGTTGCGGGGGCGGAAGACTTCCCGGGCAGCGAGGTCCACAAAGTTGGGATTCGCGTCCTTGACCTGATCGATGCCGGCCTTGATCTCCTTCATCTCGGTGAGGTCTTCCACCGCGCCCTTCTCACAGGTGGCGATAATCAGGCGCTGCTCGCCCGGCAGCAGCGGGACTTTGCTCAGCTTGTTCACGGGGGAAGGGCCGAGCTGCTCCAGCCGGATATCAATGAACGTGCGCAGGCAGGTATTCTTGCAGAAGTAGCAGCGGGTATCTTCATTGCGCGTGGTCCGGTAGGCAATGTTGCGCACCGCCTCGAGGCCAATAAAGCTAGTCCGCATTCCGTTGCGCCACAGGCGCAGCGCCTCGAGGCCCGCGCCGATGGCGCCGGACTCGCCGCAATGCTCATGAACGATGATCTCCGGTTCCTGGTCCGCGGAGCGGAAGCTGCTGCGGATAAAGTCCACTTCCGCTTTTACGACCGCCAGATTGTTCTGGGTTCCCCCTTGCAGGACAAAGCGCGAACCGAGCGCCGCCAGATTGGGAATGCGGGCGACGTACAGGAAGACGTTTTTCGGCAACACCGCGGCCAGCCCGGCGAGAATCTCCTCGGCCCGCCAGCCTTGCCGCTGATAATTCACGATGTCCGACTGCAGGAACACCGCGCAGCCATAGCCGAAAACGGGCATGGCCTGAGCGGTGAAGGCCAGATCCGCGAACTCTTCCATTTGGTGTCCGAACTCTTCGGCCGTGGATTGCAGGAAGTAACCGTTGCCCGCCGAGCATTGGGTGTTCAGCTTGAAGTCCTTGACCCGGCCGTTCTTGAGGATGATGAGTTTGATGTCCTGCCCGCCCACGTCCACGATCACGTGAGGATCCTCGTAAAACTTGAGTGCGGATTCGGTGTGCGCGACGGTTTCTACCAGCGCGACATCGGCCTTCAGCACATCTTTGAGAATGTCCTTGGCATAGCCGGTCGTCGCCACGCCCAGAACCTCGAGTTTCGCGCCTTGCGTTTCCACCTGCCCGCGCAGGTTTTCGAACATGTCGATGGCGTCCTGGATCGGATTGCCGTTCGAGATCTGATAGGCCTTGCACAGCAGGCCGCCTTCTTTGTTCAGCAGGACGGCCTTGGTGGATGTGGAGCCGCCATCGATCCCGATTAAGCCGCCCACGACCTGCCCTTTATGGAAGGATGCGGGAACAAACCGCTGGCGCCGGTATTTCGCCCGGAACGCTTCCAGTTCGCCGCTGCTGCGGATCAATCCGGAACTGCCGGACTTGGCCTTTTCTTCCTGCCGTCCATGCTGGACGTAGTGGACGAGTTTGTCTGCGCCCTGATAGCAGCCGATGCAGTCGTCCTCGGTTTTGCCAAATTCAATGGCGCCGAGAGCAGCGAAATACTGGGCGTTGTGCGGAACTTTGATCAGATCTTCGGGTTTCGCGCCCTGGGGAAGTTCAACTTTTCGTTCCTCCCACAGGCGCGGGATGTTCGCCTGCCAGGCTTCCCGCATGCCCCGGATGAAGGTATTGGGACCGCCCAGGAGCAGGACATGCGGCCGCAGGGTGTTGCCGCGCGTCAGTACGCTCAGGTTCTGCAGGACGATGGCATCAAAGAGCGAAGCCAGCAACTGATCCGCCGGCGTACCAAGCTTCTGCAGGCCGTTGATATCGGTCTCCGCGAACACACCGCACTTTCCGGCCACTTTGTGCAACTTGATCCCGTGATATCCCTGGTCGCAGAGCTGGCCGGAGGGGATCTTGAGCTTGGCGTTGATCTTGTCGATGACCGCGCCCGTGCCCCCGGCGCATTTGTCGTTCATCGAGGGAATCTTCTTCTTACGTCCGCCTTCGTCGTCCTTGAAGACGATGATCTTGGCGTCCTGTCCGCCAAGTTCAATGACGGAATATACCTCCGGGTGGAATTTCTCCACTGCCAGAGCCACCGCGGTAACTTCCTGCACGAATTTCGCGCCCACAAGATCCGCAAGGATCCTCCCGCCCGAGCCGGTCAGAAAGATGCGCGTGTTGTATTTGTTCACGCCTACTTCGGCTTCCATGCGGCGCAGGAACTCCAGGGTCTTTTCCGGTTGTTTGGTGGCGTGGCGCTGGTAGTCCAGCCAGAGGATCTGGCCGGTAGCCGCGTCCACGACAACGGCTTTGGCCGTCGTGGACCCGACGTCCATTCCAATCATGTAGCGCGTCTGGTGGTGGCCGTGCATTGGCTCTCTCCGCTCAGAATCCCGGAAAAAAAGGCAATTGGTCAATACCGGGAAAAGCTACTGGGGGCTCCTTTCGCAATCAGCCCGTGTCCGCGACGGCGATTCCTTGCGGGTGCGAACGGCGCACAAACCGGCGGCTGGCGTCCATGCGATCGCTCACGTGCAGGATGTACTGCGCGGCGGTCCCCGCGATGCCGGGCCGGTGGGGTACCTGGTAGAAAGGGCGGCGCAACTCGGGATGCTCGGCAACATAAGCCTTGATGTCGTCCAGGCTCTTGCCGGTAGACTGCAAAGCCTTTTCGAACTCCATTTTGGCCTTGGCCTTGGCCTCCCCCAGAGCCATCTGCACGCGGCTGTGCGCGTTGACCTCGCCTTCGCCCGAAGTCTCGATGGGCAGGAAGATCATGTCCTTGTACTTGTTGATCACGGCGGACTGCACTCCGTCCGACTGCGAGGAAGGCATGCAGCCGAAGGGCTTCAGCGCCAGCACCATGTGGCAGAGGCGGTGGACCGTGTAGTACACGTTTTTGCCGACCTCCAGATGTCCTTCGCCGCCGCGGGCAAACTGGTTGTAGAAAGGATGCGCCAGTTCGGCGAGTTCCGGCTGCGGAGCGAGCTGGTGGGTGATGCCGCCCAGGTGGCCGATCACGCGATGATAGAAGTGGTACCACAGGGCTTCGCCCAGGCCGAGCAACGCGAGCTTCTTGCGCAAACCCGCTTGATTGGCAAAATGTTTCTTCATCTCCCACCACCGGGGATCGCGGTGCGGCCGGTTCACCGGCCACTTGGCTCGGGCATGAGTCTTTGCCTGGTACAGCAGGTAAGCCACCCAGGTGGCGATCGGCTCCACCAGCACCTGCGCGCCTTCCCGCTCGAGGAAGGCAAACATGTTGAAGTTGCCATCGCCCTCCGTCGTCTGGGCCCAGAATTCTCCGGTGATCTTTACGATGGGCTTAACTCTGGTGCGATCCACCTCAATCGAGTTCAGCTTTTCCATGCCCTCCTTAAGGGCATCCAGGTAAATATCCCCGTAGAGGTGCTCGTGAATCTTGCCCAGGGTGTTCAGCGTGTTGCGCAGCGTTTTCTTTCGCTGCAGGTATCCCCTGGACCACTGCGGAGCGCGGGACATGATTTCGAAGGGCGGCCGCTCGCGAAGCGTACTAGAAAGCCCCGTCATGGCTTCGGCGAAAACACGGTCCGCTTCGCCCTTGTTCACCTCAAAGGGGCGGATCTGATAGATCAGGTCGTTCACGACGTCACCGAGGTGCAGGGCGTTGAGCATGCCCAGGCCGAAGTCCACGGTGAATTTGAGGCCAGGCTCCCCGGACGCCGCTTTTAGGCCGTCGCTGTCATGGAAGAGCAAGATGCGGAACCCGTCGAAGCCGGCATTGTTCAGCGCATACCGATATTCGGCTTCGTACATGCCGAAGCGGCACGGACCACAAGAGCCGGCGGTGAAGAAGACGTAGTCATCGAGAATCTGCCGGCGCGACATGCCCGACGCTTCCAGGCATCGCAGGTGCTGCACCAGATTGCCCACTGTGAAGTAGGTCGGATTGCACTGGCCGGTATTGCCGTTCTCTTTTCCCGCCTGAAAGGCCGCGACGCCGGGGACGGGCAGGCGTTCGCACCGGTAGCCGCATCCCTGAAACACGGCCCGGATCAATTCCTCGTGCTTCCAGGTAAGGCCGCCGAAGAGAATCGTGACGCGGCTGCGTTCCCCCGCGGTAAAAGGCCGTTCCGGCGGGCGGTGAAAATGCGCGGGCGATTCCAACCCCGCCAGACGGCGCAAACGAAGTCTTTCTGCGGCCAGGCGCTCGCTCATTTTTGCACTTTGCTCAATCGCGGGAGCGCCCACGGTGCGGTTGATTTTCATGGATCTTGCCCCGCATTGCCGGGATCTTTCTTTCCGTTGGGCATGCGACGCAGTCTGCTGCCCGCGGAAGCAACCGCACTCACCCGCGCAGATTCGGCCGGGCAAGCCTCCTGTTTTGTATCGTGCCGGGCCAGCGAAAGATGTGTTCTAAATCACATAACGGTGTAATTGGGAAACAATATAATATTGTGTATATATTTTGTTGTGAGTTAACGAGATACGCGGAGTGTCCCGCGCCGGCACTAAGGCCCAAGTGCGCCAGCACGGCAGGGAAGATCTTTATTCTTGAAAGAAGAGGAAACTGGTGGCCAAGGTTGTAGGATGCGGAAACGTCTCCGGGTGGACCGTGGACAGCTTCAAAACCTTTCATCTCATGCCTGCGGGCCTCCTCGCGGTTCAAGGCCCCGCTCATCTCCAGCTAAATACAGTTAAGCGAAGGGCTGCAAGTTAGAATCTTGCCCGGGGAGCTATTCTTCCTTCCTTTCAATAAATTGATCTTTTGGGAGTCGCCCATATTGGCGGTTTAGCATTCGGCAGCGAGCCGAAGGGTAGCTGCCGCACTCCGTTGGAGGGGAATAGACGTGCGCGCGGAGAGCGGATAAACTTTCGAGCATGATACGGGAAGACCAAGCGGCAAGTGCGGTGACGGAAAAGGAAGCGGTGCGGCTGGCGCGGGAGATCTACGGGCTGGAGGCCGAGGCGCGTGCGCTGCCGGGGGAGTATGACCACAATTTTCACCTGACCGGCCCGCGCTCGAAGGGAACCGGTCCCGGCCACGTCTTGAAAGTGATGCATCCGGAGCGGGAGCGCGGCGTGGTGGAGCTGCAATGCGCGGCGCTGCAGCATCTGGCGCGGAGGGCCGAGCAACTGGCGCTGCCGCGCGTGGTGCCGGCGCGGGACGGAGAGGTTGTTACGCTGGCGGCGCTGGCCGACGGAACGCGGCGGATGGTGTGGATGCTGACGTACGTTCCCGGAAAAGTGCTGGCGGAGGCCAAGCCGCACACGGCGGAGTTGCTGGAAAGCCTGGGAGGGCTGCTGGGAGAGATGAGCGCGGGGCTGGCGGATTTTACGCATGCGGCGGCGAAGCGCGAATGGAAATGGGATTTGGAGCGGGCCGGATGGATTCGCAAAAAGCTGGAGCACATCGGCGATGCGGGGCGGCGCGAACTCGTGGAAAAAGTTCTCGCGCGCTACGAAGGAGAAATTGCTCCCGTACTACCCAGCCTGCGGCGCAGCGTGATTTATGGGGATGCCAACGACTACAACGTGATCGTGGGCCCAGCGTGGCCTCTGCCGCGCCGCGCGGTGAGCGTGATCGATTACGGGGACATGCATCACAGCGTGACCATTTCCGAGCTGGCGGTGGCGGTGGCTTACGCGATTCTGGGAAAGAAGGATCTTCTCGGTGCGGCCGCCGCGGTCGTGCGCGGTTTTCATCGCGCGTTTGCGCTGCGCGAAGAGGAGCTGGCGGTGCTGTTCGGGCTGGTGGGCGCGCGGCTGGCGGTGAGCGTGGTGAATTCGGCGCACCGCAAGACGCTCAAGCCGGATGACGCGTACGTGACCATCAGCGAGGCTCCGGCGTGGAAGGCGCTGGAGCGGCT
The DNA here is from genome assembly GCA_041500985.1 of Terriglobia bacterium. Lineage (GTDB taxonomy): Bacteria > Acidobacteriota > Terriglobia > Acidiferrales > UBA7541 > Acidiferrum. Next base: position 27,174 of record JBGQNE010000018.1, on the reverse strand, counting down.
GGGGAGGATTGCGCCGCGCTTCGCGGAGGCTGTGTTTCGAGAGGCGTGCGGGTTTTCTCCCGATGCGCGGGCGGAAAAGTTGTCCCGGTGGCTTGCTGAAAATGGCGGAAGGGCAGCTTCGGTTCTGGACGCGGACTTGCGCACCGCGCCGTGCAGGGTTTTCGATTTGAGCGCGGGCAGCCTGTTTCTGGGGGCCGATCCGCGGGCGAGCGAGACAGCGGAGCTGACGGAAAAACTTGTTGGCGTGATGAAGCGGTGCGGAGCGGTGGTGGGAGTGGGGCGGTACGACGAGGCGCGGCTGCTCTACAGTTCGCCGCTGTTTGGAACGAGCGGGAATCCGGCCGACGAGCGGCGCACGATTCATTTGGGGATGGACCTGTTTGTGCCGGCGGGGACGGCGGTGAATGCGCCGATGGATGGGGTGGTGCACGCGCTGGCGAACAATTCCGCGCCGCAGGATTACGGCGGGGTGGCGCTGCTGCGCCACGAGGACGGCGAAGGCGAGGAGTTTTTCACGCTGTACGGACATCTGGCAACGGAGAGCGTGGAGGCGTTGCGCGCGGGGCAGGAGATTGCCAGGGGAGAGCGCTTTGCGAGGGTGGGCAGCGAGGAAGAAAACGGCGGCTGGGCTACGCACCTGCATTTCCAGGTGATTGCCGGCCTGCTGGAACTGGGAGTGGGATTCCCCGGCGTGGCGCGGGCTTCGCAACGCGCGGTGTGGAAGGCATTTTCACCGGACCCCAATCTGCTGCTGGGAATTCCGGCAAAACTTTTTCCACGGAAAGAAGCGGAGGCCGGGGAAACGCTGAAAACGCGGCGCGCGCTGCTGGGAAAAAATCTGAGCATTTCCTACGGGCGTCCGCTGAAGATTGTGCGCGGCTGGAAGCAGCATCTGTATGACGAGACGGGGCGGTCGTTTCTGGACGTGTACAACAACGTGCCGCTGGTGGGGCACAGCCATCCGCGGGTGGTGCGGGCGGAGCAGGAGCAACTGGCGCTGCTGAACACGAACACGAGATACCTGCACGACAACGTGGTGCGCTATGCGCGGCGGCTGACGGAGCGCATGCCGGCGCCGCTGCGCGTCTGCTACTTCCTGAATTCGGGGAGCGAAGCCAATGAGCTGGCCATTCGCATGGCGCGGACGCATACGCGGCGCGAGGACGTGATCGTGCTGGAGCACGCCTATCACGGGCACACCAACACGCTGATTGACGTGAGCCCCTACAAATTCGACGGGCCGGGCGGCGGCGGAAAAAAGCCGTGGGTGCACGTGGCGCCGCTGGCGGACGATTACCGCGGCGCGTACCGGCGCGGCGATGCGCAGGCGGGGGCGAAATACGCGCGGCACGTGGCGGAGATTCTGGAGCGGCTGCGCGGAGAAGGCCGGGGCGTGGCGGCGTTTCTGGCGGAGACGCTGCCGAGCGTGGGCGGGCAGATTGTTTTTCCGCCGGGCTATCTGGCGGAGGCATACAAGCACGTGCGCGCGGCGGGAGCGGTGTGCATCGCGGACGAAGTGCAGGTGGGCTTTGGGCGGCTGGGGACGCATTTCTGGGGATTCGAAACGCAGGGAGTCGTGCCGGACATCGTGGTGCTGGGGAAACCGATCGGCAACGCATTTCCGCTGGCGGTGGTGGTGACCACGGCGGAGATTGCGGCGTCGTTCGCCAACGGGATGGAGTTTTTCAGCACGTTTGGCGGAAACCCGGTGGCTTGCGCGGCGGGGCTGGCGGTGCTGGACGTGCTGGAAGAGGAGGGTTTGCAGGAGAATGCGCTGCGCGTGGGGAAGCATTTTATCGCGGGGCTGGAGAAGCTGAAAGAGAAGCACGAATTGATTGGCGACGTGCGCGGGTCGGGGCTGTTTTTGGGCGTGGACCTGGTGCTGGACCGGGAAACGCGGGAGGCGGCGACGGAGCAGGCCGGCTACGTGGTCAATCGCCTGCGCGAGTGCGGGATACTGGCGGGGACGGACGGGCCGCGGCACAACGTGCTGAAGCTGAGGCCGCCGCTGATCTTCGCCGAGGCGGATGCGGAGTTGTTCGTGGACACGCTGGACGAAATATTGGGCGAGGATGCGGCGCGGGCGCGAGTCTGATTCAAAAAGCACTACTTGACAGAAGCGACAGCAGGCGGCTACGCTCGGCGCGCGATGGAGCCGGCCTCTTCCCTCTCCTGGCTCGCCCTCACGCTGACGCCGGGCATAGCCGCGCGGCTTTCGGCGCGATTGCTGCATCAATTCGGTTCCCCTGAAGCGGTTTTTCGCTCGTCGCTGACGCAACTGGAAGCGTGCAACCTGCCCGCGCCTGTGGCGCAGGCCATCTTCCGGAAAGAGGCCTTCGGGCGGGCGGAAAAAGAGCTGGCGGCGGCGGAGAAGCTGGGATGCCGGCTGCTGAACTGGAGCGAACCGGAATATCCGCGGACGCTGCTGGAGATCTACGATCCTCCCGTGCTGCTGTACGTGCGCGGGGATGCGCAGATCCTGAACCGGGCGGCGATCGGAATCGTGGGGACGCGGCGGCCCACGCTGTATGGGGCGCAGATGTCCGAGCGGATCGCGCGGGACCTGGCGGTGCGCGGACTGGTGATCGTGAGCGGAATGGCGCGGGGAATCGACGCCCTGGCGCATAAGGGCGCGGTGGAAGCGCCGGGCGGGCTGACGGTGGGAGTGCTGGGAACGGGGATTGACGTGGTGTACCCCAAGGAGAACAGGAAACTGTTTGAAAAGGTGCTGGAGCGGGGGGCGCTGATTTCGGAATTTCCGCTGGGGGCGCATCCCGCGCCGGAGCATTTTCCGGTGCGCAACCGGATCGTGGCGGGAATGCCGCTGGGAATCGTGGTGGTGGAGGGAGCGCAATATTCGGGTTCGCTGATCACCTCCCGGCTGGCGATGGAGTTCGGGCGGGAAGTGTTCGGCGTGCCGGGAAACGTGACCCAGGCGGTGAGCTTCGCGCCGAACCAACTGATCAAGCAGGGGGCCAAGCTGGTGACGGGGGCGGACGACGTGATCGAGGAGCTGCCCACGCCGGTGCGGGCGGCGCTGACCGGAGCGATGCAACCGGAAGCGGGGCAGCAGAATCTATTGGTAGCGGCGGCGCTGGGGGAGAACGAGAGGAAAATTTACGAATTATTGAGCGTGGACGAGCCGAGGCATATTGACGACATCGTGGAGCGATCGGGCTTGAACTCCTCGGTGGTTCTGGCTACGCTTTTTGATATGGAGATGAAGGGGATCATCCGGCAGCATCCGGGGAAGCAGTTCAGCAAGGCGTTTTTCTAGGATCTTCCGCAGCGCACCGCGCATTCGAAACCCCGCAAGGTGGCGAGAAGGACACAGGGGCGGAGCGAATGCTCACCCTGAACAAACTTACGGAGTTACAAAAGAGAAATGGCACGTTCGCTGGTAATCGTGGAATCGCCCGCAAAGGCGAAAACAATCAACAAGTACCTGGGACGGGAGTACACCGTCAAGGCGTCGTACGGGCACGTGATGGACCTGCCCAAGAAGACCATCGGGATTCTGCTGCCGGAAACGCCGGGGGCCAAGAAGAAGCCAAAGAAAAAGAAGAAGGCCAAGGGCAAGGACGGAAAGCCGGTGAAGGAGGCCAAAGCGCCGCCGCCGGTGGTGGTGACGGCGGAAAATATATTCGAGCCGACGCTGGAAGTGATTCCCGGAAAAATCAAGGTGATCGCGGAACTGAAGAAGGCGGCGGAGAATGCGCCGCGCATCTACCTGGCGACGGACCCTGACCGCGAGGGCGAGGCGATTTCCGCGCACCTAATGGAAGCGCTGTCCACGAAGAAATCGGACCGCAAAAAATTCCGGCGGGTGATGTTCAACGAAATTACGCCGAAGGCCATCAAGGCAGCGTTCGAAAAGGCCGGGGACGTCAATACGAATCTGGTGTACGCGCAGCAGGCGCGGCGGATTCTGGACCGGCTGGTGGGCTACAAGATTTCGCCGCTGCTGTGGGACAAGGTGCGGCGGGGACTTTCCGCCGGGCGCGTGCAGACGGTGGCGCTGCGGCTGATCGCGGAGCGCGAGGCGGAGATTCGCGCGTTCGTGCCGGTGGAATACTGGAGCATCCACGCGATGCTGGAGGCCGGGCAGCCGCCGCTGTTCGAGGCCAAGCTGGCCAAGTACCAGGGAAAAGACATCGAAGTCGGCAAGCAGGGAGAAGCGGAAACGGTTGTGGCCGCCGTCGAAAAGGCGCGCTGGCAGGTGGCCACGGTCACCAAGAAGGAGAAGCGCAGAAATCCGCCGCCGCCCTTTACCACCTCGAAGCTGCAGCAGGCGGCCTACAACCGCCTGCGCTACACCACCAAGCGCACCATGGGCATCGCGCAGCGCCTCTATGAAGGCGTGGAGTTCGGCCAGGAAGGCGCGGTGGCGCTGATCACCTACATGCGCACGGATTCGGTGCGGGTTTCGGACGACGCGCTGGCGCAGTTGCGGGAGATGATCCCGCAGAGGTTCGGAGCGAACTACCTGCCGGAGAAGCCGAATTTCTACAAATCGAAGAAGGACGCGCAGGATGCGCACGAGGCGGTGCGGCCGACGGATGTGACGCGGACGCCCGAGGACGTGCGGCCGTTCCTCGAGGTTGACGCGTTCAAACTGTACCAGCTGATCTGGCAGAGGTTCGTGGCCTCGCAGATGCTGCCGGCGGTCTTCGACCAGACGGCGGTGGACATTGCCGCGGGAGATTACACGTTCCGGGCCAACGGGTCGGTGCAGAAGTTCGACGGCTATTTGCGGGTCTATCAGACGCCGGAAGCGGCGGGGGACCGCGAGGAAGAGGAAAAGGACGAAGAGGGCGCGGGGAAGAGTCTGCCGGCGATGACCGAGGGCCAGGCGCTGCGGCTCGAAAAAATCCGGCCGGACCAGCATTTCACGGAGCCGCCGCCGCGCTACACGGAGGCGACGCTGGTGAAGGACCTGGAAGAAAAAGGAATCGGGCGGCCTTCCACCTACTCTTCGATCATTTCCACGATCGTGGAGCGGGAGTACGTGACCAAGGAGCAGGGGCGCATCACGCCGACGATGCTGGGCGAGCGGGTGAGCGTGCTGCTGGTGAAAAGTTTCGAGGATATTTTCGACGTGACCTTCACGGCGCGCCTCGAAGAGGAATTGGACGAGATCGAGGAAGGCACGCTGCCGTGGCGCACCTCGGTGCAGGACTTCTGGGACCGCTTCGTGCTGGACCTGGACAAGGCCGGCGGAGAGATGCAGTCGTACAAAGCGGGAATTCCCACGGGGCAGAAGTGCGCGAAGTGCGGGCAGGGAGAGCTGCTCGAGCGCATCAGCCGGCTGGGATTTTTTCTGGGCTGCTCGCGCTATCCGGACTGCGATTTTATCCAGGACCTGGCCCCGGAAATCGGCGGCGAGGAAGTGGAAAGCGAGAATACGGTCGAATACTGCGAGACGTGCGGCAAGGAGATGGCCATCAAGCGCGGTCTGTGGGGGCCGTTCATGGCCTGCACGGGTTATCCGGATTGCAAGACGACGCGGCGGCTGGTGGCGGGAACGAAGAAGGCCCACGTGCCGGACGAGCCGCTCGAGGAGAAGTGCCCGGAGTGCCAGACGAATCTGGTGAAGAAGAGCGGGCGGTTCGGGCAGTTCATCGGCTGCCAGGCCTATCCCAAGTGCAAATACACGCGGCCGATCACCATGGGGATCAAGTGCCCGAAGTGCGCAGACGGGGAGTTCGTGCGGCGGGGAAGCGCGGGCAAGGGCGGGAAGGGACGGCCGCGGGTGTTCTACGGCTGCTCGAAATATCCGGCGTGCGATTACACCTCACCGCACATGCCGGTGGCCGAACCGTGCCCCAAATGCGGCGCGGCGTTCATCGTCGAAAAGCGGACCAAGGCGGGCAATTTCCGCTCCTGCGTGGCGGAAGGATGCGATTGGGAGATTGTGCTCTCGGAAGCGCAGCCGCAGACGGAAGCGGGCGAGCCGGTGGCGGCGAAGACCTGACGTTGCTTCCTTGTACTTTCCTGCGACCACGAACGTGGCCGAGCGCCTATAATGCGTGCAGGGGCGCAGCGCGAGGGCCCCGGCGAGAATGAAGCAGATCATCGGACGATATCTCGAGTACATGCGCTCGGTGCGGAATGCGTCTCCGCACACGCTGTTGAATTACGGGCACGACCTGGAGCAGTTCGTGGCCTATCTGACGCCGCCGGGAGCGCAGACCCCGTCGTTGCAGACAGTCACCCATCAGATGATTCGCGAGTTCGTGGGCCATCTCCATCAGGAAAAACTGAAAAAAAGTTCGATCGCGCGGAAGCTGGCGTCGCTGCGTTCGTTTTTCAAGTATTGCGTGCGGGAGACGCTGGTGAAGGAGAATCCGGCGCGGCTGGTGGCCACGCCGAAGCTGCCCAAACGCATTCCCTCGGTGCTGAGCGCGGAGGAGATGAATGCGTTCCTGAATCAACTGGCGGGGATGCATCCGGCGGGGCCGGCGCAGCCGAGAAAATCGAAGCGGCCGGATCACGAAGCGGGATTGCTGCTGAAGCGCGACCGGGCGCTGCTGGAGATGCTCTACGCGGCGGGACTGCGCGTGAGCGAGCTGACCGGGCTGAATCTGGCGGATATCGAGCGCAAGGAAAAGATGCTGCTGGTGCGCGGGAAGGGCGGCAAGGAGCGCATCGTGCCCTACGGGGGCAAGGCCCAGGAGGCGCTGGAAGCGTACTGGCCGGTGCGGGAGCATTTGCTCATGCAGGCCATCGGAACGGCGCGCGAGCCGCACAAGCAGGCGGTGTTTTTGAATTACGCGGGCCAGCGGCTGACGCAGAGGTCGGTGGGGCGGATCGTGAAGAAGTACGTGCAGATGGTGAACATCAATTGGGACATGCATCCGCATTCGATGCGGCACGCCTTTGCCACGCACCTGCTGGCGGACGGAGCGGACCTGCGGGTGATTCAGGAACTGCTGGGGCACCAGTCGCTTTCGACGACGCAGAAGTACACGCACGCGACGATCCGCCAGTTGATGGACGTGTACGATAAGAGCCATCCGCACGCCTGAAGTGGCTGGTGATTTGTGACGGGTGACTGATGACTCGTGCAAACCTTGGAAAGCGAAGGGTTGGCGCCACAACGCAGTCATTGACGTTTCTGCATAAATAAGCACGGTGGAGCGAACATTGCGTACCTTCATTTCATGGGTGTTGATTGGGGCGGTGGTTGTTTTTTGCGGGTTGGTGAATGTGCCGGGGGCTGCGGCGCAGGACAACTACGAGATACAAGTGTATGGCTACGATCAGGTGCCGGCGAAACACACGATGGTGGAGGTGCACAGCAACTTCACCGTCAACGGGACGAAAAACAGCGGCAACGGCTTATTGCCAACGCATCATGCACTGCACGAAACGCTGGAGATCACCCACGGGTTCACGGAATGGTTCGAGACGGGCTTTTATATTTTCACCTCGGCGCGGAGCGGGAACGGGATCGATTTTGTGGGCACGCACATCCGCCCGCGGGTGCGCGCGCCGGAGAAATGGCGCTGGCCGGTGGGAGTGAGTTTTTCGAACGAGATCGGCTACCAGCGGCGGGCGTTTTCGGCGGACACGTGGACCTGGGAGATGCGGCCGATCGTGGATCAGCGGCTGGGGAAATTGTACCTGGCGTTCAATCCGGCGCTGGAGCGTTCGATTCACGGAGAGAACAGCGCGCGGGGATTTGAATTTTCCCCGAATTTCAAGGCGGGCTACGATTTCACGAAGAAGATTTCCGGCGGGATCGAATACTACGGGGCCATGGGGCCGGTCAGTGGATTTGATCCGCTGCAGGAGCAGCAGCACCAGATTTTCGCCGTGGCGGACCTGAATGTAGCGCCCAAGTGGGAGATCAATTTTGGATTGGGCGCGGGGCTGACGCCGGCGACGGACCATTTCATTGCCAAGATGATTCTGGGATACCGGTTCGATTTCTGATCCGTTCTGCTCGGTCCTGCTCCGGCGGCCAAAATGGCCGCGCGGCGCGGAGCGCCCCGGGCGAAAACCATTTGTCCCTCCGCCGGGTATCGCGCAACCTGACAACAAATGAAGTTCCGCCTCATTCCGGCGCAGACCCCGCAGCGGGTGGATGCCGCGCGCGAACTTTTTCGCGAATACGCCGCGTCGCTGGGAGTAAACCTCTGCTTTCAAAATTTCGACGGCGAACTGCGCGGCCTGCCCGGGGCGTATGGGCCGCCGCGCGGGCGGCTGTTGCTGGCCTATTCGCAGGAGCGGGAGGCGGGGTGCGGGGCGCTGCGGCCGCTGGACGAAGAAACCTGTGAAATGAAGCGGCTGTATATGCGGCGGGAATTTCGCGGGCAGGGGCTGGGGCGGCAACTGGCCGGGCGGCTGATTCGCGAGGCGCGGGAGATGGGCTACCGGACCATGCGGCTGGATACGCTGGCGGAGATGCGCGAGGCCCAGGAACTCTATCGCCGGCTGGGATTCGTGGAGATTGCGGCCTACCGTTACAACCCCGTGGCGGGCACGCGCTTCATGGAACTGGATTTGAGCGGCTAGCCGGAGTGGGCCGGGCAGTGCGGGAGCGGCAAGCCCCTCCCCTACGGCGCGGTACTTGCGAGGAAGGCGGCCAGAGCGGCGTTGAATTCCGCGGTGGCGGCTTCTTCGCTGTGGGGGCAGTGTTTTCCGTTTTCGATGAAGTGGACGGCGCTTTGCGGAAGAAGTTCCTGGACGCGCTCGATTTCGCCGGGTTCGGTGCGGGGGTCGAGCCGGCCGTGGAGGAAGAGGGCGGGAACTTTTAATTCGCCGAGGCGGCCGTCGTAGAAATCCTCTTCCTGGCGGGTGGCCGCTTCTCCGATGCGCTTCCAGACCTGGCTGTGGCGGCGGACGACTTCCTGCCAGCGGGGATCGCCGTGTTCGGCGGCGAGGATGCGGTGGGTTTCCGCGCTCAGGTTCCTGGGCTGATCGGCGAAGCGGGTGAAGAAGAAGCGGGAAGAAGGTTTGGCGCGCCACAGGTGGAAGGCTTCGAGGACCAGGCAGCGGCAGCGCTCGGGGGCGGAGAGGCCGATCAGGGCGGCGATAACAGCGCCGTCGCTATGGCCCCAAAGAGCGCAATGGGAGATGCCCAGGGAATCGAGAAAGGCGAGAGTTTCGGCGGCGGCGCGGCGGTGGAAATCGAGAGGCAGCTCGCCGGGGACGCGCAGGGATTGGCCGTAGCCGGAGCGGTCGGGAATGAGGAAGCGGAAGCGGGAGCCCAGGGCCTCGATTTGCGAGTCGATGGGGTAATAGCGGTAGCCCCAGCCGCCATGAAGGAAGAGCACGGGGGAGCCGTGGCCCGCATCGCGGTAGTGGATCGTGACGGGGCTGGCATGAGGGGCCAGGGGCGAAGAGTTGAGCTGGAGAAAGGGCATAAAGTGGATCGCGGAGGGGCCGCGCACATGCGCTGCTCTCATCGCTGCTGCGAAGTACGATACGACAGGGGAGGAGCACTTTCCAAGCGATGCCTACAAAAACACCGGTGAAGTCTTTTGTATCCGTAATTTGTCATTGGTGTTATCCGCTTGTTTTATTGCAGAAATTATCGCGCCGGGGGATTTTCCGCATTTGCTCGCGGGGGCAAAAAGGCAAGGATGACTTCCTTGCGGGCTTTGTATTTTCCATCGTTGTCTCTCTGCAGAAGATTCATTTGCAGGAGGGCCGTAAGGTCACGCGATAGAGTCTTGCCGGTCTTTCGAGCGTACGCCGCCGCAATACGCGGACTGATTTCAGTCAATTTGCCGAGTGGCAGTGGTTCGGGTTGTTTAGACAAATCCAGAACCAAATCGCGGCGTCTCTTTTCACCAGGGCTGTTCTTGTCCTTGAAGGCTTCGTGGACGAAATTGTCCCAAGCCACATCCCATTGCTGTGTACGGATGCGTTGCAGCTGTGAACGAAGGCCATCCAGGAACCCTTCAATGGCGTATGTCGCAAAGGGGATCACTTCTCCTCCTGAACGACTTGCGGCATCAAGTTGGCGATAGTATTCGGTCCGAGTTTGGTTATAGTGATTGCTTAACAGATGAGCAGCCGGCGCAGGCACCCCAGAAGCAATCAGGATTTGGAACTCCAACAACCGGGCGGTTCGTCCATTGCCATCAGCGAAAGGATGAATCCAGGCGAGATACAAGTGAGCCAGAATTGCTTTCAGTGTCGCAAAGGCAATTCCTTGACCTGGTGCTGGCTTAAAATCATCACCGTTCAGCCATTCACATAATCTTGCGAGCAGAAATTCGCAATCCTCTGCGGGTGCTCCCCGGTATCTGGCTACTCCCACAGACTTCGTCCGGATTTCGCCCCGGACCACGTCATCTTCGGTTGTTAGTTTCCGCAAAACTGTGCGATGCAGGTCCATAATTCTCCGTGGCGAGATCATGGGTGCGTGCTGCAACCGGACATCTTCAAGGATCGCATTGCAGCCTTCGATGATATTGACGATCTCCTGGCGCAAATAATCGCGCGATGGAGGTAATTCCAGTTTTCCGTCCAAGTGGCGGAGGACTTCCTCTTCGGAGAGGGTATTCCCTTCAATCGCAGTCGTCGCCAGCACACCTTTGGCCAGGTAAACGCGATAAAGTTCTTGTGCGGTCTCTGGCTGAAGGGGAACACCGGCGATATGTTCGCACTTGGATTGGCATTCTCCGAGCGTCATCCAAAACGGCGGGGGCGCATGGCGAAAATCAGCGGAGAATTTTAGCCAAGGATGCGTCTTTTCATATGTCCGCATAAGCAGTCTGTCTAACCAATTTGTTTTATGTAGTATAACACCATATTGTCTTATCTGGTGTCCACTTGAATGTCCACACTTGTGACTAGAATGAACTAGCCTTTTCCGAGTACCTTGCTTCACCCTTGCGACAGAACCTTGCCGCGTTTTCTATGCACGGGCTGTGTCCAGTGCGTTTGTTCACGTTGACGACGCCCGTATTGACCCGTATAATTGGTGTTTGTCTTTAGGACTTGGAGGGTAGATGTACGCCGTCATTCAAAGCGGGGGAAAGCAGTACAAGGTAGAGCCGGGCGAGATTGTGCGCCTGGAGAAGCTGGCCGGCAAGGTGGGGTCGAAGGTGACCTTTGACACCGTGCTGGCGGTGCACACCGACGACAAGAAGATTGTCGCGGGAGCGGAAGCGGCCAAGGCCACCGTGACGGGGAAGATCGTGGGACCGGCGAAGGGCCCCAAGCTCGCGGTGCTGAAGTTCAAGAAAACCAACCAGTACAAGATTAAGACGGGCCACCGGCAGCACTATACGTCGGTGGAAGTCAACGAAATCAAGCTGTAACGCGGGACGATGGACGGGGCCGGACAGACCCCGCCGAACTCACGAGAAAAGGAATCAGTCATGGCGCATAAGAAGGGCGGCGGATCGTCAACCAACGGCCGCGATTCACACGGACAGAGGCTGGGAGTGAAGAGGTTCGGCGGGCAGCTGGTCAATGCCGGGACGATCCTGATCCGCCAGCGCGGGACGCGGCACAAGCCCGGGCTGAACGTGGGCAAGGGCAAGGATGACACGCTCTACGCCCTGGTGACCGGGTTGGTGAAGTTCGAGGACAAGGGACGCAGCGGGCGGTTCATCAGCGTGACGCCGTCCGTGCAGGCCGCCGCAACCGCCGCGAATTAAGCGGGGCGCGGGCGGAGGATTTTCCGGTCTTCTTTACTGAGCGGTCCGGTTCGCCGGATCGCTTTTTATTTTGGGCTAGAGATGCGAGTTTGCAGGGCGAAACGTCTGAAAGCGACCTCCTGCCGCGGCAGTTCGGGTTCCCGGGAATGCTTGTGATATCTTTTTTGCGAGAGATGAGGCTGGCGTGTTTGTAGATGAAGCGAAAATCATGGTCAAGGCCGGGGACGGCGGAAACGGCTGCGTGGCGTTCCGGCGGGAGAAGTACGTCCCGAGGGGCGGGCCGGCGGGCGGCGACGGCGGGCACGGCGGCAGCATTTTCCTCGAAGCCAGCGTTCACGACAACACGCTGCTGCGCTACCGCTACAACCGCGAATTCAAGGCCGAGCGCGGGAACCACGGGGAGGGATCGAACTGCAGCGGGCATTCCGGCGCGGACACGATCCTGAAAGTGCCCGTGGGCACGGTGGTTTACGATGACGATAGCGGAGAGATTCTCGCCGACCTGGCGGCGCCGGAGCAGCGCTACCTGGTCGTGCAGGGCGGCCGCGGAGGCCGCGGCAACCAGCATTTCGCCAAGCCGTGGCACCAGGCGCCGCGCGAGCAAGAGGACGGCCAGCCGGGCGAGTTGCGGCATCTGCGATTTGAATTGAAGCTGCTGGCGGACGTGGGACTGGTGGGCTTCCCGAACGCGGGGAAATCCACGCTGATTTCGGTGATTTCCGCGGCGCGGCCGAAAATCGCCAATTATCCGTTCACGACGCTGGAGCCGAATCTGGGAGTGGTCAGCGCGGACCCCGGGCCGAACAAGGAAGTGGGCCGCACCTACGTGGTGGCGGATTTGCCGGGATTGATCGAAGGAGCGCATCTGGGCGCGGGGCTGGGGATCCGGTTTCTGCGGCACGTCGAACGGACCCGCCTGCTGGTGCACCTGGTGGACACCAGCGACGCGGCCGAGCGCGACCCGGTGGAAGCCTACGAAATTATCTGCGGCGAACTGCGCGCCTTCAGCCCGGCGCTGGGAGAAAAGCCGGCCATCGTGGTGGCCACGAAGCTCGATGCCACCACCGAGACAACCCACCTCGAAACGCTGCGGGAATACTGCCGCGAAAAGAATCTGGAGTTTCACGCCATTTCGGCCGCCGCGGGGCAGGGCGTGCGCGAACTGGTGAAGGCCATGGCCGACGCGCTCGATAAAATTCCGCGGGCCGTGCCGGAGACGAAGCAGGAAACGGATGAGGAAACGGCACTGGACTTGGCGCACGAGGCAGCCGAAAATGAACCGGAAAGCGGCTTGGGAAGCGAGCCGAAGACGGCTCCGGTAAATGAATCGTGATGACCCGCAATCGGGAGGCGCGTTGACATCTTCGCAGGCGCACCGCAGCAGCGCTCGGCATCCCCGGCGCATCGCCATTTTCGGCGGCGCATTCGACCCCATCCACAACGGACATCTGGCCATCGCCCGGGCGGCGGACCGGCGCTTCAATTTCGACGAAATCCATTTTGTTCCCGCCAGCCGCCCTCCCCACAAGCGCAAGGAGCACCTGGCCGATTTTGCGCATCGCTTTGCCATGGTGGCGCTGGCGTGCGCCGAGCACCCCCATTTCATTCCCTCCCTGGCGGAGGCCGGGGACGATTTCAGCGGCCAGCAGCTGCATTATTCGGTGGATACGGTGCGGCATTTCCGCCAGGTCTATCCCTCGCCGAACGACCGGCTGTTTTTTATTTTAGGGGCGGATGCGTTTCTGGACCTTTCCACCTGGCGGGAGTACGAAGCGCTGCTGAGCCTGACCGATTTTATCGTGGCCAACCGGCCGGGAATTCGCCTCGAAGCGCTGCAGTTGGTGATCCCCCCGGAACTGCTCGTCAGTCAGTCGGCGCGTGCGCCGCGGGGAGCGGCGAGGCAGGAGCCGGAAGGGCCGGTGGTGGCGCGGCTGGACCGCACGACCGTGCACTTGCTGGAAAACGTCTCGACGGAAATTTCGGCGACGGACGTGCGGCGGTGCTGCCACAAGGGGCAATCCATTCACGGGCTTGTATCCGCGCGCGTCGAGGAATACATTCTCAAACAGAGCTTATACCGATGAAAATCACTTCCCTGCCACACACCGTCCGCAGCGCCATCGCGGCGGCGCAAAGCAAGCAGGCCGCCGGAATTCTCGTGATCGACTTGGGCGGGCTGGGGGCCTTTACCGATTATTTTATGATCTGCACGGCGTTTTCCACACCGCAGTTGCAGGCCGTCTGCCACGGCGTGGAAGAGGCCCTGGAGAAATTGGGGCGCTCGCCCGAGCACCGCGAGGGCGGATATTCCTCCGACTGGGCCCTGCTGGATTACGGCGGATTCGTGGTGCACGCCTTCAGCGAACAGGGGCGCAAGTTCTACGATCTGGAGCGGCTGTGGCGCAGCGCCAAGCGGCTGGAAATTCCAGACGAACCCGTAGGCACGTTTCGCGGGACCGCTTCCGAAGGCCTGCATCCATGAGTTTGGCCGAGCGGCTGCCGTGGATCGCTGAAGATCCCGTCTCCAAGCGGCTGCTGGAAATCGCCCGCAAGGTATCCGAAGCATCCACAACACTTTTGATCACCGGGGAAAGCGGAACGGGGAAGGATCACTTCGCGCGGCTGGTGCACGAGCTGGGAGCGCGGCGCGACGCCCCATTCCTGAAGATCGATTGCGCCAGCCTGCCGCCGCATTTGGTCGAAAGCGAACTCTTCGGGCACGAGCGCGGGGCGTTTACCGGGGCGGTCGAGCGCAAACTGGGGCGGCTGGAGATGGCCGGCGCGGGAACGATTGTACTGGATGAAGTCGCCGCGCTCGATGCCGCAGGCCAGGGCAAGCTGCTGCGGGTGGTGCAGGAACGCGTGTTCGAGAGGCTGGGCGGGACGGAGCCGCTGCGCATCGAAGCGCGGCTGATGGCCCTGACCAACGCGAATTTGCAGGCGGCGGTGGCCGCGGGGCGCTTTCGCGAGGATCTCTTTTTCCGCCTGAACGTGCTGACCATCGCCATCCCGCCGTTGCGCGAGCGCGGCGCGGACATTCTGCCGCTGGCGGAAAGTTTATTGGGAACCCTGCGCAAGGTGCATGGAAAGCCGAATGCGCAATTAAGCGAGGCGGCACAGCGAATGTTTGGCGCGTATGCCTGGCCGGGAAATATCCGGGAGATGCGCAACGTGCTGGAGCGCGCGGTGCTCTTTTCCGAGGGCGGCTTGCTGGAGCCGGAAAATTTTCCGGAAGCGCTGCGCGCCGGCTTCGGCGGCAACGCGGCTCTGCGCGGGCTGCGCTCGCTCGAAGAGATCGAGCGGGAAGCGATTGCCGCGACGCTCGAAGCGACCCGCTACGGCATTTCCAAGAGCGCGGAAATCCTCGGAATCAGCCGCAAGACGCTGCTGGAGAAGCGAAAAAAGTTCGGACTGAAGTGAGCTAAGCCGGGACTCGTGGTTTGTGACTCATGACTCGTGCAAATCAAAAACATAGCCGGTGCATCTTGAAATCACCCCGCCTGTTTCACTCGCTTGCCCATCCTCTCGACTTTTAACTTTCCACTGCATTCTGCGCTAAAGTACCTCCTATGCGCATACGCTTGATCCTGCTTGGTAAAACGCGCCGCGCCGAAATGCGCGCGCTCCTCGACGATTACGCCAAGCGCATCGCCCGCCACGCGCCGGTGGAGATCACGGAAGCGCGGGATAGCGCGGCGGCGCTGAAGAAACTGGAGGCGGATCGCGCGGCCACGGTGGTGCTGCTCGATGCCGGGGGCAAGCAGCCGGATTCGCCGGCGTTCGCCAAGTGGATAGGCGAGCTGCGCGACCGCGGGACGCGCGAGCTGATTTTCCTCTGCGGGGACGCCGAAGGATTTCCCGAGGAATTGCGCAAGAGGGCGCAGCACAAGCTCTCCCTGAGCGCCATGACCTTTTCCCATGAACTGGCGCGGGTGGCGCTGGCCGAGCAAATCTACCGGGCGTTTGCGATTCTTTCCGGAAGTCCCTATCCCAAGTAAATCGGTTCTGGGATGACAACGGGTGGAAACTGCCGGATGTCCGTGACGGGACTCTCCCTCTTTCTATATAATCGCGCCAGCCCGGCAATTGGATGCCAGCAGCCCGGAGATGGCGGCGCAAATGCGATTCGAATTCAGCGAAAAATCAAAAGAACTTCAGGGCCGTTTGCGGGCCTTCATGGACGAGCATGTCTACCCCAATGAGCGGCGCAACGAGGAGGAGATCTCCCGCGCGCGCTGGACCCCAACGGCGGTGGTGGAGGAGCTGAAGAAAAAAACGCGCGCGGCGGGATTGTGGAATCTGTTTCTGCCGGAGGGCGAGCACGGCGGGGGGCTTTCCAATTTCGATTACGCGCCCCTGTGCGAAATCATGGGCCGCAGCCATATGGCCCCGGAGATTTTCAATTGCAACGCGCCGGACACCGGAAACATGGAAGTTCTGCTGCGTTACGGAACGCCCGAGCAGAAAAAACGCTGGCTGGAACCCCTGCTGGCGGGAGAAATCCGTTCCTGTTTCGCCATGACCGAACCGGCGGTGGCCTCCTCGGACGCCACCAATATCGCCGCCAGCATCCGCCGGGAAGGCGGCGAGTACGTGCTGAACGGACGCAAGTGGTGGTCCACGGGCGGAGGCGACCCGCGCTGCAAAGTGGCCGTGTTCATGGGCAAGACGGACCCGGCCGCCGCGCTGCACAAGCAGCAGTCCATGGTGCTGGTGCCGATGGACGCGCCGGGGGTGAAGATCGACCGCATGCTGACGGTCTACGGATACGACAGCGCGCCGCACGGCCACGCGGAAATCAGCTTCGATAACGTGCGCATTCCCGCGGGAAACATGCTGCTGGGAGAAGGGCGGGGATTTGAAATCGCCCAGGGACGCCTGGGTCCGGGGCGCATACATCACTGCATGCGTTGCATCGGCGTGGCCGAACGAGCGCTGGAGTTGATGTGCGCGCGGGTGCGCGCGCGCGTGGCCTTCGGCAAACCGCTGGCGGAGCAGGGAACAATCCGCGCGGACATTGCCCGTTCGCGCATGGAAATCGAACAGGCGCGGCTGCTGACGCTGAAGGCCGCGCACAGGATGGACCTCGTCGGCAACAAGGAGGCGCGCACGGAGATCGCCATGATCAAGGTGGTGGCGCCGAACGTGACCCTGAACGTGCTGGATCGCGCGATTCAGGCCCATGGCGGGGCGGGCGTAGCCCAAGACACCTTTTTGGCTGCGGCGTGGGCCCATGTGCGGACGCTGCGGCTGGCCGACGGTCCCGACGAAGTGCACATGGAATCGGTGGCGCGGTGGGAACTGAAGAAGTGGGAGAAGCGGTAAACGCCGCAGGTGACGATTGTGCCGCCGCTACGACTGGAAACCCCCGAAGCGCTCGAAGCCTATGCCGGCCGCGAAGTTGCGTTGACGGACTGGCTGACGATCACCCAGGAGCGCATTGCGAAGTTTGCGGAAGCCACGGACGATCGCCAGTGGCTGCACGTGGATGAGGAGCGCGCGGCGCGGGAATCGCCCTTCGGCGGCACGATCGCGCACGGATTTCTGACGCTTTCCCTGCTCAGCAAGTTCATGCGGGATGCGCTGGAAATTCGCGGCGGGGCGCGCCGGCTGATCAATTACGGACTGAACCGGGTGCGGTTTATTTCGCCGGTGCGCGCGGGCTCGAGAATTCGCGCGCGCATCGCGCTGCAATCGTTCCAGCGGCTTGCCGATGCCTGCGAAGGGACTTTTCTGATCACCGTGGAGCTGGAAGGGGCGGAGAAGCCCTGCTGCGTGGCGGAATGGATTTACCGCTTTTATCCCTGAGAGCGGCCTTTCAAAGGGAACCGGATTCCGCGCTGCGCACGGCGGCGCGGAGCAGGATGCGGGCGACATCGGCCAAGGCGGCGAAGCGCGGGTCCTTGGTAAGTCCCTGGTGGTAGCGGAAGTAAATCTGCTGGACGATCACGGCCAGCTTGAATTGCCCCAAAACCAAATGAAAGACCATGTCGGAGACGCCGCGGCCGCTGCTGTGCGCGTAGCGTTCGACGAACTGCGCGCGAGTAAAACTTCCCGCGAGCGCGGTGGGGCCCCAGGAGATTTGCCGCAGTTCGGGCGGGTCGCCGGGCTCGATCCAGTAGGCCAGCGCCATGCCCAGGTCGGAGAGGGGGTCGCCGAGGGTGCACATTTCCCAGTCGAGTACACCGGCGATGCGCGTGAGGTTTTCAGCATCGAGCACCACGTTGTCGTACTTATAGTCGTTGTGAATGAGCGCGGCCGCGGAGGAAGCAGGAAGAGACGAGGAGAGCCAGCGGGAGAGAAATTCGACTTCGGGAAGATCGTGAGTGCGCGAGGCGTGGTAGCGCTCGATCCAGCCGCTGACCTGGCGCGCGAGATAGCCGTGGGGCTTGCCCAGATCCGCAAGGCCGGCGCGGGCGTAATCGAGCGAGTGCAGGAGAGCGAGGTTGTCGATGAAGGATTCACTGAGCCGGTGAACGGTTTCGGGAGGAAGCACGAGGCCGGGAGGAAGTTCGCGGCGGAGAATCACGCCGCGCACGCGCTGCATAAGATAGAACGGAGCGCCCAGAATGGAGTCGTCCTCGCAGAAAAGGTGGACTTGCGGCGCGGGCGGATAGACGGGATGCAGTTTCGAAAGCACCCGGAACTCGCGGCCCATGTCGTGCGCGGATTTCACCTTGCTGCCAAAGGGCGGCCGGCGCAGAACCATCTCACGCTTCCCAAGGCGCACGAAGTAGGTGAGATTCGAATGCCCGCTGGGAAATTGTTCGACGGCGAGCGGCTCGGCAACTTCCGGAAAATGGGCGCGGAGGTAAGGCTCAAGCTTGGCGAGATCGAGTTCTTCGCCGGCGCGCACGGGGCGTGTGGGGTCCTGAAAACTGGTCATAGAGGTTTCCCCAGCGGCGCGCGCCCATCCTTCCATGAAAAATATATTTAGGCCGATGCGGACAGCGCCTGATACTCGGCGAACGTTTTGCCCTGTTCGGCCAGGCGTTTCAGCAGCGGCGCAGGCTCCCACTGTTCCCCATGCAGGCGATGGAATTCGCAAATCCGCTCGTAAACCTTTTTCAGTCCCACCAAGTCCGCATGGAACATGGGGCCGCCGCGCCAAGCGGGGAAACCGTAGCCGTTCAGGAAAATGATGTCAATGTCCACGGGGCGCAGCGCAAATCCCTCTTCGAGAATGCGCGCTCCTTCGTTGATCAGCGCATAGATGCAGCGCTCCACAATCTCTTCCGGAGCGACGGTGCGTTGCGGAATGCCGGCCGCCGCGGACCATTCGCGAATCAGCCGTGCGACTTCCGGGTCGGGCGTGGCGCGCCGGTTTTCATCGTACTTGTACCAACCCGCCGAAGTTTTCTGCCCGAAGCGCCCCAGCTCGCACAAGCGATCCGCCGCAAGCGGCTGGCGAACGCCGGGCTTTTCCAAGTGCCGCGACTCCTTGCGGATGCGCCAGCCCACATCCAGTCCCGCGAGGTCGCCGACGGCCAGCGGCCCCATGGCCATGCCGAACGCGGTGATGGCGCTGTCCACGGCTTCCACGCTCGCGCCTTCCTCCGCAAGAAACATGGCCTGCCGGTTGTACGCGTGATACATGCGGTTGCCCACGAACCCGCGGCAGTTGCCCACCAACACGGCAATCTTCCCGATCTTTTTCGCCAGCTGCATGCACGTGGCGATCACGTCCTTGCCGGTCGCTTTTCCGCGCACGATCTCGATGAGCCGCATCACGTTGGCGGGGCTGAAGAAATGCGTGCCAATCACGGACTGCGGCCGCGAAGTCGCGGAGGCGATTTCATCGATGTTGAGCGAGGAAGTGTTGGAAGCGAGAATGGCGCCGGGCTTGCAGATTTTGTCCAACTCTCCAAAGATCTGCTTCTTCAGCTCCATGCTTTCGAAGGCCGCTTCCATGACCATGTCGGCGCCGGTAAATCCTTCGTAGGAAAGCACGGGCTGGATGAGTTGCAGGCGCTCGTCCACGAACTGCTGGGTGAAGCGGCCGCGCTGGACCGACCCGGCGTAATTCTTGCGAATGGCGGAGAGTCCGCGGTCGAGCGCGGCCTGATCCGTTTCCTTCAGCAGCACGGAAATGCCGGCGTTGGCGAAGACCATGGCGATGCCCCCGCCCATGGTCCCCGCGCCAATGACGGCGATGCGGTTTACGGGAAGCAGCGGCGTATCCGCGGGAACATCGGGAATCTTAGCCACTTCGCGCTCGCCAAAGAAGACGTGGATGAGGGCCTTGGACTGGTCGGAGAAGAGGCATTCGTTGAAGAGCTTCTGCTCGGCCTGGCATCCTTCCTCAAAGGGAAGCCGCGTGGCGCCTTCGATGGAATCAATGGCCGCAAGCGGAGCCATCATGCCGCGGAATTTCTTGCGGGCGCTTTCGCGGGCGGAGGCGAAGAGCGGAGCGTTCGATTCCGCCGTGCCCAGTTTTTCGATGCGCTCGCGCGTTTTAGGCGCGGGCTTGGCGGCGGCTTCGCGGGCGAAAGCGACGGCCCCGGCCAGCAGGTCGCCTTCGATGAGCCGGTCGAGAATGCCGCAGTCCAGCGCTTCCTGCGCGGGAATAGGCGCGCCTTCGACGCACATCTGGATGGCTTTGGCCACGCCGGCGAGGCGCGGGAGCCTCTGCGTTCCGGCGGCGCCGGGAATAATGCCCAGCTTGACCTCGGGCTGGCCCACCTTTGCGCCGGGAACGGCGACGCGGTAATGGCCGGACATGGCCAGTTCCAGGCCGCCGCCGAGGGCGTTGCCGTGAATGGCCATGACCACGGGCTTGCGGCAATTTTCTATTTTCAGGAGAAGCGGAAGCGTGCCGGGCCGTTTCTTTTCGCCGGAGCGGTACTTGGCGAATTCGCGGATGTCCGCGCCGGCGACGAAGGTGCGGCCCGCTCCGATGACCACGGTGGCGCGAAGGGATGCGTCGCTTTCGATCTGGTCAATGAAGGCGGCGAGGGCTTCGGGAACGCCGGGACCGAGGGCGTTGACGGGAGGATTGTCGATGGTGATGACGGCGACGTCGTTCTCTTTGGAAAAACGGACCAGCTCGCTCATGACAGGCTCCCTTTCGAATAAAAGTCATACGCGCCGCAGCGCAACCGCAAGCGCAACCCGGCTAAGCCAGTTGGCCGCCGTCCACCACCAGCACATGGCCGGTGACGTAATCGGAAGCGGCGGAGGCCAGAAAAACGGCGGCGCCCTTGAGGTCGTGGTCATTGCCGAAGCGCCCGAGGGGAATGGACTTGAGGAAGATATCGCGGTTGCGCTCGATGACCACCTCGGACATGTTGGTGGGAAACCATCCCGGAGCGATGGCGTTGACCTGGATATTGTGGGGAGCCCATTTGCGCGCCAGGTCCCTGGTGAGCAGAACGACGCCGCCCTTGCTGGCGTGATAGGCGGTGGCGTGGACGTGGTCGGGGGGAGCGCCGGCGAGTCCCGCGACGGAAGCGACGTTGATGATTTTACCGCTGCGCTGGCCGAGCATGATTTTCCCGGCGGCCTGGGAAAAGAGGAACGTGCCGGTCAGGTTGGTGTCGATGACCTTATGCCACTGGTCGAGGCGCATCTCCTCGAAGGGTCCGCCCCAGGAGGTGCCGGCGTTGTTGATCAGGATGTCGATGCGCCCGAACTCGGCCAGGGTGGCGCCCACGGCCTGCTGCACGCTGTTCTGGTCCTTGACGTCGCAGGCCAGCGCCAGGGTTTTTACGCCGAGCTTGTGCAGTTCGGCGGCGGCCTCCTCGCAGCGTTCTTTCTTGCGCGCGCACAGGGCCACGCTGGCGCCCATTTCGGCGAGGCCTTCGGCCATCTGGCGGCCGAGTCCGGCGGAGCCCCCGGTGATGAGCGCAGTGCGATTGCGGAGATCGAAGAGCTGTTTGACGTTCATAAGTTGAATGTCCCGAGCCGAGCATATCCGAAAACTGCGGCGGTGTCCCGCAAGGGATTCCGCGCGACCGCTCTGGCATTCTATCGAATCAGCCGCGAAATCGTGAAGAACTTGATTCTCTGCTGGGCTCCGGCGCCGGCCATCGGCGAATAATAGTAGGAGAGGCTGGCCTCCACGCGGGCCAGCTTGCCGCTGGGCACGCTGAAGGAAAAGGATTCCGTGCGCGTTTCCCTGGGAGCGATGCGCGTGTCCTGGAGTACTTTGGCGGCGCGCAGGAAGGCGATATCCTCGCGCTCGATCGCGGCGCCTTTCTGGTCGGCGATGGTGCGCGTGTAAGTGCGCGTCTGCTGCAGCGGAGGGCCGTTGCCGTAGGGCTCGAGGCGGACATCGAGAATGAGGCGGCGGAGCGGTGACCCCGTGGGAACGAAATGGCCGGCGCCGGTGTTGGTCAGGCGCACGGTGACCTTGACGAGACTGCCCGTGCGCTCGGAGGAGACCCGCATGCGGATGGCTTTGTTGAGCTGCTCGGGGGAGCGGCTGCCGGGCATCTGGTGGAGATTGATGCCGGAGGCGGAGGATTCCTTCACGCGCGGGTCCACGATGGCGCCGCGCACCGTGTACATGTGGCAGTTCTGGCATTCCTGTTTGCCGGCGGCGTAGGGGCTTTCCTTCCACTCGGTATAGGTCGAGAGCACGGGGAAACCGAGGGCATTCTTGTATTCGTGGCAGGAGATGCAGGCGAGGGAAGACGTATGCACGGCGGAGAAGACGGTGCGGTGCGCGGGGGAGGAGACATCCTTGGTGGGGCCGCTCTTGACGTCGTTGAATTCCACGCGGGCGCGGGGATTGCCCCCGCTGGTGCTCACTTCGCGGATCGAGTGGCAATAGTCGCAGGTGATGCCTTCCCAGCTGACCTTGCGCAGCAAGGCCAGGTCGTCGGTGAGCGCAGCGGTGGGGGCATGGCAGCGCAGGCAGACCTTGCGGGCTTCTCCGCCGAACTCCTGCTCGGCCAGCTTGAGGGTGTCCTGAAAGAGGCGGCTCTCCATGGCCGAGGCGTGCGCCGATTGCTTCCAGCCGTCGAAGATGGCGCGGTGGCAATCGCCGCAAAATTCCGCGGTGCGGGGCAGGTCGGCGCTCTGGGCGAAAACTCCCGCGGGAAGGAGGAGCAGGAGAACGGCGAAGACTGTGCGCATAACTCACCTCTGGACGGACTACCGCTAGCAAAAAACGATATCTCCGGGAACACCGAACGCCCGTCCGCACAGTGACGAGCCGCCTGAGTTCCTTGCGGAGATTTTACTCCAACTGCGGCGTGGCGTGGCGATTCTTTATGGCCGGCCCGGGCCGGCCCGCGGCGGGGCGAAAAGAAGTTTGCCGAAGGCCTGCGGGACATGGAAATTGGGCTCCGGTGTGTGCGTGGGCTGCCAGGAGGAGTAGAAGCGCGGCTCGCGGGGGCCTTCGACCCGGAAGAAATTAACGCGCCAGGCCGCGGCGGGATCGAACCGCGCTGTGAGGGAGCGCATGGGGATGGAGAGTTCGGCGCTCCAGAGCTTTTGAGCTTCGTCGAGGCGCACGCGGCGGGCCAAGCCGCTGCGCAGGTCGCGCAGGCGTTCGGCGGCGGGGTCCAGGTTGATGTCCAGATCAATCCAAAAGGCGTTGGGGCTGACTTCAAACTCGGCATAGCGCAGGGGCTGGCGGGGATCGGGCTGAAGAAAAACTTCGGCGACGTCGCGGTCCCAGAGATGGTCGCGCCGGCCGCTGGCGGAGGCGTCGGGGAAGACGGTGAGTTCGCGATAGCGCGCCCGGAATTGCAGGAACAGCGTTGCGGGGGTCCACAGCAAGCGGACCTGCGTTTCGCGTTGCGCGTCGGCGTTCTTGCCCTGCCAGTCGGCGCAAAAGACAATGGGATCAGCCCGCTGCCATTCCCGCGGGGAGGGGAATCCTTCGCGGTCCAGGGGATTGGACAGCGCGGCGGCAACGGCTGCGTTCGCAGGGTTGGGAGAGTTCGGAGGAGTGTTCGAGGATGGAGGCATCCGTTCTCGCAGTTGCGGGGGCCCCTCGAAAACAGGCGGCGCGCTCCTCTATACTATCCTGCAGGCGCGCCGTTGCGGCAATGGAAGAGCGAATTGTCTCCGCGAACCGATTGCGCACGGGCCGGAAGGCCCGCACGCGGCGGCGCAAAAGGCTGTGCTAGCATCGGAGGGTAGAGACCATGAACCCGGTTTACATCGTGAGCGCGGTACGCACGCCCATCGGAAAATTCGGCGGGGCGCTGGCGGATTTGACGGCGGCGGATATGGGAGTGATCGTGGTGCGCGCGGCCATCGAGCGCGCCTTCGGAGAGATTCCCCCCGGGCGGACGCCGGTGGATAAGCCGTCCTGGGACGGGATACCGCCGTTTTCACGCGAAGCGGCGGCGGCAGCGCGCAAGACTCCCTATCGCGTGGATGAAGTGATCATCGGCAACGCGCGGCCGGCCGGGATCGGACCGAACCTGGCGCGGCAGATCGCCTGGCGCGCTGGGCTGGGCGATGACGTTCCCGCTTTTACCATCAACATGGCCTGCGCTTCGGGCATGCGCGCGATTCTGCTCGGCTGGCAGCAGATTCTCCTCGGAGAAGCGGACATCGTGGTGGCGGGTGGCGCGGAATCCATGACCCAGGTGCCCTACCTCCTGGATGCCCGCTGGGGCTTCAAGATGGGCCACCAGACCCTGATGGATTCGATGTACCGCGACGGGCTCTTCTGCCGCATTGCCCGCATGATCATGGGCGAAACCGCCGAAGTGCTGGCGCGGCAGTACAAAATTACGCGCGAGGAGCAGGATGCCTACGCGCTGGAAAGCCAGCAGCGCGCGGCACGGGCCATGCAGGAAGGACGCTTCGGCGCGGAACTGATTCCCATCGAGCACACCAACGCCAAGGGCAAGCAGATACGGGTGGAGGCCGATGAGCATGTGCGCCTGGGCACGACCATCGAGAGCCTGGCCAAGCTGCCGCCGGTCTTCGCCAAGAACGGAAGCATCACCGCGGGTAACGCCAGCGGGATCACCGACGGTGCCGCGGCGGTGGTGCTGATGAGCGAAAAGAAGCTGCGCGAGATGCAGGTGATGCCGCTGGCGCGCATCGTGGACGCCACGGTGGCCGCGGTGGACCCGCGCATCATGGGCGTCGGGCCGGTTCCCGCGGTGGAGAAACTGGAGAAGCGCACGGGAAGAAAGCTGAACGCCTACGATGCCATCGAGTTGAACGAAGCGTTTGCCGCGCAGGTGCTGGCCTGCGACCGGGAACTGCACATCGACCGTGCGCGGCTGAACCCCAACGGCGGCGCCATCGCCCTGGGGCACCCCATCGGATGCACCGGCGCGCGCATCGTGACCACGCTGGTGCACGGGCTGCGCGGCACGGCCTCGCACAATCCGGGCAAGCGCGGCCTGGCCACTCTGTGCGTTTCCGGAGGACTGGGAATCGCGCTGGCCATCGAGACTTGTTAGGGAATACACAGGAGACGAGCCATGGTGGAAACCGCCAATCCCGACGAATTTAATACACAGTCCGTGCGCCGCAAGCCGGAGGAGTTCCAATTCATCAAGCTGCGCATCGAGGGCGGAGCGGCCTGGATGACCCTGAACCGCCCGGAACACAACCTCCTCAACGAAGCCATGCTCAAGGAACTGGCCGACGGCTTCGGCTTCCTGAGCGAAAAGAGCGAAGTGAAGCTGGTGGTGATGGATTCGGCGTGCAAAGTGTTCTGCGGGGGCATCGACCTGGGGGAGTACACCTCGCAGCGCGTCTTTCAGATGCTCAGCGCTTTTCACGGTGTATTCACGGCCATGATGGACGTAGCCAAGCCGGTCTTGTGCGTGGTGAACGGGCCCGCAATTGGCGGCGGGGCGGAACTGGCGGCCTTTGGCGATCTGGTGGTGGCCACGCCCAAGGCGCGCTTTGCCCAGCCGGAAATTTCCATCGGCGTATTCCCGGCGCTGGCCACGACCGTGCTGCCGCTGCTGGTAGGGCCGAAGAAGGCGCTCGAACTGGTCCTGACGGGCGAACCGATTACCGCGGAGCAGGCCTTCGAGCTGGGACTGGTGAACCGCCTGGTGCCGGAAGAAAAGCTGGCGCACACGGTCAAGGATTTGATCGCGCGCATCACCGCGCATTCCGGCCCTGTGCTGGCCATGGCCAAGCGGGCCATCCTTGGCGGGACGGGAATGTCCATCCAGGACGGAATGAAAAATTCCATGAACATTTTCCTCAACGAACTGTACAAGCTGGAGGATGCGCAAGAGGGCGTGCGGGCTATCCTGGAAAAGCGCAAGCCCGAGTGGAAAAACCGCTGAGGGAACGTTTTCCCGCGATTGACACTCCTCCGCGCGGGACATAGACTGAATATTGAATTTGCAGGCCCGGGCAGCGGGGAAGGCCGTGAAAACCGGCCGCGGTCCCGCCACTGTGATCGGCCAAGCAGGCCGTAAGCCAGGATTCCCTCCCGGACCGTGATGGCAGGCGAACCTCGCGAGAAGGGCGCCGGCAGTTGCCCCACGATTTCTCGTGGGGATTTTTTTTCTCCGGGCTTGAAAGAGAGCGTGTGATGTTGGGTGGCCGGAAAATTCGGATGCGCGCGCCGTGGGCCGCGCTGGGAATGGCGGTGTTCCTGGGCGGCCCGCTGGCCGCGCAGAACCGCGCCCTCCCGCCCGCGCCGGCAGCCCCGTCTTTTTCCGAAGTGACCGACGAAGTGGGACGCAAAGTGCGCGTGCCGCAGCCGGTGCGCCGCATTGTTTCCCTGGCCCCCAGCCTGACGGAAACAATCTACGAATTGGGCGCGCAGGACCGCCTGGTGGCGGACACGGACTATTGCGATTACCCGGAGGATGCGCGCAGCAAGCCCAAGGTAGGGGGCGCGCTCAATCCCAGCATCGAGCAGATTGCCTCGCTGCACCCTGACCTGGTGCTCCTGACGAAAGATTTGAACCGCTATGAGACGGTGCTGGCCCTCGAGCAGCTGGAAATTCCCGTCTACGCGGTGGACCCGCACAGCGTCGAGGAGATGATTTCTTCCTCGAAACGCCTCGCGGAAATTCTGGGCGTCGCCGAGGCGGGCCGGGCGCTGAGCGAGGATCTCGAGAGGCGGCTGGAAGAGTTGCGCATCCGCCTGGCGGGGCTGCCTGCCAAGCGCGTGCTCTTCGTGGTCTGGAGCGAACCATTGATTTCGGCGGGGCAGAAAACGTTTGTCGCGGATGCCCTGCGCCGGGCGGGCGCGGTTTCCATCGTGGAGACGGAACAGGACTGGCCGCAGATCAGCCTCGAGGAAGCGGTGCGCCTGCATCCGGATTTCATCGTGTTCGCCGCGGCGCATGGGCAGAGCGCGGAGCAGGAATTCAGCGCGCTGTCGGAGCGCCCCGTGTGGCGCGAAATGGATGCGGTGAAAAACCGGAGGATCATGGTGGTGAGCGAGGCGGTGAACCGCCCCGCGCCGCGCATGGTTGCCGCGATCGAGGAACTCGCGCGGCAGTTGCACCCGGAAGCGTTTCCTGCGGACGAAAAGAAATCCCCGGCGAATTCTTCGCCGGCGCGGCTGGCGGGTTTCTTCAAGGGCGGAGGCGCATCATGAAGCCCTTGACGCTGCGCAGTCTCCTGATCCGCTGCGGAATTCTGGCTGGCGTGCTCT
>JBGQNE010000017.1:0-67581 GCA_041500985.1 Terriglobia bacterium | reverse complement strand
CCTGGCGGCCTACCGCCACGCCGTCGAATCCGGCTACCGCTTCTACAGCTACGGCGACTGCATGTTCCTTCGCTGAAGTCCGCACCAGAAACGCGCGGGCCGCAACCGCACTCTTGCAAGAGAGTCTCGCGGCGCGGCCCGTTCTTCGAGCTTTCCAGGGAATAGGAAACGGCGGCTCAATCCTATTCACTGAGCAGCAGGACGCGCTTTTCCCCCTCGAACCGCACTTCCATGATCCGCCCGTTGGCGTCCAGGAGGACGGAACTATAGGGCGACTTGGTGGCGCGTTCTTCCCAGCGGCCTTGCGCTTCGGCGGCCGTTTTTCCGTTCTTCTCCACGGTTACCGCGCTGCCGTCAATCTTCAGACGGTACTCTCCGGCCTGCAATTCGCGCTGCCCCAGGTGGGCGGTCTTGTAGATTTTCATGGTCTTCATAACCGGTTTGGCAAAAGCCGGAGCCGCCAGTGCGAAAATCCCCAGCAGGGCCAGCGTGCGGATCATCGAGATCTTCTTCATGTGTCAACTCTCCTCTTGAATCTGATTTCGCAGCGGATCGGGCATGCGCATCGGGCGCAGAGTTGACACGCGGTTTGGCCGCAGGTAGCCTGCAACGGACGGCGCGAACTTCTCCCTGTCCACGACCCGGCGGGGATTGCGTATCATCGCCCCGCGGCTGCAACCGCGGGGTTTTTTCTGCCCGGTGCGAATGACCCGGGAACTTGGCTGCACTTGTATAGACGCAGCAGCCGGCGCGAATGTTTATCTTCAGGAAGAAAATTTGTCCCCATAAGCTGTCATGTCATCCCCTCGCCGGGCCGGGCGCGCGGACGGCAGTCCGGGAGAGCTGCGCGGCGCACTTTTCGCGCTTCGTGCATTGTCTGCAAAGTTCCACTATAATCAGCCCGTTTGCACGGGTACTCTCGAATGCGCATTCTGGTACTCAGCGATCTCCACGCCAATCACACCGCTCTGGCCGCGGCTCTCGCCGCCGCGGAAGACCGCTGGGACCGCGCCGTCTGTCTCGGCGACATTGTCGGTTACGGCCCCGACCCCAACGAAGCGGTCAGCGCCATCCGCGAACTGGGCGCGAGCACCATTCGCGGCAATCACGACAAAGCCGTCTGCGGCCTGGTGGCCACCGAGGACTTCAACCCCGCCGCGCGCTTGGCCGTGGATTGGACCCGCGCGCAGCTCAGCCCCGAGAATCTTGCTTTTCTTCGCGATCTTCCCCAGGGTCCGCTGGAAACCGATGGCCTGGTCCTCGTGCACGGCGCCGTCTTCGACGAGGATGAATACATTTTCACTCCGGCGCAGGCTCTGGAAAGCCTGCTGGATTCCGCCAGCGCCGTCACCTTCTTCGGCCACACTCATCATCAGGGCGGCTTTTCCTATCAGGAATCGCGCATGGAAGTGATCACCATCAGCCCGCGCGAAGGCGAATCCTCGACCGCCTTGCGCCTCGATCCCCAGCGCCGCTATCTGCTCAATCCCGGCTCGATCGGCCAGCCCCGCGATTCCGACCCGCGCGCCGCCTTCGCCATTGCCGATTTGCAGGCCGCCACCGTCGAGTTTTGGCGCGTTCCCTACGACATCGCCGCAGTGCAGGAGCGCATGCGCGCCGCCGGTCTTCCGCCGGCTCTGGCCAACCGGCTGGCCTACGGCCGCTGAAACCGGGGGAGATTTATGCGTGGTTCCTTGCAGCCGGAAAATGCGGAGCGCAGAGGTTCCCGGACGCCCGTGGTGGCCGCCGTGGCTTTCGCGGCGCTCCTTCTGGTTTTCTTCTTTCTTTTTTCCTCCGGCCCGGGCCGTCCCGGCGCCGTGCTTGCCCTTCCTTTTGGACCCGCCGAGCAAGCCTACGCACCCGCCATCTCCCTGAAAACTCTCTCCTTGAGCCGCGCCGAGAACATGGTCCACCAGGAAGTCATCATGCTTTCCGGCGAGGTTACCAATGCCGGCTCGCGCGGCCTCGCCCAAGTGGAAGTCACCATCGAATTTCGCGATTCCCTCAATCAGGTTGTTTTGCGCGAGACGCGCAACTTGCTCTCCCGTATGGCCGGGCCGCTTGCTCCGGGGCAGCGCCGCGCCTTCGAACTCTCCTTCGAGCGCTTGCCCCGGGACTGGAACAGGAGCGCGCCCGTACTGCGCGTGAGCGGTCTGAAATTTTCCTAAAGAGCGCTCCGCGCGGCCCGGCCTTCGCCATAAAAATGGTCTCCACAGCACGGTATTCTTTGTATACTGCGCCCGTGGGGCTGACCGCCGATCTCGAAAACTCCCTGCGCGCCTTTGCCGCCGCCGGTCCCGCGGAAGTTCGCGAAGCGGGCGCTCGCGTGGGACTTCTCCCCGGCCTTTCCTGGGAAGTGCGCGGCGCCGCCGATCGTCCGCTGCTGCATCTCTGGTCGGACGGCGGCAACCTGACGCGGCGCGTTCTGGCCATCGAGGAAAGCAGCGAGGTCCGCCTGATCTTCACGGTGGCGCGTTTCGGCCGCGCCAAGCCCGGACGGCTGGAGTTTCTCCGCCTGGATTTCGAGCCCGCCCCGCGCGCCGTCCGCCGCGAAAACTATTCCACCTGGCTGGCCAACGTGCTGGCGCAGAAGTTTCCCGATGAAAAGCTGGAGTCGCTCACCGCCGCCGCCGACCTCGAACATTCCCTCTCCGGCAACTACGCCCGCGGAGTTCTCCGCCGCGGGCCCCTGCGCTGGGCCCTTCTGGCCGTTCCCGACGGCGAG
Source organism: Terriglobia bacterium (assembly GCA_041500985.1). Lineage (GTDB taxonomy): Bacteria > Acidobacteriota > Terriglobia > Acidiferrales > UBA7541 > Acidiferrum. Next base: position 64,856 of record JBGQNE010000017.1, on the reverse strand, counting down.
TCTTCCTCCAGCGCGGAAAACTCCCTGGCCTTCGCGCTGCTGTGGCTCGAACGCATTCGCCAGTCCCTGCGGGGCGGCGCCGTGGCCGGCCTGCGCCTGATTCTGCCGCGCAACTCATCCGCCGCCGTCGCTCATCGCCTGGCCGCGCTGGACTCCCGCCTGCCCGTGGAACTCTATGAACAGGACATGGCGCGCGAGACGCTCGACCGCGTGGACCCGCGCCGCGCCGCCAACGAGCGCACCTGGCTGGTGCCCGCGCGCGATGCGGAATCTCTCCTGGCTCAGGCGCGCCCCGCGCTCGAACCTCTTCTCGCTCTTTTTCCCGCCGCTCCCACGCTCCATCCGCTCGTCGAAACTCGCGAAGTCTGGCTGCGCTTTCGCGGGCTCTCCTTCGCCCGCTGGAAGGAAGGCCGGCTCTTTTTCGGTCTTGACGGGGCGCGCCAGGAACTTTCCTCCGCCACGCAGCCCGCGCTGGGAAAATTGCTCAAGCGCCTGGATCTCCATCGCAGCCCCTTGGCCAGCAGCACGCGGCATGCCCTCTATCGCGCGCAGCCGGAACGCTGGCTGGAATCGCTCGTGCACGCCGACCCCGCCGCCGTGGACGCATCCCTAAATCCCGATTTTCTTTACGCGCAGGTTTTCGCCGGCTCGCCCTCGAGCCGCGGCATCATTGACCTCCTGGGCGTCACCCGCTCCGGGCGCCTGGCCATTCTCGAACTTAAGGCCACCGAACATCTTCAGCTTCCCTTGCAGGCCGCTGACTACTGGCTGCGCGTCCGCGACCATCAATTGCGCGACGAACTTGCCAGCTACGGCTACTTTTGCGGGATCGCCTTGCAGCCCGCCCCGCCCCTGATCTTCCTGGTGGCTCCGGCCATCCGCTTTCATCCCTCGACGGACACCCTGCTGCGGTTCCTCTCCCCGGAAATCGAGGTGCGCCGCGTCGGGCTGGCCGAAAGCTGGCGCCGCGGCCTGCGCGTGGCTCTGCGCCAGTAATGGGTTTTCTGCGTATTCCTGAATAAAAAGGAGGCTAAAAGAAGAGAAGCAGCTACGGCGAACCGTAGCTGCTTCCCGGGGTGTGTTCCTCGAGATGAGGAGTTATTCAGTTAGACGCAAGTTCCGGCAAAAGGTTGCATGATGGCCAAAGGGCGCCGGGAAAGAAGGGAAGCCGGAATCAGTAGAACAAATACTTCAGCCAGCGCTCATCGCGGTGCCCGATCAGGGACATCAACTGCCGCGAGGTGTGCAGCGTAAACGGCCGCGGCCGCCGCGCCAGCTTCAGCCCGGCTTCCTCCGGCGTGCGGTCGCCCTTGCGGTTGTTGCAGCGGTAGCAGCAAGCCACCAGATTTTCCCAGGAGGAGCGCCCGCCCCGCGAGCGCGGCATCACGTGGTCCAGGGTCAGCTCCGAACTGGGGAAAATCGCGCCGCAGAACTGGCAGGTGTTGCGGTCTCGCAGAAGAATGTTTTTTCGCGATAGCGCCCGGCTCTGCTGCGGAATGTGCCGGTAGGCCAGCAGGCGGATCACCGAGGGCACGCGGTGGTTGCGCACCGAGGAATGCACTTCGCTCGCGTGCAGTTCCTCGGCCTGGGCCACGCCCTTCAGCAGCAGCACCAGCGCCCGGCGCACCGCGGTTACGTTGATGGGTTCAAACGTGGCGTTGAGAACGAGGACGGGTTCCTGCATCAGCGACGCGCGGCGCAGCCCCCCGGGTTTCGGGCTTTTACCGGCTTCCGCGCCCCCAGCGGCGGGCACGACCGCCCCCGCCGGGGACTTGCGCCCCGGGAATTCGGCCCGGATTGGTCGCTTCACGCTCATCGAGCGGGTACCTCTGCTTACCGGGCAAGCACCGCATTCCGCGGCGGTTGCGCATGGCTTGTGGCTCGCGCCACCGTCAAGCAAACCACCGACTTTGCTCCGGCATCGCGCAACGCCTTCGCGCAGGCGTCTAACGTCGCCCCGGTGGTCATAACATCATCTACCAGTAAGACGCGCCGATTGTCAACCTGGCTGCCCGGCCGGGCGGCAAAAGCGCCCCGCACCGAGCTCCATCGTTCCTCAAAAGTTAGATGCAGCTTGTCCGGCCGCGGTCGCGTCCGCACCAGAAGCACGGACCGGCAGGGCAGCCCCAGGCGGCGCGCCAGCGGCCGGGCGATCAATTCCGCCTGGTTGTAGCCGCGCTGGCGCTGGCGTTCGCGGTGCAGCGGCACGGGAACCACCACGTCCGCTGCCAGGAGTTCCGCGTTGCGCCCGGCCGCTTCCGCCAGGCGCGCCGCAAACCATTTTCCCAGCGGCGCCAGTTGCTCGTATTTCAGCAGGATCACCGCCCGCACTAGCGCCCCGTCATAGACGGCGTAGCTGCGCGCGCATTCAAAGCTAAAAAAATCCTCCCGGCATACGTTGCACAGCAGGCGCTCTTCCCCGGCGGTGGCCAGAGCTTCCATCGGCAGTCCGCACACATCGCAGACCTTCGCGGGCAGCGGCTGAAACGATTCCAGACAGGTGTCGCAGAGGGGCAGCAGCGCCGCGCGCGCCAGCGGTTCGCCGCACAGCCGGCACGGGGCAGGGAAGAAAACGGCGGCGAAGCCGTCGCGCAGCTCCGCCAGCCAGCCGGAAAGTTTGCCTTGCCTCGGATGGTTCATACCCACGCCGGTAAAAGACTACCCCGGCGGCGGGGATATGCAAATGTAAAATTGACAGCTGGATTAAATCGTGGCCGCGGATGATAACCGCGGCGGCCTTAGAACAGTCCCTGTTCCTTTTTTTCCTGGCAGGTGATGCAGTGTTTAGCCCACGGCACCGCATCCAGCCGCTTGGGCAGCATTTCCTCCTGGCAGTTGGCGCAGGTTCCGTATTCGTTCTTGTTGATCCGCCGCAGCGCCTCTTCAATCATGCCCAGCAGCGTGCGGTCCGTGTTGGTCATCCCGAAGAGAAACTCCTTGGTGTAGGAGTTGGCGGCCTTGTCCGCCAGGTCCACGGTGGGATCTTCATCCGCCGCGCGCCCTTCTTCCGCCGTCCGCGCTATGGTCTTCAATAATTCTTCGCGCCGGGTGAGCAGCTTCTTTTTGTAAACTTCCAGTCGTTTCTTGTCCATGCCAAAACTCCCCCGGACCGGTTCCACATCCCCGGTATAAACGCCTGATTTTAGGAGCGCTGCTTGCTGCTGTCAAGCTGCGCAGCCGCGCAAAGTTAAAATGCACTCATCCACGCTCTCGCTTCTTCGTGCTCCGGCCGGCCACAGCGTTGGATGCGGGCCGCGGGGCGCAGGTCGCATGCCGTGCGCGGCGTGCTCCGGGCATCTCCGAATATTCCGCCACGCGGTTTCCCCGAGGCGAGCAAATTTTTCTCCTGCTTCCCTTCGAGCATCGCCGCCGGCAGTCCTGTCTCCGTAGTACCCTTGTACTATTGCCCCCTACCCATTCCCGCCGCAATATGGCAGCGTGCAATAGACTCAAGCCCATTCGCCGGGCGAAAGTCAGGCGAAGTAGGCTGGGAGGATAGCAGCCGAATACGCAAATTCTTTCTTCCATCGCTTGACCGGTAAAATCTGGGTGAATAGAGTAACCCCTGAAGCACCTATCCTTTGGGGGTACTATGTTCAAACTCAGTTTGGTTGTTCTGGCTGTTATGCTGGTTCTGGTGGGAGCAATGGGTTTGCGGTCAGCCGTCACAGCCCCTGCAAATGGGTCCGTGGTGATGGCTAACGGTTCGGCACCGATGCCGACACCGTGGAACGGTTCGGCACCAATGCCGACGCCCTGGCAGTAAAGCGTTTGCCGTTTAGCTCATAGGCCGGCAGAGACAAGGCAAACGCAGAAAGAGGAGTGAATGCCTGGTTCTGTCGGCATGGCCCTATGGATATTGGGAACTGTCTTAGAAATCCTCGCGGTGGTGTGTATCTATCGGCGGGAGGCCATCCGCCGGTATTTTTTCCTCTGCTTTTACATGCTCGTGTCCGTGGTCGCCAGTGCGGGGCGTTTTCATATCCTTCAACACTATGGGCTGTCTTCTCTAGAATACCGCTATTTTTATTTCTACTCCGATGCGCTTCTCACGATCGCTTTGTATTTTGCGGTCATTAGCCTGTTTTCGCATGTTTTCGAGGAGATGGGCATCGAGCGCTATCTGCGGTTTGCAGCGGGCCTGCTCCTGGCAGGAACGGCTTTGTTCAGCTATGCCATCGTCAGCCAATCTTCCGCGCGCATTCCGACGCACTTTGCTTTTGAGCTTTCGCAAAATCTCTATTTTGTGGGTCTGGCTCTCACCTATGTTCTCTGGGGTGCGATCGTGAAGCTGCGCGAGACGCGCACCCAACTCATTCAGATCGTGCTTTCCCTGGGTATTTATTTCAGCGTCTATGCCGCCAGTTACGCGCTCTCCAATCTGGCTCCTGGGCTTTACTCCTATACGCGTTATTTGTTGCCGGCCTTTAGCTGCCTCCTGCCCTTGTCCTGGGCTTACGCTTTCTGGCGCCTCCCGGTAAATGCCCGCCTCGCCCCGGCGCGTCTGCTGGAGGCCGCCCAATGACGGTCGCTTTGATGGCCGTGGTTATTCTGGCCGCTTCCCTGGCGGCGCTGCTGCAGTTCTTCGGAATTTATTGCCGCTCCCTGATCGCCGCCTCCGTGGTCCAGCCCTTGTCCCCGGAAATCCAGGAAGTGACCGGGATCAATTCCGGCGCCGCGGATCCGGAGGATTTCCCCCGCGTCGTGCAGCTCTTGCGGCTTTGCCCGGATTTTGCCAATGACCGCCAGCAGGTCAGCGCCATCCGCGGCTATTTTTGGCTGGTCAAAGCCGTCCGCTGGACGCTGGCCTCCCTGCTCCCTGATGTGCGCTCCTGGGCCGAAACGCAACTCGGGCAGTGCGCCTATTTCGCGGCCGTGGCTTTGGACCACCGCGTCAGCAACAGCCGCACCGCGCTCGCCGCGCAGATGCACGATTCCCGGTAATTCCTCCGCGCGGCGTTTTTTTCAATTCTCCCAGGCCATCACTGATACGGCACAGGCGCTCATCCCCGCGCTTTCTTTTTTTCCTGCCGTGCTATTCTCTTCTCGTTACACTCCCACCGGAGTGGAAGCGTCCGCAGCGCAAAAGCACCGGTGAATACAGTCTGCTCTCAGTGTGGCTCCGTGCTCCCGGATCGTTCCGGCCACTGCCCCTATTGCGAACCATCTTCCGACGAGTCGCTCGCCCGCGGCCAGTCCGCGGGCGCGGCTTCGGCCGCGCCGCGCTGCGTCCCGCTGGATCCTTCCGTGGACCCGGCCTGGCGCAACGAACTGGCCAGCCGCCTGGCGGCCTATCGCACGCGCCGCCGCCGGCCCGCGGCCAATGACGCGCAATCCGATCTGCCTTTTGAGGCCGCCGCCCCCGCCGCCGTGGCCCTTGCCGAGTCCCCGCTCCCGGACCTTTCCCCTTCCTGCGGCGCGGCCCCGCAAAGCGAAGAGTTTGCTTTCACCATCGCCATCGGCCGTTCGGCAAAGCCCGCCCTGGATTCTTCCGATTTGTCCGGCGAACTCGACCCTGCGCACATGGAGATTGACGTTTCCCAGCCCTCTGCCTTGCCGGGCATCGAGGCTCCGGAAGCGCAAGCCAGTTCCCCGCGCGCCGCCATCGAATCCCCGCTCTATCCCGTCGCTTCGCTGGCCGACCGGGTCATGGCCGCGTTTCTCGATGGCGCTTTCCTGCTCCTGGCCTATAGCGGCTTCTTTTTGTTTTTCACCGCTTTCGGCGGACAATTCACCTCCAGCAAACTCACCGCCGCCGTGGGCCTGGCCACTTTCTCCATTTTCTATTTCCAGTACTTCGCTCTCTTTACCGTCCTCGCCGGGGCCACGCCCGGCATGATGCTCCGCGGCCTGCGCGTCACCGCTTTTTCCGGCGAACCACCCGCGCTCCGCCAGCTCCTTTTGCGCAGCCTCGGCTATCTCTTTTCCGCGGCCAGCTTCCTGCTCGGTTTTCTCTGGGCCTATTGGGACGAGGACAGCCTGACCTGGCATGACCGCCTCTCCCGGACCTATCTCACCTCCGCCGAATCCCTTCTGGATGCCGATGTCCAGGACGCCCTGGAAGGCCGTTAGCCCGCGCGCGCAAACCGGTTTACACTAGCGCCTGCCGCGCATCGCCCGGCGCTGGAGAGTTTATGGAATCCGTCCCGCCATCCCTTCTGGAGCAGGCCCGCAAGCAGGTGGAAGAGAGTTGCGCGGTGCAGCGCAAAATCTCCTCCGATCTGCTGGCCTCCCTGTGCTCGCTTGCGCAGCGCACCGCCGAATCCCTTCGCGCCGGCCGCCAAATCCTTTTCTGCGGCAATGGCGGAAGCGCCGCCGACGCCCAGCACCTCGCCGCCGAGTTCGTCGGCCGCTTCCTGATCGAGCGCCGCCCCCTGCCCGCGCAGGCGCTCACCGCCAATTCCTCCGCGCTCACTGCCATTGCCAATGACTTCGGTTTCGAAACCGTTTTCTCCCGCCAGGTCGAAGCCTTCGGTTCCCCCGGCGACATCCTGATCGCCATCAGCACCAGCGGCAATTCTCCCAATATTCTGCGCGCGGCCGAGTCCGCCCGCCGCATCGGCCTGTACTCCGCGGGCCTTACCGGCGCCGGCGGCGGCCGCCTGAAGGACTGCGTGGATCTTCTCCTGGCTGTACCCTCCTCGGAAACCCAGAGAATCCAGGAAGCCCACATCCTCCTGGGACACATCTATTGCTCCCTGGTCGAGTCTCTGTTTGTAAAGGGTTTGTAAAGGGGAATTCCTGAGGGCGCGCGTTCCGCCAGCCGTTAGAAAAGTTTTTCTTCGTGCCGCAGCGTTCCAAATGTCCCGATATTGGCGATCAGGAAGCTCGCGCGAAACTGGTTTTCGCTGCTCACCGGTCCCAGCGCCAGCCGCCGGTATTCGAAGCTGATTCCGCAGCAACTCCCGTTGTAAGTCACCTGCATCACCTGGTACTGGAAAAATTTCCGGTTGACGTCGTAGTTCAGCGCCACCGCCGTGCTCCATCCCTTGCGGTTCATCTTTCCCCAGCCCGCCAGCGCGCGAATCTGCTGCTCGAAGGGCTGCAAGACCGTGTTCGCCTGCACCCGGTAGTGCGCCAGCGTAAGAAACGATTCGCCGTAGGGGTGCATGGTGGCCAGCGTGCCGTAGGCCGTCACCCGGCCCCGCACGGGATCGTAATCGCTCTGGAAGTCCACGTCGAATCGCCCCCCAGGATCCACATGAAAATCGCTCACCAGCGGCGAAAACCGCCGGTAAGAGTCGGCAAAGGCAAAGGGCGTGATCGAATTCAGCGCCTGAAAAACGTTGCGCTGGCCGGGCACCAGCGCTCCCCCAAACGTGGGATCGAAATAGTATTTCTGCGCCAGGCGCCAGCTGAGCAGTTCGTTCACCGGCCTCTTGCCCTCCCGCCGGTAGAGCCGCTGGGTCAGCGAATATTCCGCTTCATTGGTGTCCGTGAGCGTATCGGTCTCGTTGAAGCGGATCATCCGGTCATAATTCTTCACTCCGTTCACGTAGCGGTAGACCGCCGCCGGTTCGATGGTATGCTTCCATTTTGCTCCCCCCGCCTCCCATATTCCCGCCAGTTCCGGCAGGCGCAGGTCCACCGTCACCTCTCCCGTGTTGCGCACCAGCGCGCCGCCCACCGGCTGCCCGCCCTGCATCTGCGCTCCGTAGCGCGTCGTGCGCGCCAGAAACGTCGGCGTAACCCCCAGCCAGGGCCCCCAGTGCAGGGGGATGGTCACCCGCGGCGCGATTTCGCTGCGCTGCACGATCGCCGCCGTCGTCAGATTGGGATCCTGGCGGTAGGCTCCGTCGGCCAGCGCATGAAAACCGAAATAGAACGGCAGGCGGCGCCACGGCGCCTGCTCCACCGAACTGATGCGCGCCCCGGGCATGCGCCGCAGGGTGATGGACGCCGGCGGCGCCGCGCTCAGAAAGTCCTTGTAGTCGCTCGAGAAAAAATTCAGGCTGAAGCCGCGAAAGTTGTTGGTCAGGAAAGCGCTGCTGTGCACTTCGGAAACCGTGGCCTCTTCAAACGTCGTCGAAAAAGCCAGCCGGAACGTCAGCGAACTCAGATTGTTCAGGTCCGCAACGGCGTGCCACCCTCCGGGCAGCTTGGAATCCAGAAAAAAACGGGCCACATGGCCGCCCTGGTTCTGGCGGTCCATCACCCCGAAATAGCGCAGCTCCGCGTGCGTGTTTTCCGCCGGCGCCAGCCGCAACAGCCCGCTTTGGCCCCATCCCCGCTCGCTGTAATATTGCGCTCCCGCTTCCAGGTCCATCCATTCCGCGGGCGCCCAGTAGTAGGCGTCTCCCACCTGCCACCCCTTGTTGTTGGTATGGGAGATCTCCGGCAGAAGAAATCCCGACTGCCGCACCCTGCCCCCGGCCGGCAGACTGGCGTAGGGGAAATAGAAAAGGGGAATGCGATAGACCCGGAAATTGGCGTTCACCAGCGCGATGCGCCGCTCCAGCTTGAGCGTCGCGCTCGGCGCGTAAAATTTCCACGTGGGGCGCTCCGGCAGGCAGATGGTCATCCACGCGCCCCGGAGCTTGTACGTCTTTTCATCCTCGCGGATGATTTCCTGCGCTTCGAAGTACAGCGGATTCGAGGAAATCAGCACGCTGGGATTGGCCCGCCGCGGCATGCTCACCGTTCCGCGCACCCGCAGAAATCTTCCCCGTCCGGTGTACAGATTGAACTGCGCCTCTTCCCCTTCGATATGCTGCGTGCCGTAATCAAATTGCACGTGCCCGCGCGCGCGGGCCTCTCCCGTCGCCCGGTTGCCCTCGACCTGATCCGCGCGCAGCCGCGCATTCTGGTAGCGCAGGTCCACGTTCCCGCTGGCGCTGTAAACGTCCCCATCCTTGCGCTGCGTTTCCGCCTCGATGGCGATCTCTCCCCCGGGCGTCACCAGCGGCGCGCGCTGCTGCCCGCGGGCTCCTCCCGCGCACAGCAACAGCAGCAGCGCCCCCGCGGCGCTGCGCAAGGGGCGGCAGGTTTCCTTTGTGGATCGGATCATGAGAGGAGCAAGCCGGACCATCGCCTTCGCCGGCGCGTTTACCGGGCCGGCGGATACTGCTGGTAGCGGGTGAGATCCTGCTGTTCCCATTCACCCTGAATAATGGCCTCGCGGATCTGCGCCGCCGTCTTGCCCTTGCGCAATTTTTCCGAGGCGTAAAAAGTTTCCTTCATGCAGATGTCGCACCCCGAGGCGTGCTGCGAGACGTAGCAGTCCAGCAGGCTGCCGTGTCCCGCGCTCCGGTCGCAGTGGCAATAGCACGGCAACTGGTACAGCGTTTTCTTGATCCGCGCCGCCGCTGCGTACGAATTCTTCACCACCGGGTCCGTGAACAGCGTGGGGCTCAGCGTCGTGGGCAGCAGCCCCGTGGGCGCCTGCCGGTGGTACGCCGGCACCGCCTCCTCTCCCTTGCTCTGCGCCGCTCCCGGCGCGGATCGCCCGGGCAGGACGAACATTCCGATGGCTATCCCCAGCAAAACCACGCTTCCCAAAAGCGTCCGAATCGCGCGCATCGCTCCGCCCTCCCGGCTGCCTGGCTTTCCCGCCGGCAGCGTTGCATTCCCCGACTACTGTACGGCGGCGGCCGCCTGCTCTGCAAGGCATGATCGCGCGCTGTTTTTTCTTTTCCTCTCATCATGTCGCGCGGGGGAGTTTAACCGGCAGACCCTATTCCGGAATTATTCCTCTCGATTGCCCTGGCCTTTGGTGCAGGTGCCTCTCTGGCCGCTAATTTTTTGCCGTACTACTTGACCGGAGAAAACTTTGCGGTAAACTGCCATTTCTTTATGGCCATGCAGACACAAACCGTTGCCCCGGCGCTGTTCACCGATTTCGAACTGCCCCAGCGCGAAGCCGCCTTTTTCTACGGCCTCTTTCTCCGCGGCCATTCCCCCGAAGAGTTGCGCCGCGATATTGCCGTGCCTCCGGTGGTCCTGGCCAAATGGCGCCGCGAAGCCGAACGCCAGCCCGAATTGCGCGGCCTTTTCGTGCGCATGACCGATTACCGCCGTGATGTGCTGGCCATTTTCGATACCCTCGTCGGCAGCGAACGCCAGGCCACCCGCGTCCAATAGTCTTTTCTCACTCCGCTATTCGAAACTGAACGGCGCGATGGGAACGTCCGTGTGTTCCAGCAGCAATTCGAAGCGCCGCTGCTCCTCGCGCTGGAACGCCGCCTGGTCCGGAAAGAGCTTGCGGATCAGCGCCTGCTCGGTTCCCGGATCGATCGAAGCCGCAATATTCTTCCAGGTGATGGTCACCCGGAAGTCCCACCGCGCCTGCTCGCTTGCGTGGTAGCGGGGCTTGTCGAAGCTCACCGAAAGAATTCTTCCCTCCTCCTGCAGCGCCCGCAGCAGCGGGAGATGATTCTTCTGGAACAGGGCCAGCCACTCGTCCGCATAGCCCCATTTGATCTTGTACGAGTATTCGATCTTGTACGGACTTTCCTGCGGCACGGGCTTGGCGGGGCTTTGCGCCGCGGCGGAAATCGAAAAGGCCAGAAGCAAGGCGGCCGCGAAAACCAATCGCGCGCCGCCGGAAAGCGCCAGGTTCTTCTTGAATCCGTGCGTGTTCATCGTTCTTCCTCCTGAGGGCAGCGAATCCATCCCGTCTGAAATCCTAGCACTTTCTTCGTGGGTTCTTGATGGGCTCTGGCGCGAATTACGCCCGCCGCGCATCCGCACGCTCGTGCCGCCGGGGCAACCGTTTCCCAAAACCGCCTTGCGTTCCCGCGCTCCTCTTGGCAGACTCACCCCGTGCTGGCAGGCCTCTTTCCTGAACTCAACTCCCCCGGTGGAATTCAAAAAGCCGGGCAGCATCTCGCCGCGGTCCTCGCCGAATTTGCCGCGTCCCGCCGCATGGAGTATCGCTTTCTCAGCCTCAACGACCCTCCGGAATTGCAGCGCCTCTCCGTCGGCGGCCTCGAATTTGTCTTCACCGGCTGCCAGCACAACAAGGCCCGCTTCGCCGCCACCGCTCTGCGCACCGCCCTGCGCGGCGCCAAACTGATTCTCGCCGTTCACCCCAATCTCGCTCCCGTGGCCTGGATGATGAAGCTCCTCGCTCCCCATGCCAGGATGATCGTCTGCGCGCATGGCATCGAGGTTTGGGATCGCCTGCCCGTCTGGCGCCGCCACGCCCTGCTCCACGCCGATCTGCTCCTCGCTCCCAGCCAGGATACCGCCAACCATCTCGTCGTCCGCCAGGGCGTGCCCCGCGAGCGCATTCGCGTTCTTCCCTGGGCCCTCGACCCGCAGTTCGAAGAGTTACTCAGTCCCGCTCGCCAGGGGTCTTTGCCTCTCAGCTTTCCCACCGGCCGCGTCATCCTGGCCGTGGGCCGCCTCAGTTCCAGGGAGCGCTATAAGGGCGTGGATCAGCTCATCGCCGCCATGCCCCGCCTGCTCACCCGCTGGCCCAATCTGCACCTCGCCGTCGTGGGCGATGGCGACGACCGCCCCCGCCTTCAGAATCTTGCCGCCGAACATGGCGTGCGCTGGCACGTTCATTTTCTCTCCGGCGTTTCTCCCGCCGGTCTGGCGGCCTGCTACGCCCGCTGCGATTTGTTCGCTTTGCCCAGCAGCGGCGAAGGCTTTGGCCTTGTCTATCTGGAAGCCATGGCCAGCGGCAAGCCGGTGATTGGCGGCGCTCACGGCGGCGCCCCGGAAGTTATTCAAGACGGGGTCACCGGCTACCTGGTGCCGCAAGGCGATGTCGCGCAGATTGTTGCCGCCGTGGACACCCTCCTGAGCCATCCCGATCTGGCCCGTGAGATGGGCTTTGCCGGCCGCGCCCTGGTGCAGCGCGATTTCCGTTTTTCCTCCTTCTCCAAGTCCTTCCGTGCCATCCTGCAAGAGCAATGCGAATCCTGAAAATCTCCGCGACCTATTCTCCCTTTCTGCAATTCGGCGGTCCTCCCGTCAAGGTCCGCGCCCTGGCCGAAGCTCTCGCGCGGCGCGGCCACAGCGTCACCGTGCTCACCACGGACTGGGGACTCGAGCGGCAGGGCGGCGGGGAGCATGCTCCTTGGGGGTTCCGGCGCGCCGTCAACGGCGTCGAAGCGATTTATCTGCGATCGCTCTTGCGCTACCGCACTACCGCATGGACACCGGCCCTGCCCGCGTTCCTGCGCGATCGCCTGCGCGACTTCGATGTCGCCCACATCTACGGACTCTACGATCTGCTGGGCCCCGCGGCGGCCAGAGCCTGCCGCGCCGCGCGCTTGCCTTACGTGCTGGAACCCATCGGTATGTTCGTCCCGCTTGTCCGCAATCTCTGGCTCAAACGCGCCTACCATGCCCTGCTCGGCAGGAAAATGATCCGCGGCGCGCACGCCGTTATCGCCACATCCCGGCAGGAAGCCGCTGAACTGCTGGCCGGCGGAGTCGCGTCCGGCCAGGTGGTGCTGCGCCGCAACGGCGTCGAAATACCCGCGGAATTTCCTCCGCGCGGCGGCTTGCGCAGCAAACTGGGGATTCCCCCCGCCGCGCAAGTGATCCTCTTTCTCGGTCGCCTCTCCACCAAGAAAAGTCCGGACCTGCTCCTGCACGCCTACGCCCGCCTGGCCGCTGGTCCCTCCGATACCCGCGCCCACCTCGTCTTCGCCGGGCCCGATGATGAAAATTGGATGAAACGCCTCGCCGCTGCGGCACGTCTCTTGAAAATAGGCGAGTGTGTGCACTTTACGGGTCCTCTTTACGATGAGGAAAAATGGGCTGCTTACCGCGATGCGGATGTTTTCGTGCTCCCCTCACGGAACGAAAATTTCGGCAATACCGCGGCGGAAGCCGTGGCCGCGGGTACTCCGGTGGTCGTCACCGATGTCTGCGGAGTAGCCGAACTTCTGGCGCCGGGCGCCGGGCTCGTGGTGCCCCACGACGAATCGGCCCTGGCCCTGGCGATCCAGCGTGTTTTGCAGAGCGCCGCGTTGCGTGAGAAGATGCTCGCGGCTGGCTCGGCTCTAGCCGCACGATTGGGATGGGAAGAACCCTCCCGCGAGATGGAACAGCTTTACGCACGCGTGGCGGGCGAAATCTCTGGATAACTGCGGCAACTGGCTGGGGACCATGTTGAATGCAATGTAAGCATAAATTATTTTCCTCCGTCTGGTGGCTCGTCAACCTGCTGCTCGTTGGCGCAGTGGCGGCCCTGCTCTACACATCCCTGTGGGAATATTCGGTGCGCAGCTACCTGGACGGATTTTCCGATGCCATCGTTCCGGACGACGCTCCTGCCGAACAAAAAGTGGATTACATCCTGGCCTGGATGAAGTCCGGGCCAGTTCACTCGCCCTTACCCTCTCCGGGAGGATTCTCCCAGCGCAATCCGGAGGTGACTCTAAATTACCAGGAACTGCTCAGGATCTGCGGGACAGCCACCAATGCATTTCTGAATCTCGCGAGGAGCTCGGATCTCAAGTCACGCCGCTTGCTCTTGCTGTCTCCCAGCCGCAGCGCCAAACACGTGGTCGCCGAAGTCCTGATCGACGGCCGCTGGGTCATTGTGGATCCCTCTTACCACACTCTTTTCCGCGACGCCTCCGGCCAGCTTGTCACCCGGCAGCAAATGAAGGATCCCAACATCTGGCGCCAGGCCACCTCGGTTGTCCCCGGATATCCGTCCGAATACACTTACGAAAGCTTTGTTCACGTTCGTCTCGCGCGCCTCCCCCTGCTCGGCCTGACCCTGCGCCGCATTCTCAATTTCGTCTCCCCCCGCTGGGAGGAACTGATAGACTGGAGCCTGATTCTGGAACGCGAATCCTTTGCAATGCTGCTCCTTTCCATTTTCGCCGTGGCCTTCCTGCTGGCCCTGCGCTTCCTCCTGGGCTGGTATGCCGACCGCCGCCTGCACCTGCCCCGGGTTCATCTGCGCAGCCTCTTCTTCCACACCGGCCGCACTCTCTTCTCGAGGCCGGAGACTCGATAATTTCGTGTGCGGAATCTGCGGCGTCATTGCTCCACTCCATCCGGAAACCGCTGAACCCCTCGTCCGCTCCATGACCGCCGCTCTTCGTCACCGCGGCCCGGATGACGAAGGCTTCCTCGCCGCCGACCCCCGCGCACCCGGCGTGGCCCTGGGCATGCGCCGCCTCAGCATCATTGATCTTGCCGGCGGCCATCAGCCCGTTTGGAACGAAACTCACGATGTCGCCGTCGTCCTCAACGGCGAAATTTATAATTACCGCGATCTGCGCGAGCGCCTCACTTTTGCCGGCCACCATTTCTCCACCCAATCCGACACCGAAGTCCTCGTCCATGCCTGGGAGGAATGGAGCGAGGACTGCCTCTCCGAACTCCGCGGCATGTTCGCCTTTGCCGTTCTCGATCTGCGCGGCCAGGTGCTCTCCCCGCAACTCTTCCTCGCCCGCGACCCCTTCGGCATCAAACCCCTCTACTACGCCCAAACTTCCGAAGGCATCCTCTTCGCCTCCGAAGTACGCGCTCTCCTCGCCGCAGGCCTCCCCCGCGCTCTTTCTCCCGACGCCCTTACTTCTTATCTCCTCTTCGGCTCGGTCAGCGAACCCGTCACCCTCATTGAAAATGTGTTTTCGCTTCCCCCCGGTCATTCCATGCTCCTGCTCGTGCCCGACCGCCGCCGCGCTCCTCGCCCGCGCCCCTGGTGGAATCTTCGCCGCTCTCCCGCCGCCAAGGACCCCCGCCGCCCGCGCGATCACGCCGCCGCCGCCCGTGCTCTCCGTCCGCTCCTCGAAGACGCCGTTCGCTCCCATCTCATCGCCGACGTCCCCGTCGGTCTTTTTCTTTCCAGTGGCCTCGATTCCAGCGCCCTTGCCGCCCTTGCCGCTCGCGAACAGCACGGCATCCGCAGCTTCACTCTCTCCTTCCCCGGCACTTCCTATGACGAAGCTCCCCTCGCTCGCCGCATTGCCGAGTCCTGCGGCACTTCGCACTCGGAAATTCCCCTCGACGGCTCGGACATTCCCCGCCATCTCGAGGAAGCGATGGCCTCTCTCGATCAGCCCACCATGGACGGCATCAACTCCTATCTGGTCTCCTGGGCCGCCCGCCAGGCCGGTCTCAAAGTCGCTCTTTCCGGCCTCGGCGGCGATGAACTCTTCGCCGGCTATCCCACCTTCCACAGCGTCCCGCGTCTCCGTCACCTGGCTCAGGTAGCCAGCCTGCTCCCCGGATTTCTCCGCGCCGCCACCGCTCCCCTCGCCGAAAAAATCGCTTCCTGGAAACTTTCTCCCGATGCCGCCCGCAAAGCCGCGGGCGCCTGGCGAGGCCTCCGCCCCTTTCCCGACGCCTACTTCCTGGCCCGCTCTCTCTTTCCTCCCTTCGAAGCCGATCGCGTCGCGGTCACCCGTTACCGTCCCAGCGCCGTCGCCGAAGACGGCGCCACTCTCCTGCCCACCTGGATGGGCTGGCTCGAGCGCACCTCCGGCGAGGCCCACGCGATGGAAACCGTCGCGGGCATCTCCTGGCTGGAGTTGCGCTGCTATATGGCCGGCACGCTCCTGCGCGACACCGATTCCGTCAGCATGAGCCGCTCGCTCGAAGTCCGCGTCCCTCTTCTCGATACTCCCCTGGTGGAATTCGTCGCCACTCTGCCCGACCGCGCCCGCTGGCGTCCCGGCTCGCAGAAATCCCTGCTCACCGCAGCCCTCGCCGGTATTCTCCCCGATCAACTCTCCAATCAGCCCAAGCGCACCTTCACCCTCCCCTGGGAAGACTGGCTCCGGGGCCCTCTCCGCTCCGCCATCGAAACCAGCCTGGCCGAACTGGCCCCCCCTCTGCTCCCGCACCTGAAAGCTCCGGGCGTCCACGCTGTCTGGCAGGATTTTCTCGCCGGCCGCACCTCCTGGTCCCGCCCCTGGTCCCTCTACGTCCTCAACGAATGGTGCCACCGCAATCTCGGCTGACCCCGCCTCTTGCTACTCCCCGCCCATCTCGTAAGTCCAGCTCACCTCCGCCGTCTTTTTCAGCATGGCTTCCACCGAACAGTATTTCTCCTGGCTCAGCTCGATCGCGTGCTTCA
The DNA here is from genome assembly GCA_041500985.1 of Terriglobia bacterium. Lineage (GTDB taxonomy): Bacteria > Acidobacteriota > Terriglobia > Acidiferrales > UBA7541 > Acidiferrum. The sequence continues at coordinate 48,856 of JBGQNE010000017.1, read as the reverse complement.
GCGCGCTTTCCTCCACTGCTCCCTTCACCCGGTACACAATCTCGAGGCGCGTCCACACCGTCGGCGGCTCCGCCGCTCGCTCGCCCCGCACCACCACCTCGAGCGACTCCAGCTTCTGTCTCTTCTTCGCCAGGATGCTCACAATGTCCGTCGCCGTACACGCCCCCAGCGCGATCAGCACCAACTCCATCGGTCCCGGCGCCTGATTGGACTCCCGGTCCGAATCCAGCGCCACCGCGTGATTCGATGGCGTCGTCCCCAGAAACTTCTGTTCCCCGATCCACTTCACCTTTGCCGTTTGCATGGCTGCCTCCTTTTCCACACCGAAGAGTAGCAGCACTACGCCCCTCGGGGAAAATTCCCAAGCCGGCCGCATCTTTTTGTTTTTGTCTCTGTCTAGGTATCCCGCGTGGTGAACAACGAAGCCGGCTCGATCAGCGGATTGGGCAACTGCCTCATGGCCTGCACGAAAAGTGTCACGATGGCCGCGTCGAACTGCGCATTCGCGCACCGTTCCAGCTCCGCCAGCCCTTCCTGCGCCGTCCGCGGCTTCTTGTAGGACCGCTCGCTGGTGATCGTATCGTAGGAATCGGCCACCGCGATGATCCGCGCTCCCAGCGGTATCTTTTCCCCGATCAGCGCGTTCGGATATCCCGATCCGTCGAAATATTCGTGGTGGTGCCGCACCATCTCCCGGATCCGCCCCAGCGGCGTCAGCGGCTCCAGAATCTTGGCCCCGAAGGTCACATGCGACTTCATCGTTTCCCATTCCTCGGGATTCAGCGGCCCGCTCTTGTTCAGGATGCTCTCCGGGATGGCCACCTTGCCGATGTCATGCAGAATTCCCGCCAGGCGGATCTCCTCCACTTCCATCGCGCCCATCCCCATGGCCTCGGCGATCAGCGCCGCGTACGCCGAGACCTTCTGCGAATGGCCCTGCGTGTAGTGGTCCTTGGCGTCAATGGCGAAGGCCAGCGACGTCACCGTGTCCAGCACCGGCTGCGGCAGCGCCATGGCCCGCCCCTCCGGCGCAACCGCCGCGCTGCTTTCCCCTTCCCCGGGCGTCAGCGATTCCGTGAATTGTTTCAGCCGCTCGTAAATTTCCTCGAACGCTTCCGGCCCCGTCGCGAACATGCGCTTCAGCGTCACTCCCAGATACGCTTCCAGCACGTCCCGCTTCCACTTCTTCGCTTCCCCCGGATCCACGTGGTCCGCCGTGGAGACCGTATTGCCTCCCTGATGTTTCGAAAGGTACATCGAGGCGTCCGCCACCTGAATCAGCTCCTGCGGACTCGATCCGTGCAGCGGATAGCAGGCGATCCCGAAGCTGGCCGTCACGTTTTTTTCCCGCAGCAGCGTATCCGCGCAAATCCATCCGCGCAGCTTCAGGGCCATCTGCCGCGCCTGCTCCATGGACGTTTCCGGCATCAGGATCACGAACTCGTCTCCCCCGTACCGCGCCACCACGTCCGAGCGCCGGCTGTTTTCCTCCAGGATGTGCCCCACGCGCTGCAGCACCAGGTCTCCCTCCAGATGCCCGTAAAAATCATTCACGAACTTGAAACGGTCCAGGTCCATCAGCACCAGGGAGAACGCCCGCGCCGCACGCGTCGCTCTCTTCCATTCTCCCGAAAGCGCTTCCATGAAGAAGCGGTGCGTCTTCACTCCCGTCAGTCCGTCCGTGATGGCCTGTTCCTGGGCCTTCTGGAAGGCCAGCGCATTGTGCATCGCGCTGGCGATCAGGTCCGCCAGCGTTCGCAGCAGCAGAATCTCTTCCTCGGAAAATTCCGTGTCTTCGGTGAGTTCCACGTAGAGGATCCCGTGCAGGTGATCCGCATAGGAAACCGGCAGCGCCACCGCCACCTCCGTGTCCGCCAGCAGCGGCTTCAGCGCCGTCTCCGGCGAATTGCCCGCGCGATAAAACGCCATCTGCCCCGTGCGCGCCACGTGCCCGGCCAGGCTCGACCCCAGCGGTATCCTCATTCCCAGCGCCCCGCGCCGCTTTCCCGCTTCCGCCTCCACCACCACTTCCCTCGTCGAATACTCGAGCATGCCGATGCCCACGTGGTCGTACAGCAGCCCCGCCTCCAGCTCCTCGGCGATCCTCGCCAGCATCTCCGCGGGATTCAGCGTGGCGATGGCGTGCCGCGAAATCGCGTTCAACAGCGTCAGATGCCGCGCCTTGGTCCGCTCGTCGTGGAACAGCCGCGCATTTTCGATCGCAATACTGGCCTCGCTGGCCAGCACCCGCAGCAATTCCAGATGCCCTTCGTCGAACAGCCGCTCCTGATCGTGGTGCACCGCCATCACTCCGACCACCCGGTCATACGCCACCAGCGGCACCCCGCAAAAGCATCCCGCTTTGCGCAGCGGTTCCACTCCCAGGTTGCGCACCGTTGCGGCATAGTTCTCCCGCACCAGCACCGGCTGCCTCGTGCGCTGGATATATTCGACCAGGTGATTCCCCGCGGGCCGTTTGCGCTTGGCCAGCTTCACCCCGTCCACGATTTCCATTTCGAAAGATACCTCGTCCTGGTGGGGCGTCATCGTGGCGATAAAAAAATTGTTCACGTCGAACAGCCGCCGCAGCTCCTCGCTGATCTTCGGCAGCAGTTCTTCCTTCTGCAGGGTCGAACTCAGCGCCCGCCCGATCTCGTTCAGCACGTGCAGCTCTTCCGTCCTTCTCGAGGTCTGCTGGATCAGATAGCTGTTCTCCACCGCCATCCCGATCTGGTGCCCCAGCGCCATCAGCAGCCGCAGCTCGCCCGCCGTGAACCGCCGGTTGTCCGGCGTCCCCAGCAGCAGCACTCCGAATCCCTGCCCCTTCGCCTGCAAACTGATGCACACCACCGTGCGCAGTCCCTGCTCCATCGCCAGCCGCCGGAAGTGCCGGAACGCCTCTTCCTTCTCCAGACTGGCCCACGCCGCATCCTTCGAAAGATCCCGGAACACCACCAGCCCGCCCAGCCGCGAGACCAGCTGCACCAGATGGTCGTCGATTCTTTCCTCCTGCGCCACCGCGCAGAAATCGTCTCCCAATCCCACCGCCACCACCGACGCCGGCCCGCTGGGATCTCCGTGGTGCAAAAACAGCGCCCCCGAGGGCAGCCGGACCACTCCCAGCACGCGGTCCAGCGCCTGCGCCAGCATCCGCTGGATCTCTCCGCCCACGAACGTCGAAGTCGCCAGGTTCAGGCTGGAGAGCGCCAGCATGTTGCGCTCGACCCGCCTCTTCTCTTCCTCATACAGCGCCATCATCATGATGATGGCCACCAGCCCCGCCGGAATCGCCGAGAGCGCCCACACTCCCGTCTCCAGCAACTCCCCGCGCTGCTGCCCCAGGATCAGCGTCAGATGCAGGATGGCCCAGCCGCCGAAGGTTACCCCCAGCAGCTTTTCCGCCAGCGTCTCCTGCCTCCGGCTTTCCTGGAAAAAAACCACCGACGTCGCGAAGAAAATCAGCGCGCAGGCCACTCCCGAAGAAACCGGGAAGCCTCCCTGCTCATGCCAGTAACCCCAGAGCAGCGTCGCCAGCCCCGCCAGCGCCACCCGCCCCATCAGTGCCGAACGCTGCGCCAGCAGTCGCGCTCCCACAAAAAAGAAAAGCCCCGCCAGCGCCAGAAACCATTCCGCGAACACCGGCAATACCGCCCCGGGCCCCGAAGCCGCCCGCAGCGAATACAGCAGATAATGGAACGCATACACACACCACGCCACCATCCACAGCAGCTGATACGCTTGCCTCTTCAGGGAATAGACATACGCAAAAAAACCCGCCACGAGGGACGTGGCGAGAAACAGCCCGAGCGCGATGAGGCTTGTGTGTGTCACAAGGTCTGCCCGAATCCTGACGCCGGCCTAAAAGCTAAAACCCCGCCCGCAAGCCCCGCGCCGGTATGTCTCCTTCGAGAACCACGGCCAAAACTACACACCCCATAAACGCCCGCCAGCCTTAAACAAGGCCCAACCAGGGCGGCCAAATCTTAAAAAACAGGACACTTACGACTATAGACCAGCAAATTTCCACCAATCAAGTGGCCATGCGTACAGGTTGCGTAAGAGATAGCAGGGCAAGACGTTGCCCAATATCTCGATCACGCACTCCTGGGAAGCAGAATTTCCGCCAAACGCCGGTCCGAGTTGAATGCGGTGCTCCCCTTCGGATAAACTAAAACATTCGCGCCCATCATTCCGCGCGCACACGATATGACTGCTTCCATGAAAAACGATTCCGCCGCAATGCCTTCTGGGAGTTCCGCTCCGCGCGTCCGTTTCGCTCCCTCCCCCACGGGATATCTGCACGTTGGCGGCGCGCGCACCGCGCTCTTCAACTGGCTCTTTGCGCGGCACGCGCATGGCGTCATGATCCTGCGCATCGAGGACACCGACGCCGAGCGCAACAAGCCCGAACTCGTCGAAGGCATTCTCGATGGCTTGCGCTGGCTGGGCATTGACTGGGACGAGGGTCCCTTCTACCAGTCGCAGCGTCTGGAACTCTATGCCCAGGCCGCGCAGAAATGCCTCGAAAACGGCAGCGCGTTTCTCTGCTACTGCCCCGCGGAACGCTACGTCGGCGGCGATCACGCCGAGGAAGGCCAGGAAACCGGCAACATCCGCCGCATCTCGCGCTGCTCCTGCCGCGACGGCCATCCCTCCGTCCCCGGCACCAAGCCCGCCGTGCGTTTTAAAGTTCCTCTCGGCGGAACCACGCGCTTTCAGGACGCCGTCTTCGGCGAGCGCGAATTTGCCAACGAGGACATCGAGGATTTTCTCCTGATGCGCTCCGCGCGCGGCGAGGAAACCCACGGCCTGCCTTCCTACCAGCTCGGCGCGGTCGTGGACGACATCGACATGCGTATCACCCACGTCATCCGCGGCGCCGACCACATTTCCAATACGCCCAAACAGGCCCTGCTCTATCGCGCCCTCGGCGCCGAACTGCCCCTCTTCGCCCATCTCCCGCTGATTCTCGGGGCCGACCGCACCCGTCTTTCCAAGCGCCACGGCGCCACCAGCGTCATCTCCTACCGCGACGAAGGTTTTCTCCCTGAAGCCTTTCGCAACTTTCTGGCCCTGCTGGGCTGGTCCCCCGGAGGCGACCAGGAATTTCTGCGCACCAGCGAACTGCTGGAAAAATTTTCCCTCGCCGGCGTCAGCCGCACCAACGGCGTTTTCGACCGCCCCAAGCTCGAATGGTTCAACACGCAATATCTGCAAAAACTGCCCATCGAGGATCTTCTCCCCGCGGTCGAGAGCGAGCTAAAGCGCAGCAAGCTGTGGAAGGAAGAATGGGCCGCCCCCGCGGGCCACGAATGGTTTTCGAAAACGGTGGACCTGCTGCGCCCGCGCATCCGCCTGCTGCCGGATTTTTCCTCGTGGTCGCGCGCGTTTTTCAGCGACGAATTCGAATACGAGCAGGCCGCGCGGGATAAATTCTGGAAGAAAGAGCCGCGCCTGCCGCAATTTATCGCGCAGATTGCCGATGCGTTGGCCGCCCTGCCGGACTGGAATCACGACGCCTGCGAGCACGCCCTGCGCGCCATCGCCGAAGCCGCCGCCGTGAAGGCCGGCGTGCTGATCAACGCCACGCGCGTGGCCATTGTCGGCCAGGCCGTGGCCCCGCCGCTATTCGAAACCATGCTGGCGCTGGGCCGCGAGCGCGTCGTCCGCCGCCTGCTCGCCGCGATTCCCGCGGTTGCAGAATCCTGCAAAGCGTAATTCCCGCGCGCTGAATTTTTCTGGCGCGTTTTTTACTTCCTAAACAATTCCGCGTGCACCTGTGCGGGCCGCGGCTTCGTTCCCGCCGCGGCGACGGTGACGACCGCCTGAAAATCCAGCGTGACCGGAGGCAGGCAGGTGTCTTCGCTGCACGCCTGATAGCGAATCTTGAGCGGAATCTTTTGTTCGCCGAGCGGAGCGTTGCCCAGCGCGGTCAGCGGCAGGCGGATGACGGCGGTCTGCTGGTAGACGTTCATGGGCTTGTCCGCGGAGAAGGCGAATTTCCGCTGCGTCCCCGCAGGATAGAGAATCGTTCCGGCTTGAAAACCGGCGGGCAGGGCGGGTTTCAGCTCCGTGGCGATGAGGTAGGGGTCGAGCACTTCATGGGCGTTGATGTGGAAGCCGCGGCGGATGGTGAGCACCACGGCAAGTTCGAAGGCCCGGCCGCGCGGCACGACGTCGAGCGAAGCATAGGCCGCCGGAGAAACCACGTCGCGCGAGTGCGGCAGGGCCGTCTGCGGAGCGCTGCGCGGCGCTCCGCAGAGCAAACAGAAAACCGCGCAAGCACCCGCGATAAAATGAAAAAAAGTTCTGGCGAGGCTCATAGCGTCACCGTTTCGCCGAGAAACTGCGAGATCACCCGGCCGATCACCTGCACGAGAGTTTCTCCGGTTTTTTCCAGCACGAATGCGCCCTTTGCTTCCGACCAGCCCAGCTTGAAACTGGTGGAGAGCGCGGAAACCCAGATCTCCCGCACCGGCGCATTCGGCGAAATCACGAATTTCCCCGGTTCCGGCTCCTCGAAAACAATTTCCAGCTTGCCCGACCCGCCTTCGACGTCAAAACCGTGCGCATCGGCCGCGGGCAAAGCCCTCCGGCGCAACTCTTCGAGCGCCGCATCGCATTTCTTCTGAAAGGTCTGTTCATCCAGCATGAGTTCAGCGTACACGAAGTTGCCGGGCGGGGGGAAGCAAGGAGCGGGGGGCGGGAGAGAGTTGACAGTTTACAGTCTCGAATTCCATCACCCCCTGACTTTTGCGGAATCGGCGTCGGGTTTCACCCTTCCTAGCTTGATTTCGATTTGCCGTGTCAATTGTTCGCGTATGCGATTAAGCTCGGGAATGCTGTCTTCATAAAGTTTCAAGCGCTCTTGCGCGGGGGGCAGGTCCCAAACCCAACGCCCTTCGAATTTCTGATAAAGCGCAAGAAGCTGTTCGTAAATAGAAGCCGGAATAAGGGGTTGTAGCACGTTCATGTATGCTTCGGCCTTTGCCTGCAATTCCTTGGTTTTTTGCTCGAACTGATTCCACCTAAGGGAAACCTGTTGTGCGTTGTAGGTTTGAAACGGCTGTAGCAACTGTGCCTTTCGCTGTTCGAGTTCAGCGATTGTTAGTTGAGGGCCGCCTTGTTGCCGCACGATCGCATCCGCCTGTGTTGCCAATTGATTGAGACCAGCAAGAAGCGTTTCAATCGTGCAAGTAAGAAAGTAGATTTCAGTTTTCGCGGCGAAAAACACTTCCATCAGTCCCGCAGTAGCAAAGTGCACCTGATTCGCATGATAGCGCCTGAATTCCCAATCTTCGGAAAGCTTCTGCTTTTGCTTGTCCCACCAGACGTTAAAGCCGATTGTTACTAGTGCCGCAGCCAGCCCGCCACCAACTACGCTCAGCCAAGCTTCCATAAAATCCGCCTCCTCTTCGGCATCACGCCGCAGGCGGGTCGCCCCTTGTTTGTTAGCCGTGATTTCCTCTTAAGGGCAACACGCGGATAGAGAATAGCACTGCTGAAAGTAGGCGTGGAGTAGAGAGCTGAAGAGCGCCGAGAGCCTTCTCGCTCATTAAGCCCGAGCCACCCGCCGAATCACTTGGCAGTAACTGGTCTATCCACTGCAGGCCAACGGACAAAGGCGAGCACCCATAGGCCGACGAAATTTAAGAGGGGGACGAAGGCCAGCAGACACCACGCGGAACTGTGGCCCGTTCGCTTTAATATCCTGCTGACTGGAACTAAAACGGAGACTAAGATTAGAACTATTAACCAATGAAATACACTAAATTCTCCCATGTATTCCTCCAAGGCGGGTGGCCCGCCGTTTGGTTCCTATGATTTGCTCTTGACGACAACACGTGGGGAAAGGATACCACTTCTGCATGTCAGAGCGCAGTAGAGAGATGAAGGAGCGGACTCAATTAATAAACCGGGGCCGCCCGCCACTAATTGCTGTCTACGTCGTTGTAGGTTACACACTTCTTGAGGTCACCCATCGCACTTCCGGACCCTGTGCAAAATGATGTCCAATGCGAAGTTCCGAAAATATCGAAATAGGTGACTTTTCCATAGAAAATAATAAACGATTCACCGTTCGCGATTTCTTGACGCAGTTCCGGAGTCGGCACGATGGTCTCTGCTGTTTGTGGCCCATATCGAACGACGGGAATGATGACGTTGATTGGCCCGTTGGGGAAAATAGCACCAGCGTAAATCCTGTTGTGAGGATGACCAGTGCTAAAGTCGAAAGACGGCTTCTCCCCTTTCTTCAGCACGGTGGCAACTATGTCCCCTTCAATGTGTTTCGCTGGAGTCTTTCCTGTATTTGCTATCTGAATAGACGCCAGGATAGATGAACTCTCCAAGGGAAAATTACTCGGAACGACAACACTGACCCACGCCCGCTGGTCTACAAGCAAAGCGTGGTGCATTTCGTGCCATTGCAATCCAGCGAAGGTTGTGTAAATGATGAGAACAAAAAACGCGGTCACTTCAAGGCAGTTCTTCCAGCGCGGGGTGCGGTCATGCCTATTGTCGTCGTTTGGAGGGTGTCCCATCGTTCGTTTCATATAAGTTCTTCCTGACGGCAACGCACAGGCAGAGGATACCACTTCTATAAGTCAACGTGGAGTGGGAGATAGGGGGCAACGGGGAGAGGTTGTTGTTTCGCGAGGAGAAAGAAAAAGCCGCACCCGCGAATGGAAAGAGAAGATACCGGATTCCCGAACAGGTGGGGACCAATGCGGGATAAATGCCAGCTGGCGCTAGAGAAAAAAACAAGATGCTGGGCTCCCGACACGGTCGGGATAAATTCCGCCCGGCGCAACAAAAGCGGGAAAGAAAGAGCAAAAAAAAGAGCGGGCACGGCCCCGACTGCCCCGATTCCTATCCGGGGTGAACTGTCCGGGGCAAGCGTGCCGTGCCCCTGCACGGAAAAGGCAAGATGCCGGAGTGGAAAGGCCCGCCCTCTGAAGAGGGCGGCTACAAATCTTTATCAAATAGTTAAATGTTGAAGGTGTGAGGGATAGTTCGGTGCTGCGGGGCGGGGAGCGCGTGCGGCTGGCGGGGAGGGGGTGTAGTAGACTGGAGGATGCGGGAATGAGCGGAAGCGGTCATGAGAGATGGAAGAGGGGCGGCGAAGATGGAAACGAATAATGCGGCAGTGCTGGCGAATGGAAAAGCCGCTCCGGCGGCGGAATTGACGATCAAAACTTCGGAGCGAGGTTGGCTGGCGCAACTGGCCAAGGCGTATCGCAATCATGAGCGGGTGGTGGTGATGGACGACGCCAATGTGGGGATTGATCCCGGCAGCGAGTCGCTGCTGGGGATGGGATTGAAGGCCGGGCTGACGCGCAAGGAATGGATTGCGGTGGTGATTGGGGTGGGGATTTCCGTGTTTGGGGCCACGACGATTGTGCTGGCGATTCTTGACCCGGACCCCACCAGCAAGCTGGGGCTGCTGATCGCCAGCGGAGCGGCGCTGACGCTGGGCGGAGGGTTCAGCGCGATACGCATTCTGACGGAGCACAAGCCGCCGAAGGTGAGCCTGTCCAAGAAGGGGATCGAGATCGAGTGGAATTGAGCCGGGGGCTGGCGGCGCGGCGTGGTGGAAAGTGAACAGTTGATAGTCAACAGTTTTCAGTAAAACTATTCGTCTGGAATGGCCGGGTTTTTCCGGGACGCAGCGAAGCGCCGCGGTTCAGGCGGGCTTTTTTTCTTTGTGCTGCCGTTCGGTTTTGTAGACGGCGTCAACGACATGCTTGAGGCGTCCGGGGGTTCTCGGACGGTCGCGGCGGTCTTTGGTTTTTCTTGTTTTTGTTCGTCTATCCCCTCGCATCATGCATCCAGTCCTTTCCTCTAGGCGGCCACCGTTTGGTTGCCGGGGTTTTCTCACCGCAACAGCATGCGGGGAGAGGATACCACCGGCGCCAGACAGAATGAAGCAGAACGGTGGATACCCCAAATGTACTCGCTCATTCCGCCCAGGATGGCCGCGCAAAGGGGGATCTTGCCCGGCTAGAGAAGCGCTTGGATGGATTGGTTGATGTCGTCGTAGTGCAACTGGCCGATGATGCGTTTGGCAATGCGCCCGTCGCGCCCGATGAGGAAGCTGGTGGGGAAGCCGATGAGGCCGCCGTATTTCTGGGCCACGTCTTCGTTGCCCAGCAGGATGGGGTAATTGATGGGGACGGATTTTCCGCCGACGGCAAAGCGCTCCTTGGCGATGAAGGGAGCGACGACGGATTTTCCTTCGTCATCCATGGCCACGCCCAGGACGACGAAGCCGCGCGGACCGTACTTTTCCTGGAATTCGATGAGCCAGGGAATTTCTTCGCGGCAGGGATCGCACCAGGTGGCCCAGAAATTGACTAGGACGACCTTGCCTTTGTACTGATTGAGCGTGGAATTGGAATCCTCCAGCGTGCGCAGGGAAAAATCGGGAGCGGGGCCCGAGGAGCCATCCGAAGCCGAGGATTTCCCCGCTTTGGAATCGAGGCGCGTGGCGCGGTCGGCCAGAAAGACGGCGACGAGGAGCGCGGCGACGGTGAGCAGGATGACTACGGTCTTTTTCATGCGTTCTCCCGAATGGAAAAAATAGACCAATTCATTTTAGCGTCAACGCGAGAAGCGATTGAGAAAATCCAGCTTAGCGGAAAGCCAGGTGAGGCGGTTGAGAAAAATAAGGGCGCCGATGAAGAGCAGGAGCGCTCCGCTGGCAAGCTCGACGGCATGAAGATGCTTGCGGAAGCGCTGGTAGAAGCGCAGAAACTGGGCGAGGCCGAGCGTGGTGAGCAAAAAGGGAACGGCGAGGCCGGCGGAATAGACGGCCAGGAGGAGAACGCCGCGGGCGATGGTGTCGCTGGCGGCGGCGAGGGTGAGCACGGTGGCCAGAATGGGACCGATGCAGGGAGTCCAGCCGAAGGCGAAGGCGAAGCCCATCAGGAAGCCGCTGCCAATGCCGGGCTGCGCCGCGCCCTGGCGCAGATGAACGTCGCGGTTGAGCCAGCGGGCCATCACGGGTCCGAGGAAACCGATGAGCGCGAGCGAGGCGAAGTGCGCCGCGCCGAGTCCGGCGAAGAGCGGACGGCCGCGGAGCTGCGCGGCAAGAGCGACGAGCGCCAGGGCGATCCCCAGGGCCAGACCCGCGCGCACGGTGAGTTTGGCCAGCCATCCGAGCAGATGCAACCCAAAGAGGATGATGAGCACGCCGGCAATGGGAGCGAGCAAGGCGCGGTTCTGGCTGAGAAATTTTCCGACGGCGCTGGCCGAAGCGCCGAAGGCGATGAACACGGCGGAGAAGCCGCCGACAAAGGCCAGCGAGGAAGCGAAGAGACCCCCGCGCGGCGATTCTCCCTGGCGCAATTGCTCGAGGCCGATGCCCGAGAGCATGGAAATATAGCCGGGCACGAGCGGCAGGACGCACGGCGAAAGAAACGAAATCAGCCCCGCCAGAAATGCTCCTGCGAATGAGACGTCGGTCATGGGTGCGCTGCGCTCCTGGCTCCGGCCAAGGCCGGGTGCGTCGGTGAATACGTTTGAAGAATCATTTTCGCACAAACACGGCCTTTGCAGCGCATCCCATCTGATCGTCCTCCAAGGGAAAAGAAGACCGAGTGTCACCCATCATTCCGAACGAGCGCATCCGCCCCGGATGCTGCAAAGCTGCACAGGATAGCGGACAGTGCCAGGTTTACCCGGCGGGGGAGGGGCGGGATTGCAATCCTAATATCCTTATTATCAATACTTTATGAAGTGAGCGAATGGCAGGCCTCCTGCTTTCTCCAGCCGTGGAGGTGCACAGCCATGAACTGGACGCCGAACAAGATCTCGATGCTGCGGGTGGGGGTAGGGTTCGTTGCCGTGGGGCTGTTTGGGCACGGGACTTGGGCGAATCTGGCGGGAGTGCTGCTGACCGTGGCGGCGATTGCGCTGGATGCGCTGGACGGCTACGTGGCGCGGCGGAAGAACATGGCCACGCCAGAGGGAGCGCAGATCGACATCCTGGGCGACCGCATGATCGAGAACGTGTACTTCACCTATTTCGCGGTGATTGGCATGGTCTCCGTGTGGGTGCCGGTGCTGTTTTTCGCGCGCGGGGCGGCCACGGATTTTTTGCGCGGCCTGGCGGCCAAAAAGGGGCGCGCGGGCTGGGGAGCAACAGGAATGCTGGAAAGCGCGTGGGCGCGCGCGCTGGTAAGTTCGCGCTGGAGCCGGGGAATGTATGCGGCGATGAAATGCCTGTGCTTCTGCTATCTGGGGCTGGAGCTGGCCTTGGCGCACGGTCCCATCGCTCTGCTGGGAACTCCGGCGGCGGAAGTGCGCGAGATGATCCGCGCGGGGGCGCTGGCGCTCACCTGGGCGACGGCGGGGTTCTGCGTGATGCGGGGCGTGCCCGTGCTGCTGGAAGGATGGAGATATTTTAGCGGGGTCCCGCGCGAGGCCGTGACGCCAATGGCGCGGCCGGCGGCGCACGCTTCGGCGCATCCGGAGGCGGCATGAGTTTTCCCGCGCAAAAACGCAACGCGCGAATCGCCGCGTTTTTCGATCTGGACGGGACATTGCTGGGCGAGCCATCGCTCGAATGGCAATTTTTCCGGCACTTGCGCGACCGCGGGCTGCTCGGCACGGAGCAATATCTTGGCTGGGTGGCGGAGACGCTGCGGCTGGCGCGGCGAGGCGTCTCCGCGGCGCGCCAGGGAAACAAGATGTACCTGCGCGGAGTCACGGTGGAAGCGGCGCGGAGTTTCCGTCCCCCGCACTGGGAATTTTTTGCGGAAGGATTGCACCGTCTGCGCTGGCACGCCGCGCAGGGGCACCGCCTGGTGCTGGTGAGCGGGACGCTCGAGCCGCTGGCACAATTGGCGGCGCATGCGTTGGAGGCTGAGCTGGCTCGGCGCGGCTGCGTTACGCCCCTGCGCGTGTGCGCCTCGCGGATCGAGGAGGACGGCGGGCGCTGGAGCGGGCGCATGCCGCAAGGGCTGATGAACGGCGCGGCCAAAGCGGATGCCGTGCGGCGGATCGCGGCCGAGGAAGGTTTGGATCTGGTGCTGAGCTTCGCTTCGGGAAACAGCGCGGGAGATTTGTGCATGCTCGGTGCGGTGGGAAGGCCAGCGGCGGTGAATCCGGACGCGCAACTGGCGCAGAGAGCGGCGTGCGCGGGATGGCCAATTCTGCACTGGGGCCGGGCGGAAGCCAGGCGTAAAACGAAAAAAACACGCCTTGCGGCCCTGGAAAACGCATTTGCAAATTCCGGCGGGGAGCAAAAGCCATGAGTAAACTAGGAGGACTGCACTTATCCGCACGGGCCGCGGCGCTGCCGTGGCCGCTAGGGGCGCCGCAGGAGCGCGAGGCGCCACGGAAAGACATACTCATGGCGGCGGCAAGAGGCGAGTTGACGGCGGCTTGGAAAGCCTGCGGGGCGTTCGAATGGGCCGCATTCCACTATCTGGCGCTGTCCTCGGTCCTGATTGCGATTTTTTCCAGGAATCTGGAGCATCCGGCGCGGCTGGTGGGCACGCAGTTCTCGCTGGCGGCCGGCATTTTGCTGCTCTGCGGGATTTATGCGCGGGCGGAAAAACGCGCCGCAGCCAACGGGCCATCGCTCAACTTCCGCTTCTGGCATTTCTGGCGCCACTGGTATCCCCATCTGTTCTTCCTCTTCTGCTTCGAGGAGATGGCCCATCTGGTGCACATGGTCTTTCCGGGATGGTTTGACGCCAAACTGATCGCCGCGGACATGTGGATTACCGGGGTCAACCCGGTGCTGTGGATTCAGCGCTTCAGCAATCCTCCGCTGAACGAATTCATGCAGTTCATCTACACCTCGTATTTCACCTACCTGCTGATCCTGGGCGGCATCCTCTATTTTCGAAAGGACTGGAAGGGCTACTGGTCGGTGATGACCTATTCGATGGTGGGCTACCAGATCGGCTATGTAATCGCGGCCTGCTTCCCGATCCAAAGCCCATGGTTTCAACTCGCCGGGCAATGGCCCACGGCGGCGCTCGATGGCGGTCCCATCACGGCGCTGATCAATTTCATCGAGCATTACGGCCGCGTGCGCGGCGCCGCCTTTCCCTCGCAGCACGTCTGCGGAGCGGTGGCGGCGGTGTGGGGCGCATGGGCGCACCGGCGGCGGGTGTTCTGGGTGTTTCTGCCCATGGTCTTCTTCATGTGCATCTCCACCGTGTACGGGCGCTACCACTACATGGTGGATATCTTCGGCGGGATCACCACGGGAACGATTGGCTACTGGCTGGGCGGGAAGCTGATGCAGAGGGACGGAGCGATAGTCACGGAAGAAGTTAAAAGTTAACAGTGGAAAGTTGAAAGTTCAGAGACGGGTGTCATGCTGAGGCGAACCGATGAGGTTCGCCGAAGCATCTCAACTGTAAGTGTTCGCAACACATGAAGTTGAGATGCTTCGTCCCGGTATGAACCACCGGGACTCAGAATCACAAATTCCACTTTTTCCTCGACCTGTCAGAGCGGCGGGCGGCGGTTGACGGGTTGAACGCGCTCGACGATGGCGGCGATGCGCAGGAGGAGCGCTTCATCGCCCGCGGCGCCCATGAGTTGCAGTCCGGCGGGCAGCCCCGAAGAAGTAAAGCCGCAGGGAACCGAGATGGCCGGGACGCCGGCGAGATTCGCGGGGCGGTTGGGGCCCAGCAGAAGGGCGCGCGTGGGGAGATCCTTTTCGCCAAGGCGCGTGGTCTCTTCGCCGATGAGCGGAGCGGCGATGGGCGTGGAGGGAACGACGATGGCGTCGAGCTTCCCGTCCTCGAGCGCCAGGTGCAACTGCTGGATGAATTTCTCCCGCGTCTCCAGAGCCTTCAGATAAACGGTTGCCGGAACGTGCGTGCCCATTTCCAGGCGCGTGCGGACGTCCTCGCCGTAATCCGCGGCGCGCGCGGGATACCAGCCGGACTGCTGATGATAGAGCGTGGCTTCGGGCCAGGCGATTTCGTTTCCGGCGTCCTCGGACTCCTTCCAGAGCGGCACCGAAATGTTCTCCATGGTTACGCCCTGCTGCCGCAGGGAATCGAGTGCGTTTTCGAAAACGGAAAGAATGTCCGGGGAGACGCGCTCCGAGGGAAATTCGCGAAGCAGCCCAAGTCGGAATTTGCCGGAACGCGAAGTGCGTTTTGCCGCGGCCGCGAACCGCGATTCTCCCGGGAGGTGCGCGCAGATGGCATCGAGGACGATGGCGGCATCACGAGTACTGCGGGCAATCGGCCCCGCGCAATCCAGCGTGAGAGAAAGCGGAATGATGCCCTCGACGCTGACCCGGCTATAGGTGGGTTTAATCCCGGTGACGCCGCAAAGCGCCGCGGGAATACGGATCGAGCCTCCCGTGTCCGTGCCGATGCTGGCGCAGCACAGCCCCGCGGCGACGGCTGCGGCCGAGCCTCCGCTCGAGCCGCCGGGAATTCGCGCGGTGTCCCAGGGATTGCGCGCGGGACCGAAGTGCGGGTTATTGGTGGTGACCCCGTAGGCGAACTCGTGCATGTTGGTTTTTCCCAGAATCACCGCTCCGGCGATCTTCAGAAGCTGGACGACGTGCGCGTCATGCAGGGGAACGAAATCGCGCAGGATGCGCGAGCCGCCGGTGGTGCGTATGCCTTCACTATAGATATTGTCCTTGAGCGAGAGGGGAATGCCATGAAGCAAGCCGCGGTCGCGCCGGCCTTTGCGCCCGCGCGGCGAGCAAAGCTCGGCTTCCGCGCGGCGCGCTTCGGCCAGGGCGCGGTCGGCCGCGACGGTGAGATAGGCGTTCAGTTGCGGATTGATGCGCTCGATGCGTTCGAGCAGCAGCGTGGTCAGTTCGACGGGCGAAAGACGCCGGCTGCGGAAGAGCCGCGCGATCTCCTCGATGGAAAGAAAGGGAAGGCTCTCCGGTGTGAATGGCGCGGGCATGGCTTCCCCATCATTCCACAAAAAAGCTGCAAAAGGGCAGGGCCAGCCGAAAGAAGACCGCGGAAACGTTTCCAGCCCGGCGCACGTCCTTCCTAGTACGCGTGGAGCGGGCCTTTGCAAACAAAAGGTGCAATCCGCCGCCCGGCGAGAGTATTCTACGGGCTTCACGCGACAGGTCGCTAATATCCACGCTCCAGACCGACGGAGGAAAGCCATGGTTCGTACCCTGCAAATCGTGAACTTAAAAAAGACTGCGGCATGCTGGCTGATTCTTTGCGCGGCGCTGTTCGCCGCGACGGTCTCCGGCCCGGCGACGGCGCAGACGCCCAGCCCCGCGGAGAAGCTGAAGAGCCTGGAATTCCGCGAGATTGGCCCGGCGGTGATGGGCGGGCGCGTGGACGATTTCGCCGTGGTCGAGAGCGATCCGAACATCGTGTACGCCGGGCTGGCTTCCGGCGGCGTGTGGAAGACGGTCAATGCCGGTACGACCTGGGAGCCGCTCTTCGAAAAGGAAAGCGTTTCGACCATCGGGGATCTGGCGCTTGCGCCGGGCGATCCCTCGATCCTCTGGGTGGGCACGGGCGAACCCAATAACCGCCAGAGTTCGTCGTGGGGCGACGGCGTCTTCAAGTCGCTCGACGGCGGAAAGAGCTGGCAAAAAATGGGGCTGGAGGCCACGCAGCACATCGGCCGGATCGTCATTCATCCCAAGAATCCGGATGTCGTCTACGTCGCGGCGCTGGGCCGTTTGTGGGGAGCCAATCCCGAGCGCGGCGTCTATAAAACGACCGACGGCGGAAAGACCTGGACGCAGTCGCTGAAAATCAACGAAGACACGGGAGTGTCCGACCTCGCCATGGACCCGGAAAGCCCGGACACGCTCTACGCCGCTGCCTACCAGCGCCGCCGCACCATTTTCGGATTCAACGGCGGCGGCCCCGGCGGAGCCATCTATAAGACGACGGACGGCGGCGCCAGCTGGAAGAAGCTGACCAAGGGCCTGCCCTATGAAAACGGCGGAGACGTCGGCCGGATCGGCCTGGACATCTACAGAAAAAATTCCAATATCGTTTACGCCCTGGTGCAGCACGAAAACGGCGGCATTTACCGCAGCGAGGACAAGGGCGAAACCTGGAAAAAGATGGGCGAGACCAATCCGCGGCCGTCCTATTACAGCCAGGTGCGCATCGATCCCAGCAACGACCTGCGCCTCTGGGTGCTGGGCGCGCAGATGTTCACTTCCGAGGACGGCGGAAGGACTTTCACAACGCATCGCGTGCACGACATCCACGGCGATTTCCACGCCCTGTGGATCGATCCCGCGGATTCGAATCTCATGATCGCCGGCTCGGACGGCGGCCTGCACTGGAGCCACGACGCGGGCAAGACCTGGGACTTCGTCAACACCATCGCCATCGGCCAGTTCTACGAAGTCGGCTTCGACATGCAGAAGCCCTACCGCGTCTGCGGGGGCTTGCAGGACAACGCGGACTGGTGCGGCCCGAGCAATTCGCTGGCCCGCGACGGCATCCAGAACGCCGATTGGACGCTGCTCCCTGCCGGCGACGGCTTTTTCGTGCAGCCCGACCCGCAGGATGCCTCCACGGTCTATTACGAATCGCAGGACGGCCATCTCGCGCGCATGAATCTGAAGACCATGCAGATGCGCGAGATCATGCCCCTGGCCAAGGAAGGCGAACCGCACTACCGCTTCCAGTGGAATTCTCCCGTGGCCATTTCCGCCTTCGAACACAACACCATCTATTACGGCGGAAATTTCTTTTTTAAATCCACCGACCGCGGCGACAGCTGGACGCGCCTGGGCGGCGACCTGACCACCGGAGTGGAACGCAACAAACTGCCCATCCTGGGCAAGGTGCCGGATAAGAACACGATTTCGCGCCACGACGGCGTCGAGGACTATCCCACCATCACCACCATCAGCGAATCGCCGCTCTCGGCTGACGTGCTCTGGGCGGGAACCGATGACGGCAACCTGCAGGTCAGCCGCGACGCGGGTAAAACCTGGAAAAATGTCGCCGCGAAACTCCCCGGCGTGCCCAAGGGCACTTACGTCAGCCGGGTCATCGCCTCGAAGTTCGCCGAGGGCACGGCCTACGCCGCGCTGGACGGGCATCGCGGCAACGATTTCAACGTCTATCTCTTCCAGACCAGCGACTATGGCGAGACCTGGAAACCCATACGCAACGGCATTCCCAACACGGCCGGAACGGTGCACGTGGTGCGCGAGCATCCCCGCAACCAGAATCTGCTCTTCGCCGGCACGGAGTTCGGCCTGTGGGTTTCCTGGGACCGCGGCGCCAATTGGAGCGCTCTCAAGAACAATCTTCCCACCGTGCCCGTTGACGATATCGCCATCCACCCGCGCGATAACGACATGATTCTGGGCACGCACGGGCGCTCCATCTGGGTCTTCGACGACCTCACGCCCATCGAAAAAATGGGCGCGGACGTGATGGCCGCGGACCTGACCCTGTTCCCCATCCGCACGGCGGTTGCCTACCACATCAGCCGGCGGCATTGGTTCCGCGGGCAGAAGAATTTCTCCGGAAAAAATCCGCCCTACGGCGCGCTGCTCAATTACTACCTGAAGGAAGCCGTGCCGCCGGAGGCGCCCAAGCCCGGCGCGGAGGAAAAGGAAAAATCCGCCGCGGCGAAAAAAGAAGGCAAGGTCAAAATCACGATCGTGGATAAGGACGGAAAAACCATCCGCGAGATGGACGGCCCAGCCGCCGCCGGGGTCAACCGCGCCAATTGGGATTTGCGCTGGAATCCCAGCGCTGAGCCCACTCCGGAACAGATGGAAGCCATCGCCGAAGGATGGTCGGCAGGTCCGCGCGGCCCGCTGGCGCAGCCCGGCGAGTACACCGTCAAACTGAAGGCCGGGGAAAAAGCGGCGGTGCAGAAAGTGCTGGTCGAGGAAGATCCGCGCGTACAAATCTCCGACGCGGATCGCGCCGCGCGCCTGGAGGCCATTCAGAAGGCCTACGATCTGGCCAAGGTGGCCGACCGCGACCGCCGGACCATTTCCGGAATCAAGGATGCCCTGAAGGCCGCGCGGGACAACTGGAAGAAGGAAGAAGCCAAGGCCGATGGGATGAAGATTCCCCAGGAAGTGCAGAAGGCCGCGGAAGAACTTCAGAAGAAAGTGGATGTGGTCGCGGGAACCTATGTGCGCGAGCGCGAAGGCCTGGGCAATGCCGGGCCGCCCTTCGAATGGAAGCCCGATCCGCTTCCCAACCGCCTCCAGGAACTGCTCAACGAACTGGACGGCTACGTGGCCGCGCCGGGCGGACAGCAGAAGGATAAGCTGGCGGAACTGGCGGCGCTCAGCGGCAACGCTTCGGCGCAGGTGAAGAAAATCGCCGAGGAAGATCTTCCGGCGCTGAACAAGAAAATGAACGAAGCGGGAATCCCACACATCGTGCCCTCGGCGGGGGGAGCGCCCGGACAGCGGGGAGGATTCGAGGAGGAGGAGTCCAAGCGGTAGGGCGGCTTTTTCCTGGCGGCGGGCTGATTCTTTCCGCCGGTTCTACGCCGCCGGTGATGGTTTGTGGTGGGCGCGATACCAGTCGCAGGTGCGCCGCAGCCCTTCTTCGAAAGCCACGCATGGGTCATAACCAAGGATGGAGCGGCCCAGGGCGATCTCGGCCTGCGAATCGCGGATATCTCCTTCGCGCGGCGGATCGTATTTTGCGTCGATGGATTTCCCGGTGATTTGCTCGAGCAGCCGCAGCGTCTCGTTCAGCGTGATGCGCGCTCCCGTGCCGATGTTGAACACCTTTCCCGACGCCCCGGGAGCCTCGCAAGCCAGCAGATTGGCCTGCACCACATTTTCCACGTAGGTGAAATCGCGGGACTGCTCCCCATCTCCATAGACGACCGGCTGCGCGCCATCCAAAAAGCAGGTGATGAATCGGGACAAGACTCCCGAATAGGGCGATCCGGGGTCCTGGCGCGGGCCGAAGACGTTGAAATAACGCAGGCAAACGTTTTCCAGGCCGTAACAGCGTCCAAAGACCTGCGCATAGAGTTCGCCGACGAACTTGCTGACGCCATAGGGGGAGATGGGCGCTGGCTGCATGGCCTCGGTCTTGGGAAGTTCCGCGGTCTCTCCATACGCGGAGGAGGAAGCGGCGAAGACCACGCGTTTCACTTTGGCGTCGCGCGCCGCCACCAGCACGTTCAGCGTTCCGTCAATATTAACGCGGTTGGTTTCGATGGGGTCCTTGACCGAACGGGGCACGGACGTGCGCGCGGCCAGATGCAGCACATAATCGGCCTCGTGGAAGGCCTTGCGCACGATTTCGAGTTCGGTAATGCTGCCCTTGATGAAGGTGATCTTGTTGCGCACCTCGGCCAGATTTTCTTCCTTGCCGCCGGATAGATCGTCCAGCACGACCACGCTATGCCCGCGGCGCACGATTTCGTCCACGGTATTCGAGCCGATGAATCCGGCTCCCCCCGTAACCGCGTAGCGCATCTTGCAAATACCTCCGCTGTGGTTTCGCGAGCCTGCCCCCGGCAGACTCGGTCTATTGTACGATGGATGTGCCGGGCGGCGGCGGGCGGAAAGCGGCGAAGGGCGCGGGAGAGACATGAGCCACGGAATTCGCAATTGGAGCGCAGCCATTTTTCTGCTGGGAGTGGGTGCGGCGGCGGGATGGCTTCTGCGCGGCACGCCGCCGCACCCGGAGTTGCCGCCGCCGGTGCACGTCAGCGCGGCGCCCCTGCGCGCGCCCATCACGCCCGCGGCGGAGGGAGAGCACGGAGCCTCCGCGTCGCCCCATCCACCGCTGGCCAAGAAGCCCGAGGAAGCTTCCTGGCCTCCCGCCGGGGAAACCCTCACGTTCACCGCGCGCCTGGCCAAGCTCAATAACGTCGCCGCCCTGCGCCTGCTGGCCGGCGAGCGCAGCGACTTCCTGGGAAAAAAGTCGATTCACCTGCAGGCCCTGGCCAACACCCAGAATCCTCTGCGCATGGTCTTCGAGCTGGACGACCGCTTCGATTCCTACAGCGAAACCGCGGCATGGACCAGCCAGCAATACGAAATGCACCTGAGCGAGCGCGGCCAGAAGCAGTCCGTCGTGCTGCGCCTGAGCACTGGCACGGAGCCCGCCCCGGCGGGGATGATCGCGGCGCGCGTGCTGCCGGGAACCCGCGACCCCCTGGGAATGCTGTATTACCTGCGCAAAGTGGACTGGATGAAAACGGAGGAAGTGCGCAGTCCGGTCTATGACGGGCGCAAGCTGTATGAAGTTCGCGCGCGGCTCGCCGGGCAGGCCGAGCAGGTCAAGGTTCCGGCGGGAGAATTCCAGGCGCTGAAGATCGCCGTGCAGGTCTTTGAAAACGGCAAGGAATTCAAGGACGCCTCGTTTGTGGTCTATCTTGCCCCGGCCGGAGCGGCGGGCGTGCCCACCCCGGTGCTGCTCGAGGCGGTGCTGCCCATTGGAAACGCCCGGGTCGAACTGATTTCCGCGAAGTGAATCGCGGCCCCGGGGGAATGAGCGGAAACGCTTCTCCCGCTCAGCAGTGCACGATTTTTTCCCGGTTGCGCACGATGCGCCGTGTGGCGTTGCGCGTATCCACCACGAGTTTGGCCCCGTCGGCGATGGCCTCGTAATCGTAGCTGGAATGGTCCGTGGCAATCACCACGCAATCATA
Organism: Terriglobia bacterium; assembly: GCA_041500985.1. Lineage (GTDB taxonomy): Bacteria > Acidobacteriota > Terriglobia > Acidiferrales > UBA7541 > Acidiferrum. Next base: position 27,268 of record JBGQNE010000017.1, on the reverse strand, counting down.
GGAAGCCAGCTTGGCGGGCTCCAGCGGAACGCTCTGCATGTGGCTGTAGTCGTAGTGGCGCATCTTGTGCATCTTGGGAAAATACGGGTCGTTGTAATCGAGCAGGGCGCCGCGTTCGCGCAGCAGTTGCATGATCTTGAGCGAAGGCGATTCCCGCAGGTCGTCCACGTCCTTTTTGTAAGCCACCCCCAGCAGCAGAACCCGCGAGCCCTTCAAACTTTTCTCGCGCGAATTCAGCGCCGCGGCGATCGCATCCACCACGTGATAGGGCATGGCCGTATTGATTTCCCCGGCCAGTTCGATGAAGCGCGTGGCGAAATCGTATTCCCGGGCCTTCCAGGAAAGATAAAAGGGGTCCACCGGAATGCAGTGGCCGCCCAGTCCGGGGCCGGGATAGAAGGGCATGTAGCCGAAGGGCTTGGTGGCCGCGGCGTCAATCACTTCCCAGATGTCCATGTCCATGCGCAGGCTGAGCTGCTTCAGTTCATTCACCAGTGCAATGTTCACGCAGCGGAATATATTTTCGAGCAGCTTGGTCATCTCCGCCGCCCGCGTCGAACTGACTGGCACGACCCTGGCGACCACCTGCGAATAGAGCGCCTGGGCGGCGCGCCCGCTGGCCGGGTTGATTCCCCCCACCACCTTGGGAATTTGCGCCAGGCCGTATTGTTTGTTCCCGGGATCTTCGCGCTCGGGAGAAAACGCCAGAAAAAAATCCATGGGCACGTTTTCGGCTTCCGGGCCGCGGCCGATGGGGCAGCGCATCCCGCTGCTTTCCAGGATGGGCAGGACAAGCTCTTCGGTCGTTCCGGGATACGTGGTCGATTCCAAAACCACCAGTTGCCCGGTTTGCAGGTGCGGCTGGATGGCCCGCGCCGTGTCTTCCACGTAGGAAAGATCCGGCTCCCGGCGCTCATCGAGAGGCGTGGGCACGCAGATCAGCACCGCATCCACCTGCCGCAGCTTCGAGAAATCGTTGGTCGCGGAAAAGTGCTTGCTGTTGACGAACTGCTGAATCTTGGCCTGGGAGATGTGTTCGATATAGGTCTTCCCGGCATTCAGCTTGGAGACCTTCTCCGGGTCGGTATCGAATCCGGTTACGCGGTGCCCCGCTTCGGCAAAGCGCAGCGCCAGCGGCAGTCCCACATAGCCGCAACCGATGATCCCGACTCTGAGTTGTGCTCCCTTAAAGAACTCCGGCTTCCTGTCCGTGGCCATCGCTATTATTATTCTCCCTGAGAATTTCTGCGCATGCTAGCGGGTCGCAGACCCTGTATGACACTATGAGAATCTACACTATAACAGTTAAGGTGCTTCCCAATACAGGACGTACCCTCCGCGTCGCTCAGAAGAGCAATAGGGGTTGCCCGAAGGCGCACTCTCAGGCGAAAATTGGATCTACAGGAGAATCTTACCCTTGAGTCTGCTGGTTCTTTTGATGGGTCTGTGTGTCGGCATTTTGGTGGGACTGTTCGGCATTGGAGGAGGGTTGGTGCTGGTTCCCGCTCTGGTCTATCTGCTGGGCATGGAGCAGCATATGGCCCAGGGCACATCCCTGTTTATCTTGTTACCTCCATTGGGGTTAGGGGCGCTCATGGCCTATTGGAAGCGCGGCCAGGTGGATCTGCGCGCGGGTATTCTCTGCGCCCTGGGCATGCTCCTGGGCAGCTATGCGGGCAGCCTCATCGCCATGCCCATCGGCTCCATGCGGTTGAAAGGCGCATTCGGCTGCTTCCTGATGATTTCCGCGGCGCTCTTGTGGCGCAAGACCCGTCAGCAGTCCGCAGCCCCGGAACTGCAATCCGTCGCGGTCGCTTCCTCGCCGCCTTCCCTGTTGTGGCAACTAGGCATCCTGGCCATGGCCGGCGTTTGCGGCATCGCCGCGGGCCTGTTTGGCGCGGGAGGAGGAGTGCTCCTGGTGCCTTTCCTGGGCCTCTTGTTTGATTACGAGCAGCTTCACGCCCAAGGAACCAGCCTGATCGCTCTGGTGCCGCCCACGGGCGCTTTGGCCGTTCTTTCCTATTGGCACGCCGGCAATGTGTCCGCGCATATCGGTTTGCTGCTCATGCCCGGAATTTTCCTGGGCGGCATCGCCGGCAGCCGCCTCGCGGACATGTTCCAGCCGCGCAGGATGCGCCAGATTTTCGCGGCGGTCATTTTGGCTCTGGGCGCATGGGAAGCCTATTCCGGCTGGCTCTCTTGAAGGATTCGCGAACCGAGGCCGCTTATGTTTGACATCCATTGCCACCTCCTGCCCGGCCTCGATGACGGCCCGGACAGCCTCGAACAGTCCCTGCTCATGGCCGAAGCGGCCATTGCCGACGGCATTACCCACGTCGTCTGCACCCCGCATTCCAACAGCACCTTCCCTTTCGATTACGAGCGCGTGCAACGGGCGCGCCAGGAACTGGAAGGGCGTCTGCAGGGAAGGCTGGCGCTGGCCACGGGCTGCGATTTTCACATGAGCCTGGAGAATCTGGCCGCCCTGAAGCGCAGCGCGGCGCCCTTCTGCATCAACCAGCACGACTGCCTGCTCGTCGAGTTCAGCGATTTTTCCATACCTCCGGCGATGGACCAATTGCTGCACGAAATGCAGATCGCCGGACTCCGCCCCATCGTGACCCATCCCGAGCGCAATCCCATCCTGTGCAAGAATCCCGAACGCCTGCGCAACTGGGTGCGCCAGGGTTGTCTTGCCCAGGCCACCGCGGGAGCCCTCACCGGCGTCTTCGGCCCGCTGGCCCAGCGCTGTGCGCGGGAATGGATCGCCCAGGGACTGATCCATTTCGTGGCCAGCGATGCGCACAATGATCGCGGCCGGCCGCTCCGCCTCGCCCCGGCGCGCGAACGGGTGGCCCGCCAGTTCGGCGAGGAAAAAGCCCAGGCGCTGTTCCAGGAAAATCCCCGCGCGGCCTTCGAGGGCCGGCCGCTGCCGCACGTCCCGGAAGTGAGCGAAGCTCCGCGGCGCAAACGATTTTTCTTCTTCTAGCAACTGAGCGGCGTGGCCATTGCGGGCCGCGCGGGATACAATTCGAAGAGCGCGATGGGAGGACCAATGCGAGCGGTAGTAACGGGCGGAGCGGGCTTTCTGGGGTCGCATCTTTGCGACCGGCTGATCGCCGAGGGCTGGGACGTCCTCGTTCTGGACAATCTGGTCACCGGCGTTGCCGCCAACCTGGCGCACCTGCAGGGCCATCCGCGCTTCCAGATGCTGCGCATGGACGTGACCAAATTCATCGACGTGCCCGGCCCCGTGGATTACGTCCTGCATTTCGCCTCGCCGGCCAGCCCGGTGGACTACCTCAAGCTGCCTATCCAGACGCTGAAAGTCGGCTCGCTCGGAACCCACAACACCCTGGGCCTGGCCCTGGCCAAAAAAGCCAAATTTTTTCTGGCTTCCACCAGCGAATGCTACGGCGACCCGGAAGTTTCTCCGCAGAGCGAGGAATACTGGGGACACGTAAATCAGATCGGCCCGCGCGGCGTCTATGACGAAGCCAAACGCTTCGCCGAAGCCATCACCATGGCTTACCACCGCTATCACGGCGTGGATACCCACATCGTGCGCATCTTCAACACCTACGGCCCGCGCATGCGCCTCAACGACGGCCGGGCCCTGCCCAACTTCGTGCACCAGGCCCTCACCGGCCAGCCCATGACCGTCTACGGAGAAGGCCAGCAAACCCGCAGCTTCTGCTACGTTTCCGACCTCATTGACGGCATCTACCGCCTGGCGCTTTCCTCCGAGCATCTGCCCGTGAATATCGGCAATCCCCAGGAAATCACCATCCTCGAGTTTGCCGAACGCGTCCGCAAACATTTTCCGGACGCTCCGCCGGTGGTCTTCCGCCCGCTCCCGCAGGACGACCCCAAGCAGCGCTGCCCGGACATCCGCAAAGCCCAGCGCCTGCTGCAGTGGCAGCCCCAGGTGGGACTGGAAGAGGGCTTGGCAATCACGCTGGACTATTTCAAGAAGAGTTTTGCGGCGGGAAAAAAGTAGCGCGCGGTGGCCGGCGGGTTATTCGGACGGGCTATTCCGGCGAAGTTATTCCGGCCGGCCGAAGCAGTGGTATTCAAACCCCAGTTCGCGCATGCGCCCCGGCGCATAGAGATTGCGCCCGTCAATCACCAGCCGCCGGGCCATTACCTTCCCGGCGCGTTCCCAATCGAGCTTGCGGAAAATCTCCCATTCCGTGCACACCAGCGCGGCATCGGCATCGCGCAGCGCCTCGTAGGGGTCTTCGTGGTAGCTGACCTTCGGCTGGATTGCCTTGGCCCGCGAAATGGCCTGCGGGTCGCTGGCTTGCACTTCCGCGCCCTCCGCGAGAAGCCGCTCGATCACCTCGAGCGCGGGAGCGAAGCGGATGTCGTCGGTGTTGGCCTTGAAGGCCAGTCCCAGCACCGCGAGTTTCTTGCCCTTCACCACCCACAGAGCCTTGTGCACCTTGCCCAGAAAAGCGTCAATGCGCTGCTTATTGACGCGCTCGGCCGCCTTCAGAATCTCGAAATTCACTCCCGCCTTTTCCGAAAGATGGATGAACGCCTGCACGTCCTTGGGGAAGCAGAATCCCCCGAAGCCCAGCCCGGCCTTCAGGAACTGCGTGCCGATGCGCGGGTCCAGCCCCATGGCTTGATTCACTTCTTCCACGTCCGCGCCGATTTTCTCGCACAGGTCGGCGATCACGTTGGCATAGCTGATCTTCAGCGCCAGAAACGAGTTGGATGCGTGCTTGATCAGCTCCGCGCTGTTGATGGAAGTAATCACAAACGGCGTGTCCGCGCCCGCGGGGCAGTTTTCCCCGTGCACCGGGCAGTGAAACTTGCGCTCCAGGATCGGCCGGTAAATCTCCCGCAACTCCTCGCCCGCCTGCGCTTCGCTCACCCCCACCACGATGCGGTCGGGATGAAAAAAATCATAGACCGCCGTGCCTTCCCGGAGAAATTCGGGATTGGAGGCCACCCGAAAACGGATTTCCCCGCCGCGGCTGTACGCCTCCAGCGCCCGCTGCAGCTCGATCCCCGTGCGCGCCGGCACCGTGCTCTTTTCCACCACCAGCTTCGCGCTGCGCGCCTCCCGCGCGATTTGCCGCGCCACGTTGTCGATCGCCGAAAGGTCCGCTTCGCCGGATTCCTTCGGCGGAGTTCCCACGCAGATGAATATGGCGTCGCCGGCCCGGATCGCTTCGCTCGTGTCACTGGTGAAGGAGATGCGCCCGGACTTGCGGCAGGATTCCAGCAGGCGGTCCAGGTGCTCTTCGTAAATGGGCACTCCGCCGGCCTGCAGCTGCGCGATGCGCTGCCCGTCAATATCCGTGCACAGCACCTCGTGCCCGGCCTCGGCCAGGCAGGCGCCCGTCACCAGACCAACGTACCCACAACCGATGACCGAAATGCGCAAGCGCTCTCTCCTCTATCTTTCAGGCGAAAAAACAAAAGATGTACGGCTGGACTGGGCCTTCTCTTTTGTACACCATGCGGCGTTCAATGCAAGTCTTCCCTGCCGCGGCAGCCTCTCGAAAGGCAACAAGCGCTCCGGGCGGCGTTCTCGTAAGAAGTGTCAGCTTCGCCGCGCTGCGCTTCCGCCCAGCAGCAGTCCGCGCAGCCCCAGCAGCACCAGCTTGGGCTGCCGCCGGGCCACTTCCCAGAGCAGTCGCGCCGACTCATCGCGGGTGATCTCGCCGAGCTTGCGGCGCGCCGATCCGTCCAGCAGGTCCACCAGCCGGCAGTAGTCGCTCTGTTCGAAATGATGCAGCGCGCGCCGGATCAGCCAATGCGTGCCCAGCTCCCGCCGCAGCGACTTAAGCTCCGCACTCTTGCCGTTCTCCAGAATGGATTGGGCCACTCCACGCGCTCCGCGGAATCCCGTGACGATTCCTCCCACCGTGGTCACCTTCACCTGCGCAGCCGCGTCTCCCACCAGATACACGTCGCCCTTCCCGATGCGCCGCCGCACCGGAATCCACCCGCGATAGACCGGAATGCGCGCGCCCTGCCATTCCAGCGGCTCCATTCCGCGCTTTTCCATGAATTGCGTGAGGCACTTCGAGGCGTCGCCTCCGTCTCCGGCGATCAGTCCCAGCGCCGCGCGCTCTTCCGATTCGGGAATCAGCCAGTAGAAATACGGTGTGTCGTCCGGCACAAACCAGACGCGCACCGTGTCCGCCGGGCAATCCTGGGGCAGGCGCACGATGGCTTGCAGCAGCGGCACCGTCTCCAGCGCCGGCCACCCCGCCGAACGAGCCACCCGGCTGGCGGCTCCGTCGGCCCCCACCACGCTCGCGGCATGCAACTCCTCCCTCTTTCCCTTTGTTTCCACTTCCAGGCGCAGCCCCCGTGCGTTGGGAGCGACCGCGTGAAAACGCGTATCGCAATCAATCACCGCTCCCGCCTCGCACGCTTCGCGGGCCAGCGCGTGGATCAGCTTGGTGCGCTCGATAATCAGGTCGGGCTGCTGCAGCGCCACCTGCGCCGAACGCCCATTGGTGAACAGCTCAAAACGCCGGATTTCATTCACCGTGCATTCGGCTGCCGGCGCTCCGACCAGACTCTGCAATTGATGCGTGACGATCAGCGTGCGCGGCGCGGGACTCAACTCCTCCGCGGCCTCCAGCACGCGCACCTTGCGCCCTCCCCGGGCCACCAGGTTCGCTGTGCAGAGCCCGGCGGCCGAGCCTCCCACCACCACTACCTCACCGCCTTGCACTTTTTCAGCCCCGTGCTCAACGGACATGCGTTCGCTCTTTCCGGTTTTGGTCCTTCAGGCGCCCCGGTCGCCGGACCAAGGTTTCACTCTGATCCCTCCGGGCCGTGTTCCATTTCAGCTCAATATCGTCTCAGGCCGGTACGAGAGGGAGTGGGAAGTATAGCGGATTCGCAGTCTGGGGGAAAGCCGCAGAGCATCCCGAAAAATGCAAATCCGGGATGGTAAGTTCCTGATTTTTAGAGGCTTTTCCGCCGCTTCACGCTGCGACTTTCACTTCTTTTCCTGCCGCTGGTAAGGTGCCCGTTCCAGCAGCGCAACTCCACCCAATATGCCCGTCGCGGCTCCTAGAAAAGCGTAGAGAACTCCCGCGGGAGAAGTGCGGCTGACCAAAACCGCCAGGGAACCGCCCAGTCCGCCCAAAGCATACATAGCCAGCACCGCGCCGCGCTGCTCCAAGCCCAGATTCGCCAGGCGATGCGCGCAATGATCTTTTCCGGGACTGGTGAAGGGCAGCAGGCCGCGGCGCGCGCGCGAAATTGTCACCAGCGTCGTGTCGAAAACCGGAACAATCAGGATCAGCACGGGAATCATCCAGCCCGCGGCGGGGGGAGCCTGCTCGAAGCGCAATTCGAGCCCCAGCGCGGCCATCAGAAATCCCAGGAACATGGCCCCGCCATCGCCCATGAATATTTTTGCCGGCTTGAAATTCCACCAGAGAAAACCTAGCGCCGCTCCCAGCACCGCGGCCGCCAGCAGGGCCACTCGTCCCTGTCCGTTGTGGCCGGCCAGCAGCGCGAAGAAGGCCGAGGCCACCGCCGCGGTCCCCGCGCACAGCCCGTCCATGTGATCGAGAATGCTGAACGCGGCGGTAATCCCCACCACCCAGAAAATCGTCAGGGCGATATCCGCAATCTGCCCGGGGCGCCCGCCCAGCAGCACGGTGAAAACCTGCGCGTGAATTCCGCTCAGCACCAGAAGCGCCGCGGCCAGCGGCATGGCCACGAACAGCTTGATCTGATGATGCAGCAGCCCGCGGTCATCGAGCATTCCCGTCGCCGCCACCAGCGTGGCTCCCGCCAAAATCCCCGCGCTTTGCCCGCGCCCCGCCGCGTCCATCACCAGCAGCACCGCCAGCAGCACCGCTCCATAAATCGCCAGCCCGCCCAGCAGCGGTATCGGCTCGCTGTGCACCTTGCGCGGCCCGGGCAGGTCCACCATGCCCACGCGCAGCGCCAGCGCGCGCACGGGAATGGTCAGCAGCAGGGAAGCCGTCAGCGAAATGGCCAATGCCAGCAAGGCGGAATTCATTCGTCCTCGGTCTTCCTCATTCCTTCCGCGAAGGCGCAGCCTCCCGCAAAATTTCCGCAAACCGCCGCAATTCCTTCAGCCTATCATAGCCCTGGGCAGCAGCAGCAGCGGCGGCTCCCATGCTCTTCACTTTTTCCGGATCCCCGGCCAGCGCCCGCGCCGCCGCCGCCGCTTCCCCGGGACGATCCGGGTCGGCCGTCAATCCGCAGCCATGCCGCAAGGCCATGCGCGCGGCGTCCGATTCCGCCGGCGCCACCACCAGCAGCGGCTTGCCCGCCGCCAGAATTCCGTACAGCTTGCTCGGCACCACCACTCCCTCCAGCCCGCGCTTCACCGTAACCACGTGCGCGTCCGCCGCGGCCAGCACCGTGGAAATTTTCCCCGCCGGAAAAAACGGCAGAAACCGCACATTGGCGATCCCCGCCGCGGAAGCCCGCACCCCCTCGAATTGCGCTCCTTCGCCCACGAAGACCAGCCCAATCCCCGCATCCGCGCATTGCCGCGCCGCCTCCAGCAGCGTCTCCCACGCCCCGTAGAAGCCGAGATTTCCCGCATGCACCAGCACAAAACGGAAATCGCCCCGTATCGCGCGCAGCACTTCCGCATCCAATTCTGGTGCGGGAGCGCCGGGCGGAGAAATTTCCGCGCCGTCGCGCACGATCGCCACCCGCGCCGGGTTCGCTCCTTTGGCGATGATCCGCTCGCGCATGTCCTCGCCCAGCACGATCACCCGCGCGGCCCGCCGCAGCGCCCAGCGGTGCATCCCCTCCCAGAGCCGCGCCAGCCGCCCCGGAGCAATCAGCGCTCCGCCCAGGGCCATGTCCGGATACAGGTCGCGAATGTTGTAGACGAACGGCTTGCGCTTGAGCAGCGCCACGAATGCTCCCACGATTCCCTCGAACGGCGGATCGGTCATGGCCAGAACGGCGTCACAGGGCCGCAACAGCGCCAGCGGCACGGCCAGAAACACGTAGCTCAGATAGTTGAGCACCCGCAGCTTCATCCGCACACGCGGATAGTCCGTCGAACCCACCCGGATAATTCTCACTCTCAGCTGCCCCGCCATTCGCTCCGTCCGCCAGAGCCGCCACGCCCGCCGCTCGCTCGGGTCATACGACGGCCGCCCGCAGAGCACCGTCACCTCGTGCTCCGCGCTCAGCGCCTCCACGACCGTGCGCGCCATCTTCGCCGTGGCCGAAGTGTCCGGCGGATAATAGAGATTGAGCAGGAGAATCTTCACGGAACGATTGTACTCAACAGTCTGCGAAAAAACTCAGGCAGCCACCCGCGGAACACTCACCCGCAAGCCGCGCCCAATCCAGGACGCTGTCATCCTGAGGGCCCCGATGCTCTTTATCGGGGCCGATCGCAGATTCCGGCTCTTGCCGGAAAGGATCTCAACTTTCAGTTCCAGAAAACCCGCTCAATTCTTCCCCGCCACTTCGCTGGTATGGTCGTGGATAATCCTCCACCCCTCCGGAAACCTCTGCAAGACCAGCGAAAACACCCCGCCCGCATCATTCGTAGGAGGGCGCGTCAGCCGCCACCGCCCCAGCACCAGCGCCGCGTCCGCCCCCAGAAAGCGGAATTCCAGCCCGGAAAAATCCAGCCGTCCCATCTCTTCCCGCGTCGCATAGCGCCGCTTGTAGCGCGCCAGCACCCCGTCCCATCCGCGCTCGATTCCTCCGCTGCCCGAAAACGTCAGCTCCGGCGAGCGCCAGTATCCCCCCACAAATTTCTCGATGTCTCCGGCGTTCCACGCCTCCTGCTGCTCCCGCAGCAATTGCTCGATGGTCCCGCGGCTGGCTCCCTCGTCGGAAGCGTTCTGCGCGCGCAGGCAAAAGAACAGCGTCACGGTTGCGGTAAACGTGATCAAGGCCGCGAAGAGCGCGATGGGTATACGCATGGGTTTCTCCACAAGTTTCACGAGCACGGATGTCCAATACAGATTATCAGATTACAGTGATCAGTTAATAGTCAAAAGAGAGGAGAATTTGCGGATGTTCACTTTCCACTGTTCACTTTCAAGGGGCCTTCCGCCAGCCACCCGTTCAGTTCTGTGGCCCGCTCCAGCATCCCCAGCGCACCCAGCTTGCGGAACTCCTTCGCGCGCTTGCGCCCGTCCCGCGCCCCCGGCGGCGCCACCGCCAGGAAGTCCACGCCCGCGCCGCGCGCCGCCAGCGCATCGTCAATGTTATCTCCCAGGTAGAGCGCCCGCGCCGGATCGCGGCGCCTCAATATCTTCCGCAGCCCGTCCGGATGCGGCTTCATGCGCTTCACGTCGTCCATGGTAATCACCGTGCGGAAATGTCCCGTCCCCGCCCAGCGCTCGAACGTATGATTGAATTCCCGCCGCGTCCGCCCGGTAAAAATGTTCAGCTCGTAGCGCGCCGCCCAGCGCTCGATCTGCCCCGGCGTGATCACCAGCTTCTCGTTGCGCACGTTTCCCGGCTTCCCGTTCGCGCCCCAATAAAACCGGTTAAACGCCTCCCGCGCCTCCTCGTAGGTCGTCGGCCTCCCCAGCTCCGTCACCCACGCCGCCGTCATCCGCCAGTCGTCGTTGAAGCCCGGCCGGCTCTTCCATTCATGCAGCTCTTTGTACGTCACCCGCCGCCCGCTCAGGTAGCGCACCGTCTCCAGCGCCGAGCGCCAGTACGTTCCGCGCACGTCCACCAGCACGCCGTCCACATCGAAAATAAGAATTTTCGGTGAAAGTTTTCGCTTCATGGTTCCTGGGCCGGATGTCCGCAGCCGCTGCGCCTGTTTCGCTTCCGTCGAGGCGGGTTCGTCCGTGTTCGTCTCCTCTAACTAAGATATCACGCGCCGCAGCCACTTGCCGCTGCCCCGCCGCTCCGGGAAATCGCATTCCCAAAAAGCGGCGGGGCCGGGATTGCTCCCGGCCCCGCTGTTCCTCAAGGAGAGACTGCGTTTGAGAAATCTTCTTCTTTGCTTTCGCGGACGCTTAGTTCTTGCTCCAGTTGAAGGTATGCAGCATGTAGTTGCCGCGCGTGAAGTATTCGTTCTGCAGGTTGCGGTCGTAGTTGATGGCCGTGCCGCCGTTATCGTTGATTGTGTTGCCGATGATGGATCCGTACCACGCCGATCCGCCCACCATGTTGACCGAGGCATTGGGCGCATACAGCAGGCCCAGCCCGGACGCTCCGCCCGCCAGGTTCACGGTTCCGGTGCCTTCATAGATCATCTGCAGCGTCCCCGGATCCCAGCTGCCCGAACTGTTCTTAACAATGGTCTGGGCCGAGAAATCGATCGGATTTGCGCACGTGCTGCTCGAAAGATTCGCGGGATTCCCCGTGATGTTCAGGATGATCGGTCCGGACACAATGTTGAAGACCGGGCTGCTGCTGGAGCAGATGGCATTGATGTTATAGGTTCCCGCGGTCAGGTTAAGGACGGTGTTTGTCCCCGATGCCTGAATGTCGCCATAGCTGCCGGGAGGGAGGGTGTAGGTGTCGGTTTTATTCGCTCCGGCCGTCGCCAGGAAGGTGCAGGTTGCCACGGCCAAGCAGTCCGTCGATTTACCGCTCAGGTTCAGGTTGATGATTCCCGGCGGCGGAACCGTCAAGGTGGGATAGTTCAACGGCTGGGGCAATCGGGTAACACTCCCCGTCAGAGTGCCGTTGCCAATAGTTACGAGGGCTAGGCTAGTGTCCACGGTGCCGGCGGGGCATGCCGTCTTGCTGGTGGAGACGCCGGTGTGGGGAGCGGAAACATTGCCTCCGATGGTCGCGCTGCCTTGTAGCAGCACGGCGCCGTTGGTGCCCACGTTCCCTCCGGTAGCCGGGTTCGCTAGCGCGTTGCTGCCAGCGCTGGAATCGTAGCTATTGCTTCCTCCGCTGCCGGAAAAATCCAGCGCAGCGCAGGTATTGGACTTGGCAAAGGCCGCATAATTGAACATGGGCGAAACCAGTTGTTCCATCACCGAGGAAACTTCCACCGTCGAGTTGCGCACCCCGGCGATCGTTCCACGCCCCGTAAGCAGCCACGTCTGCACCGTCTGCGGCGTGGCCGAACCGAACACGCTGATGCTCTCCATTGTCAGCAACGTGGCCGTAGCCGAATAGTTTACCGCGGTCGCCCCGGCCGGGACGCTACCCGTGACTTTAGACAGGAAATCCGCCTGCACCGCTGCAGCCGGGTAGTTCGGCGCATCATCCACGTCCCCGCTGGTGATCGAGGAGAGCATCACGGGAGTGTTGTTATAAAGCACAGGCTGCATCGCCGAAAAGCTTCCGTAGGGTGCCAGCGGGTCCGTTGCATTAGTACCCGGGGTTTGGTACGTGAACATGAGGTAGTTGGCGGCCGCGTGCAGGCCGGACTCCGCCCCATAGCGCGCCTGGGTCATCAGCCGGTAGTTCATGCTGCCCCAGGTTTCCGACTGCGAAAGAAACATCATCGAGGTGGCCATCACCGACAGAACCAGCACCAGGATCAGGGCCAGAATCAGCGCGGAACCTTTTTGTTTGCTTTGTTTCTTCATGTTTATTCTCTTCTTTCTGTTCAGGGTCATGGGCTTCCTCATGGCTGGGCAATCAGAGCCGTCACGGCGGGCGGAACAGGCTGCACGCGGTAGGCCGTATTCGAGTTGGCCATGGCCCAGGTGTCATACACGTTGCGCGGGGCCACGTTCAGCAAGGCTTTGGTTTCCTGCTGAAAAACATGCGTTTTCGCGTCCCGCAGCGCCGTCTGTACCGTCAGCGTCACGGCCACGTTCTGAATAAAAGTGTCCGGCAAAACGTCGGTTTCGTCATACGTAAAACATGGCGTTACAATCGAATTGCCCGCGGCATCGGTGGGGTAGATCACATTGTCCAGCAGCACCACCGCCGCGCTTTTCGCCGGCGTGGTCCCGTCCTGCGGCAGCGTCGTGACGCTCCGCGTCAGTGTTCCAGGCGCAGTGGCGGTGCCCGGCGTGCACTTATACTGCACGTAGGCCATATTTCCATCGCCGTTGATGTCGCCGAAAAGCTTTAGCACGTAGCCTGTCGAACCATTTGTGTATCCCGTGCTTCCATTGGGTAAAACAATCGTCTGCGCGGTGACGGTAGCGGCATCCGCCGGGATCACCCCCTCCGCGAATCCTCCTTCCACTAGAATTGGCCTGCCTGCGGTGTGCGCATTGGCGAAATATGCGGTGACCTGGTTGGCGCCGTAATTCACGGCGGTGACCGCCACGGTCTCCTGCGAGTGCGCTCCGCTGATGATGGTCAGTTTAATGCCCGGAAACATCCCGGCCACGGCCGAGCCCGCTCCGCTCGTTCCGATCGTCACGGTCTGAGTGCCCGGCGGCAAGCAGTTCGAGGTGCACAACAATCCCGATATGGGATTAAAGACGTCCGTTTGCAGAGTCAGATGCGCGGGCGTGCTGGCCGCGGTCGCATTGTTGACCGGATTGGGCAGGGCGATTCTTCCCGCCTGGCCGATCTCCTGTTCCATCAATTCCGTGGCGCTGCGCATGCTGCTGTGCATCTCCGAACGGTTGGCCACCGATCCTTGCACGTACATCATCTGCATCATCCCGGACATGACGATGCCCGCAATCGCCACCATGATTCCCAGGGCTACCATCACCTCCAGGAGCGAAAAGCCTCCCTGCCGGCGCGGCCCCAACACTTTGTGATTTCCTTTAATCTGCAACACAACGCCTCCTAAAAGGGTTCCGTTTTAATGGCGGTCACTGTGGCCTGCGGCACTAATCCCGCCGATCCGATCTGGTGAGCTACCTGCGAAACGACCGTGATCTTCTTCATGGTGAAGACGGCATTCGCGTCCAGGGGGGATGTGGTTACGTACTCGACTTTCCAAACGCGGATGTAATACCAGTTGGCGGCGCCGGTCGCGAGCACGTTTCCGTTCGCATCGAGGTAGTCCGCATAGCCGGCGACGGGATTCTTGGGGTCGGTGCTACCGCCAGTCCACAAGCCACAGGTCCCTCCGCAAACTCCCGAGGGGAACACCGTCACGTCGGTGACGTTATCGTTATACGACAGTGTCAGCAGTTGTTCCATTTTGTCCTGGGCGTATTCCGCAGTGCGCGCGCCGAGGTGCCCCTGGTTTTCTGTGGTAGAGACCGCGACGACGGCCAGCGGCAATAGTCCCACCGCCACGATCATGAGGATTGCCAGGGCAATGAGCGTTTCCAGCAGCGATGTCCCGGCTTGTGATTTACGGCGAATCGGTTTGCGTGTTTTCATTGGCTGTTCCATGAATCTTCCTTTACCGCCTCATCCAATTGCTGCCCGTGGAATTCACATCGGTAGACCAGTCCTGCACCATGCCCGTGATGCTGACGGTCACGGCGTAAACGCTCGTCCCGTCCGTGATGTAAAAGGCATTCGTGGCGATCGGCGATCCGCTGTTGTCCACAGGGACGCCGCGCGAATTAAACTCAATGCAGGAGGTGTTGGCAATGGTCGCGGGCGTGAGGGAGCCGGGCGCGGTGCTGAAACAATTGCCCGCCTGGCTCACACTGGCCTGCGTGCCGGCGGGCGCGGCGGCGATGGTCGCGGATAATCCCGGCGTGACTCCCTTGGAGAGCGGTTGCACCCCACCCACGGTCGTCCACACATTCTTGGTTCTGTCCCAGACTTCGGTGTAATACTGGTTGGCGCTTAAATCGATGCGAGCCCGCGAATGAGTGAACTGTGCGCCCGCCTGCATCTTGGCCTGCGAAGCCGTTGCGAACAGGGCCCGACTGTCCCCCGCGATGCGCAGGTAGCGGCTTACAGATTGAAATTGCGGCACCGCCATGGCTGCAACCACCACCATAATCAGCATGGTGATCAATAACTCGACCATTGAAAATCCGGCTTGCTCTCTCTTCCTCATAACCTTTTCCTCTTCTCTGCCTTTATCCTTGCCGCTTATCCGCCCCTTCACTTCTCCGGCGAACCCGCGGCTACCTGCTAAAGCTCAACAACACTCAGACATAATGCATGCCTAGTACCATTCGAATGGCTCCCGTAACATCCTTTCTATCTGTTAGTTAGAATTCATCGGCAATTTTTTCCGGAATGCTTCTCAAAATTCTTGGGTAATAACGTTACATATCAAGGAGCCCCTCTTTCCCTCTTCCTTGCCCTTTCCCCTCCCAATCCCATGCCTCCATCCCACTTTTTCTTCCTTCCTGCAGCTCCCCATCCCTGTTTCCTTCACGCTCCCCCCTCCTTCCTTGCCGCGCCTCGCACACACTTGTTACAATCACGCGGGCGGGGTTGCGGCCCGCACCCCCGCAGGGATAAGGAGCCATCATGGCTGGATTCGCCGGAGTGGATTTCATAGACTTCGATTCTCTTCTCAATGACGAGGAAAAACTGGTTCGTCAGACCGCCCGCCAGTTCGTCGAAAACGAAATCATCCCCATCATTGAAAAGCACAGCCGCGAGGGCACCTTTCCCAAGCACCTCGTCCCCCAGCTCGGCGAACTGGGCTTCTTCGGCGCCAATCTCCACGGCTACGGCTGCGCCGGCATGTCCAACGTGGCCTACGGCCTGATGACCCAGGAGCTGGAGCGCGGCGATTCCGGCCTGCGCAGTTTCGTCTCCGTCCAGGGCGGCCTGGTCATGTACCCCATCCACGCCTACGGCAGCGAGGAGCAGAAGCAGAAGTGGCTCCCGGCCCTGCAATCCGGCCAGGCCATCGGCTGCTTTGGCCTCACCGAGCCCCAGTTCGGCTCCAACCCCGGCGGCATGCTCACCCGCGCCGTCAAGAAGGGCAACAAATACATCCTCAACGGCGAAAAAATGTGGATCACCAGCGGCTCCATCGCCGACGTCGCCGTCGTCTGGGCTAAATGCGAGGACGAAAAAGTCCGCGGCTTCCTGGTGGAAAAAGGCGCGCCCGGCTTCAAAGCCTGGGACGTTCACGGCAAATGGTCCCTGCGCGCTTCGGTCACTTCCGGCCTGGCCTTCACCGATTGCGAAATCCCCGAATCCAATCTTCTCCCCGGCGTCGTCGGCCTCAAAGGCCCTCTCGGCTGCCTCAACCAGGCCCGTTACGGCATCGGCTGGGGCGCCCTGGGCGCGGCCATGGCCTGCTACGACACCGCGCTGCAATACGCCAAGATGCGCAAGCAGTTCGCCAATAAGCCCATCGCCGGCCATCAGTTAGTGCAGGAAAAGCTCGCCTGGATGATCACCGAAATCACCAAGGGCCAGCTCCTCGCCCTGCACGTCGGCCGCCTCAAGGACCTCGGCAAGGTCCACCACTCGCACATCTCCATGCTCAAGATGAACAACGTGGGCATCGCCCTCGATACTGCCCGCAAAGCCCGCGACATCCTCGGCGCCAACGGCATCGTTGACGATTACTGCATCATGCGCCACATGAACAACCTCGAATCCGTCTTTACCTACGAGGGCACCAACGACATCCACAAGCTGATCATCGGCGAGCGCATCACCGGCATCGCCGCCTACGTCTAGCCGGCCGCAAAATAAGACAGCCTGTCATTCTGAGTCCCGGCGCCTTTTGCCGGGACGAAGAATCTCAACGGAATGGGTCGCTGACACTTTCAATTGGCGTCCTTTCCGGCCGGACCGGACTTCGCCGTTGACAGTTTCTAGTTGAAGGTTGAAAGTAGTCAGGCGGCCCGCTGCGCAACCGCGGGCTGCTCCACGCCGCGAATTTTGCTCGGATCGTTTCTCCGCACCGCGCCCGCCAGGGAGGGCCTGCCATGGAATCACAGCTCAGCCTCGAGTTTCTCCGCGTCGTTGAAAACGCCGCCATCGCCGCCGCCCGCACCATGGGTTACGGCGACCGCCACAAGGCCGATCTGGTGGCCGTCGAAGCCATGCGCAAGACCATGGATGGCGTCATGATGGACGCCACCATCGTCATCGGCGAAGGCGAGCGCGATGAAGCCCCCATGCTGTACATCGGCGAGAAGGTTGGCGCCGCCGCGCATAAGAAGCATCCCTCCGCTCCCAAAGTGGATATCGCCGTCGATCCCCTCGAAGGCACCAACCTCTGCGCCACCGGCGCTCCCAACGCCATCGCCGTCCTGGCCGCCAGCGAAGAGGGCGGCCTCCTGCACGCCCCCGATGTGTACATGGAAAAAATCATCGTCGGACCCTCCTGTAAGGGCGCCGTCGAGCTGGACGCCCCGGTGGCCGACAACCTTAAGTCCATCGCCAAGCGCCTGGACCGCGACGTCGAGGACCTCGTCGTTGTCGTTCTCGAACGCGAACGCCATGAAAAATTGATCGACGATATTCGCAAAGCCGGCGCACGCATCAAGCTCATCGGCGATGGCGACCTCTCCGCCGGCATCTCCGCCGCCGTCGTGGGCACCGGCGTCCACGCCGTCATGGGCACCGGCGGCGCTCCCGAAGGCGTCCTCGCCGCCGCCGCCCTGCGCTGCCTCAACGGCCAGATCCTCGCCCGCCTGGTTCTCAGCAAGCCCGAACACGAGGAGCGCGCCGCCAGAATGGGCATCAAGGACGGCAAGCGCATCTACGACACCGAAGACCTCGCCCCCGGCAAGAACATCATCTTCGCCTGCACCGGCGTCACCGAGGGCAGCCTCCTCCGCGGCGTACGCTTCTTCGGCGAAGGCATCCGCACTCATTCCATGATCCTCACCTTTGACGACCGCCAAGTTCGCTTCGTGGACTCCGTCCATCTCGAAAAGCGCCCCGACGTCAAAGTGCGCTTCGCTTAAACCGCATTTCCCGCAACTGTTACGCTGTAGGGGCGGGGCTTGCCCCGCCCGCTGCCGCAGAATGGACAAGACGTCCGTTCACACGAATCGCCATACAAAATCCGCACAATACCATTTCCTGATTGCACTATGGATTGCTCTGGCGAAAGAAGCGCCCCGCCATTCGGCGGCGCGCTTTTTCTATGGGTTGTTCTTCTGAATTACCGCGTGGAAAAAACTGTCGTCTATCATCGCCCCCGGCGTGAACAGCGTCGCATCCCGCCCCGCCAGCGCCAGCCGCCGCGCATCTCCGCTCAGCGCCGGCCCCGTCACCGCTCCGCCCGCCGGCGCGTCCCCCGGCTGCAGTGATATCCGCGCCGTCTGCGGCGTGCATCCCGCCGCGCCCAGGCACGTATCCCGCACAAACACCTGCCGGTAGCCGCTGTTCGGCGCGCCCGCTCCCGCGGCCGCATCCCCCGCGCGGCTCGGCGTCACCGCAAGAAACGCCACGAACCGTCCCGACGCGCTGATGGACGGCAGTATATTTTCCGCCCCCGCCAGCGCTCCCCCCGCATCAATGGAAATCAATTGCGTCCCCGGCACGCACGCTCCCGCCGCGCCTAGGCACGTGTCCCGCAGATAAATCTGCCGCCCGGGAGCCGCTCCCGCCGCGGAAAAATTCCCCGCCGCCGAGCTGAACGCCACGTAGCGCCCGTCCGCGCTGATCGCCGGCGAAAAACTCGCTCCATCTCCCGCCACGCCGCCGACTCCCACTGAAACCAGCGTCGTCCCCGCCACGCATCCCGCTTCCGCTCCCGCGCAGGTGTCGTGCAGGAAAATCTGCGTGCTCCCTTCGCTGCTTCCCGCTGTGAGCCCGCTATACGCCACAAATCGCCCGTTCCCGCTGATCGCCGGCGTGTCCTGCGCGGCAATTCCTGCTCCGCTGCCGCTGCTGGTCCCCGCCGCCGCAACCGTCCCGGCATCCGGCGCCGTAATGGGCGCCGCCGACCGCGCTCCCGTCGGCCCGCTTGTGACCGTAACTGAAAAGGCGATGCCCCCAGGGCTGGTGCCGCCTCCCGGCGGGGGATTGAATACGGTGACGTTGGCCTTAACTGCGGTGGCAAGCTGAGCGGCCGGAATGGTTACTTTAATCTGCGTGCTAGTGATCGAGTAGGGCGTCAGGTTGGTCTGGGTCGCCCCGGCGTTCCACTGCACCACCGAGCCCATCGTGGTAGGCGAAGGAGGAGGCAGAAAATTCGTTCCCGTAATGACCAGATCATAGCTGCTGGAACCAGCCGCCACGCTGGCTGTGGTGGGCGAACTGATCGTCGGAATGGGATTGGAAGCCGTATCAATAAAAAATGTAACCGTGTTGGATAGCCCGTTATCTGTCGGCCCTTTGCTGGGATTGAGGCTGTTCACCGCCGCCGTTCCCACCGTGGCGATATCCGCCGCGGTTATCGCCGCCAGCACCTGCCCGGAACTCACATACGTCGTCGGCCGGTTCTGCCCATTCCATTGCACCACCGTCCCGCTCACGAACCCCGCTCCGCTCAGCGTCAGCGTGAACGCCGGCCCTCCAGCGCTCGCCCGGCTGGGCGCCAGATAGCTGATAAACGCCCCGGTATTCGGCTGGAACGTATTATTCGTCTGCCCGCATCCTGCCGCCAGCCACACGCTGGCCAGCGCCAACACCCACCCTGTCAGAGACCGCTTCATCAATACTCCTTTTTTTACCTTCGGCGGACAACGCGGACAGCCGTGGCGCCCTTATTGTTTTCCGGTGAGATGCGCGCTTCCCGCGAAACGTTGACCCGTCCGGCGGGCCTCAACCTCTTGCCCAGCACACCTTGGGCGCAACCGTACATGATTATCACCTACCGGCAGCGCAGGTCAACCGCCAGCGGGCCCTCCTTCGCCGCCGGCCGCCCCTCGGAAGTCCCTCCTCCCTGGTACCAAAGGCCTATAGTCCTTCCACATTCCCCCCGCTAACCTGACTCTGTTCCAGCTAGGGGGGCGGGAGCAATGTTTTCAGCGATGCTTTTCCTTCTCACCTTTATCGCGCTCGCCCAATTCGCGGCCTACTACAGCCGCGCCGTCCTTGCCAATACCGCCGCCCGCGATATTTCCCCTCAGGTTCTGGCCGTTGCCGGCATCCATTCCCGCCCCGTCTCCCGCCGCGATTTTGATTCTCTGCTGACCCTTCATCGCCTCACCCCCAATCTGGGTACTTCCGCCTCCGGCTTGTTTTTCGTCAGCATCTATTTCCGCTTCCTGAGCCGGTTGGCCCTGCTGACCGCCGACCAGTTCCCCCGCCTCACTGCCCTCACCCGCCACGAACGCACCCTCTGCGCCCGCTACGCCGCCGTTCAACTCGACCTCCGCCTCCAGGCCAGCTACGCCTTCACCTCTTCCATCCGCTCAAACTAATCGCTCTCCCGCGCTTCCCGCCGCCTTGCCCGCCGCCTTCTGGTGCAGCTCGGGGAGTCGAGCATTCCTACCCAACAGTCAGGTATATAGCGCCCACTTGTCTCTTGGTACTAGTCCCGTTAACTGTAATTATTATAGAAATTAATTATTTTTCTTGACAAGTGCCAATAGAAAGATTTAGAAGGGGGCAGCTATTTGTTCTTGTGGGGGTCACATGAGCTTCCTTCGCGCTTCGCTCGCTCTTTACTTGTCTTTGATTCTCTCCGCATCATCCATGCCGCAGCAGGTGGCCAGCGATCCGCAAGCAGTGACTCTTGCCAGCAATGCCTACGCCGCGTTGAATGCGGTTGGTCTTTTTGGAGGACAAAAATGAAGCTTAGTCTGAAAGTTTTCTTCGCCGCCATAATCAGCCTCGTATGCCTTGGCGTGTCCTCTGTGCTGGCCCAAGAGGATCCAAACATAGGACTTCAGAAAAATTATGCGCCCTTTCAATACTCCGAAATCGACCAAGTAAATCTGTCGAATGGGGCTCTTTCAGTTGACATACCACTTCTTTCATACCCCCAGCGGGGCAAACTCAAGATGAATCTGGTGCTCCATTTTGGGGCTCGTGGATTTTTCGAGACCAACGTATGTGCGCCAGGTCTCGCCTGCGTTTATCAGTGGTTCGAAAACCCCGACGACTTTCGCATTATAAACGCATCTTCTCGTTATGTCATAATCAGCCACAATTCGTATGAAGTGGGGAATGATGCCTGGCTGTATCCCGTTACTTACTATATGTACGGAGTTAAGGACAGCCATGGGTTCCATCGCCTCGGAAAGTTAAGCTCTGGCACTTGGTATTCCACCGATGGTACCGGCTATTCCCTCTCGCCCAGCGGTATTCTCACAGACTCTGACGGAATCATATCGACAACTCCAACTTCTTCGGCAGATGGCTATCAGAAAGACACGAATGGCAACACGATTACCCTCCTTTATCCGCACACCTTTTTTCTTTCGTTCCCTGATGTCTTCACAGGAGCCATCGATACTTTGGGTCGGAGCATACCCGCGCCGACGACCGCCACTGATACAAGTGGATGTCAAGGCCCCCTGCCCGTGACTTCAGCGATGATCTGGAACGCCCCTGGCGTTAATGGTGGAATATTTGCTGTAAAGCTTTGTTATGCCTCAATTCACTTACAATACGGGACGAATAATCCTCCGATCTATCAACCACTCAGCACTGACATCGCCGTACTTCAGAGTGCAGTCCTACCAAACGGCACGGCGTGGACTTTTAGCTATACTACGGACGGCCAAGGAAACCTCTCACAGATCACATACCCGAGCGGCGCGACAATGTCATACGTTTATGGCGGGGGTCTTGGTTGCATGATGGGCGCGCAGATTGGCTTCACTCCAGGCGTCAGGCAGAGAACTTTGGATTTGCGTGACGGCACTTCGCCTAAGACGTGGACCTATACTTGGGGTGGATCAGGCACCCGTGGTTCAACTACTGATCCACCTGTTCGCTCCGTCGTTATAACGGACCCTAATCTTAACGACGCCGTACACATCAGTACAGGCATGGGAGGGACATGCTCTTTTTACGAAACCCAAGTTCGGTACTATAATGGCTCTCAAGCCGCTAACCACCTTCTCCAAACTGTCGACACACAATATATGACCACTTCGGGACCTCCCCTTGACCCTTTCCCGGGCTTGATCTATGGGGCGTTTCCAATTTCAGAAAAAGTGACTCTGGATACGGGTGAGCAGTCCCAGCGAGTGTGGACATATGACTCCGGGTTTACATATCTTCACCCTGATCCCCTGCAAAGCACTACGTATACAGCATTGTACGGAAATGTATCCACGAGAACTAATTACGATTACGGACAAAACGGAGTAGGAGGAATTCTCAACCGCGAGGCATTTTTGTATAAGGCATTCGACGGATCGTCAGGGTCAGCTAATTATAAATACAACAATTTAGTAAGATTGCTGTCATCGCGTATTGTCTATGATTCCTCTGGAAATACTTGTCAGGGCACAAGTGCGCCATGCTCCAAGACTCTTTTCGGGTATGACGAGTCGAATCTGCAGTCCTCTGGCGTTACCGTGCAACACGTCGTCGGCGTAGGATATCCAGGCAACCCAACCTCTGTCAGTCGTTGGTTGAACGGCAGCGTCACTGCACAGACAAACTGCAACGTTTCCGTTTCCAATGGTTATCTCGTCACGACCAAGGTCTACTTTGACACGGGTGAAGTGCAGAAGCACACGGATCCTTGTGGGCATTCAACCACCTTCCAGTATTCATCGGCCTACTATGGGGCATTCCCGACCACGACTACAAATGTCCTGAATCAAAGCACTAATTACGGATACGATCTCAACAGCGGTGTGGTGACCTCGATTCAGGACCGGAATCAGCAAAGCACGACCAGAAGCTATGATTTTATGGGTCGCCCAACTCAAATCACCTATCCAGATGGCGGCTCAACCAGCTATTGCTACACAGACTTAGGAGGTGTGACTTGCGCCCAGTCTGGACCTCCATTCCAAGTTGTGACCACCCGCCTCGCAAGTCCGTCCCCGAGCATCACCATGACCACAGTCTATGACGGGCTCGGCCGCGTCGCACAGACGCAGATGAATTCCGACTCCGAAGGCACCGATTACATCGACACCGCTTACGACGGCGTAGACCGCGTTGCTTCCGTCTCCAATCCACACCGAATCTCCTCCCTGTCCACAGACGGTACCGCGGCATACGCCTACGACGCTCTGGACCGAACAACATTCGTTAACGAGCAAGACGGCTCGGTCATTTCAATGAGCTACTCTGGCCGCTGCTCTACCGTTACTGACCCCGCAGGGAAATCCCGCAAATCCTGCTCCGATGCCCTCGACCGTCTCACTCAAGTTACGGAAGACCCGAGCGGCCTTGGCTATGTCACCATTTACGCTAACAACGCTCTTAACAACCTTACGGGCGTCGTTCAGAATGGCTCGCGCCAGCGCACGTTCACCTACGATTCACTCTCTCGTCTCACGCAGGCGATAAACCCGGAGTCTGGCACGATCAGCTATGCGTACGACGCCGACGGTAATGTGCTCACCAAAGTCGCTCCCGCCACCAACCTTGCCAGTACATCTGGCAAGGGCTCAGGCACGGTCAGTGGTAGTGAACAAAGCACTACCAATTCCGCCACACACAGCACTGGCACATTCACAATCTGGGGCGGTGCGCCTCAGACAAGCGGTGGTCCCATACTCTTGTCTGTCAATGGGAGCGTAATTGCCGGGGTTGGCTATGGATCTACAAGCACTACTGCTTCCGTGGCTTCCGCATTGACGACCACGATTAACGGTAATTCTACAAGCCCAGTTACCGCCACCGTAAACGGATCAGCCATCACCATCACAAGTAAGGCAACAGGGTCGGCTACTAATTACATCATGTCCGGAACGCCAACATCAATTAGTCCTCCAAACCAGACGATGGCTGTAGCAGCGTCAGGATCGACTATGACAGGTGGAAAAGATGCAGGTACAACTTATGACAGTGGTACTGTCTGGATCACGGTGAATGGGGTTAAAACATCGGTCAGCTATGGGCAAAGCAGCACGGCTACGACGTTGGCCAACGGACTGATCAGTGCCATCAACGCCAACTCATCCGTGCCGGTGACGGCATCCCTCTCTGGGGCAACGGTGAACCTGGTGGCCAAGACAACTGGTGCCAGCACGAACTATTCATTGGCATCAGGTTCCTCTGGCACGTTCTCGCCGCCATCCTTCAGTGTTTCTGTGTCTGGCTCCTTGCTCACGGGTGGAGCCGATCCTTCCGGCGCTACCGTCACCACGGCGTATGCTTACGATGCACTGAACCGTCTGATGCAAAAATCCTTCTCGGATGGCGTCACCCCAGCCGTCATTTACGCCTACGATGGCGTCGCTCCGTTAGGCTGCACTTTGCCCACTCTTACCATTAACAATGGCATCGGAAGACGCACCGGCATGTGCGACGGCGTTGGCTCTGAAGCGTGGACCTACGACTCGATGGGCCGTCCACTCATTGACCAGCGCACCACAAATAGCGTCACGAAGAGCACCAGCTATACCTATAACCTTAATGGCTCCGTCGCCACTCTCACCTATCCGAGCGGCAGCGTGATCACCTATACGCCCAACGCCGCTGGCCAAACCCTCTCTGCAGTGGATTTGGCCAATTCCATCAATTACGCCACGAACGCACACTATGCACCGCAGGGAGCTTTGGCCGCCGTGTTGAATGGGGCCAACCTGGCTTCTAGTTTCGTTTTTAATAACCGTCTGCAGCCTTGCTGGATGTACGCCACAACTGGCGTGGCTCTGCCGTGGAACACGACGTTATGCAATGGCACATTCGCGACGGGCAACGTCCTCGACCTGAAATACGACTTTAGTCTCGGCGTGAGCGACAACGGCAACGTCGCGAGCATTACCAATAATCGCGATATCACGCGCTCGCAATTCTTCACGTACGATGTCATGAACCGCATTTCCAACGCACAGACGCAGACAACTGGCGTAACCATTCCCAACTCCAATTGTTGGGGCTTAGCCTTTGGCTATGATCCCTGGGGGAATTTGCTGCAGTCCAGCACCACCGGCCCCGCCGGTTGCGGCGAGCCTCTTCCCTTGAATGTCACCGTCAACCCTTCCAATCGCATCGCTTACAATAACATCTTGAGTCAGATTGTGAATTATTGTTACGATTCTGCGGGCAATCTAATTTACATTACCCAGGGCGCAGCCTCGCCCGGCATTCCCTGCCCTACTTCCGGCCCCTATCAATACACCTACGACGCCGAAAACCATCTCGTTTCCACCGCTGGCGTCACCTACACTTACGACGGCGACGGAAAGCGCGTGATGAAATCCAGCGGGAAAATCTACTGGTACGGAACCGGCTCCGATCCGCTCGACGAAACGGACCTCACTGGCAACGCCAACAACTCCAGCTTCAATGAGTACATCTTCTTCAACGGCAAACGCATCGCCCGCCGCGACTCCTCGAACAACGTCAGCTACTACTTCGCCGACCACCTCGGCACCGCCCGCATCGTCACCAACGCCGCAGGCAACGTCCTCGACGACTCCGACTTCTACCCCTTCGGCGGCGAACGCTCCGTCCTCTCCTCCAGCGGCAACAACTACAAATTCACCGGCAAAGAACGGGATAGTGAGAGTGGGCTGGATAACTTTGGAGCTAGATACAACGCAAGCACTATCGGGCGCTGGATGTCCCCTGATGCAATCAACATCACAGATGGTCGAGTCCTCAATCCTGCAAACACAATCAATAAGTACATCTACGGCGGAAACAACCCACTGAAGTATTCGGACCCCGATGGGCGCGACATTACGGTTTTTTACACGGAGACCGGGCGTGCTGGGCATTTTTGGATGGTCGCGTACGATCAATCGACTGGCAATTCTGCGGTGATGGACTTCGGGCCGCAAAATGGGGACAGCCGTGCCACCCAAGCGGAAGAGGCGGCGGGCATGGACGTACCCGGCGACGTAAACTACCAAAACCATATGAGTGCCGACGAAATGAGGCAGGACTACAGCAGCTTGACGATTCAAACTAATCCCGAGGATGCCCAGAAGGCAATACAAGCGATCAATACGACCAACAGCGCGAACCCCAATTACAATCTTTACAGCAGTAACTGTACAACGGTTTGCAGGGACGTTCTCAAGAAGATACTCAAACTCAATAGCGCCAGCATAAGGCCAAAGTCGTTGTGGGGCGACATCTTTAAAAAATGGTCCAAGCAGGCCCTTATGCAACCTCCCAAGAGTAAGCCGCCTACTGTTCAGTCAAAGCATGGAACTGACTATGGCCAACCTCGATACCCAACAAATACGTTCGAATTTCTTTGGCTGATCCTGCATCCACTGAAGGCTTGCGTGACGACGTTTGGGCCCCGTGGTCCTTACACGACCTGTGAGTAGGGTTGCGAAAACATCTTTACGTCGAAGTGACTGATTTGATTCGTGCTTTCCCGCAGGAAATACGCCAGGAAAGGGTTCACTAAAATGACACAAGTCCGCGACTACTTAGGGTCGCACAAGTACCTGAGGGTCGCTTTATTGGCCGTCGGGTTCGTTATTGCTTCATTCTCTTTGTATATGGGAACAGCAATATATCTTCTCATTCAATACGGCGATAATCTGCTGATTGTATTTTTTTTCCTCCTTGCCCTGATTTTGGATTTTGGAATCGGCTGGACACTTCATCGACAGACAGGGCGAAGTTTTCGATTGTCTATCTTATTCAGCTCGGCTGGGATAGCGGTCGGGGCGGTTGTGACATCGATCTTAGTGTGGCGAGAGCACTGGATTCAGGTGATCAAAGAGTTATTCGTATAAAATAAACGGGACGATCCGGCAGGTCGCCCTCAAGAAGAGCGAAGACATTATCAAGAGACACTTTCTCCCCGCAATGCTGGGAAGCACCGCTTGATTCTCAGAGTGCTGGAGGGCCGAAGCTCTGAATCTCTCGCGGTGAATCCTGCGGGCATCCACAGCCACCCGCGGCCGCCCTCCCCGGCGGATTTTAATAATTGCAACGATTGACTTATGTGTACTTCTGAGATAACATACCACCCAAGATGCGGCGAACCAAATCGCCCCCATTCCGCAACCCGCTCACCCCGCAAAACCCTCTCGGCCCAAATGAAAAATCCCCTAACCCCAGCAGAATCAGCAGATCCAAGAAACACCCCTGCAACCCCTTTAGAATCTGCACTTCCAAAACAAAGAACTTAAAACCCCGCAGAATCAGCAGATACGGAAAAACCCGGGGGTGGGGGGTCTTATGGTTAACTTGTTCCCGTATTCCTGTTCTCCCTCTGGACCTCGCCCATCGACCTGCCCGCGCCGTCCGAATCATCCGCCGCGCCCTGCCCTCAATACGCCCAGCGCAGCAGAACTGCCCCCGTCGTGAATCCCGCCCCTACCGCCATCAGCAGCACCAGGTCTCCCTTTTTCAGCCGTCCCTGCTCCACCGCATCCCTCATCCCCAGCGGGATCGTCCCCGCCGTCGTGTTCCCGTACTTGTCAATATTCACCATCACCTTTTCATCCGGAATTCCCAGCCGGTCCTGCATGGCCCGGATAAT
>JBGQNE010000016.1:0-70999 GCA_041500985.1 Terriglobia bacterium | reverse complement strand
GAACGATTTCCGCGGCGTCGCGCAGGAAGGGAATGCGGGTGAGCATGTTGTAGCCGATTTCGCAGTGGGTTTTCATGACCACGCGCTCTTCGTCGTTGAGCGGGCCGGGCTTGCGCAGGATGCCGTCGGGGATGGCCATTTGTCCGATGTCGTGCAGGAAAGCGGCGCGCGCCAGAATGGGGAGAAATTCCGAGGGAACCTCCATGGCCTTGGCGATGGAGATGGTGAAGGCGGTGACGCGCTGGCAATGGCCTTCGGTCTCCGCGTCGCGCAGGTCCAAGGCGCTGCCCAGGGCTTCCAGAGTGTCGTCGTAGGACTGCTCGAGCTGGGTAAGCGCGCCGGAAAGCTGCGCGGTGCGCTCCTCGACCAGATCTTCCAGGTTGCGCTGGTAATTGCGATTTTCCAGGATCAGGCGGCGGTGCTGGAGGGCGCGGCGCACGCTGAGGAAGAGCTGGTCCTTTTCAAAGGGTTTGAGGATGTAGTCGTAAGCGCCGCGGCGGATGGCTTCGAGAGCCGTGGAGATGTCGTGGATGGCCGTGACCATGATCACCGGAACGTCGGCGTCGTATTCCCGCAGCCATTCCAGCAGGCGCATACCGTCCATTTCGGGCATGATCATGTCGCTGAGGACCAGATCGGGAAGGAACTTGGGCGCGAGTTCCTGGGCGGCCCGTCCATTGGATGCGGTCATGCAGTGAAAGCCCTGCGCTTCCAGCAGGGTGGAGACGACTTCCCGGATCGGTTCTTCGTCGTCCACGACCAGTATTTTTTCAGTGTCCACAGTTTGAGAATCTCCATGGCTATTATATGAGAAAGCACATCCCATATGTGGAGTTCTTGCTCAGTTTGAAAACAGCATGCTAACGTCACTTGCAGGCACTCCCCAGGCGATGAAAACGCAGGAAGCCGCTGAATAGGCCCGGGTTTTGGGTGAATACGGCGGGGTACGACCGGGAGGCAGGACATCGTTACCAGCGCTCAAAATCTGCTGCTTCTGCCCTTTTTCGACGCAGCCGCTCTGCTGATCCTGCTGGTGCTGCTCGCCCATTTGCGCAAGGACGCGCCGCTCGCTTATTTCCGAATCTGGCTGGCGGGGTGGACCTGCCTGACGGCAGGCAGCCTGGCCCAGGGCATATCCCTCCTGCTCCCGGATACTCCGGCGATTTTAAGGCTCACCGCGGAATTCGGCAGCGTCATCGGCGCCCTGCTGTTTTTGGCCGCCGTCATTCAGTACACTTCGGACTCTTCCCGCAAAATCTGGCAGTTACTGCCTCTGCTGGTTCTGACCATGTCCGTGTTTCTCTACATCGAGCGCGGAGCGGCGGCGGAGATCGGCCGCGTGCGCTGGGAGACCGGGCTGCTGCAGAGCGTGGTTCTTCTCTTCGCCGGAATGCTGATGTGGAAGAAGGAGAATTCCACCGCCGGGTTGGGCAGCAAGCTGCTTGCCGCGGCCCTGTTGCTGGGCGGATTGCATGGCCTGGACCGTCCTATCTGGCCGGATCATCCGCTGTTTCTCTTCCGCGTGGCCTTCGACGACCTGGTGATGATGGCCTCGGGAATCGGCATGGTGATCGTGGTGCTGGAAGGCGCGCGCGCGCGAACCGAGGAATTGAGCGACAAGTTGCGCCGCCTTACGCTGCTGACGACCGCCAGTACGCAAACCCTTTCCGTGCAGGAGGTGCTGGACAACGTTCTGCATCACCTGGTAGTGAGCATGAACGCCAGCAGCGGCGTGGTGCGCATTCTCGAAGGGGAAGGGGATACCGCGGAATTGGTGGCGCGCAGCTCCATCGGGTTCGACGACGGGTATTTGCAGAAATACCGCAGCTTTTCCGCATCCACGCCCTGGGCCCAGTCCATTCTCCAGGAAAACTTCGTGCTGCATGACGTGGATGAGACCGCCGACGAGCCGACGCGCAGGCGCCTGATTGATTGCGGAATGCTGCGCATGGCCACCGTGCCCCTGCCGGGGAAGGACGGTCCTCTGGGAATGGTGGCCATTGGCTCCAGCCGCCCGGTGCGCTTTCAGGAGGAAGAAATCGCCTTCATGGCCAACGTGGCCAACCTGCTGGGACTGACTTTGCAGAACGTGACTCTTTTCAAGCAGGCGGCCGCGGCGCAGCAGCAATGGGCGGACACCTTCGACTCCATCGCCGACCCCGTCTTCGTTCATGACCCCGCCTTCCGCATCGGCCGCAGCAACCGGCGGCTGGCGCAGCTTGTGGGCCGGGAGGACGGCGCGCTCGCCGGCGCCTTCGTGCGCGAGGTCTTTTCCAGAAAAAACGCGAAATTCAGCGACTGCCCCTATTGCGAGGGCATCGCGGGAGACGGCGATGAGCGCGATCCGTGGCTTCCGGGCTACTTCCTCGCTTCCAATTCCAGCTTCGCGGATTCGGCGGGGCGGCCGCAGGGCACGATCCACGTCTTAAAGGACATCACCGAGCGCAAGCGCGCAGAGGAAAAATACCAGACCCTGGTTTCCAATGTGCAGGAAGGCGTATTCATTTCCACGCCCCAGGGGTATTTTCTGGATTTTAATCAGGCCTTTCTGCAAATGACCGGATATGGCGCCCGCGAAGAACTTCTTTCCGCGGATATTCCTTCCCTCTATGTGGAGCCGGCCGAGCGCGATCGCCTGAAAAAACTGCTGCAGGAACACGGCAGCGTGAACGACTTCGAATTCGAAGTCCGCCGCAAGGACGGGGAGATCCGCACGGTCATCGAATCCTCCATCGCCGTCCGCGATGCCGGCGGGAATGTGACGGCTTACCAGGGGTTTTTGCAGGACATCACCGAGCGCAAGCGCGCGGAACTGGAGATCCGCCGCCGCAACCGGGATTTGATGGTCCTCAACTCCATCAGCCAGACGCTCAACGAATCCCTGAATCTGCGGGATTCAGTTCACCGCGCCCTCGCCCAGCTGCAGGACCTCTTCCACATCGATTCCACCACGCTCTACCTCCTGCAGGGACAGCCTCCGATTCTCCGCCGCATCGCCGCGCTGGGCCACCGCAGCGAATATGCCAACAGTTCGCCGCAGATTCCCATCCAGCCCGAGGTGCTCCAGCAATTGAACGCCGCCCGGCCCACTTTCGTGCCCATTCAGGCCCTGCCTTTTTCCGGGGCCTTCCGCGACATTCAGCTCAAAGAGGGTTTTGTGAGCGTGCATGTGCTCGTGCTGTGGTCGAAGGACAAGGTCATCGGAGGGTTGTCGCTGAATAACCGGACCCCGCGGGACTATTCGCCCGCGGACATCAATCTGCTCGTGGCCATCGGAAGCCAGCTGGCCAGCGCGGCGGAAAAATCCATGCTCTTTGAAGAGACCCGGCTGGCCTACGACAATTTGCGGCGCACCCAGGAGCAGCTTCTGCACAGCGAAAAAATGGCCGCTGTCGGACAGTTGATCTCCGGGGTGGCCCATGAACTCAATAATCCCCTCACCGCCATTCTCGGCTATAGCCAGCTGCTCACTTCTTCCGCCGAATCCGGCACGCAGACCCTGGCCTATTCCGAAAAACTCTATAAGCAGGCCCAGCGCACTCACCGCATCGTGCAAAATCTGCTGAGCTTCGCCCGCCAGCACAAGCCGGAGCGCAATCCCGTCCAGCTCAATCAGACCATCGAGGATACCCTGGCGCTGCGCGACTACGATCTGCGCTCCAGCAATATCCGCCTGCATCTCGATCTGGCCCCCAATCTGCCCCTCACCTCCGCCGACCCCCACCAGATGCAGCAGGTCTTCCTCAATATGGTCAACAATGCCCTGGACGCCATTCTGGAAAATTCCACGGAAGGGGACATCTGGATACGCACGGCGGCCGAAGGGGGGCGCGTGGTCATTGAAATTGCCGACAGCGGACCCGGCGTGAAAGATCCCTTGCGCGTCTTCGATCCTTTTTACACCACCAAGCCCGTGGGCAAGGGCACCGGCCTGGGCTTGAGCATCTGTTACGGAATCGTCACCGAGCACGGCGGCACCATCCGCGTGCACAACGCCCCGCCGCGGGGCGCTACATTCTCCATTGAACTTCCCCTGCATGCCGGAAAGAACGCCGAAGTGGCCGCCGCTCCGCCCCCCGCGCCCATCTCGAGGGAAGGGCGAATCCTGATCGTGGACCGCGACGAATCCGTGCTGGAGGCCGTGAGCGAAATCCTGCGCAGCCGCTATTCCTCCGTGCTGACCGCACAGACCGCCGAAAGCGCGCAAGAGATTCTCGGCAAGAACGAATTTGACGTCCTCGTGGCGGACCTGCGGCTCGGCGACCGCAAAAACGGCGCGGGATTTTTTGAATGGCTGGAAGCGCGGCAGCCGGTCATGGGCAAGCGCCTGGTGCTGATGAGTTCGGCGGCCCCCCTGGACGGCAACAGCAGCCAGTGGGAACGGCAAGGAGTGCAAATTCTTCAGAAGCCTTTCAAGACCACGGAACTGATCGCCGCGGTGGAAGAAATCCTGCGCCAGGTTTACGCCGCCCCGGCCGTTTCCTGAAGGGCCTGGCTGGCCCGTTCTCCCATTTCGAGGATCGCAGCATCCAGCCGCGCCGAAAGGGTTCCCACGGTCTGCACGATCTTCAGAAGCTGCCACTGCGGGGAGATCCCGGCAAGCAGCAGCAGGCGGACGACGTGATAGCGTAATTCAAATTCCACGGCCAGGCGGAAGCGCTCCGCTTCCTGACCGGCCACGACTTTGGGAGAAAGCGCGGCAAGAACCCGGGCGATCTGCAGCAGGCTGCGAAAATCCTGGTGAATGGCCTTCACGTAATCGAGGGCCACGCGCCGGCGCTCCACGCGCGCGCGACGGGCCAGTTTTGGCGATCCCCGCTCCTGCAGATATTTCCAATCCTCTTTGCTGAACGTCCGGCGCACCTGCGGGTAATACAACGCATTGTGCAGCGGGGAGCTCGTGCCGAGAACCAGTTTCATGCGGGCCGGCGAATCCTCCGGGGATTCGCGCATGCTCCAGGCGAGAACCGCCAGCAGCAATCCCACCAGGGCTACAAAGCTGAGAATCGTCCAGGTCATGGCTGAGGAGTCTCCACTTTCCAGGCGGAAATCAGCCTGTCGTTCAGCATGCGCAAGCGCGCGTTGATGGCCGGGGAAAGCTGCTGGTAGCTGTCGTCGGCAAGCAGGGCGGGAATTTCCTCCTGCGCCGGAGCGGGGAAGCGCAGAGCCAGGCTCCAGATCGTCAACGAGACGCAGAAGACCAGCATGGCTGCGATGTCGTAAAGAATAAACAGAATCGGTGTAGCGGTGTTGCCGAACGTATTGTGTAGCACCACGGTGCACGAATAGATGCAAAAACCGGCCGCCAGCGCCCGGTTCTGCCGGGAATAAGGCACTTGGTAATAGTGGGAGAAAAGGAAGAGAGTCACTACGACGCCGGCGACCGCCAGTTCCAGCCCCCGGCTTGCTGCGGTCACCGCCCAATCTCCTCGCCAGTCGGAGACCGCCGCCGCATACCCGATAATTCCCGCGGTGCAAACGAGTAAAACGCGCGAGGACAGGGTCCAGATTCCGGTGAAGCGCCCCAGCATGCCACGGCAGAGTTCAGCCACAGCCAAGCCTCGTAGCGCCAGAACGAATCCTTGCGTGGTCCAGTAGGCAAGAAAGGCTTCGTGTGATGACCGGCCAACTGCGCGGTAGGTCAGCAGGAGAACCGCAGCCTGCGCAAGATTGGCAATTTGGTAGCTCGTGAAAAGGGGATATTTTTTGTAATTCCCGCTGCGGAACAGGAAAAAGAGAAGAACGGAAATTCCGGTCTGGCTGAGAACCCACGCCACATTCTGTATGGATAAAAGGTAAAGCATAACTGTACAAATGTTAGCACTGAGTTGCTGTTCGGTAAACCGGAATCGCAACTGGAATCCATTGAATGGATGACGGGGGGCTCGCCCCCCCCTGAAGATTAAACAATTCTTAGACAGAGAGTACGGGCGGCTTGGGTTGGGGGCTTGGAGATCCATCCGCTAGCAGAAATACTGAATTCGTGACGGACGCCGGCGGCTTGGGTTGAGGAGAGGGCGATCCGTCGGCCATTTGCTGGTTCCCCAGATTACTGGAAACGGTGTTGACCGAAGAAACAACTGGTAGTACGATGAGCCCGACAAGAAGAAACAGAGCAACTGTTTTTGAAAGCCGTGTCATGGTTGAACTCCTCCTGCGTGCAAGGATGAAGTTCAACAGGTCTCTGGCTTGGGATTCTCAGAAAATGTTCAGAAAGTGGAACGTCCACAACGAGGAAAGCGCCCCGTGGAGATGATGACGCAGCTTCAGCAGAACCGCAGGATCATCCACGACTTCGCCTCCACCACGCTGGCCGCGATTCCCGGCATGTTTGCGCGCCTGACCTACGTGGCTTCGCTGCGGGACCTTTCCTCGGGCGCCTATGAACATTCCGGGCTGGAAGTCCTCTATCCCAAGGAGGCCGTGCAGCAGGCCCTGGCCCGCTGCCATGAGGAACTTTTCGAGAGGATTCTGGAGATGTCCCTGGCGGCACAGGAAACCGATTTGCGGGCGTGTCTGGCGGGGATGGAGGGCGGATTGGCCTCCGCCGTGGACCATTGGACGAAGATGGAATCCTACCGCGTGCTCATTCCGGAGGGTTCCCCGGACTACCTCAAGACGCTTTTCTGCTCGAATGTTCGAGCGCTTCTGGAGATTTTGCGGAAAGAGTCGCGGCGGCCTCATTCAGCCGCGTGACCACGCCCACGACCCGTCCGACCACCTCGGCATCCTCGGGAAAGCGATAGGTTTCCGGGGAGCAGCGCGAGAGCGGATGGGGGTGCAGGATCAGCCGGCTGGCCTCCTGAGCGAACCACCCGCAGCGGTATCCCGTTCTAACATCAACAAAATAAAGGGGCCGGTCGAATTCCGAGGGCCAGGCGCCATTTTCGATCCGGCGTACACGTGTATCCAACAGCACGACGCTCCCCGGGCGGAGCAGTGGTTCCATGCGCCGGTCGGAGAGTCCGACATAACCGTAGGCAGTGGAAGAATCCGCGCCGCAGAGCACGCCTTCCCATCGCCCCCAGCGTTCCACCATGCGGGAGAGAAATTCCGTCCGCTGCGGGTTGAACGCCGGATCAAAGCGCATGGGCACGCGCATGGTTGCGGGGGCCGCGGCTAGGTGCGTGAGCGGGGAAGGCAGCAGGGAGCCGTCCTGAAAAAAATCCGCCAGGGGCACGTCGTACCAGCCGGAGATTTCCACCGGGCTGAGATGATAGACCGCCGCCAGCGTGTACAGTTTGTGCAGGCCGGGAACGACCGCGTGGTTTTCAATGTCCGCGAGGCGGCTGATGCGCAGGACAAATTCGGGCCTGCCGCGCCGCGCCGCCAGCTCAAAACTGGCGCGTTCTACATCGCGATACGTGAGTCCAAGCCGTTCACGAACCTGCCGGAGACGAAGACCAGGGTGGATCATCTTCTTTTCTTCCTTTGCAGTGATTTCTCGCATTTACGGTGAGGATATAACAGGAGGGGCTGGGCTTGTTAAGAAAACGGAACAGGTGCGCATGCGGGCATTGGCTTCGTTTCAATTCGGGACAGTGCTCTCCGAAAATCTCGCCGAGCTTGTCGCGCCTCTAGCGAACCCTCTTTGCTGTTTTGCCGTTTTTCGCGGGCGGCGGGGAAACGCACCCACTCGTTCGGCCTTTTGCGATGCGCTGCTCCAGCCGGGCCAGGCGCGCCGAAAATTTCTCTTCCAGGCGGGCTGCGCGCGCCGCTGCTTCCGCGGAGGACCAACTAACGTTCCTCTGGCTGCGGAGAAGTTGCGCTTTGCGGATTCCCAGGCGGGCAAATTCCGCGGCGCGCTCGATGTTGCGCGAGCGGCGTTCGTGATGAATGGCCAGCTGCTCGCAGGCCAGCAGGCCGTCGCGCGGGTCGGCGACGAGTTTTTCCCACAGCGTTGCCGCGGTGTTGTAGTCGGCGCCGCGCCGGGCGCGCAGGGCCAGGTCGCGCTGCGCCAGGGGATGAAAGGCCGCGGGCAGTCCGCTTTCCAGCGCCCGCGTGCACACGGCATTGGCGCGGGCAGGTTCTCCGCGCCGCTCCAGATAGCGCGATAGCCCGAAGAGGTCCACGCTATGGGCTTCGGGCGCGTCTCCGGCGGAGACCGAAAGCATCTCGTTAATTTTCCCAAAGAGGGCGGCCAGTCCGCGCAGGTCCATCTGATTATGCCGGGCCACGCCGGCCAGCGGCTCGACCGGGCCCCCGCGCAGATAGTCGAAGTAGAACTGCGGAATCAGGGCCGAGGGAACGTCGTGATCGCGGCGCCATCCGAGGCGCGGCGCGTCCAGCACGTGGCGCTCGAGTTCGGCCAGGCGCACCGAGCCCAGCCGCAGCTTCCATAGCGCCCGCGCCGGATGCAGCAGGTCCAGATGCGCGGCCAGGCGCGGCGCGGCGATGGCCCGGGTCATGGTGTAGCGGCTTTGCAGCAGCGGCCAGTCGAAGCTCTTGCCGTTGAAGGTCACCAGCACCGGGCGCTCGGCGATGCGCGTGGCCAGCTCCTGCAGCAGCGAATATTCCTCGGTGAAATCGCGCAGGACAAACTGCTCGACCTGCAATCCTCCCGCGTCCCACCAGCCGATCCCCACCAGAAAAGCGTAGGTGCCCGTGCCGCCGGCGAGGCCGGTGGTTTCCGTGTCGAGGAAGAGCCACTGCGCGGGGTCAGCCAGCGCGGCGCGCGTGCGGCGGCTGGCGGCTTCGTCGCGGGTGCGGGAGAGAATTTCCAGGGCCGCGGGCGAAGGCTCGGAAAACTCCGGGCTGGAAAACCAGGTGCGCACGGCGAGATGTTCGCCGTAGCGGTTGGTGGCCACGGCGGCGCCCAGGGCGCGCGCCAGAGCGTCGGTTTCCTGCGGAGCGCGCAACTCCGCCGGGCGCGCTCCTTCCGCCCGCGCGGGCTTGAGCGCGGCCAGGCGCGCGAATTTATCGTGATGGCTCATGCTCAAATCGCGCGCCCCGCCGCGTTCCCGCAACGGCATAGGGCATCCAGGAGAGCCAGCGCGGCCTCCTTGGCGCGCGGCGCGAGGTCGCCCGCCGGGCCCACGCAGGAAGGGCAGCCTTGCTCGCAGGCGCATCCCGCGATCAACTCGCGCGTCTGCCGCAGCAGCGTCTCGTGCACGCGGAAGAGCGGTTCGGAGAAGCCGATTCCGCCGGGATAAGCGTCGTAGAGATAGAGATTCGGCTCGAAAAACTCCTTGGCGTTCGCGGCCACTGCCTCTTGCAACCGCAGCGGAGTGAACTCTTCGTCCGCGCCCTCCGCGCCGGGCGACGGGGGCCGCTCGCCGATGGAGGTGCCCAGGTCGCGCGCGTCGCACATCAGCAGCAGCGTGGCCACCGACTCGAGCGCGTGCAGCAGCCCGAACATGCCGCTCTGCCGCTCGCTGATGCTGAAGGGCAGCGATTCCAGCAGCGCGCGCTCGAGCGTAATCCACCAGGCCGTCGTGTGCATTTCGTTTTCGGGAAGTTCCAGCTGTCCCGCGCCCACGTTTTCGTTGGTGAAAAATTTGATCTTCTTGAAGCCCACCACCTGCGAGCGCACGAGGACGTCGCCGTGGGCGTGGGTGTAGGCACTATCGGAGTGTTTGCAGCGCTCCTGCGCGGCGATATCCAGCACGCGCACCTGCGTATAGCGGATGGCGTCGGTGTAATAATCACAATCCACCTTCTTCACGTACGCCTTGCGTTCGTCGAAGTCCAGATGCTCCACGTGGTACTGCTGCGCTCCGTGCAGATAAATCGCCTTGGGATGCACCATGTCCAGCGCGCTGGTGAAGTCAATCTCTCCGATCACCTCGGGCTGCCCGGTAATGTCCACGATCACGAAATTGTCGCTGGAGACCGAGCGCAGGCTCACCGTGTCCGCCGGATAAGCCTCGTGCGTCCAGTGCCAGTGCTCGCCCGCGCGGTGCAAATAGCCCGCCTCGGCCAGCCGCGCGCAAAGATCCGGCACGTCCACTTCGCCAAAGCGCTCGCCGGGCTGGATGGGCAGCTCGAAAGCCGCGCATTTCAGGTGATTGATCAGGATTTCCAGATTGTCCGGCTGGATGAAGGCGTGCTCCGGCGTGTTGCCGAAAAAATAGTCCGGATTGCGCACCATGAACTGATCGAGCGGCGCCGAAGAGGCCACCAGCACCGCGCAGGAACTGCCGCTGCGCCGCCCGGCGCGTCCAGCGCGCTGCCAGGTCGAAGCGATGGTGCCGGGGTATCCGGCCAGCACCGCGGCATCCAGCGAGCCGACGTCAATCCCCAGTTCCAGCGCGCTGGTGGAGACCACGCCGCGGATGCGCCCCTCGCGCAGCCCGCGCTCGATCTCGCGCCGCTCGCCGGGAAGGTATCCGCCGCGATAGCCGCGAATCTTCTCCGCCCCGCCGGGCGCATGCGGATTGGCCTGCTGCAGGTAGGTGAGCAGCAGTTCGGTGTGCAGGCGGCTGTTGGCGAAGACGATGGTCTGCAAATCGTGCCGCAGAAATTCCTGGGCTACGCGCGAGGATTCGTTGATATAGCTGCGGCGAATCCCCAGCGCCCGGTTGACCACCGGCGGATTGTAGAACACAAAAGTCTTCTCCGCGGCCGGCGCTCCGTTGGCCTCCAGCACCTCCACTTCCGATTCCAGCAGCCGCCCGGCCAGCTCTCCGGGGTTGGCAATCGTCGCCGAAGAGCAGATAAATTGCAGCTCCCGCCCGTAAAATCGCGCCACCCGCCGCAGCCGCCGCAGCACGTTGGCCAGGTGGCTGCCAAAGACGCCCCGGTAGGTGTGCAGCTCGTCCAGCACGACGTAGCGCAAATTCTCGAACAGGCGCGTCCAGCGCGTATGGTGCGGCAGAATTCCCGTGTGCAGCATGTCCGGATTGGTCAGCACGATGTGCCCCAGTTCGCGGATGGCTTTGCGCGCGTCGCCGGGCGTGTCCCCGTCGTAGGTGAAGACGCCAAAGCGGTTCTCCAGCCGCTCATTCAGGTCGTGCAACTCGGCCAACTGGTCCTGCGCCAGCGCCTTGGTCGGGAAAAGATAGAGCGCGCGGGTGTCGCTGTTTTCCAGAATCGCGTTCACCACCGGCAGGTTGTAGCACAGCGTCTTGCCCGAAGCCGTGGGCGTGACCACCACGACGTTTTTGCCCGCGCGGACGGCCTCCGCCGCGGCCGCCTGATGGCTGTAGAGCCGGGCAATGCCTTTGGCGGCATAAGCCGCGGCCAGATCGGCATGCGTCCACGCGGGCATCTCGGCCCACTGCGCCTCGCGCGCGGGGAAGTGGCGCACGGCGGTAAGTATTTCTCCGCGCGTGTCGCGCGCGGCCAGCGCATCCAGCACCTCGGCAACCCGGGCGATGGACTGTCCGGGTGCGGGAGCGCGAACGGCCAGAGAATGGGGCATGGAAGGGCGCTCCTTAATTCGCCTTTTGTTCGCCTAAGCTACCACGGCGCATTCCCCGGTGCAAGACCTTTCCGCGCATTTTGCGGAACCGCCGCCCTCATGTAAGATTACCCCCATGCGAAAACTATCCTTCTCCACGCTAACTCTCTTGTCGGCCGGCATCCTGCTGGCTGGAACAGCCGTCGCCCAGCAGGCTCCGGCGCCCAAACCCAAACCTGCCGCACCGGCCGCCAAGGCGCCGCAGAAGGCTCCCGTGGCCAAGACCGCGCCGGCCGCCAAAACGGGCAGTTCCGCCGCGTCGGCGCTCAAGACCCAGAAAGAAAAGATCAGCTACGCCCTGGGGATGAATATGGGGCAAAACATGGGGAAGAGCATGACCGAGGAACAAGTGGACCTCGACCGCGCTCTTTTTGCGCGGGGCTTGAAGGACGCTCTGACCGGCGGAAAGCTCCTGCTGACGGAGGCGGAAGCGAAGGAAGCGATCATGGCCTTCCAGATCGAGGAGCGCTCGAAGATGGAAGCCAAGCTGCAGAAGCTGGGCGAAGCCAACAAGAAAGAGGGCGAAGCATTCCTGGCCGCCAACAAAACCAAGGAAGGCGTGGTCACTCTTCCCATCGGTCTGCAATATAAGATTTTGAAGGAAGGAACGGGGCCGAAACCCACCGCCACCGATTCCGTGGTCTGCAACTACCGCGGCACGACCCTCGATGGCAAGGAATTTGACAGCTCCTACAAGCGCGGCCAGCCCGCCACTCTGCCCGTCGGCGGATCAATGATCAAGGGCTGGACCGAGGCGCTTCAGCTCATGCCGGTGGGCTCGAAGTGGCAGATCTTCATTCCCTCCGACCTCGGCTTTGGTCCGCGCGGCAACGGGCCGGAGATCGGTCCGAATGCCACCACCATTTTCGAGGTGGAACTGATCTCCATCAAGGAAAAGGCTCCCACCCCGGCGGCAACTCCAGCTGCTACTCCAACTCCAACTCCGGCTCCTGCTGCCGCGTCATCCCCGGCAGCAAAACAGGCGCCGGCGCCAACAGCGGCACCAGCGCCAGCACCAGCACCAGCGCCAGCACCAGTAACGGCGCCAACTCCGGCCCCCCCGAAAAAGCCCTAACAGGTTGCGGAAGAAAGTCCCTGGCTCGGTCATTTCGAGTGCAGCGAGGAATCTCTCTTTGAAAAAGGCCGGCAAAAGAGAGATTCCTCGTCGCTTCGCTCCTCGGAATGACCCATGAAGTGAGTTTTTCCGCAGACTGCTAACGCGCGGGGCTTACTCGATCCGCAGGGCCTGGATCTGTTTTCCTTTCACGCGTATATCGATGCCGAGGGGCGGGCGAATGTCCGTCCCTTTCACGATCTCTCCGCGCACCAGTATGTTTCCCTCGATTTGCTTCATCCGCTCCGGATCAAACACGGTGTGCGTGCAGGGGTTGCCCACCATGGGATGCTCCGCCGCGAATCCGTAGTCGGAGGAGAGCTTTGCCAGGACGGTGATGTATTCGTAGCGGCAGCGGCGGTCGTAAATTACCTCGGTGGAAAAAGCCCAATACGAACCGCTCTTCTCCGCCGCTCTCCCCGGCAAGCGCACCAGCAGCGCGGGCACGCCCGAAGGGGCCGCCGGGGTCTGCAGGAAGAATTCCTTCGACGACCACGGCGCGGCCATCTCCGCCACCGTGGCTATTTCGGGATGCTCCGCCGTGGCCACCGGAGGCACTGGGGCCCTTCTGGGCTGCGGCGCGGGCGCTTCACCCTGCCCGGCGGGTTCCACCGGCGCGGGCTCCTGCTGCCCGGACGTCTGCATCGCGCGCACTCCAAAAAATATCAAAACAGCGGCCAAAACCAGTCCCGCGGCCCACATCCCCAGCGTCCGGTTCTTTCCTCGCTGCTCGCCAGCACCCGTCTGTTCTGTGCCGGTTTCGGCAGTCGCCGGTTTGGCCTTCGGCTCCAGGCCCGGAATTCTGGGCATCTCCGCCTTCAGGGTAATCTTCGACGGCACGGGCGCCCCAGCGGGCACGGTGGACACGGTCTCCGTTCTCCGCCGCTGTGGTGGAGGCGGCGGTGGCGGGTGTGGCGCCACCGTGGCGATCGCGCTCGGCCCCGCCGTGCGGTAGTTTTTCAACTCCTCGCTCATCTCCCGGCAGGTCTGGTAGCGCTTGCCGGGGTCCTTGGCCAGCGCTTTCAGGATTACTTTGCTGATGCCCGGATGGATTCCCGGCGTGATTTCCTGCGGCGGCGCGGGTTCTTCGTTGCCGATCTTGTAGAGCACCGTGGCGATGTCCTGCCCGCTGAACGGCCTTTGCCCGGTGACCAGCTCGTAGAGCATCACACCCAGCGAGAAAATATCCGCGCGCCCGTCCATCACCCGCCCCTTGATCTGCTCGGGCGACATGTAGCTGGGCGTGCCCATCACGTGCTTGGTCTGCTGCGCGGCGCCGTACTGCAGAATCTTGGCCGTGCCGAAATCCGTGATTTTCACCGTGTCGTCGCCGGTGATCATCAGGTTGGCCGGCTTGATGTCCCGGTGCACCACGTTGCGTTCGTGCGCGAAATGCAGCGCCGCGCAGGCCTGCTCCATGATCCGCAGCGTGCGCGCCAGCGGAAACGTCTGGTGGTCCTCGATCAGCGCCAGCAGGCTGCGCCCCTCGACCATCTCCATGGTGATGTAATACAGCCCGTGTTCCTCCCCGGCGTCGTGGATCACCACGATGTTGGGGTGGGTCAGCAGGCCCGCCGCCTGCGCCTCCGTCTGGAATCGCTGCAGGAGATCGGCTGATGATAATCCGCTGCCTTCCGCGCTCAGCTTGATCGTCTTCACCGCCACGGTGCGCCCGATCACCGGGTCCCTGGCCTTGTACACCACGCCCATGGCGCCCCGCCCCAGCTCGCCCAGCACTTCGTACCGGCCCACTTTTTTCAGCTCTTCCATCGCCCCGTTCCGCTGTTCAGCAAGCGCGATCTTCCGCGCGAAAAAAATCCTCGCACGTCCAAATCTACATCATCTCCGCCTGTATTTGATTTCTCCGTGCTTCCCCTGCACTAACTCATAGGAATCACGCGGGTTCCGCGGTCTCTCGCAGCCGCAGGATCACCACGGCCCCCGCGAAGAACAGCACGGCCGTGGCCCCGAAGGCCATGCGCCCGCCAAAGGCGCTCCAGAGAAATCCCACCATCAAGCTCGAGAAAAAATCCCCCGCCGCGTTCACCGCCGCCAGCGTCCCAAAGGCCATGCCGTGCTGCTCGCGCGGAACGAGTTCCGCCGCCAGGGAATCTTCCAGCGCTTCTTCGGTGCCCACATAGATTCCCGCCAGCGCAAACAGCCCCGCCAGCATCCAGAAACTGCTCATGCCCGCCGCCAGGAGAATTGCCGTGACGCCCGCCAGCGCGTAGCCCGCCGCCAGGACGTGCTTGCGCTGGCGCACATGATCGCTCAGCCACCCGCTGGCGTACGCCGATCCCGCATAGAACACGTTGTGCAGCGTATAGAGCACCACCGCCAGGCTGGCCGCCCGCGCCGCTCCGTGCCCCGCCGCAAGCTGCCGCGCCGCGTAGAGAATCAGCAACGTATGCGAAAAATCGCCCGCCCCGAATACGCCCACTCCCACCAGGAACTGCCGGAAGGGAACTGGCAGCGCGCGCACTCCGTGCCAGAACGATTTCTGCGAACGCGCCGCCGCCGGGCGCTCCCGCACCAGCAGCCAGAACGCCGCCACCGCGGCCATGCCCGGCACCAGCGTCCACAGAAACACCGTGCGGTAGGCGTGCCCGGTCCGCTCGAGCAGCCACAGCGCCGTCAGCGGCCCGATGATCGCCCCGGTCGTGTCCAATAGTCGCTCGAAGCCGAACGCCCGCCCGTAAGCTTCCGGCGGCACGTCCGCAGCCAGCAGCGTTTTGCGCGCGGGCGTGCGAATGCCCCGGCCGAACCACGCCGCCGAGCGGCCAAAAAGAATGTGCAGGGCATGCGTGGCGAAGGCGAAGGTCGCGGTGGCCAGCCCGGTGATCGCGTAGCCCGCCACGGCCAGCGGCTTGCGATGTTTCAGTTTGTCCGTAAAATGCCCGGCGGCGAGCTTGGTGATGCTGGAAAGGCCGTCGGCCACTCCTTCGATCACTCCCAGCCATGCCGGGCCCGCTCCCACCGTGGCCAGAAACGCCGGGAGCACCGCCGTGGCGATCTCGTGGCTCCAGTCGCTGAACAGGCTGGTCAGGCCAATGCCGAGCACCGTGCGGTTGAGCCAGTGTTTGGGCGGGGGATTGGGTGTCGTGGAGGAGTCCATGGGTGTGGTGTGAGAAATGAGTTTAGTGGGGAAAGTTCAAAGTGGAAAGTGCAAAAGCAGAGAAAAAATGGGGCATGCGCTACTTCTTCTTCGCCGCTCGATAGAGAATCACGCGCACCTTCTCCAGCGTGATCAGTCCGCCCTCGACCATTTCGTCCAGCCGCGGCAGGATTCCCTCGATGCGCTCCTGCGTCTCGACCGCCTCGACGATGATGGGCAGGTCCTGCGAAAGCCGCAGCAGTTTATCCGTGTGATAGACGCTGGAGCCGCCGTAGCCCGCCACCCCGCGCAGCACCGTGGCTCCCGAAAATCCCTCCTTGCGCAGCAGCTCCACGATGGCTTCGTGCAGCGGCCGCCCGTGCCACTTGTCGGACTCCCCGATGTGTACGCGCATCAGCGTCCGCTCGCCCTCGAATTTTTCGTGTGTCATGGCCGCTCCTAAAAGCGATTCGCCAGCCGAATCCCCGCCACCGATAGAAACAGCCCGGCCACCACGCTGGCCCCCACGTAAGCCGCCGCGCGCAGCCATTCCCCGTCTTCCATCATCTTAGCCGTTTCCCATCCGAAGCTGGAAAACGTGGTGTACCCGCCGAAAAATCCGATGGCCATTGCCGCGCGCCATTCCGGCGCGATGATGATCCGGTTCAGCGTCAGTTGCCCCAGCAGCCCCAGAAAAAAACAGCCGCTCAGGTTCACCGCCAGCGTTCCGTAGGGAAACGTTCCCCCGCTGCGATGCTGCACGAGCCCCTGCAAGCCGTATCTCGTCACGGTTCCCAGCGCTCCAAACAATGCGATCAGTGCGATGCGCACATC
Source organism: Terriglobia bacterium (assembly GCA_041500985.1). Lineage (GTDB taxonomy): Bacteria > Acidobacteriota > Terriglobia > Acidiferrales > UBA7541 > Acidiferrum. The sequence continues at coordinate 54,556 of JBGQNE010000016.1, read as the reverse complement.
GGCTCCCATTCATCCTTCTTGGCGAATTCCGCGCCCGCTAAAAGTTCTTGCGCGAGGAAAGTGTAGCCCCGCCCTCCGGGGCGCGCAACCATCACTTCCCCGGATGCTTGTGCTCATCCGCGGCGCCGTTCTTCGGCGCCGCTCCGGGCGCGGGGGAAGACGCGGGCGGATTCTTCGCGGCCTTCTTCACCAGGAGGATTTTCTCCAGGCGGCTCTTGCCCTCGGCCACCACCAGGTCCGCGCTGATCTTGTCGCCCGCTCCCAGCTTCTCGATCTCCTGCGCGTCGGCCACCGCATAGCTCATGGTCATCGCCGGCATCAGCCCCGGAATTTCATCGCCATTCAACATAATCATTTTCGCTGGCGCATCCACCGAGACGACTTCTCCCTGAATCGCGTAATGCTTCGCCGGCGGCGCCGAGCAGGCGCACAGAAAAAAGAGCGCTCCCATTATTGCCAGCAGTGATGCACGCGCATGTCTCATCTTCGCCTTCTCCTTTGTCCCTGGTTTCAATAGTGAAAACGATAGCGCACTTGCGCAAAAATTTCCCGCGGATTCAGAGTATGCGTTCCCCCGAACGTCTGGCTGTTATCCAGCAGCACCCGCCGGTTGGCCGCGTTCAGCGCGCTCACGGAGACCGCAAAATGCTCGCCGAACTCTTTTCCCAGCGAAACATCGAACGTCGTGTGCCCCGCGAGATGCTCCGGCGGAGGATCCCCGTTGGCGAAGCCCGATCCGTAATACACATCCAGCGACGCGTAGCTCCGCCTTGGCAGGTCCACGCGGCCTCCGGCGTGCAGCGTGTTGCGCTGGTCATGGTCCAGCAGAAAAACTCCGCCCGGCGGCGAAAAGTCCGTCAGCCCGCCGCTGATTCCTCCGCTCCCCGTGGCCACCTGATTGGAATACGTCAGATAAATCTGCCCCCGCCGGCGCAGGCGCGGCGAGCGCAGCGTCAATTCCCATCCGCGCACCAGCGCTCCCTGGATGGTGATCGGGAAACACACGCCGGAGTCTTGCAGGCAGTTGTGGTCGAAGAAATTCGTGGCCCGCGTGCGGAAAGTGTCCGCGTCCACCGTCCAGCCCCGCAGCGGGATCGTGACGCCGAACTGGTGCTCCTCGTCGCGCTCTCCGTGCAGCGGAATAAACGCCAGGTTCTGGCTGGTCACGAATTGCAAAAGCGGCCCCGAAGCCGTCAGCAGCGGCGGCGCCTGGTAGAAGCGCCCATAAAAACCGCGCAGAACCCATTTCAGTTTGGGAATGCGCACCGCCGCGCCCAGTCGCGGGCTTGTCGCGTTCTCCGCCACGCCGCCGGAAAAATGCGTCTGGCGCACGCCGCCGCTCAGCGTCAGCCACGACGCCGCGCGGAACTCCTCTTCCGCAAACAGCGCCAGCAGGCTTCCGGAAATCGCCTCGCGGTCGGGAAAGCCCGAAAAACTCTGCTGGCTGGCCGCGAGGTCGAAGAGCTGATCGTCCTGCTGTGCGAATCCATAGAATCCCGCGCGCGCATTGTGGCGGCCCTGCACGTAGGCCATCGTCGCCTGCCCGCCTTCGTATTTTGAACGGCGATCGTCCGTCGCCGCAATCGGAATATCGCCGGGACTGCTTTCATAGGCTGCCCGGTTGAAGTGATCAAACGGCGAAACCGTTAGCATCAGCCCGGGGTTGAACGTATGCACCCACGAAAACGCGGCATATGCGTCGCTCTCGCGGTTGGCGTCTCGCTGCACTTGCCCCGCGCTGTTGCCGGGATTATTGGGATCGAACGGCACCTGATAGAAATCGCGCCGCAGTTGCGCCACCAGCCGCAGTTGATTGCGCGCGTCCGCGTTGTAGATCAGCGACGCGAATCCTCCCGCGCCGCTGGTCCGGTCGTGCAGCACCGCAGCGGTCGGCGTTTCCAGCCCCAGATCGCTGCGGCTGCCGCTGACGCTCGCGTAATACGCGAAGCGGTTGCCATGCCCGCCGAAATTCACCTGATCGTCCGTTTGCAGGAAATTTCCGAAACTGGCCACGATCTCCGCTTCGTTGTTCCGTTCGAATCCCGTGCGCGGGGCCACGTTGAATACCCCGTAGGTCCGGTCGCCGAAATCCGCCGCATAGCTCCCGCGCTGCATTTCCACCGTATCAATGTCCTTGGGATCGATTTGCGGGCCCAGATTGCTGGCGATATTCGTGTTGGGAATGGGCACCCCGTCAATCAGCCAGCTCACCTGATGCCCGCCGCGCACGTGCAGTTGATCGTGCGTCAGATACGCTCCCGGCACATTGTTGGTAATCAGCGCCAGGCTGTTGCTGCGCGTGGCTCCCGGCGTTTCCCGGATCTCCTCGCGGTCCACCAGGTTCGTCGGCGTCACCGATTCCGTCTGCGCCGGCGCTCCTTCCGCCGTCACCGTCACCGACTGGACCTGCGCCGCCAGTTGCAGCTCGAAGTGCAGAATCGGCGCCGTCCCGGAAAGCACCGTCACCGTCTGCTCGACCGCGGCCAGTCCTTCCTTGCTGGCGCTCACCGTGTATTCCCCCAGCGGCACGGCGTCGAAATGAAACTCCCCATTCGCGTCCGTCTCGGCCGTCTGCATGTAGCTGGAATTTTTCGCCTTCAGCACCACGGTCATCTCCGCCACCGGACGATGCTGCGGATCATGAACGATTCCGCGCACCGTGCCGAACACCGTCGCGTGCGCTGGCCATGCAAAAAAGAATAGAACGCCGCCCAACAGTAAAATTCGCCGCATACATATTTTGTCTCTCAATGGAATGTGCCCCCGGCGGCGGTTTCGCCGCGGTTCGCGTGGACTTTTCTGGGTAGGGGCTGTGGCCCGTTAAAGGGCCGCGGCAATCGATCGCGGGGGCGGGGAAGCGGGCGCAATCGCCCGGGGAATCTCGCGGGCCTTCCAATCCTGGATGAATTTGCCGGGACCAGGCAATTGAAGGCCCGGTGCCCGCGGAGGCAGCAGAAACGCCAGCGGTGCGCTGGCCAATCGCTCCGGACTCTGGCAGCAGTCCATCGTGCAGGCGGCCATCTTCGCCAGGTCATGGCCGCAATTCACCGCCGAACCCGGCCCGGCCGGAGGTTTCGAATGATGCCGCCCGCCCGCCGGACATTGTCCCGCCGCACAGCAGTTCTCCCCGCTCCGCCCGGAAAACGCAGCCGCGGTCCAGGGCGCATACAGCAGCACTACGGCGAGCAGGCAAATACCGGCTTGCAGGGTAGTGCTCCGATGGGAATGCTGCTTCTTCATCCGGCCTCTTTCTTCTCCGCATATCATACGATAGAAGGCAGGGAATTCATGCCGGCAATCGCCGCGCGCCCCCCATCTTGGCCTGCTTTCCCGGCTTGACTCGCCGTCCCAGGAGTCGCAAACTTGTCGCATGCCCGAAACCTTTCTGACCTTCGACTTCGCCACGGGCGAAGAAACGGCCCAACAGGCCCGCCACAAGCTGGAGACCTGGAAGCAATCCTTCCGCCTCGATAAAAAGCTGCGCTTCGCCTTCGACCGCGGCGACTCCCCGGCCGAACCTGCCGCCGAAGCGGCCGCCTCCAAAGGCAAAGCAAAAACGAAGGAAGAAAAAGCGCCGGCGCGCGGCCCGGTGAAACTCCTCGTGCGCCTCTATTTCTCCGATCACGAGAAAATGACCGGCCAGCGCTGGCTCCAGCGCATTCCTCAGGAAGAACCTTTCAAGGGCGCTTCGCCACAGGTTATCCCCGCGGGCGCTCCCGAATTCGCCGCCACGCAGCAGCGCTTTGAAGCTCTGGCCACGGACAGGCCAAAATGGTAGATACGGCACGAAGGATTATCAGGGGGTTCAATCGGGCCATCGGGCTCCGGTATAATAGACTTTCCTAGAAGGGCTTTCCGGTTCCCGCGGCAAACTTTCCCTGTGAGGGCAGAGCGAATGGCGGTTCAGACGCGCATCAAGACAGCCAGGCAGGACGCTCCCAAGCTCGGCGGCCTGGACCACGAGACCCTCCTGCGTCTCTACCGTACCATGTACCAGTCCCGCCGTATTGACGACAAGGAAATCCAGCTCAAGCGCCAGAACAAGACCTTCTTCCAAATCTCCAGCGCCGGCCATGAAGCCGTTACCGCGGCTATGGGGCTTCTTCTGCGTTCCGGCGAGGACTGGGTCTATTCCTACTATCGCGACCGCGCTCTCTGCCTGATGCTCGGCGTCTCTCCTCTGGATATGCTCCTGCAGGCCGTCGGCGCCAAGGACGACCCGGCCTCCGGCGGACGCCAGATGCCCTCCCACTGGGGCCATCCCCGCTTCAATATCGTCAGCCGCTCCTCCTGCACCGGAACCCAGTTCCTGCAGGCCGTGGGCTCCGCCGAGGCCACGCTCTACTACGACCAGTTTCCCAAGGCCCTCGCGCGCGCCTCTTCTTCTCCCGGCAGAGAACTGGCCCGCCACGCCCCCCGCGAGATTGTCTATGTCTCCTCCGGCGACGGCGCCACCAGCGAAGGCGAATTCTGGGAATCCCTGAACGCCTCCTGCATGAAGAAGCTTCCCCTGCTCTACCTCATCGAGGACAACGGTTACGCCATCTCCGTCCCCATCGAGGCCCAGACCGCCGGCGGCAGCATCTCCAAACTCGTCCAGGGCTTCCCCGGATTGCACATCGCCGAATGCGACGGCACCGACCCCCTCGAAAGCTACGCCGTCTGCAAACAGGCCGTCGAATATTGCCGCGAACGCCGCGGCCCCGCCCTGGTTCACGCCCACGTGGCCCGCTCCTATTCCCACTCGCTCTCCGACGACGATAAGCTCTACCGCACCCCCGCCGAGCGCGAAGCCGAATCCCGCCGCGACCCCATCTCCAAGTTCGCGCTCTTCCTCGTGCGCAACAACGTCCTCGACGAAAAAGCTCTGCAAGCCCTCGAAGCCGAAGTGGACCATGAAATCCGCGAAGCCACCGAGCACGCCCTGGCCGCCGAATTCGCCCCTTCCGGCTCCTACCGCCTGCACGTCTATTCCCGCGATGTGGATCCCACGTCGAATTCCTTCGACTCCGCTCCGCGCCTCCACGGTCCCGCCAAGACCATGGTGGAAATGGTCGCCGTCACGCTCGCCGATGAAATGGCCCGCGATGAACGCATCATCGTCTTTGGCGAGGACGTCGCCGACTGCAGCCGCGAAGAAGCCCTGAAAGAAGTAAAGGGCAAAGGCGGCGTCTTCAAGGCCACCTCCGGCCTGCAGCGCAAATTCGGCCATGACCGCGTCTTCAATTCTCCCCTCGCCGAAGCCGCTATCGTCGGACGCGCCATCGGCATGGCCACCCGCGGCCTCAAGCCCGTCGCCGAAATCCAGTTCTTCGATTATATCTGGCCGGCCATGATGCAGATCCGTGATGAACTCTGCCTCATGCGCTGGCGCTCCAATGGCGCTTTCAAGACCCCCGCCGTCCTCCGCGTGCCCATCGGCGGCTACCTCACCGGCGGGGCCATCTATCACAGCCAGTGCGGCGAAGTCCTCTTCACCCACACTCCCGGGTTGCGCGTGGTCATGCCTTCCACCGCCCTCGACGTCTGCGGCCTGCTGCGCACCGCCGTGCGCTGCGACGACCCCGTCATGTTCCTCGAACACAAACATCTCTACCGCCAGCCTTATAACCGCTCCGAATATCCCGGCCCCGATTTCACCATCCCCTTCGGCAAGGCCCGCATGGTCCGCCAGGGCTCCGCCGTCACCATCGTCACCTATGGCGCCGTCGTGCACCGCGCCGAAGTCGCCGCCGCCCAATTGGAAAGGGAAGGCGTCTCCGTCGAGATCCTCGATCTGCGCTCCCTCGCTCCCTACGATTGGGAAGCCATCGCCACCTCCGTCCGCAAGACCGCCCGCGTCATCGTGGCCCACGAGGACATGCTTTCCTGGGGCTATGGCGCGGAAATCGCCGCCCGCATCGCCGATGAACTCTTCGCCGACCTGGACGCTCCGGTCAAGCGCGTCGCCGCCGCCGACACCTTCTGCGCCTACCAGCCCAAGGTCGAGGACGAAATCCTTCCCCAGACGGAGTCCATCGTGACCGCGGTGAAGGAACTTCTGCGCTACTAGCGCGAAAGGGAACTCAGGGAACTTTTTTCGCCCCGCCCCCGTATATCCAATAGGGGTTGTTCCCGTGGAGGTGTGCACATGCTTTGCCAATCCTGCCAGAAGGAAATCCTGCAAGATTCCCGATTCTGCTATTTCTGCGGCGCTGCCCAGCCCGCTGCCTCGCCGTCCGGCGCAAAAGTCCTGCGCCGCTCCGTCTCCGACAGGAAAATCGGCGGGGTCTGCGCCGGCCTCGCCGACTACCTCGATCTCGATGTCTCCCTCGTCCGCATCCTGTGGGTTTTGCTCGCCTTCGCCGGCGCCGGCATCCTCGTCTACCTCGCCTGCTGGATCGTCATTCCCGAAGCTCCCGCCGCCACTCCGGCTGCTTCGCGGAAGCGCCTCCGGCGCTCGGTTACCGATGCCAAACTCGGCGGCGTCTGCTCCGGCGTGGCCGAATATTTCGCCCTCGACGTCACCCTGGTCCGCGTCGTCTGGCTGATCCTGGGCCTCACTGGCACCGGCATCATCGCCTACATCGTCTGCTGGATCGTCATCCCGGAAGCTCCCGTCGCTCATCCCTCCCACGGCGGCGTCGCCGCGGCCTGAGGCGCTGTCCGCCCGCCGGTGGCTAGCCGAACCCCTTCCGTTTTGGTATTCTGTAAAGAAGCAATGGAGCGGAGGATATCCCCGCGGAAAACTTCATGTATAATAGTAAATCGATTTAGCTTAGATATCCGTTCCACGAAGGACCGTCCATGAAACCCATCAAGCGCATCGGCATCCTCACCGGCGGCGGCGACGTCCCCGGCCTCAATCCCGTCATCAAGAGCGTCGTCTATAACGCCTCGGAAATGGGCGCCGACGTCATCGGCATCCGCCGCGGCTGGCAGGGCCTCACCCACATGCGCCCCGGCCTGCTCCCCGACGAGGAATATATCCGCCCCCTCGACCGCATCAACACCCGCCACATCGACCGCACCGGCGGCACCGTCCTGCACACCTCGCGCACCAACGCCCGCAAAATGAAAAAGCCCAAGCTCCCCGCGCACATTTCCCCCGAAAAATTGCGCTCCATGGAGATAGCCGGCGGCCTCTACGACTTCACTCCCGTCGTTCTCGATAACATCGCCTCCCTCGGCCTCGATTGCCTCATCGCCATCGGCGGCGACGATACCCTCAGCTACGCCCAGGTTCTCGAGGATGCCGGCGTCCCCATCATTGGTATTCCCAAGACCATGGACAACGACGTCCAGGGCACCGAATACTGCATCGGCTTTTCCACCGCCATCACCCGTGCCAAGGATCTCATCACCCGCCAGCGCACCACCATCGGCTCCCACGAGCGCATCGGCATCTTCCGCATCTTCGGCCGCGACGCCGGCTTCACCGCACTCTACACCGCCTACGTCACCTCCACCCGCTGCGTCCTTCCCGAAGTCGAATTCGATCTCGGCCGCCTCATCGAAGTCCTCGTCGAGGACAAAAAGAATAATCCCAGCCGCTATGCCCTGGTGATCGCCTCCGAAGGAGCTGTCTGGAAAGGCGAGGAAGTCCGCGAATACGGCGAAGCCGATGCTTACGGCCACCGCAAAAAAGTGGATATCGGCCACGCCCTCGCCGCGGAAATCAAGCACCGCACCGGAGAAGACACCATCGTCAGCGACCTCACCTACGACCTGCGCAGCGGCGAACCCGACGCCATCGACCAGATGGTGGCCATCACCTTCGCCAATGTCGCCATGGACCTCCTGCGCGGCGGCATTCATGGCCGCCTCGTCGGCGTTCAGGACGGTAAATACGCCCACGCCCCTCTGCCCGACCCCAAAATGGGCCCGCGCAAGCTGGACATCGAGCGCATGTACAATATCGGCCGCTTCCGCCCCAGGTACACGGGAAAACTGGGCATGCCCGTGCTCCTCGGCACCGTGCACACCACCTGATTGGCTCTGTAGAAAATTAAACTACTATGGGCGTGTCATCCTGAGGCGAACCGATAAGGTTCGCCGAAGGATCTCAACCGCGGCTCAACTCACCAGAACAACGAACGCGGAAACTCCCCAACCCCATGCCTATTTCCCGGCCTTGTCCTTAAACAGCGGCCGGTCGATCGAGATCATCCCCGCTCCCACGCTGGCCAGCGCCAGGCACGCCGCTCCCACGATCAACGGGAATTCGTATTCGTGGAAGGCCAGGTATCCCTTGGCCAGGTGCACTTTCCAGATGGCCACGCCCATCTCCGCGGCCAGCAGCATCGCCGTCACCCGCGTGAAGAGCCCCAGCACCAGCAGCATGCCTCCGAACACCTCCAGCACTCCCGCGACATACACAAGGAATCCGGGCAGCCCGTGCTGCGTGAAGAACGCCACAAACCCCGCGCTCGGCCCCGCCAGCTTGGGATAACCATGCGTGAAGAACATTATTCCCAGCGCCAGCCGCAGGATCAGCAGCGTCACCGGTTGCAGCTTTCCGAATCGTTTCACGGGAAACTCTCTCCTCCGCGGCTCACCCTCTTCGGCCGCCCTTCATCGGTTACCGAGTCTAGCAGAATTTCCCTTTGCGGCGGAACGTTCCGCAAATCGGGTACAATCATCCGGAGGTTTATTCGCGCGCTATGGGCGCTACACGAACCATCGGAGTGGCCAACGGCGGTGGCGACGCTCCCGGCCTCAATGCCGTCATTCGCGGCGTGGTCAAATCCGCCATCGGCCGTTTCGGCTGGCGCGTCATCGGCATCCGCAACGGCTTCGACAGCCTCATCTGGCCGGAAACCTGCCTCCCCCTCACCTGGAATTCCGTCAGCGGCATCCTCCCCCGCGGGGGCACCATCCTGGGCACCACCAACCGTGGCAACCCCTTCGCCTACCGCCAGATCGTTGACGGCAGGGAAGTCGTCCAGGATTTTTCCGCGCGCTGCCTTGAAAATGTTCGCTCCATCGGCCTGGACGCTCTCGTCGTCATCGGCGGCGACGGCACGCTGAGCATCGCCCGCGATTTCTTCCGCCTCGGCCTTCCTGTCGTCGGCGTTCCCAAAACCATTGATAACGACCTCTCCGCCACCGAAGTCACCTTCGGCTTCGACACCGCCCTGCACATCGTCACCGAAGCCATCGACCGCCTGCACACCACCGCCGAAAGCCATCACCGCGTCATGCTCATCGAAGTCATGGGCCGCGATGCCGGCTGGATCGCTCTCCATTCCGGCATTGCCGGCGGCGCCGACATCATCCTCATTCCGGAAATCCCCTTCACGTTCGAATCCATCGCCCGCGCCATCGCCAGACGCGAGGAGTCCGGCAAGAATTTCAGCCTCATCGTCGTTTCCGAAGGCGTCAAGATCCCCGCCACGGACCCTCTCGGCAAGCCCATTCCTCCTCCCCAGCCTGGCAGTGTCGCCAACACCATCGCCTTCTCCCTCCGCGAAATGCTTCAGAAGGAACTGCGCGTCACCGTCCTGGGCCACGTCCAGCGCGGCGGCTCTCCCAGTCCCTATGACCGCATCCTGGCCACCCGCTTCGGCGTGGCCGCCAGCGAACTCATCTCCCGCGGCGAATTCGGCAGAATGGTCTGCCTGCGCTCCGGCGAAATCACTTCCGTTCTCATCGAGGACGCCGTGGCCCATCTCAAACTCGTCGACCCCTCGAGCGAAATCGTGCGCACCGCCCGTTCCGTGGGCATCAGCTTTGGAGACGAACAGTGAAGCGCACTCTTTTCCTGGCCATCCCGCTTCTCGCCCTCGTCGCTCTCCTCGCCTGGTGGTTTCGCCCCCCGGCCAAACCCCTCGCTTCCGCCTTTGTCAGCGATCGCAACCTCACCCTCTTTAGCAGCCTGGCCCAGGTGCGCACTCCCCTCGCCACTCTCCACTACGGCGATTCGGTCGCCGTCCTGCGCCGCCGCAATGAAAACGTCCAGGTCCGCACCAAAGACAAACTTACCGGCTGGGTTGATGGCAGCCGCCTCATGCCGCCCGATCTCTGGCTCAAGTGTGCCCGGCTCCTCGAACAGGCCCGCGCCCTTCCTCTGCAATCCCCCGGCCGCACCAAAGTCAAAACCAATTTGCGCTCCGAACCCGGCCGCTCCTCTCCCCGTCTCTATCAATTCTCCCGCGGCGTCCCCCTCGAAGTTGTCGGCCGCGCCGTCGCCGACTGGGTCCAGGCCGCCGATGAGAAGGACTCTCCCGACGCCTCCCAGGAATCCAGGAAAGAAGACTGGTTCCTTGTTCGCGGCTTTTCCTCCTCCGCTCCCGGTGAAGCCGCCATTCGCCCCGACGCTCCCGGCGTGCAGAGCCTGAGCGAAGAGCCCGTCCCCGTGGCCGGCTGGGTCGTGGCCCGCTTCATCGAACTTGATCTCCCCGGCGCCGTCCGCGTCCAGACGCTCGCCTCCGAGCTGCGCCCACTCGCCTGGTTCGAACTCAATCGTGTTCCCGATCCCTCCGGTGACAAACCCCAATATCTTGTCGCTGGCGCCCGCGGTCCCGAAGGCCAGCCCTGCGATATCACCGCCTTCCGCGTCTTCACCTGGAACGTTAAGCGCTCCCGCTACGAAACCGCCTTTCTCGATAATCAACTTTGCGGCTCGCTGCCCATCCGCGTCGGGAAAGGCCCCAGGGGCGAACCTGAATTCCGCTTCAACGCCATGAGCGTCAAGAAAGAAGAGTACGTCTTCCGCCTCGAACAGACCATCGTGCGCCGCATCCGCAACGCTCCTCCCTTGCCCTCTTCTCCGCTCCTGCCGCCGGCTCATTGATGTTTCCGCATTTCAACTTGCATGCGCCTCCGCAAGCGGAGAAAATCAATTCGTTCCTGATCTTCCAAGTGGAGCGCCCTTGCTAGTGCGAATGACTCAAAAGATCCTGCGCGCAAATCGTCCTCTCTTCCTCTCTCTATTTTTCGGAACCATTCCCGCCCTTCTCCTTCTCGCCTCCTGCAATCGCGCCGAACCCCTCGTCACCGCCTCCACCTCCTCCGCGCTGGAATATCAAGGCGCCTGGGGCACGCGCGGCTCCGGCCCCGGCCAGATCTCCTCTCCCATCGGCCTCGCCGCCGATCCCGTTGGAAATGTTTACCTCGCCGACGCCGCCAGCGGCTTCGTCAATAAATTCTCCTTCTCCGGCCAGCCCCGCCTCTCCTTTCAGGACGACCGCCTCAACCTCCAGCCCTCGGACATCGCCGTGGACCAGGGCGGCGCCATCTACGTCGCCGAAGCGCGCCGCGGCAGCGTCATCATCTACTACCCCGACGGCCGCCGCTATCGCGAGATGCGCATCGCTCCCGCCAAGCAGTTCCGCGGCAGCCTGCGCGTCGCCGTGGACCCCGACGGCTCTCTCTTCATCGCCGGCAGAAAACCTTTCGGCATCCGCCGCTATAGCCGCCGCGGGCGCCTTGAAGCCACCTGGGCCACCGGAAAAAATCACTCCGCCGTCGCCCTCGAAGAACCCGCCGCCCTGGCCATCGGTCCCGACGGTTTCCTCTACGTCAGCGAATCCTCCCGCCCGGTGATCCATGTCTTCCATCCCTCCGGCGAATGGCAGCGCACCTTCACCGTTCCCGGCGATGGCGCGCAACTCGCCGGCTTTTCCTTCACCGCCCGCATGCTCGTCGCCGCCGACCCCAAAAACCACGCCCTGCACCTGTGGTCCCTCAACGGCACATATCGCCGCCGCGAAGACCTCGACGCCTGGATCGCCGGCCCCGCTCCCTCCCCCACGCGCATCGCCCTCTCCTCCGAAGGCGAATGTCTCCTCCTCGACGCCCCCGCCGCCCGCCTCCTCCGCTTCCACCTCCGCGAATAGTTTTCCGCTCCGCATGCAGATGCCTCGCCCACTCTTGTTTATGTAGCGCCGGGCTTCAGCCCGGCATCTTGCTTTCTTCTCCGATTTTCTCCGCTCGCCTCACGGCCGCCCCAATCCAGTTTTCAACCATTCGTCCCCAACCTGCTAGAATTGCTCGCACGGTTTCGCGGTCGTAGGGGCACGGCATGCCGTGCCCCTACCGCGACTAGGCTGTGTCGTCTTCCTTGAGGAGAAAAAATGGTCCTGCACATCAACGAATCCGAAGTCCGCGCCCTGCTCGACATGCCCGCCGCCATCGCCGCCGTCGAGCAAATCTCCCGCAAGCAGTCCTCCGGCGAAGCCGTCGTCCATTCCCGCCGCCGCATTGAATTTCCCGGCGGCGGCTTTTTCCACTACATGTCCGCCGCCGACCTCGCCGCCGGCTATGTCGCCACCAAGCTCTACACCTTCGTCAAAGGCCGCATCCGCTTCATCGTCCTGCTCTACCGCATGGACACCGGCGAAATGGCCGCCATGATCGAAGCCGACGTCCTCGGCCAGCTCCGCACCGGCGCGGCCTCCGGCGTAGCCACCAAATACCTCGCCCGCCCCGATGCCAAAGTCGCCGCCATCATCGGCACCGGCGGCCAGGCCCGTACCCAGCTCGCCGCCGTCGCCGCCGTTCGAAACCTCGCCTCCGCCCGCGCCTATGGCCGCAATCCCGATCGCCGCGCCAAGTTCTGCCGCGAAATGTCCGCGCAACTCGGCATTCCCGTCAGCGAAGCCACCTCCTCCGCCGCGGCCGTCCAGGACGCCGACATCGTCTGCACCGCCACCACCTCATCGCAGATTGTTCTGCATGGCGCGGATCTTCCTCCCGGCATTCACATCAACGCCATCGGCGCCAACCACGCCCACAAACGCGAACTCGACGATTCCGCCGTCTCCCGCTCCCAGGTCATCTTCACCGACTCCCTCGACCAAGCCCGCCAGGAAGCCGGCGACCTCATCCTCTCCTTCGCCGGCGACGAATCCCGCTGGTCCGCCGTCGGAGAACTCCATCAACTCGTCTCTGGAAAACTCCCCGGCCGCGAAAACAATTCCCAGATCACCCTCTTCAAATCCAACGGCCTCGCCGTCTGGGACCTCGCCGCCGCCCTCCACGTCTATCTGGGCGCCAAGGAAAAGAACCTGGGCAGGGAACTCCCGCTCTGGGCTGGCGAACCTGTCTAATTTTCAGGGGCTGGGCCTATCAGCAGCATGACTACTCCCTCGGGCTGCTCTCGATTCGGCTGTACAGAAATGTTCTTGCTGTGAGCATTCCGGACACGGGTCGGCAGAAAGGTCTTGGGGTGAGTCGCGGGAGAAGCAGAGATGTCGAATGCCAGCACTGTTGTGCGGGCTGACCGGGTTCAGGAGACGGCGCTTCCGCTTCGGTTGCCAGGTTCGCGCACGGGCACAAAAGCAAGCACGAGGAGTCCCTGCATTCCATGCAATGCATTGATTACACAACCCTTGCAAGTCAGGCAGTTCGGTGGATTTGCCCCTTTGAGAACTTCAAGTACGGCTGGAATGCATCTCTGTACTCTTGGTTCACATAATAAATTAACTTCTTGCATTACAGGATACGATTATGCATACTATGTCCATGAAACCGCATACTTCTGAGGCAAGATAGCATCAAATGGAAAACTTTGACATTATCCTGACCTTGGCGCGCATAGCGTTGGATGCGGAGGGGGGGCGCGCGAACCAGCAAATCGAGCGGTTGCGGGATGTGCTGGCGAAATCTGATGCGGAACAAGCCGCCAAGCTCAATCGGCTGTTATCGCGTGACCGCCGCCGTCAAACGATGGCCCCGTTGGCGATGGAGGAAATGCGTGCCACGGCCGAAGCGGCACGCCGTCAGCTGCCAGGTGAAACGCTCTCGCCTTCGACCCCGCTACCTACTGATCGGGAGACCGGAACTCCGCTTGCGCGCGTAATGTTTCCCGCAGCCGATGCGATCAATGCACCGGTTCTAAACGCACCACTCGCTGCAGCGGTGAACGATCTTCTGGCGGAATGGAAGCATCGCGAGGAACTTGCGCGTCTCGGCGCTCGACCGCACATGCGTTGCTTAATTTACGGCCCGCCTGGAGTGGGGAAAACCAAACTTGCGCGCTACCTGGCCCGCCAACTCACTCTCCCTTGCGTGGAAGTGCGGCTTGACGGCCTGATGTCGTCCTTCCTGGGTACGACTGCGCGGAATATTGGCGCTCTCTTCGAATTTGCGAACCGCTATCGATGCGTCTTGTTCCTCGACGAGTTCGACGCTGTGGCGAAGGCTCGCGATGATGTGCAGGAAATTGGCGAAATAAAGCGAGTTGTCAATACTCTGCTGCAGTCGCTCGACTCAAGAAACGGGACGGGCATAACAATTGCGGCTACCAACCATGAGCATCTGCTCGATCCTGCGGTCTGGCGCCGCTTCGACTCGCGGATAGAACTTCACAAGCCGGAGCCGGAGGCGCGCAAACTGCTGCTTGCGCATTTCCTTACTCCAATAACTCCCGAGCCCGCGGAAATGCGATTCCTGGTTTGGGCGACGGAAGGCATGAGCGGTGCCGACATCGAGATGTTGGTGGACGCAGGCAAGCGCTTTCTGGTTTTACACAAACGACCTGAGCCAGCGACGGAAGATAGAGCGGAGCGATCTGAACCATTGCGTGAATCGACACGCGTCCCGCTGATTCTTGAAGGGTTGCGTCGTCAGGCAGCACTCAACGCGCGCATGTTCGCTATTGATCGGGCGGCGTTACTCACTGGCCCTATCGATGCTTTAAACCAAGCACTACAGGAAGCCAAACTGAATCAGGCCGAACGCGGGACCGTGCTGGGCCTTTCTCAGAGTGCTGTCTCGCGGCGCGGTAAACGCGGCGAGATGAGCGAGGCGCAGAGGGAGGCGAACGCCAATGCCTGACAAACCCAGCGATCTACGGCCGATTCAGGTTTTTCTGGACACCAAGCGGTTCATTGAATTGCCGGAGCCGCAGCCGTTCGGCGGTGGGTCTAAGGATTTCTTCCAAGGTAACGATAAGGGTTTTGCCGAGCACAAGACGCGACTCAAGGCACGGGTCGAGGGGGTCGCTAAGAGCCTGCGGCGCGTTAAACAGCCAGGCGGGTTCATCAAGGTCCGGCAGCGCGAGGAGGCGCTGGCCAAGAGTCACCGCCCTCTGGGAAGCCTATTCACTCCGTCCAACCGATTCGCGTTGGTGGGGGCTGAGAAGGTCGGCGAGTTGCTGTTTCAGGCGACGCCGGGGGCTCTCGATCAACTCGCTAACATCATCGAGACCAAAGCGGAATTGCGCCCGAGGTTCGTCGTGAACCGTAAAACTGGAAAACGGGAGCCGCGCGTGTCCGGCTATCGCAGCGAGCTGGGCGGCATCGAGGATATCCGCCTTTACGACGCTACGGACAAAGTGACATTTTCGGCCGAGGAAGCTGTGCGCTGGATGCACCAGCTTAATGTAATCGGCGGCTACATTGTCGAACTTTTTCGGCCGGATCGTGGTGTCAATCCTCACGAGGTCGATCAAATGGTGGCTCAGTTTCGGGAGGGGCTGAATCACTTGCAAGGCGGTATGTTGGTGCGCCCATTTCTGCCTGCGACGTTGACCACGCAGTTTGGCGAGCCGAGCCTTGCCCTCTCGGTCCAACTGACAACCGATAGCCGCCGACTGATAGAGCTCCCGTTCTCGGCGGACGGGCGCGCTGCGGTAATGGCCGAAGCGTCTCTACCCTCGGCAATGCGGGGCGTACGGGCTGATCTGACTCCGGGTCGCCATGCCGAACTGTTAGCTTTCTTTGCCGAGCAAACGCTAGTCCGATCCGTCGAACTTCCGCCAATGCTGGAAACCACTCCGGCAAGCGGAGGCGCAAATCTCGGCAAGTTTAGCGTGGCTGAGCCCGCGGCAGGAGTCGATTATCCAACCATAGCAATTATTGACGGCGGGGTGAGTGTCGCCCCGCTGGAAAAATGGAAGGTCGGAGATGCTGGCCTCGTGCCGACAAGTGATCGCGATGAAGCACACGGCACGTTCATTGCGGGGTTGGTGAGTGCGGGAAGTTCCCTAAACCCGGCCCTCAGCAGCGCGATTGAACCAGCTGGCTGCAAATTCTACGATCTCGATCTTTTCCCTCGCCGGGACCTACGGCAAACCTACTATTCGGATCTCGAAGAACTCTTTGACGTGCTCGATGAGAAGGTCAAGGTGGCAAAGCGCGACCATGGCGTGCGGGTCTTCAACCTGAGTTTCTCGATCGGCCAACGTCCTTCGCGTTTGGCTTACTCGCTAGCAGCCGATCGGTTGGACCGGATTGCGCGGACGAATGATGTGGTCTTCGTGGTCGCAGCAGGCAATTTGGTTACTTCCAGCCGACCGCCGTGGCCGGAGAAGGCTGAAGACGCAGCTGTGATGTTGGCCGGATTCGGCTCCGATAATCAGCAGCTCACCCCCCCGGCAGAGCATATCCTCGGCATTACCGTCGGTGCGGTGAACCCACACGGTGTGGTCGGTCACGTGCCGCAGATGCCGACGACCTATACGAGGCGCGGTCCCGGCGTAGGCGGCGCACGCAAGCCAGAGTTGTCCCACTACGGTGGGGTGGATTCAAACAATCGGACTGGGCTGGTCTCGCTCAATCCGAGCGGCGAGGCTGTACACAACTGCGGCACGAGTTTCGCCGCTCCATTGACGGCCGCGACAATCGCAACGCTCGATCAGCGGCTGGCGCGCCAGGCCGCACGCGAAACTTTGCTGGCGCTGCCAGTACATCGCGCCAAGCGCCCTGATGCCCTTGACCGGCCAGCACTGCGCCACGTTTCCCGCGAGTTCGTCGGATTCGGTATTGCGCCCGTCGCCGATTTAATTCTGAACGATGAGCCTCATTCAGTAACGCTCGTGTTCAATGAGCGACTACTGTCGAGGCAGCGACTGGAATTTCCCTTCGCTTGGCCTCGCTCGCTGGTGGGGGCTGAAGGCTCCTGCCGGGGGCAGGCGGCGGTGACATTGAGCTACACGCCGCCGATCGATCGCGATCACGGCGAAGAGGCAATCCGGGTGCAGCTCGAAGCTCATCTGTATCAGGAGAAGTTGAGTGAGGACACAGGGGAAATTAGCTGGGAAAGTCGCCTGAACCATGACGCGGGCGATGTGCCCCAAGGTATGAACAAGAGCGAGAGCTACCTCATCAAGACCGGACTCAAATGGTCTCCGCTGAAGCGATATCAGCTGTCAATGCCAGAGGGACGGGGTAATTCCTCGAACTGGAGGCTATCTCTTGAGAGCCTCGTGCGTGCGGGTGTGGCGTTTCCTAGTGATGGCGTGGCCTTCTCACTGATCCTGACTATATCCGACATCGCCGCCACGGCGCCTGTGCGCGAAGAGGTGCGTCTGGGCCTGCAAAATCGAGGCCTCGTTCTGTCCGACATCACGTTGGCGCATCGGTTACGCCCGCGCCCTATCTGAACCGTTTGAGCCGCCGCACCTATTATTAGCAAGCCGCTTGAGCGGCTGCCCTGCGACCGCTCGCGAGGAACGTAGTCCCTGCTCCGCCAAATTGCGTCAGTATCCGGCCCGAGCCTCTTGACACCCCGCGGCAGGGAAGTTAGTCTTTCTCGAACGAACGTTCGAGAAAGACTCGTATGCCTGACCGCGCTCCCATCCCCCGCGACACCGAAGCCAAGCTCGAGCACATCCTTCGTCACGCCGCCAGCATCTTCGCCAGCCGCGGCTTCGGCGCATCCTCCATCCGCGAAATCAGCCGCTCCTCCGGCGTCTCTCTTTCCGGCCTGTACTACTATTTCGAAAGCAAACAGAAACTCCTCTATCTGATTCAGTCCAACGCTTTTACCAGCATCCTGCACTCGCTCGAAGCCCGCCTCGAAGGCGTCCGCGACCCCCAGCGCCGCTTGCTCCTTTTTATCCAGAATCACCTGGAATATTTCATGGCGCATCCCGCCGAAATGAAAGTCCTCTCCCACGAAGAAGACGCCATCGAAGAGCCGTTTCGAAAGGAGCTCCTCTCCATCAAGCGCCGCTACTACTCGCTGGCCCGCGGCATCTTCGACGAATTGAATCGCGATGGCCGCGCCGCTCATCTCAGTCCCCGCGTCGCCGTGCTGAGCCTTTACGGCATGATGAACTGGGTCTACAAATGGCACAATCCCAAGGTGGACCCGGGCGCCGCGGAACTCGCCGAATCCATGACCGGCATTTTTCTGCACGGCGTCCTGGCTGGAAAAAAGCAATGAGAACTCCCGGCGCTGCGTCATTTTTCTGGCATCATGGGTACTCAACCTCACGAGGAAACCGAAGATGACAGCGACGCAACAGACGGAACAAAAAGAATTGGTGCATTACCGCGTGGAAGACGGCGTGGCCGTTTTCGAATTGGACGATGCTCCCGCCAACACCTACTCCTACGAAATGCTGCAGCAGCTCGACGCCTGTATTCTCCGGGCCCGCATGGACGACTCCGTCCATGTGATCGTTCTGCGCGGCGCGGGCGAAAAATTCTTCTGCGCCGGCGCGGGAATTTCCATGCTCACCAAGGCCACCCCGCAGTTCAAATATTATTTCTGCCTGCACGCCAACGAAACCCTTTGCCGACTGGAACAGACGCCCAAGCTGGTCATCGCCGCGCTTAACGGCCACACCGTCGGCGGCGGTTTCGAAGTCGCCCTGGCCTGCGACATCCGCATCGCCAGGAAAGACGGCGGGAAAATCGGCCTCCCGGAAGTGAATCTCGGCGTGCTCCCCGGCACCGGCGGAACGCAACGCCTCTGCCGCCTGGTGGGCAATGCGCGGGCCATCGAGATGATGGTTTCCGCGGCGACCTGCGGAACGGAAGAAGCAAAAGCGCTCGGACTCATTCATCATGTTTATGACGCACAAACTTTCTGGCGGGACGTGATGGCGTATGCCAAACAGTTCTGCCCGCCGAATAAGGCGTCGCTGGCGGTCGGGCGCATCAAGCGCGCCGTGATCACCGGATCGCAAATTCCGCTTTCGGAAGGGCTGGCGCTCGAACGCGAATTGCAGCAGGAACTTTTCACCAGCGAGGACGCGAAGGAAGGCCTCGCGGCATACGTGGAAAAACGCGCGCCGAAGTTCCAGGGCCGGTAAACGTGAAAACTCTTCAAGACTATTTGCGCAAGAGCATGAAGCTGGTGATTGTGGGCTGCAATCCCAGCGAATCCTCGGTGCGCGCGGGACATTATTATTCCGGGCGGGGCAATCAGTTCTGGACGCTGCTGTATGACTCCGGCGTGATTCCCGAGCCGCTGGAATCGCGCGACGACAAGCGCGTGCTGGAATTCGGCGTGGGGCTCACCGACCTGGTCAAGCGTCCCACCAAGGGAATCGAGGAACTGGAGCGGGAGGATTTCGCGGCGGGACGCGTGCTGCTGTCGCGGAAGATCGAGGAGCTGGCGCCGCGCATCGTCGCGTTTCACGGCAAGATGACTTACGAATATTTTACGCAGCGCCGCTGCAAGCTGGGCGCGCAGAAGGAACTGCTTTATGGGGCGCATGTGTTCGTCCTGCCCTCTTCGAGCGGCGCAAATACGGCGGGTCGCGCGGCGAAGCTGAAAGTATTTCGCGAACTCGCGAAATTCATGCGCAAGGGAGAAAAATCATGAGCAACGCGGCACAGCCGGCAGCCGCTGGCCCGGTCATCCTGACTTCGCAAAGCGACGGCATCGCCACAGTGGTGATGAACCGCCCCGACCGCCTGAACGCTTTGAACAATGAACTTTCGACGGCGCTCAACGATGCGCTGGGGCGCTTCGAAGCGGATGAGTCCGTGCGCGTGGTGGTGGTCACCGGCGCGGGGCGCGCGTTTTGCGCCGGTGGCGATCTGGGGCAGATTCGCGCCGGGCGCGAGAAGGGCGATCATACGCAACTGGAGCCGCTGTTGCGCGCGGGGATGCAGGCGGTGATCCGCATGCGCACCATGGCCAAGCCGGTGATTGCGGCGGTCAACGGAGTGGCGGCGGGCGCGGGAATGAACGTGGCGCTTGGCGCGGACATCCGCATTGCCGCCGAGGAAGCCGGCTTCGGGCAGAACTTCGCGAAGGTGGGGCTTTTCCCGGACTATGGCGGAACGTTTTTTCTGCCGCAACTGGTGGGGCCATCGCGCGCCGCCGAGATGTTTTACACCGGCGACCTGATCACGGCGCAGGCCGCGTTGCAAATGGGCATCGTGAACCGCGTGGTCCCGCTGGCGCAACTGGAAGCGGAAGTGGGCGCGCTGGCGCGCAAGATCGCGCAAGGGCCGCCGCTGGCGATACGCGCGGTGAAGAAGGTGCTCTTCGGAAACGAGAAGGCCGCACTGGAAGCCGCGCTCGAGCGCGAAGTGCAGCAGCAACTGGTCTGCTTCCATTCCGAGGATTGCAGCGAAGGAATTCGCGCGTTTTTCGAGAAGCGCGCGCCGAATTTTCAGGGGCGCTAAGCGCGCGCAGGGCTGGAGGGGCGGAATATTTTCGCGGGTGTCATCCTGAGGACGGTGAAGCCGGCCGAAGGATCTCAACGTGGAGTGATTGCAAGACTTGGAGTTGAGATTCTTCGGGCGCTGCGCGCCCTCAGAGTGACAGATGTAGCTTTTTGGCTGGCGCTGGGGAATGGAACGGCTGGCAGGGGAGGATTGCGCATGAGCGAAACGATAGAAGTGCGAATGGACGGGCGCACGGCCTGGGTGACGCTGAATCGCCCGCCGCTGAACGTGCTGAACATCGCCATGATGGGCGAGCTGGACGCCGTGATCGCGCGCATCCTGCCGCAATGCGACATTCTGGTTTTGCAGGGCGCGGGGGCCAAAGGCTTTTCCGCCGGAGCGGAAGTGGGCGACCACACGCCGGAGCGCGTGGGCGATATGCTGGCCGCGTTTCACGGACTTTTTCGCCGGCTGGCGCGCGCCGAATGCGTGACCATCGCCGCCGTGCACGGTCTGTGCCTGGGCGGCGGCATGGAGCTGGCCACGTTTTGCGATTTCGTGATCGCCGAAGAGACGGCCAAGTTCGGCCAGCCGGAAATCAAGCTGGCCTGCTATCCTCCGGTGGCCATGGTGACGTTTCCGCAGCTCTGCGGAATGCGTGCGGCCATGGATTTGATTTTCACGGGGCGCACGGTGGACGGACGGGAAGCGCATCGCATGGGACTGGTTACGCGCCTCGCTCCGCAAGGGCAGCTTGCCGCCACGGTGGAAACGCTGCTCGGAGAACTCCGCGGATTGAGCGGCAGCGTGTTGCGGCTGACCAGGAAAACGCTGTGGCGGCTGCACGCCGATGAGTTCGAGAAACAACTGGGCGAAGCCGAACGCGTCTATCTTGAGGTGCTGATGAAGACCCACGACG
The DNA here is from genome assembly GCA_041500985.1 of Terriglobia bacterium. Classification (GTDB taxonomy): domain Bacteria; phylum Acidobacteriota; class Terriglobia; order Acidiferrales; family UBA7541; genus Acidiferrum. The sequence continues at coordinate 33,361 of JBGQNE010000016.1, read as the reverse complement.
CTCCCGAAGGGATTCGGGCGTTTCTGGAAAAACGGCCTCCGGTCTGGAAAGCGGATTGAATGAGCGATTTGCAGATTACTCCGCAGGAATTGAAGCAGCGCACGGAGCGCGGGGAAAAGTTTCTTCTCGTGGATGTGCGCGAGAAGTGGGAATACGATTTGTGCCGGTTGGAGGGGGCCAAGCTGATTCCGCTGAAGACCATCCCGGCGAACCTGCCGTCGTTCGAGGGGGTGACGGAAGTGATTTGCTATTGCCATCATGGCATCCGCAGCCTGGATGCGGCGGGGTGGCTGCGGGCGAAGGGAATTGAGGGCGCGCGGTCGCTGGCCGGGGGGATTGAGCGCTGGTCGAAGGAAGTGGATGCGCAGGTTCCGCGGTACTGACGGTTTCTGGAAGTTTCCTTTCAACACTTCGTAACGGAGACAGAAAAGATCGCACCCTTCACGAAAAGCGTGAAGGGTGCGGCACCCGCGCGTGCGCTGGGAATTATTTTTCGCCGCAGGCGTTGATATCGGGGACGCGGAGGACGAAGTCTTTTTTGAACAGGACGATTTCCTTGTCGGCGGCTTTGCGGCCCAGCATGTAGGCGTCGGCGCCGGCCTTGTATTCGAGGGTGAGGCGGGAGAGCCTGCAGGGGACGAGGGAGACGGCGCCGGAGGTGGCGATGGTGAGGATGGCGACGTTCTGAACGTTGGCGGAGGCTTCGGTCTTGAAGGTGGTTTCCATTTTCTTCTTCGCCCATTTGCCGGGGTCGGTGCGGGAGAAGATGTCGGAGAGGGCATCGGCGAGCGAGGAGGGCAGGGCGCTGGTGAGCATGTCCACGGTGGAGTCGGTGCCCAGGCTGAGTGTGATTTTGGGGGCGGCCATGCCCAGGAGGATGGCGTGGGGGGCGATGGAGGTGCTGAGGAAATCGCCGATGGTGCCGTCTCCGGAGGCCGCGCCGCTGACGGAGGCTTCGCCGTTGGTGACCTGCACGCCTTCGTCGCCGTTATAGGAGACTTTGAAGGTGCCCTTGATGGTTTCCTTTTTTCCGCCGAAGCCGGGCTTGAGGATGAGGTTGGCATTGACGCTGACCACAAAAGGGATGCCGGCGATGGGGAAGGGAATCTTGGCGAGAGTGGGTAGTTTGATGTTGGGCTTGTCCATGCCGGCGGTGTCGCCGCCGCCGCGAACGGCGGCGTAGTCCACGTTCATTTCGCCGTTCATTCCGGTGTTGCTGAAGTTGAAGCTGTCGGTGGCGCCGTCCTGGATGTGCATGTCGGCGGTGCTGACGAAGTCCTTGAGAAAACCCTTGGCGGCGAAACTGACGCCGAGGGTATCAATCGTTTTGGCCACAGAAAAATTCATATCCAGGCGATTGGGGGAAGGAACGACGCCGATGGTGTATTTCCAGTCGTCCATCTTGCCGGAGAAATGGATTTCGGTGCCGCTGGCGTAGACCACGCCTTCGGGGCTGATGCGCGTGAGCATGGCGGAGACTTGGCCGGAAGAAGAGGAGGCCGGAGCGGGGGCGGCGGCGTAGAGCGAGCTGAATTTGACGGGGACGTTCCACTTTATCTGGCCCTTTTGGATCAGGTCGGTGATGCCGGCGCGCTCGGTTTTTACGGCGAAATGGCCGTCGTGGGTGGCGGTGGCCACGACCTTGCGCACGGAAAGATTTTCGAGGAAGAGAACCTGGCCGGCGGCGAGGGAAGTGATTTTGGAATCGGGATTATCGAAGACGAAGACGGTGCCGTCGGAGCTGACGCTCTTGAGGGTGCTCTTCCAGGAAGATTCGTCAATGCGGACGGTTTCCGGAGTGTAGGCCACGTCGAAGACGGTTCCGGGAAGATCGCGAAGGTCGTGGAAGGGTTTGCTGGCCAGGACGGCGGAGGGATTGCCGGACTCGGCGGAGCCTTCATCTTTCTTGGAGCAGGAGGAAAGAAGAAAAAAGGCCAGGGCGCACGACAGAAGAAGAGGCAGGCGTATGAGTTTCATCGAGAGGCTCCTGGTGGAAAGTGGCAGATTCGCAAGATGGGGAGGAGGATAGCAATGGGTTGAGGGGGTGTCAATTGAGGGGAGAGGCAGGGGGAGCGGGGGAAGCAAGCGAGGAGAAATGCTTGACAAGGCAACTAGATGGGTATAGAAACGGAATATCGGACCCGAATATAGTGTATGGTCCGGGGATTGGTTGCTGTTTCACCGCCGGGCAGGGCTCGGCGGGGAGGCGCGGAGTGGCCGTACGAGTGGAGATCGGGCCGCAGGGGATGCCGGAGATGCGCTTTCCGGAGCCGTTTAATGTGGCGGAGTACCTGGTGGACCGTCACATGGAGGAGGGGCGCGGGGGGAAGGCCGCGCTGCGGACGCTCGCGAGGGAAGTGACGTATGCGGATTTGCGGGACGGGGTGAACCGCTACGGGAACGTGCTGCGGGAGCTGGGGCTGGTGCGCGGGGACCGGCTGGTGATGGTAATGAACGATTGCCCGGAATTTTTCTTTTTATTCTGGGGAGCGGTGAAGGCGGGAGTGATTCCGGTTCCGCTGAACGTGCTGTTTCGCGCCGCGGATTTCGAAACGATTTTGCGGGATGCCCGGCCCGCCTGCATCGTCTATGCCACGGAATTTGCGGCGGAGGTGGAGGCGGCGCTGCGGGGGCTGGAGGTCAAGCCGAATACGGTTTTGACGCTTGAAGGAAATGCGGGGATGAACGCGCTGGCGCGGCATGCCTCGGGAGAAATGAAGGCGGCGGAGACGCGGGAGAGCGACGATTGTTATTGTTTGTACTCGTCGGGGACGACGGGGAGGCCCAAGGGTGTGCTGCACAGCCACAACGACGTGGCGGTGTGCTGCCAGTTCTATAGCGTGGACGTGCTGGGGGCGCGCGAGAGCGACGTGTTTTTTTCGGTGGCGCGGCTGTTTTTTTCCTACGGGGTGGGCGTGGCGCTGACGGCGCCGCTGTGGGTGGGCGGGACGGCCATTCTGGATGAGCGGCGGCCGACGCCGCAGACGGTGCTGGAAGTTTTCAGGCGCTGCGAGCCATCGGTGTTTGCGGCGGTGCCCACGTTCTATGCGAAATTTCTGGCGTCATCGGCGCTGCGGCGGGAGGATGTGCCGCGGCTGCGGCGGTGCATCACGGCAGCCGAGCCCATGCCGCCGGAGTTGCACCGGCGCTGGCTGGAGGCCACGGGCGTGCCGGTGCTCGAGGGGATCGGCTCGACCGAGGCGGGGCACGTATACATTTCCAATCGCATGGACGATATGCGCCCGGGGACGCTGGGGCGGCCGGTGCCGGGATACCAGATACGGATCGTGGACGAGGCGGGAAACGATGTGGACGGCGAGACGCCGGGGCGGCTGCTGGTGAAGGGGCCGTCGGTGCTGAAGCGCTATTGGAACGACCCGGAGAGGACGGCAAAGGCTCTGCGCGACGGGTGGTTCGACAGCGGGGACACGTTTACGCGTGACGCGGAGGGGCGGTATGTTTTCTGCGGGCGCGGGGACGACATGCTGAAGGTGAGCGGGCGGTGGGTTTCGCCGTTTGAAATCGAGTCGGCGCTGGCGGAGCACGCGAAAATTCTGGAAGCGGCGGTGGTGGGGCGGCCGGATGAACACGGGCTGGTGAAGGCGGAAGCGTGGGTGGTGCTGCGGAATTCGGCGGAGGCTTCGCCGCAGGCGGGGGAAGAGATCCGGGCGTTCTGCAAGGCCAAGCTGGCGCCGTACAAGGCGCCGGCGTGGGTCTATTTTGTGGAGCAGCTGCCCAAGACGGCCACGGGAAAAATTCAGCGCTACAAATTGCGCAAGGCGCTGCGCGGGAAAGAGAAGAGCGCATGAGCGGCGCGCAGAAGATTGCGGCGGTGACGGTCGAGCGGCGCGGACGGGTGGGCGTGGTCACGCTGGCGCGCGCGCCGGTGAATGCGATCAATGAGGAACTGCTGGCGGAACTAGAGCGGATGGTGGAGGAGGTTTCCGGCGACGAAGAGATTTCCGTGCTGCACCTGCGCAGCGAGCAGAAGGCGTTTTGCGCGGGAGCGGACCTGGCGCTGATGCAGAGCTGCTTCGCGGGGCCGGCGGGAACGGAGGCCATGATCGAGGTGGTGCGGCGGATGCAGCGGGTGTTCGAACGCATCGAGGCGGCGCCGCTGCTGACGATTGCGGAGATCGGCGGGGCGGCGCTGGGCGGCGGGCTGGAGCTGGCGCTGGCGTGCGATCTGCGCGTGGCCGCGCACGAAGCCAAGCTGGGGCTGCCGGAGGTGCAATTGGGGCTGGTGCCGGGCGCGGGAGGAACACAGCGGCTGACGCGGCTGTGCGGGCGGGGAATTGCGAACCGGCTGATTCTGGGCGGGGAAGTGATGGACGGGGCGCTGGCGGAGCGGCTGGGCGTGGTGCAGTGGTCGCAGCCGCGCGCGGAATTGGCTGCATGGACGCGGGCGCTGGCGGAGCGGCTGGCAAGCGCGCCGCGGGCGGCGCTGGCGGCGAACAAGCGCTGCATCGCGTTTGCAGGCGAGCCACAGCGCGCGGGTTATGCGGAGGAGATTGCCGCGACGCGGGAGCTTTACGGCAATGCCGAGAGCCGGCGGCGGGTGGCGGAATTTCTGAAGCGGAGCGCGAAATAAATTTGCGGCACGGAAATCCTCGGGAGGCTTCATGAATCTCAACGGCAAGACGGCGATCGTCACCGGAGCGGCATCGGGCATCGGGCAGGCCACGGCGGAAACGCTGGCGGAAGCGGGCGCGCGCGTTTTCCTGGGCGACATTGCGCGGGAAAAGGGCGAAGCCGCCGCGGCGGCGATTCGTGCCAAGGGACGCCAGGCGACTTATGTGCATGTGGACGTGACCGACGACGCCTCGCTCGCGGCGTTTGCCGAAGCGGTGCGGGCGCAGGCGGGCGTTCCAGATATTATTGTGAACGGAGCGGGCTGGGGGCAGACGAAGCCCTTCTGGGAGACCACGCCGGAGTTCTGGGACAAGGTGATCAATCTGAATTTTGTGGGGCCGATGAAGCTGGTGAAAGTGTTTCTACCGGGAATGATCGAGCGCAAGAGCGGCAAGATCGTGAACATCAGCAGCGACGCGGGGCGCGTGGGCAGCCTGGGCGAGAGCGTCTATTCGGGCGCCAAGGGCGGGCTGATTGCCTTCACCAAGGCGCTGGCGCGGGAGACGGCGCGCTACGGCATCAACGTGAATTGCGTCTGCCCGGGGCCCACGGATACGCCGCTGCTGGAGGCCGTGCCGGAAAAGATCCGCGAGGCGTTCCGTTCGGCGATTCCGTTCCGGCGCTTCGCCAAGCCCGGCGAGATCGCCGACGCGGTTCTGTTTTTCGCGAGCGCGCGGTCGGAATACATTACCGGGCAGGTGCTAAGCGTGAGCGGCGGATTGACGATGGCGGGCTGAGTTTTTTACTTACGTTGTCGAAAGGAGCCTATGAAGCAGATTCAATTGGCGGGGTACAAGGCGCAGCATTTTGGATGGGAAGTATCCGGGAAGGTGGCCACGATCACGCTGAACCGCCCGGAGCGGAAAAATCCGCTGACGCTGGAGTCCTACGGCGAGCTGCGGGATCTGTTCCGCGAGTTGGTCTATGCCACGGACATCAAGGCCGTGGTGTTCACCGGGGCGGGAGGAAATTTCTGTTCGGGCGGGGACGTGCACGATATCATCGGCAAGCTGGTGAAGATGGACATGCTCGAGCTGATGGCGTTTACGCGCATGACCGGCGACCTGATCAAGGCCATGCGCGCCTGCCCGCAGCCCATCATTTCCGCGATTGACGGCATCTGCGCGGGGGCCGGGGCGATGATCGCCTGCGCTTCGGACATGCGCTTCGGCACGGCCCGCAGCAAGGTGGCCTTCCTGTTTGTGCGCGTGGGGCTGGCCGGATGCGACATGGGCGCGTGCACGCTGCTGCCGCGGCTGATCGGGCTTTCGCGCGCTTCGGACCTGCTGTATACCGGGCGGGCCATGCAGGGGGAAGAGGCCGAGCGCTTCGGTTTCTATAACCGCCTGGCGGAGCCGGAAAAATTGCTGGCGGACGCCGCGGCCATGGCGCAGTCGCTGGCGGACGGCCCGACGTTTGGGCACTCCATGACCAAGACCATGCTGTACCAGGAATGGAGCCAGGGCCTGGGCGAATGCATCGAAGCGGAAGCGCAGGCGCAGGCCATCTGCATGCAGACCAACGATTTCGAACGGGCGTACAATGCGTTTGCGGCGAAGCAGACGCCGGTCTTCGAGGGGAACTGATGGCCGATCAAAGCTATCTCGCGTGGCCTTTTTTCGACGAAGGACATCGCGCGCTGGCGGGTGAATTCGAACGCTGGGCGGGAGAAAAACTCCCGCCGCTGCTCGAAGGCGCCGAGGAGAATCTCGACGCGGTGTACGCCTGCGTCGCGCGGCTGGTGGCCGAATTGGGCCAGGCGGGGCTATTGCGCGCGTGCGTTCCGGCAGCCTACGGAGGGCTGCGCGAAAAAGTGGATGTGCGCAGCCTGTGCCTGGCGCGGGAAATTCTGGGAAAAACTTCGGGCTTGGCCGATTTCGCTCTGGCCATGCAGGGGCTGGGCAGCGCGCCGGTTTCGCTTTTCGGCAGCGAAGAGCAGAAGCGGGCCATCCTGCCGCGGGTGTGCGCGGGGACGGCGCTGGCGGCGTTCGCGCTTTCCGAACCGGATGCTGGCTCCGACGTGGCGGCGATGAGCACGACGGCCGTGCGCGAGGGGAATTTCTGGCGGCTGGACGGCGTGAAGACGTGGATTTCCAATGCCGGCATCGCTTCGTTCTACGTGGTCTTCGCGCGCACCGGGGAGGCGCCGGGGGCCAAGGGACTCTCCGCGTTTATTGTGGACGCGGACACGCCTGGGCTGGACGCTTCCGAGCGCATTGACGTGATCGCGCCGCATCCGCTGGGCACGCTGCGTTTGCGGAACTGCCGCGTTCCCGCCGAGCGATTGCTGGGAAAGCCGGGAGAAGGTTTCCGCATCGCCATGGGCACGCTCGATGTCTTTCGCTCCTCGGTGGGAGCGGCGGCGCTGGGCTTTGCGCGGCGGGCGCTCGATGAATCGGTGGCGCGGGCGCACCAGAGGCGCATGTTCGGCAAGACGCTGGCGGAGTTTCAACTGACGCAATTGAAAATCGGAGAGATGGCCGTGCAGATTGACGCGTCGGCGCTGCTGGTCTATCGCGCGGCGTGGACCAAGGACGTGCTGGGCACGCGAGTCACGCGCGAAGCGGCCATGGCCAAGCTGCACGCCACCGAGTCCGCGCAGCAGGTGATTGACGCGGCCGTGCAGCTCTTCGGCGGGCTGGGCGTGGTGCGGGGCATGCCCGTCGAGCGGCTCTACCGCGAAATTCGCGCGCTGCGCATTTATGAAGGCGCGAGCGAAGTGCTCAAGCTGATTATCGGAGCGAAGGCGCTCGAAGGCGAAGCGAAGTCCGGTCCCGGCGGGCCCTCCGCGGGGAAGTAGTGCTCAAATAAATCATCAAAAATCAGCTTGTCATTCTGAGCCCATCCGCTGAGGATGGGCGAAGAATCCCAACTGCGCATGTTGAAGACACTTTCAATGGAGATCCTTCGCTCCGCAAACCCATCCGGAGCGCAAAGAATGTCAGGATGACCGCCATAATTAAGTTTTGCCGCATGCTGAGTTGCCGCACGATTGGCAGCTCATGGCGCTGCGGGAGCGCTTCGCGGCTGGCGCAGTCGTGCATATACGAGAACAAGGTCCGAACCTCTATAATTTCACCTGTTTGACTCCCTCACTCTCACCCCTGCTATCCTGTTTTGACGCTTTCTGTGGCTCGTGAATTTGTGTTTTCCGATCCCGCGGGGGAAGGATTCCACGGACTTGGTGAAAATTCGTTTTCTGGAGAAGCCCACTTGAACCTCCTGCCGCAAAGCAAGAGGTCTCTTGCTGAAGAAGGGCGCGCAACTGGAGTCCCGTGATCTGGGCAAGCAGCCGCTGACGGAAGGCGAGCTGGACGAGTTGATCGGTGAGCGCGACTACATTCCGTTTCTGAACACGCGCAACGAATTCTATCGCGCCAAAAAAATGGCGCAGAATCCGCCGTCGCGCGCCGAAGCGATCAAGCTGATGGCCCGCGAGCCCAATCTGATCCGCCGCCCGGTGTCCATCCGCGGCGGGAAGATGGTTCTGGGGTTTGACGAGGAAGCGCTCGACAATTTGGCGAAATAAATTATCGATAACCGGCAATTCGAACGCCGGACAGGGAGAAAATACGCGGTGCAACCGATCATAGACATTCATATCCATATTCAGCCGCTGCACATGTTCAAGCCGCGTGCACTGGAACTGATCAAGCGCGGCCGCAAGGACTACGCCGACGTCGAGCGCTACGGCTCCGATTCCACCGCCTTCCTGAAATTTCTGGACAGCCTGCATGTCGAGCGCGCTGGCCTGATCAATTACATCAGTCCGGACATCATGGGCTTCACGCCGGAAGTGAACGAATGGATTGCCAAGTACTGCTCGGCCGCTCCCGACCGGCTGCTGGCCTTCGGGTCCGTGGACCCGCGCCTGGTGCCCGATGCCGGGGCGGAAGTGGACCGCATCGCCAAGCTGGGCATTCGCGGGCTGAAATTGCATCCTTCGCACCAGGAGATCACGCCGAACTCCTATCGCAACGGCACTCCGGCGCTTGCTCATGTGTATGAGCGCGCCCAGTTTCACCGCCTCCCCATAATGATTCATACCGGCACTTCGATTTTTCCCGGCGCGCGCAATGCCCACGCTCAGCCCATGCTGTGCGATGACATTTGCATCGACTATCCCGATCTCACCGTGATCCTGGCGCATGGCGGCCGGCCGCTGTGGATGGAAGAGGCTTTTTTCCTGGTGCGCCGCCACAAGAACATGCACATGGATATTTCCGGGATTCCCCCGCAAAAACTTATGGAATATTTTCCGCGCATCGAGGACATTGCCGGCAAGGTGCTCTGGGGAACCGATTGGCCCGGCCCCGGCGTTCCGGAGATCAAGGGCAACCAGGAAAAGTTTCTGGCGCTGCCGCTGCGCGAGGAGACCAAGCGCAAGATTCTCTACGACAACGCCGCGCGCCTGTTTCCCCGCTAAGCGCGGAGGATGCATGACGAGGGCGTAAATCGAGAGGGTAAGCTGAGGGCGTCAACTTGGCAGTGTGCGCAAAAAAGTGGAATTTGTCATTCTGAGCGAAGCGAAGAATCTCAAATTTACGTGTTGCCGGTACTTGCAGTTGATATCCTTCGCTCCGCAAACTCATCCGGAGAGCAAAGAGCGCGCTTTGCTCAGGATGACCGGTCTAAGTAAGTTCTTCCACTCCTGTTAAACTACTTCCATGAACATCAACTGCATCGCGGTCATCGGCGCCGGGGCGCTGGGGCGGAACATCGCGAGGGAAGCGGCCCTCGCCGGCTACCGCACGATTCTCGAAGACGTCATGCCGGAGAAGCTTACGGCGGCGCTGGACTGGATCGAAGCGTCGCTGGACGCGGAGTTCGCCCGCGGGGTTATCACTTCGCAAGCCGCTGACGAAGCCCTCGTGCGTATTTCGACCGTGCGCACGGTCGAGGACGCCTGCCACGAAGCGGACATGCTGATTGACGCCCTTCCCGAGGAGCTGGAGCTGAAGCTGGAACTGTTCACGCTCTTCGACAAGTTCGCCCGGCCGCAGGCGGTGATGGCCAGCACCTCTCCCACCCATTCCATCGCCGATATGGCCGCGATGACTTACCGCCCGGAACTTTGCGTGGGCCTGCGCTTTCCCGAACCCGCCGGCGAAAAAAAACTTATGGAAATCGTGAGCGCATCGCAAACTTCGGATGAGACCGTGGCTGCCTGTACGGAAGCGGCGCGCCGTATGGGCCGGAAAGCCAGCGTCCTGCGTGAATCTCCGGAGGGCATTTCCGGCGGGGAAAAGCATAATGCGAAGAGCCGCGCGGGAGCGATTTTTCCAATGGGCCGCATGGAAGAACGAATCGAGATTCTCGAAGGCGACCTGACCGAGATGGACACCGATGCCATCGTCAATGCCGCCAACAACGATCTGATCCTCGGCGGCGGCGTGGCCGGAGCCATCCGCCGCAAGGGCGGCGACACGATCCAGAAGGAATGCGACGCAATCGGCAGCATTCCCATCGGCGGCGCGGCGCTCACCGGCGGCGGCAAGCTCAAGGCGCGCCACGTAATTCACGCGGCCAGCATGGAGCTGGGCGGGCGAACCACGGCGGACGCGCTGCGGCGCTCGACCGCGCATGCGCTGCGCCTGGCGGCCGAGCGCGGCCTGAAGAGCATCGCCTTTCCCGCCGTGGGCACGGGCATCGCCGGTTTTCCCCTGGCCGAGTGCGCCAAGATCATGCTGCGCGAGGCGTGCCGCCATCTGGCGGGAAAATCTTCCCTCGAGAAAGTCTGCTTTGTCCTGTATGACGGCGAGGCGCGCGAAATTTTCGAGCGCGAATGGAAAATGATCCGCGCGGAGCAAGAAAACCGCGCATGAGCAGCCCTTCGTCCGCCCCCAGTCTCTCCGCGCTGCTTTTCGAACGCATCCGCCGCCAGGGCCCCCTCACCTTCGCCGATTACATGCGCGAATGCCTGTACCATCCGCTGTTGGGCTATTACAGCCGGGCCGAAGTACGGCGTTTCGCCGACTACTACACCAGCGTGGACGTGCATCCGATTTTCGGGCGCTTGCTGGCGCGGCAGTTCGCGGAAATGTGGGAGCAGTTGGGCCGTCCGGCCGAGTTTCAGATCGTCGAAGCGGGCGCGGGCGTGGGGCGGCTGGCCGGGCACGTACTGGACTTCGCGGAAGCGCGCCTGCCGGAACTTTACGCGGCGCTGAAATACGCGGCGGTCGAGCGTTCCAATGGGCGGCGGGCGCAAGCCGCCGAGCGCCTGGCGCGGCACATCGCCGCGGGCCGCGGCGATGTGGCGATGGAAGTGCCCGCGCGGATTTCCGCGGGCTGCCTGTTTTCGAATGAGCTGCTGGACGCGCTTCCGGTGCATCGCGTGGTGCAGCGGGACGGGACGCTCCAGGAACTGTTCGTCGGCGGGGCGCAAGGGAAATTCGAAGAGATTCTCGCTCCGCTTTCCACTTGCGCCATCACCGAATATTTTTCCGCGCAGGGAATTTCTCTGCGCGAGGGTCAGCAGGCGGAGGCGGGACTGGAAGCCTGCGACTGGATCACGGAAATCGCCCGGCGCATCGAGCGCGGATTTCTGCTTACGGTGGACTACGGCCTGCCCGCCGCGGAACTTTTCGACGCGTTCCACATGCGCGGAACGCTGCTGGCTTACCGCGAGCACCGCGCCGACGAGGATTATTACGGCGCGCCCGGCGAGCAGGATTTGACCGCGCACGTGAATTTCACCGCGCTGGAGCAATGGGGCGCGCGCGGAGGGCTGGAACCGCTGGGCACGGTTTCGCAGACGGAGTTTCTGATGGCGCTGGGGAAGGGCAACGAGTTCGAGGATCTCTACGAGCCGGGCGCAAGCGAAGCCGAGCGAGTGCGCGCGCGCCTGCTGCTGAAGACGCTGATTTTTCCCGAAGGAATGGGTGGCCGCTTCCGCGTGCTCATTCAGCAGAAGGGCGTGCACGGAGCGCGGCTGACGGGTCTCGCCGGAATCGTTTAGCTGCAGGCCGGCGGCGTGGCCGCGCTTCAGGGTTGCGGCGGCGGCGCGGGATCGTCGCGCTTCTTCAGGACGGGTTTGCCATTGGCCGGCGGGGGGACGGCCGGCTCGGGAGATTTCGCGCCGCTGGCCGGAGCGGCGTCAGCCGCGCCGCCTTCGCTGTAGGCCTTGCGCAGCAGCCGCTCGATTTCCGCCTGCGCGCCGCCGGTGTTGTCGTTGGTCTGCTTGGCCTTGCTGTATTCGTTGACGGCGCGTTCGCGCTGCCCCATCAGGTCGAAGATTTTTCCCAGGTAGATGTGCGACCACACTTCCGTCCACTTCTCGGAAAGTTCGGGAACTCCCTGGATGGATTCGCGGAAGGAGTTGGCCGCGGCCTGATAGTTTTTCTGGTAGAAGAAGGCCTCGCCCATGCGGAAATTGGCCAGCGGGCGGTTGGGCTGGATGGTCAGCGCTTTCTGGTATTGCGCGATGGCGTCGAAGTAGCGGCCCAGTTCGGCCAGTTCCTCGCCGCGGGCGATGGCCGCGCGTGCGCGCAGGGGCACGCTGGCCTTCAAAATAATGTTGTTGGGATCGATCTTAATTCCGCCAGGCTTGGGCCGCCCGAAGGTCTCCACGGCAAATTGCGTCTCCGTTCCCACGACCTGAATCGTCTTCGTTTCGGGATTTCCTTCGGTCTCGATGCGCAGCTCCACCGGCATGCTGAAGGTGTCAATGGGCTGCTTGATCTTGCCCACCACGCGGAATCCGCGCGGCGTGCGGTAGACGATGAAATCGATGGTGAATTCGGGAACGCCCGTGGAATTCAGCCACTGCGCGAAAAAGGGGCGCAGGTTCGGCGCGGGTTTCTCCGCCGCAGCGGAAGACTTTGCGGAGGGTGGCGCGGCGGCCGCTTTGGCGCGCTGCGCCGCGGCGAGGGTATCGGCCTTCTCGATGGCCAGGGCCTCGAAATCCTCGACGCGCGCGGTCTTCCCGGCGTACTTGGCGTAAAACTCGCGCAGCAACTCCTTGAAGGGTTCGTCGCCCATCTGCGCGCGGAGCATGTGGAAGACCATCGCTCCCTTGTTCTGCACCACCGAGCGATACTCGCTCGATCCGGGCGCCAGCGTCTGCGCCTGGCTGATGGGCGAAGCGTCCTCGTACATCAGCGCGCCCACGGCAAAATCGTCCACGGCGCGCAGCCCGGCCTCGCGTCCCGCGGACTGCTCGGCGTCGAGCGCTTCGGAATAGCGCGCCAGGCCGTCGCTGATCCATGTGTCGGCCGCGGTGGCCGGCAGCACGCTGCTGCCCCACCACTGCGCCGCGACCAGACCGGCGATCGTGCGCTCGCTGCCCTTGGAGTCCCAGGCGCGCTGGCTCAGCACAATCACGCCGGGCGCGGCAAAGGAGCGCAGCGTTCCGTCGGCCATCTGAATGATGGTCATGTGCGGATCTTCGATGGGCCCGAAGAGATCGGAGAATGTATTCACCGCGCGGCCCACATCCGCGGCCATCGCTTTTGCGCTGGAGGCGAAGGAGGGCGGGGAGTACACGGTCACGTTCACGCCCTCGGCCTGCTGCGGCTGGAATTGCAGTTTGCCCGCGATGAACGTTCCCACCGGGCCCGGCTTGTCGCAGTGAAAAACGTAGAGCAGCCGCCCGCCCGCCGCTCCGCCGTGATTGCCCAGCGGCGTGGGCGTTTCGGCCTTGCCCGTTCCGGCGACGGCGTAGCTGTCCGGCACTTCCAGCCGGAAGTTCGCGGTGTAGCGGCTGGAAGGGAAGCCGGTCAGCGGAAACCAGCGCGAGGGCAGCAGAAGATAAGCGTATTCACGGGTGATCGAAGCCACGCGCACGCCCGGCACCGGGCTGTTCTCTTCGTTGGCCAGCACGCCGGAATAGGTGTAGGTCAGCGTCACCTTGCCGCCCACGGCCACGGTGACGGGCAGCGTCGCGCGCAGCAGCAGCGGATTCTCGCGGTTGCGCTCGAAGGGCACGCCCTTGCCGTCCTCGCCCTTGATGCCGGCCACGACCAGATTGGGGTGCAATTCGACTTCCACGTTGCGCGAAGCCTCTTGCGCGATAAACGTCACGCGCGCCGTGGCATTGATGGCCTGGCCGACGGAGTCGAGCGAAGCCGAAATTTCGTAGTGCTCGGCGCGAAAGCTCGGCGGGCGAGGCTGCTGCGCGCGCGTCTCCGCGCCCCATCCGAGGAGCAGCGCGGGCAAAATGGCCAGTGCGAAAGTTGCGGTCTGTCGGCGCAAAGCGGTTCCGTCCTTTTTTGAAGGCGTGCGGGCTACCCTCTTAAGATAGCAAACACTTACCCAGCGTTGCCTGTCTCTGTTGCCAGAAATTGCACAATGGCATCGGCAGCGCGCTCGACGGCCCCCGCCGGGCCCAGCCGCTCGCGCACCTCTGCCAGCCCGCGGCGCTGCTCGGCGCGCGCGGCTTCGCTGCCCAGCAGGCGCAGCGCCTCGTCCGCCAGGCGCGCGGCCGTAAAATCCTTCTGGATCAACTCGGGCACGACTTTGCGCCCCGCGATGAGATTGACCATGCTGAAAAATGGCGTGCGCACCAGCGGCTTGGCCAGCAGCGCGGTCAGCGCGCTCACGCGGTAGACCACCACCATCGGCGTATCGAGCAAGGCCGTTTCCACCGTGGCCGTGCCGCTGGAGACGATGGCCACGTCCGCGGCCGCCAGCGCATCGTAGGTCTGCCCGCCGGCCACGTGCACGGGTACACCCGCGGGCCATCCCCGCCGCAGCATTTCCTCGCTGACTCCCGGCGCCGCTGCCAGGACGAACTGCGCCGCCGCCGATTTGGCAATCCTCGCGCAGGCCTCGCGCAGCACGGGCATGTGCCGCGCAATCTCTCCCAAACGGCTCCCCGGCAGCAGCGTCACAATCGGCTTGCCGGGATCGATCCCCGCGTCCCTGCAAAACTCTTCGCGGCTGCGCGTGGCGCGCACTTCTCCGGCCAGCGGGTGCCCGATGAACTTCACGGGAAAAGCCGCATCGCCAAAGAATTGTTCCTCGAAGGGGAAAATGCACAGCCCCAGCGCGAATCTCCGCCGCAGGATGCGCACGCGCCACGGCCGCCACGCCCAGAACTGCGGGCAGATGAAATAGACATTGCGCACGCCCTGCGGGAGCAGTTTTCTCGCCAGGCGCAGATGGAAGCCCGGGAAATCGGTGAGGATGGCCAGCGCCGGTTTGCGCCGCGCGCTCTCCGCCACCAGCCGGCGCATGGCCCGCAGCAGCGAGGGCAGGTGCCGCAGCACTTCCGTGATTCCCACCACGGCCACTTCGGATTGCTCCGCGATGATCTCCACGCCCGCCGCGCGCATGGCCGGCCCGCCCATGCCAAAAAGTTCCACGTTGGCCCGCTGCCGCAGCGCCGTGGCCAGCCGTGCCGCGTACATGTCCCCGGAGGCCTCTCCGGCGGAGAGCAGAATCGGCGCGGGCTTCATTGCGGAGAAATCCTTGCGGAGGAAAATGGCCCGCGCGCGGCTTCAGTCATTGGCGGGTTGCGCAGCAAACTGCGCGCCGCCCGCACCGGCGGGCAGGCGCAGCTCCTGCTCCTTATATTGCAGTTGGTAGAGCCGGTGATAGATGCCGCGCTGCGCCAGCAGTTCCTGGTGCGCGCCCTGCTCGCGCAGGCGCCCTTTGTGGAAGACCAGAATTTTCGCCGCGTGTTGAATCGTGCTCAGGCGGTGCGCGATCACCAGAGCCGTGCGCCCGGCCAGCAGGCGGTCCAGCGCCTCGCGGATGAGCAGTTCGGTCTTGGTGTCCACGCTGGAGGTGGCTTCGTCCAGAATCAGGAAGCGCGGGTTATGCGCCAGCGCGCGCGCAAAGCTGATCAGCTGCCGCTGGCCCACCGAGAACGTGGCCCCGCGTTCGCTGACGGTCGTGGCCACTCCTTCGGAAAGCGAAGCGATCAAATCGCCCAGGCCGATCTCATCGAGCGCCCGCTCGGCGTCCTCACGGGAAATTCCTTCCGTGCCCAGGCGCACGTTGCTCTCGATGGTTCCGCTGAACAGGAAGGGATCTTGCAGCACGATGCCGAAATGCCGCCGCAGGTCCTGCTGGTCGAGCAGGCGGATATCCACGCCGTCGAGCAGAATCGCGCCGCGCTGCACGTCGTAGAATCGCAGCAGCAGCGAAATCAGCGTGGTCTTGCCCGCGCCGGTGTGCCCCACGATGGCCGCCGTCTGCCCCGGGGCCACGCGGAAGGAGACGTCGCGCAGCACCCAATCTTCGTCCGTGGGCTCTCCGTTGGTGCGGTAGGAAAACCACACGTTGCGGAATTCGATCTCCCCGCGCGGCGCTTCGAGCGACCGCGCTCCGGCGGCGTTGGTGATGGTGGCGGGCTCGTCCAGCAGCTTGAAAATGCGTTCGGAAGCGGCCATGGCCGATTGCAGAATATTGAATTTCTCGCTCAAATCCTGGATGGGCCGGAAAAACCGCTGCGCGTATTGCATGAACGCCACCAGCAGCCCCAGCGTCAGCGTCCCCTTCAGGATGCTCAGCCCCCCGAACCAGAAGAGCAGGGCAATCGCCGCCACGCCCAGAAACTCGACCGCCGGATAGAACAGCGCGAAGGCCAGGATGGCGTCCTTGTAGGCCAGCATGTGCTCGCGGTTGCGTTTGGCGAACTCCTGCTTGGCCTTGGACTCGCGGTTGAAGAGCTGCACCGTGCTCATCCCGCTGATGTATTCCTGCAGGAAGGAATTGATGCGCGCGATGGCCGTGCGAATTTTGCGGTTGGCCTCGCGCACGAAATTCCGGAAAAAATAGGTGACCAGCAGGATGCAGGGCAGCACCGCCAGCGCCGCCAGCGCCAGCCGCCAGTTCAGATAGAGCAGCAGCCCGGCCATCACCGCCAGCAGGCAGAAATCGTTGATCATGGTGACCACGCCCGCCGCGAACAGGTCATTCAGCGCGTCCACGTCCGTGGTCACGCGGGTCACCAGCCGCCCCACCGGGTTGCGGTCGAAATAGCTCATGGGCAGGCGCTGCAGGTGCGCGAAGATTTCCCCGCGCATGTCGAACATGGTCTGCTGCCCCACGCGCTGCATGATGCGGATCTGCACGTATTGCGCGAGAAAGTCCGAGGCGAGAACCGCCAGGAAGATCATACTGATCCAAAAGATACCTCGATACGCCTGGGCGCTGGCGATCAGGCCCGTGGTGCCAGGGGTAATGAAGCGGTCCAGCGCAATCTTGAAAAGCGCCGGCGGCGCCAGTTCCAGGGGAATCACCACCGCGGTCAGCCCCAGCGCGATGACCACGCGCCAGCGGTACGGCCGCAGGTATTGCAGCAGGCGCCGCATCAGCCGCGAGTCGTATGCTTTTCCGAGGGCTTCTTCTTCGTGCGGATTGCTCATGCGCGTTCGAGCTCTTCCTCCAGCAATTGCTTCTGGTACAGGTCCGCGTAATAGCCGGCGGTGGCCAGCAACTGGCTGTGCGTGCCCTGCTCGACAATCCGCCCTTCGCGCAGCACCACGATCTGGTCGGCGTCGCGCACCGTCGAGCAGCGATGCGAAATCAGCAGCGTGGTGCGCCCGCGCATCACCTCGCGCAGCTCGCTCAGAATGCGCTCTTCCGTCTGCGTGTCCACGCTCGAAAGCGCATCATCCAGGATCAAGATTCGCGGATCGCGGATCACCGCCCGCGCGATCGCCGTGCGCTGCTTCTGTCCCCCGGAAAGCGTGATGCCGCGCTCCCCGACCACCGTGTCGTATCCTTCGGGAAAGCCCTGGATGTCCCCGTCCAGGCTGGCGATTTTCCCCGCGCGCCGCACCCGCTCCGGGTCCGCCTCGGGAATGCCGAAGGCGATGTTCTCGCCAATCGTCTCGCTGAAAAGATAAGCGTCCTGCGGCACGTAGCCGATGGATTTGCGCAGCGTGGCCAGCGGCCATTCGCGCAGCGGCCGCCCGTCCAGCGCCACACTGCCTTCGGGCGCCTCCCAGAGCCGCGCCACCAGCGCCGCCAGCGTGGATTTTCCGCATCCGGTGGGCCCCACGATGGCCAGTGTCGAGCCTGCCGGGATGCGCAGGGTGATGTTGCTCAGCACGTGCGCGTCGCGCTCGCCGTTGGCCGCCTCTTTGCCGTTCGCGCCGTTTCCCGAAAGCGTGGTGGGATAGGAAAAAGTCAGGTTGCGGAATTCGATTTCGCCGCGCGGTTCCGTCTCCGCGGGCACGCTCGCGCCGCGGTCGTCAATGTTCGGCTCCGCCTTCAAAATAAAATTGAGCCGGCCCATGGAAGCCGCCCCGCGCTGGAAAATGTTGGTCACCCATCCCAGAGCGATCATCGGCCATACCAGCACGCCCAGATAGGTGAAGAAGGCCACGAAGGAGCCGATGGAGACTTCGTGGCGAATGACCTGCGAGCCGCCCTTCCACAGCACGATCAGGAAGGTCGTCCCGATCAGCGCCTGCAGCGAGGGCATGAACATGCTCCAGGTGCGGATCAGCAGGATGTTGCGGTTCACGTACTCCCGGTTGGGCTGGTCGAAAGCGCGGATCTCCGCTTCTTCCTGCGCGTAGGCGCGGATCACCCGCACTCCGGAAAGATTCTCCTGGGCCCGCGCGGAAAGCGCTGCCAGCGACGATTGAATCTTTTCATACAGATCGTGGATGACCTTGCCGAAATGGCGCACCGCCACGGCCACGATGGGCACCGGCAGCAGCACCCACAGCGTCAGCGACGGCGATAACTGCAGCATGATGCCGACGGCCAGCATCATGGTTACGATCGTCGTCGCGCTGTACATGATGCCCGGGCCCAGCACCATGCGCACCGCGTTCAGGTCGTTGGTCGCGCGCGACATCAGCTCGCCCGTGCGGTTGCGCACGTAGAACTCCGGCTCCAGCAGGACCAGCCGCCCCACCAGGTCGTTGCGCAGGTCGTATTCGATGTCCCGTGAAACGCCGATGAGCACCATCCGCGTCAGGAAGGAAAAAATTCCCTTGAGCGCCACGAAGAGGATCAGCAGCCCGCAGTAGACCAGTAGCGTATGCCGGCTGTGCGGCGCATAGAAGGGAACCGTGCGGCTGAGCCAGGAAGCCCGCGCCAGGATCACTCCGGGCGCGGCGGTGTGCGTGAAAGGCTGCGCGCTTCCCGCCAGCGTGTCCGTAATCACTCCGGTGGACAGCGGAACCAGGCTGCCAAACGCACCCATCAGCGCCAGCGTCAGGAAACCCAGTGCGATGCTCCCGCGGTAGCGTCCCAGGTAGGGAACCAGCCCCTGAAGATTTTTCCAGGCGGAGACCCGCGCGGCCGCTTTGTTCTTTTCCGCCGAAGCGGCTGTAGCGCTCTTGCTCATGCTAGCGGGATTGTCCCCTTTCGAGGGATGGCGACTCAATCAAAAAATTCTGAAAAGTCTGGTCCAGCGACTGGTAACGCTTCGTCTCCGGATTCCACTGCACTCCAATCGGCAGGACGTGCTGCGTTGCGCCCCCTTGCAGCGGCGTAAAATACAGAGTCAGCCCCTTCTTGGGGTCCTGCTCATACTGCAGCTTCCACCCATTCACCGCGGCAATCGGTGTCAGCCCCAAATACCCTTTCAAGTTCTTCAGGTGCCCGTCGCAAATCAGCACTTCGTTCCACTTGCCGCCGGATTCTTCGGCCACCGCGGCCCGCGTCACAATCGTCCCCGGAATATTGTTGGTCGGCGTTTTCGGCACCACGTTGGCCGCCAAAAACTGCCGCTTGCCCGTGCGCGCCAGATCGCCGAACGCCAGCACCTGCGCTTCAGTTCCCATCAGCGCTTTGGCCGCCGCGAGAATCTCCGGCGGCGTGGCCGGCGCTTCCGGCTTGGCAATGGCGACGGGGCCGGAGATGGTCTTGCCTCCGTCCGGATTGTCCGCTCCGCAGCCCGCCAGCGCCAATGCCGCCGCGCAGCAGAGCAGGGAATTGTGCACCATGGTCCTGGCCGTTTTCACCGCAGCCTCGCTCTAGGAATGGCCATAAATCTCATCCAGCCGCGCCTCGAAATTTTCCTCGCCCTCGCTCGTGAGTTCCATCCGCTCCACCGGCAGCGCCCGCTCGATCGTCGCCATCCAGTCGAATAACTGTTGGATGTTCTCCCGAGTCTTTCGGTGATATTCGCGGCGGTTGTCTTCGGTGGCCATCCAGCGAATAAAAGTGTGCTCCACGGGGTCTTCCGCTCCCGGCAGAACCACCGGCGCTGCCGCCTCGCCCGCCAGTTGCAGCGCGGGTTTTCCCGCCGCCCGCAGCAGCCCGCCATGGCCGGTGAACAAGTGCTCGAAGCCCAGGTCCACCTGGAAATTCCCCTCGGATTCGGCAATCCCGCCGTCGTATTCCGGCCCATGGCAGGCCAGCAGGAGCGGGGACGGACTCTGCCGCCATTTCATGCTTTCCAGGTCGAATTGCCACAGGTCCCACAGCGCGGAAACGAAGTACGCGGTATCGCTATTGATATACTGCAGGGCCAGCGCCACGGTCTCCGCCGGCCCGAAATTTTCCCCGCGCAGATTCCATTCCGCGATCGGCGTTTCCGCCGAGTCAATGGGCTGCACCATCAGCTGCGTGAAATGTTTCTCCGCCTCGGAATGCGGCACGGCCGCCAGGAAGCGCACGAACTGCTCAATCAGCGCCGCCTCGCTGAAGTCCCGCGTCCACACCCGCAGAGTCGCTCGATTGGCCATCGCAACATTATACCGGGGAGTACACGGGGACGCGAATCAAAGCGCTCTTTTCACGAATCACGAGTCACAAAGCACGCACGGTTTCCCGTCTCAGTGCATGGGTTTGCCGGAAGACGGCGGAGGAGCGAAGCTCGTGGAAATTTCCTTCAGCCGCTCGCGCAGGGTGTCCGCGATATTGGCGAAGGCTTGCGCGCAGGTCGTGCGCAGGCGCTCTTCGGCGGCATGCGCCACTCCGTCCAGTACGTCGCGCGACTGCCGGTCGAGCGTGGTGACCGTAGCCACCATCCACGAATTGGAAACGTTTTCCAGGCGCCCGCGGAACTGCTCCACCGACTGGTCCCCGATCTGCCCGTAGAGCGCGCGGATCTTTTCCTGGTGCTGCTCGGTCATGGCCCGCCACGAGCCCAGCACTTCCTGCAAGCCTTCGTCCACCTGCTTCTGCGCTTCGCCAACTCCGGCCTCCACGGCCGTGGTCATGCTCTCGCGGAAGCGCCGCAGAAACGATTCCTGCTCCGCGCTCATCTGCGCGCCCAGCGACTCCCGCAGGGCGTTCGCTTGCTCGCGGGATTCCTCGAGCGACTTCTTTACCGCGTCGCCGAAGCCGTCCAGCTCCTGGCGCGCGTTGCGCTGGATCTCGTCGGTGAACGCCGCCGAAGTGGTGTCCGCGGCTTCGCTGAAGAGCGCCCGCGAACGCTCGAAAGCGTCGCGCAGCACCTCTTCCATCTGCGTTTGCGCATGCTGCACGAAATTCCGGCTGTAGTGGTCCACTTCCGTCGCGAATACGCTGGAGATTTCCCCGGCCCGCTCGCGCAACTGCGCCCCGGCCTGCTCCAGTCCCTTGTCCAGCGCCTGCTGCATCTGCGTCTGGGCCTTCTTCTCGTACCACTCCGCGGACTGGAAAAGGGAATCGGCCGTGGCGTGCTGCAGCTGGCTGCTGCGCTTTTCCAGATCTTCCATGCGGCTGGTTACGACCGCCTCCGCGCGCTGCTGAATCTCTTTTTCCGCGCTGTTCATGCTCTCCCGGAATCGCGCCAGCGCCCCGCCAAACGCTTCCTCGGTCATCTTGCGCACGCGCTCTTCCTGCACGCTCAGCGCCCCGTCCACCAGCGAGCGCGCCCCGGTCAGCCGCTGCAGCGCCTCTTCGGCGCCCGTCAGGTGCGGCTGCACCATCGTGCGGATCTGCTCCTCGAAATGCGCCGCGGCTTCCCGCCCCGAATCCGTGAACGCGCTGTGCACCCGCTGGTTGGTTTCCTCCAGCACCAGTTGCGAGCGCTTTTTCAGCTCCTCGCGGTGCTGCCCCAGAATCCGTTCCAGTTGCGCCTGGAATCCCTCGATGGCCACCTGCTGCACGGTGTCCAGCCGCGCCGCGAACTGTTCGGCGCGCGCCGCGGGCGCTTCCGCGCCGGACTCTTGTTCTTCCCGCCGCCGCTGCTCCTCGAGTTCCCGCGCAATCGCCGCCGAACGCTCCGCCAGCGCCTCCACATGCCGCTCCGCTTCTTCCCGGATGCGCGCCTCGACTGCCGACGCCTGCCGCGCCACCGCCTGCGCTCCCTGCTCCACCGTCCCTTGCAGCGACCCTTCGATCACTCGTTGCAGATGCTCGTGCGCCGTCTTCATGCTGCCGGCCAGCCGTTCCTGCCACGTGGCTTCCACCGACGCCAGCGTTTCCGCCAGCCGCCGCCGCATCTCTTCCGACGAAGTCGCCAGCGCCTCGCGCTCCCGCGCCGCCGCCTCCAGCCGCACCGCCAGCAGCGTCTCCGCCTGGCTCACCGTGGCCCGCAATTTGTCCGCCGCTTCTTCCGCGTTCTGCGCCGCGCTGCGCACCGTCTGCGCCGCCTTCTGCGCGTGCTGCTCCTGCACGGCCTTCTGCGCCATGCTGGCCTTGCGCATCTGCTCGGCGATCTCCCGCGTCAGCTCCTCGATCTGCGGCGCCAGCCACCGCGGCAGGTCGCTCTTCAGCGCTTCCGCTGCCGCTCCATGCGCCGCCCGCGCCTTCAATTCCGCTTCCTTCTGCACCGTTTCAATCGCCCGCGTCACTTCCGCTCCCAGATGCTCCCGCGCTTCGGCCAGCCGCGCTTGCCAGTCCTGCAGCGTGGCCCGCGATTCCGCCGTCACCGCCTGCTGCACCGCTTCCTTGGCCGCCGCCTGAATCTGCTGCCGCGCGTCCGCCAGCAGCGTCCCCATCTGCTCCGTCAAGGGCTCGCCGCTTTCGCTTCCGCCGGCGGGGAACAAGCGCACATTGCCCGCCGCCTCCTCCGCCACGGCGTCCTCGGCCGGTTCTTCCCCGGCCCTTGACGCTTCGAGCGCAGCCAGCACCTCTTTCGCATCCGGCAGGTCGTCCGCGCTGGCGGGCAGCTCCGTGCTCACATTGGGCAGATCCGGGCAGCTGAACCAGTCATCCGGGGGAAACGCGATGGACCACACATTGCCGGGGATCTCCAGCTCCACCGCCACCTGGAACAACTGCCGCACCGTTCGCGGCCTCTGAATCCACGCTACTCGCCCGCGCACCACTCGCGGCGCATGCCCCTGCTCCGCATGCGGAATCTCCAGCACCACCCACATGTTTTTCAGGACGTAATGCTTCGATTGGTAGCGGCACCCGTGACAATTGATAATCAGCGTCGAAGTCCGCTCCTGGAACGGCCGCCCCAGCGCATCCACACCCGTTACCACCAGCGGCACGGCCTGCACAATCCTCGTGCTCCGGCGCTTTTTCAGCTCTGTCGTCGCGTTGGGTGCGTCATTCGGCAAAGTCATTTCACCGATTTACGCGCACGATTGATACCACATTAGCTCTTATAATAACTTTCTCTCTCCCTGTAATGTGCTGACTATAAGGCACTTATATAAGTTCTCCCAAAGTTCATTACTAAGCCTTAATTTTCACTGTTTCAATCAGGAACAATTCTGCCTTTTTTGCTACCCAGATTGGACCTTCGGCCAGATCAGACATCCACTCGTAAATCCAGGCCGATGCCTCAATTTATCCGCCGTAAAATCGGTCCTGCGTGGAAAATGTACACCCAAAGTGGAGTCTTTTGTAAGTGATTGGTAAGAAAAATAGTACTAGAAGTTCTAGAGCTCCCGCCGCCCTTCCATCGCCTTCATCATCGTCACTTCGTCCGCGTATTCCAAATCGGCTCCCACCGGTATGCCCACGCCGATTCGCGTCACTTTCACTCCCAGCGGTTTCAGCAGCTTGGACAGGTACACCGCCGTGGCTTCGCCCTCCGCCGTGGGATTGGTGGCCACGATGATTTCTTCCACCCCGCCGCCCTTGAGCCGTTCGATCAGGCTCTTGATAAAGAGCTGCTCCGGCCCGCGTCCCTGCAGCGGCGAAAGCGCCCCACCCAGCACGTGGTACATGCCTGCATACGTCCGGGTCTTCTCGATGGCCATGATGTTGTGCGCTTCTTCCACCACGCAGATGCAGCGCTTGTTGCGGTTCGCTCCCGTGCAGTAGATGCACGGATCGTTGTCGGTGATGTTGTGGCAGATCGAGCAGGCCCGGATTTTTTCCCTGGCGTTGCGGATGGCCTCGGCCAGGCCCAGGGCGTCCTCGGCGGGGATGCGCAGAAGATAAAACGCCAGGCGCTGCGCGGTCTTCTGTCCGATTCCGGGAAGATGCTTGAGTTCGTCAATCAGCCGTTCAACGGGTGCGGCAAAATCGGGCATGGGGGTTTTTCCTGAAAAAAGTTGCGTTCGCTTCCTGCGCCTGCCGGCGAGGAACTAAATCTAGCACAGGGACCAGCGGGGAGACAGCGGAGAGTTTGCCCTGCAATCAGTACAGGCCGGGAATTTTCAATCCGGCCATGCCGGGAATTCCCCCGGCCAGCGATTTCATCTGGCTGGCGAGTTCTTCGTCCACCCGCCGCGAAGCCTCGTTCACCGCCGCGCGCACCAGATCCTGCAGCATTTCCTGATCCTTGCCCGCGAAGACTTCCGGCTCGATGCGCACGTCCACCACCTGCTTCTGCCCGTTCATCTTCACGGTGACCATGCCGCCGCCGGCCGAAGCCTCCACCGTCACGGCGTTCACCTGCCGCTGCAAATCCTCCTGCAGCTGCCGGAACCGGGATAGCATCTGTTGCAGTGCGCTGACTTCCATAATCATTCCTTTGGCTGCCGCGTCACTCCGGTGATTCTTCCGCCGAAGCGCTGCATCACGGCACGGACCATGGGATCGCGTTCGACCTGCGCGCGCAATTCCTGCGTTCCCGCCAGTCCGCGCGGCTCTTCCACATTCGATCCGGCTTCCAGTTTAACACAGACGCGCACCGGCTTGCCCAGCGCTTTGCTCGATGCGCCACGGACCTTCTCGATCGAGTCGCGTCCTTCCAGCAGATCCGCGAACGACCGGTTCTCCGCCGAAAAATAAAGCCGCAGTTCCGCGCCGCTCAGCTCCCAGCGCTGCACATGCTCCACCAGTTCGCCCAGAAATTTCTTCTCCGCCTGGATCAGCGCCTTGATCTCCTCCACCTTTTCCGGTTCGAGGCCTTCCGCGCGCACCGTTCCGTGGCCGTTCGCGCCGGATTCCGCCGTGCTCTTCTTTTCTTCCTGTGCTTCTTCCGTCGCAGCCGCTTTTCCATCGCCATCGGATGCTGTTTCAGGAACCGCCGTCCGCGCGGACGCCGCGGGCGGCGCGGAAAACGAGGGAACAGGATTGCGCACCGCGGGCGCCGCAGCCGCCGGAGCAGGGAAGGAGGCTTTCGCCGGAGCATAGTTCGCCGGCGCCGCCGCTGATGCCGCAGCCGCCGCGCTTGCCGCCATCCTGGGCGCCGGAGCCCCCGCCTCGCGCGCACGCGAAGCTCCCCCCGTCCCGCCCGCCGCGGGCGCCGTTCCGCGCCCCATCTCCGCCAGCAATTGCTCGAGTGGAGCCAGCCGCGCCGCGTTCACCATCCGCAGCACGCCCATCTCCAGATGCACGCGCGGGTCCGGCTTGCGCCGCAAATCCTCGTCCGTCTCCAGCAGAATCTGGAAATAGCGCGTCAAATCCTCTTCGCTGAAGCGCGCCGCGCTTTCCGCGAGCCGCGGACGCTGCTCCGGCGTCGCCGCGATCAGCTCGGAATCCGCCCCGGCCACGCGCGCGATCAGCAGGTTGCGCATGTGCCGGATCGCTTCCCGGCAGAAATGCTGCAAATTGCGCCCTTCCTTCTGGAAGCGGTGCACCAGCGCCAGCGCGCGATCCGCCGACCCCGCCTCGATCGCTCCGGTCAGCTCGTCCAGCGCGTCTTCCGGCACCATGCCCATCAGCTCGCGCACCTGCTGGTCGCGGATCTCCTCGCCGCAGAAGGCCCGCGCCTGCTCCAGCAGCGAGAGCGCGTCGCGCAGGCTTCCTTCCGCCGCGCGCGCGATCACCGCCAGCGCTCCGCTCTCGATCTTCAAGCCTTCCTTGCCGGCGATCTCCTCGATCCGCCCGGCGATCTCCGCGAAGGTCAGCGCCCGGAAATGAAAATGCTGCGAGCGCGAACGGATCGTATCCGCCAGATTTTCGGGCTCCGTCGTGGCCATCACGAAGATCACCCGGTCGGGCGGTTCCTCCAGCGTCTTCAGCAGGGCGTTGGAGGCCTCCGAGGTCAGCATGTGCGCTTCGTCGAGGATCACCACCTTGGTGCGCGCCGCCGCCGGAGCGTAGCGCACCATGTCGCGCAGCTCGCGGATCTGATCGATGCCGCGATTGGAGGCCGCGTCAATCTCGATCACGTCGAGCGAGGTTCCTCCGGCTATCTCCTGGCAGGAAGGGCATTCTCCGCAGGGGTCGGCTGTCGCGCCTTTCGCGCAGTTCAGCGCCTTGGCCAAAATGCGCGCCGCGGTCGTCTTGCCCACCCCTCGCGCTCCGGAAAATATATAGGCGTGCGCCACGCGATTCTTTTCGATGGCGTGGCCCAGCGTTTCGGTCACGTGCGTCTGTCCCACGAGATCGCGGAAGGTTTGCGGGCGGTATTTGCGGGCGATGACCTGGTAGCTCATGCGGATTGTGGCTCCCGGCGCCGGTTCTTTCGAGGAGAGGAACTTCGGGTGATCTGCGGCGCCCGAGGCGTTCCCGGTACCGTTGCTCCCTTCCGGGCCTGGCGGGGTTCGCGGGACCTCGTCGCACAGAGCCCGAAGTTCCACTCTCCGGCAGCCCCGGACAGAGCGGCGCTGCAAACAGGAGTTTAGCACAGCGCCCGCGCGCCCGCGCAACCCCGCGCCGTTCCGCCGAAAAAAAATCGCGCGCTTCCTCGCGCTCCGCCCGTGCTGTTCTTCTCGGCACAACGCCGCAAATATTTTTTTGCCGCTCCCGCAAATGAAGTACGATTCTCGCGGATGGTTTCCTCCCCATCCCCCCGGCAGCCCGCCTCAACGGGACGCCGGGTCCGCTGCGCCAGCGGCAAGCGCCGGAGCTAGCTCCGCGCCGTCCCCCGTCATGGGACTGTCCTGCGTTTCCGCGCAGGCAGGAGGATTTTCATGAAAGCGTTTTTGTCCGTTCTGCTTCTCGGTGTTTTTTCTTTCCTGGCGTCTCCCGCTCTGCGGGCCGAGCCTCATCAGGTTTTGCAGGGCACCCAGGTGCATCTGTCCCTGCTCAACCCCGTGGGCACTTCCGGCGCGCGCGATGGCGATCCCTTCATCGCCGTGGTGGTCGAACCCGTCTTCCTCGGCTCGCAACTGCTTCTTCCCGCCGGCACGCGCGTGCACGGCGTCGTCGGCACCGTGGCCGCTCCCCGGCGCTTTTCCCTCTTCCGCGGACAGGCCTATCTCAATCTCGCTTTCCGTTACATCGAACTCGATAGCCGCCTGATTCCCGTGCACATGAGCATCCTGTCCATTGAAAAACCTCACGCGCAGGCGGCCAGCGGCAAGTCCCGCCGCGATGTGCGCATTATCGAAGGGCAGGTCATCGAGGCTCGCCATGATCTCAAGGGCGATATCACCGGCGGCGCCATCGGCGTGGGCGGCGGCACATTGGCCGGCGCCGTCTTCGGCACGGCCATGAAGGGCATGGGCCTGGGAATCGCCGGCAGCGCCGTCTACATCGTCGCCCGCAAGGGCAAGGGCGTCGAACTTCCGGCGCAGACCGGCTTGTTTGTGCGCGTGGACTCGACCGTCACCGTCCCCGTCACCGTGGCCAGCACGCAAAGCAACCTGTCCGTTCCCGCGCGTTAATTCGCAAAAAAGGCTGTCATCCTGAGGCCCCGGTATTTTCTACCGGGGCCGAAGGATCTCAACTGTAATTTCCATCGACAAATTGAAATTGCGATTTTTTTCGGCAAGCGCGGACTCAAAAGCATCGCCTCGCTGTAAACGCAGCCCCTGTTTCCACGAGTCGCCAGTCACTTTCCATTCTTAATTCCATAACTTCAATTGTTACTTCAAGGGAGGAGAAGCGCCGCGCAACAGTCAGGGGATTGTTGCGCGGCGCCTTTGAGGAGTCTGGCGGGCTGGTTTAGGTTTGCTAGGAAGATCGTTTTACTGTCCGGCGCCGGCTTCGGGCCTGTTTTCGAAAGTCAGGATTCGCTTCGCTCCTGAATCTTTCTTGCATTTTTCGCGCCGCTCGCTTCGTCCTTTTCTGAGGATTCTTTAATTCCGTGCTGCTTGTCTCTCGAGTGACTGCGATGCTTCTTTCGCGGGCGCACTTCTCTATTGCATTGCTCGTGCCAGTCGCCACGCCGAGAAGTTGCGGCAAGGGAAGGAGTTAAAAAAGCCGCCCCGCGCGGCACTGCTGCAAGTTGGGAATCTGTCCCACCGCGGCACAGAAGCAAGGCCACTCGGTTGCGGTGTTTCCGCCCGGGCCGGGCGCTTTGCCCCTCTTTCAGCTCGGGATCGGCGCCTCACTCAGCCGTGCGCTCGCGCCCCAGGGCGCGGCCCGGACGCCGGTACGTTCAGGAAGCGGCTCCGCTCGCCTTCAGCCCATGGTGACTGAGAAAGGTGTCCCTTTTCAGATAGCGATACAGGCTGGTGCGTCCGATTCCCAGGATCTGCGCCGCGCGCAGCCGGTTCCCCTGGCACATGTCCAGCACCCGCTGAATGTGCACCTTGCGCACCTCTTCCAGCGAGAGCGGCCGCCAGTTTTCCCGGTCCGCCGGCTTGGCCTCGGGCTTTTGCAACTGCTCGGGCAGGTCCGCGATATCGATGAATTCCGCCGTGGCCGTGATGCACGCGCTCGAAATCACGTTTTCCAGCTCGCGCACGTTTCCCGGCCAGGAATGCTGCAAGAGAATCGTCTGCGCCCGCCGCGTCAGCCCCGCGATCTGCTTCCCGTAGGCTTCGTTGTATTTCTTCAGGAAATATTGCATCAGCAGCGGAATATCCTCGAGCCGCGCGCTCAGCGACGGTATTCGAATCTGGATCGAACTCAGCCGGTAAAATAGATCCTCGCGGAATCTTCCCGCCAGCACCTCCGCCCGCAAATCCCGGTTCGTCGCCGCGATCATTCGCACCGTCACCTGGCGCACCTCCGGCGAGCCCACCCGCTGGATCTCCCGGTTCTGAATCACCCGCAGCAGCTTGGCCTGCATCGCCAGCGACGTCTCTCCCACCTCGTCCAGAAACACCGTGCCCCCGTTGGCATATTCGAAAAGCCCCGGCCTCGTGTCCGTGGCTCCCGTGAACGCCCCGCGCACGTGCCCGAACAACTGGCTTTCCAGAAGCGTGTCCACCATCGCCGAGCAGTTGCACACCGCCATCCGCTGCTGGCTCACCGGACTCAACTGGTGCAGCGCATGCGCCACCAGCTCCTTGCCCGTTCCCGTCGCTCCCACCAGCAAGACGTTGTTGTAGTGCTTGGCCACCTTGCGCGCCAGGTCAAACACCTCCAGCATCGCCGGACTTTTTCCCACGATCCCGTGAAACTCATGGTCCTTCAGCAACTGCTCCTCCAGCTCGCGCACCCTTTTCCTCTGGTCAAAGAGCACCGCCGCTTCGTCCAAGGTCCGCTTCAGCCGCGCGTAATCAATTGGCTTGGGCAGGAAGTCGTACGCCCCGCGCCGGATGGCTTCCACCGCCGATTCCAGCGAATAGTCTCCCGTGGTCAGGATCACATGCACTCCCGGATCGATGCGCAGCGCCTGATCCAGGAACGCGAATCCGTCCATCCCCGGCATGTGGATGTCCGCCAGGATGAACCGCGAACTCCCGTGATGAATGAATTCCAGAGCTTCTTGCGGATCGGCCGTGGCGATCGCCTCATAGCCCATGCGGCTGATTTGCGCGGATAGAATGTCCAGCTGGGTCGGATCGTCATCCAGGATGCAGGGTGTGAGCGTAGGTGTGGTAGCGGCTGAGGTCGCTACCTTGTGTGCTGTGGTAGTCATGCCATTTCATAGGCAAGGACTGTGCCAAACTGGTGACCAACCGAATGTTTCTTTGCCCACACCCTTCCCCCGCCGCTTCTTTTTGTTCATGTCCAGTAAGAAACTGTAAATAGATGGCTTAGGTATATCCCCGCGAGATGGGCAGGCATCGTGGGAGGAAGAACTCCAGGTTTTGATTCTTTAATACCCCAAAAATCAAGTTCAAAACGGGCCATTGTACCGTTTTGGTGCGAATTCTCTCACTTGCCTTATTTATTCTTTCCTCCTTTCCTTTACCCTCCTTCTCTTCCATTTCCTCAGTGAATCCCTTTCGCCTCTTCCAGCGAATAGGATCTCATCCGGCTGCGCACGGGCTTCAGCCGGTATTCGCAGGCCCCGCTTTCGTCGGTCCATACTGGCTCGACCGAATACGCCACCGGATAGCTTTGACCGCTCATGACCGCCTGCATATGGCGCAGGAAAATTAACGTTCCCTTGCGCAGCGGACGGTTCATTCGAATGCGGATATTCTCCGCCGACTCATCCCAATCCACCTCCGCCTTCTCCACAAAAAACAGCTCGTCCATATCCCATCCGGATATCTCCGCGCGGCTGGGACCGGCCATTGAATAGGTTTCCACCAGTTTCATGCGTTCCTCCTGCTCAATTGATTTGCAGGCGCATCGCCAGTCAGCGAGGTAATTCATGCGCTGATTCTATTGGGTTTAGGAGGAACTTTGGCGGAAGTACTGTGCGGCATCGAGACAGTTGCCCCGTCCTGGGGCAGCCCATTCCCGGATTAGAAATCTTTCCGCCTCGATGTCTTTAGCGCAATCCGTAGAACAGCACGCCCTGCGCGAAATTGTAAATGGGCTCGAAGATGCGGTTAAAAAGCAGAATCGCGATGATCAGCCCCATCATTCGAAACCCGCTCTGTTCCAGCCAGTCCAGGTAACCCAGCGCCGCGCGTTCACTCATCAGCAGGGTGATTCCCGTGCTGCCGTCGAGCGGAGGAAAGGGCAGGAGATTGAAAACGCCCAGAAGAAGATTCAGGGTGAAGAAAATCTGCAGGATCGTCCAGGCCAGGCGCTCGCCGCCGTTCGCGCCCATCCCCGCGTGAAAAAATCCGCCGCTGATTCCCATTCGCAGCGCCAGGCCCGCGATCAGCATCAGCGTGAAATTCGCCGCCGGGCCCGCCAGCGCCATCCAGCCCGCGCGGTGCGGGTGCCGCCGCTGCCAGCCGGGATCATAGGGCGCGCTGGCCCAGCCCATCATGGCTCCCGCCAGAACAAAGGACACGATCGGCACGAGCACCATGCCGATGGGTTCGCGGCGGATATGCGGCCAGGGATTCAGGCTCACCTGCCCGCGGCTCGATGCCGTTTGGTCCCCGCCCAGTTTGGCGGCCAGGGCGTGCGCCGCTTCGTGGCAGGTCGTGGAAAACAGAAAGGCCACGAACCAGAAAAATCCGCGCAGCAAAAAGTCGGGCGTGATTTCAGGCATAAGGGAAAAGAGCGTCCGTCCCGCGCTTGCGCGCAATAAACAAGTTGGCTCCGGGGCCTGGACTCGAACCAGGATAGCCAGATTCAAAGTCTGGAGTGCTGCCGATTGCACCACCCCGGAGCCGCACCAGAAAGTTTAGCAGAGCCGCGCGCCCTTCGCACTCCAGGGAATTTTCCCGGTGATTCGCGGGAAGCACTCGCCCGGCAACAAAGCGCCGTGGAAATTTCGCGGTGAGGCCCGGTTCTGCTATTCTGGTACGGCTCGCTGTGCTGCGGAGAGGTGTCCGAGCGGTTTAAGGAGCACGCTTGGAAAGCGTGTGTAGGTTAACCCCTACCGTGGGTTCGAATCCCACCCTCTCCGCCATTTTTTTCCTTCCCGAATTCATTTTCCTTCTCAGAAATGGCAGGCGGAGGCGCCGCGTTTTTCGAGGTAGCGCTGGTGGTATTCCTCGGCGCGGTAGAATTTTTCCGCGGCGGTGATTTCCGTGGCGATGGGGCGGTTGAATTTTCCGCTGGCTTGCAGTTCGGATTTGGATTTTTTGGCGGCGGCTTCCTGTTCGGGCGAACGGAAAAAGATGGCGGTGCGGTACTGGCGGCCGAAGTCGGGGCCCTGGCGGTTGACCTGGGTGGGGTCGTGAATCATCCAGAAGGCTTCGAGGAGCTGTTCGTAGCGCACGATGGCCGGGTCGAAGGTGACTTGAATGACTTCGGCGTGGCCGGTCGAGTCCGTGCAGACTTCCTGATACGTGGGATTATCGGTTTGCCCGCCGCTGTAGCCTACGGCGGCGTCGAGCACGCCGGGAATTTTGCGGAAGGCGGCCTCCACTCCCCAGAAACATCCCGCTCCAAATGTGGCGATTTCCATTCGTTTCTCCTTGCGCGTCAGCGTTTCTTGGCCGGGGCGCGCCGGGGGGCACTGCCGAGGCTCTTCAGTTTTTGCTGGGCCAGGGCTTGATAGGGATTGACCGTGGCGGCCACTTCTTCGAGGGCCGCTTTGCCCTCGGCGGTTTTGCGCAGGTTGAGCAGGGCGAAGCCCAGGCGGTACTGATTGCGGGCGTACATATCCGGATTGGATTTCAGGAGGGGAGCGGCGGCCTGGAGATTTTCGACGGCCTTGGCGTTGTCCTTCTTTTGGATATTGATCTGGCCCAGGGCGCTCAAGGCCAAACCTTTTTCGAGTTGGATCTGCGGGGTCCACTGTTCGTCGGTCATGCCTTCCGGCTTGACCGCTTTTCCGGTGAGTTCCACGACGCGAGCGGCGTTGGTGGCGGCTTTATCCAGTTGCTCGCCTTTTTCGCTGTAATAGTCGGCGAGGAGGAGCAGCATGGCGCGGTTATCGGGGTCTTTTTCCAGGAGTTTGTTGGCGACGTCGAGCATTTTGGCGGTTTGCTGCGCCTGGCGGTAGGAGTTGGCGGCGATTTCCTGGGCCTGCGCGGCGAGGCTGGAAGACGGGAAGGCGGCGACAAAGCGCAGCAGGGCCGCGGCGCGGGCTGCCGGGTCTTTCTTGCCGTAACCGGCGAGGAAAATGGTGTGCCCGACCCAATCGAGGTTGTCATGGATGCCGTCGAGGGCCATTTCCTTCTGCTGGGCCCAATCCTGCGCGGTGGTTCCCTCGGGGGCAGGCTGGGCCTTGAAGCGCTGAACGATGGCGCCGATCTTGTCGCCGTAATCGAAGAGTTTGGCTTCGTCGCCCACCGCAGCGGCGGCGCGGAGCATGTTGACGCCGTTGGAGAAATTGTCGGGGTCGAGGGCCCAGAGTTTAGCGCCGTACTCGAAGGCTTTGGGGTAATTCTTGGCGGCGATGTAGTAGTTGACGTAGAGGTCGTTGGCAACGATGGCCATGTCGCCCGTGCCGAAATCGGCGGCGAATTTGTCGATGAGGGCGAGTTGCTGGGCGGGGTCGGTGGCGGAGTTGATTTCGGTGACGGCGTGGTCTTCGGGCGTGCCGGCCTTGATGGGCACGATTTTGCCGATCTGGGCAGGAAGGGGAAGAGCCGCGAGAAGGAGAAGAACGCCGGTGAGCCAGATGGTTTTGCGCATGAAAGCCTCCGTGGGTTGGATTAACGGCATCTTAGCGCGGATTTTGCCTGGAGAACAGGAGCAGTTGAAAGAGCGAGGTAAGGAAGGAATGAGGTAAAGATGCAATGAGATGGAGGAAATGACGGAAGAGATTCTTTGTCGGGCGACTGAGTTTGGCTGGATTGGGCTGGTTAACATGTGCGGCCTGGTGGATGGTTGACATGTTAGACCGGGCAGATGCCTGACACTTCCTGATCCGGTTCCCTCTGGAGAGGGGATGCAGGGGAAAGGGACGTGTCCCTTTCCCCTGCGCGGACGGTATCGGAACTGGCAGTTT
>JBGQNE010000015.1:0-72419 GCA_041500985.1 Terriglobia bacterium | reverse complement strand
GAAGAAGCGCTGCAGATGCTGGACGGAGTCTTCGAGCACAAGCAGGCCGCGGGATTCGGGTTCATCAGCGGCCCGCAGCGGGGGATGTGATGGGGCGAACGAAGCTGTACGCAACCGTCGCGGGGCTGCTGCGCTATCCGGACGAGAACTGGCGGCAGCGGCTGGAGGACTGCGAATGCGCCCTGCGGAGCGAAGCGCCAGAGCTTCTTCCGCTGCTGGCGGATCTTCAGGAACGGGTGGAAGGCCTGGGCGTGGAAGAGATGCAGGAGCTGTTCACGCGGGTCTTCGACCTGAACCCGGTGTGCACGCTGGAAGTGGGCTGGCACCTGTTCGGGGAACAATACGAGCGTGGAGAGTTCCTTGTAAAAATGCGCGGGCTGATGCGGCATTTTGAGCTGCCGGAGGATACGGAACTGCCGGATCACCTCACGCATGTGCTGGAAGTCTTGGGGGAGATGGACGCGGAGCGCGCGCAGGAATTCGCCGCGGCGTGCGTGTTTCCGGCTCTGGACAAGATGAGCGCGAGTTTTAAGAACGATGGAAGCGCGTACGAGAGCGCGGTGCGGCTGGTGGTCCGCTCGGTGGAGAGCAGATACGAACGAGGGGAAGCCCCCTTGCCGCAGCCGCCGGAACTGCATGTGATTCAGGAAGGGGGGCTGCTATGAGCGCTGCCGCCAATCAGTTGCTGCTGGTCGTGTTTCCGTATGTGGCGATGCTGGTCTTCTTTTTGGGGACGATCTATCGCTACCGCAATGCGCCCTTTACATATTCGAGCTTGTCGTCGCAGTTTCTTGAGAATCAACAGCACTTCTGGAGCCTGGTCCCGTTTCATTATGGAATCGTGGTGGTTTTGGCGGGTCATGTGGCGGCGTTTCTGGTGCCGCGCCACATTCTGGTGTGGAACAGCGTGCCACTGCGCCTGTATATCCTGGAAATCAGTGCGCTGATCTTTGCGCTGTTGACGCTGGCGGGGTTGCTTGGATCGATTGTAAGGCGGCTGACGGTGCCCAAGATCCGCATCGTGACGACGTCGCTCGACTGGCACGTGTTTATTCTGCTCCTCTTTCAGGTGGTGAGCGGAATCTACGTGGCGGTGTTTCACCCGTGGGGTTCGTCGTGGTTTTCGGCGGCGCTGACGCCGTACCTGTGGTCACTGGTGAAATTCAGCCCGGATATCAATTACGTGGCGATGCTGCCGCTGATGGTGAAGCTGCACATCATTTCGGCGTATACGCTGATTGCCATGGCCCCGTTTACGCGTTTGGTGCACATCCTGGTGATGCCCAATCCGTATCTCTGGAGAAAACCGCAGGTGGTGCGCTGGTACTGGCCGCTGAAAAGCGATGTTCGCTGAACTGAGCCGCGCGGAGAAAGGGTAACCCCGATGACAACGAATGCACCGGCGGAGAAACTGAACGGCACGCCCACACAGGCGTTATTTGCCGCGACCATTGGATTCTTTGTTGGTTTTGCGGCAGTTGCCTTGTTCGGACCGACGGCGAACCGGTTCCAAGCCGTGATGCATCTCGGCCCCATGGCGATCGGCTTCCTGGTGGCCATTCCGGCGCTGTCCGGTTCGCTCTTGCGCATACCGTTTTCCGCCTGGGTGGACACAACGGGAGGAAGAAAGCCATTCCTGGTGCTTTTGTGTCTTTCCCTGATGGGCATGAGCGGACTGGCGATGGTGTCGTACTTTTTCTATCCACAGCATCTAACGGCCGAAATGTTTCCCCTGCTGTTGGTGCTGGGTGTGCTCAGCGGCTGTGGAATTGCCACATTTTCCGTGGGTATCAGCCAGGTTTCGTACTGGTTTCCGCAAAAGAAACAGGGGCGCGCACTGGCCGTCTTCGCGGGCTTTGGCAACCTGGCCCCTGGCGTGTTCTCCATGTTGCTGCCGTTCGCTCTGAGCCGCTTCGGTTTGACGGGGTCGTATCTGATTTGGATCGCTATTCTCGCGGTGGGCACGGTCTTGTATGCGCTGTATGGCAGGAATGGCTGGTACTTCCAACTATTGCGTCAAGGCAAGACACAGCAAGAGGCGCAGGTCCGAGCGAGTGAATTAGGACAGAAACTGGTGCCGACGGCAAGCCTCATGGACAGCTTGCGAAACTCGGCGCGAGTGTGGAGAACGTGGGCGCTGGTGTGGATCTATTTCACAACCTTCGGTGGCTTCATCGCGCTGACCGCCTGGCTGCCAACCTATTGGATGAATTTTTTCGGGGTTAGCGCGGTAAAGGCCGGTTTGCTGACCGCGGGCTTTTCCATTCTGGCCTCGCTGATTCGCGTGGTGGGCGGGGCGCTGAGCGACCGACTGCATGAAGGGGGAGAGAATACGGCGATTTTGGCGCTGTTCATCACTCTGGTTGGCGCGCTGGTGATGACCACGTCGCATCAATTTGAGCTCTCCGTCCCCGGAGAATTACTGCTGGCCTTTGGCATGGGCATTTGCAATGCCGCCGTTTTCAAGATCGTGCCGCAAGCCGTGCCGCACGCCGTGGGCGGAGCGGCTGGATGGGTGGGAGGCCTGGGGGCCTTTGGAGGATTTGTCATTCCGCCGGTCATGGCCTTTGCGGTGCACAATCTGGGCACTGCGGGATATGCGATCGGCTTTATCACGTTTATTTTCCTTTCTCTGTTTTCTCTCTCGATGGCCTGGGTGCTCAAGTACACACAGGAAGATGCGGAGGGGACGAAGGCTTGATTCCCATGCGGGCACATACCCAAATGCGAACTGATTCACTGTCTGCGAGAGGCGGGTGCATAGCTTGCCGGTGGAAGCGTGCGGCGGTGACCTGCTTTGCTCTGTGCGGGAAAATGCGGAGAAATCCTGTTCGTTGAGGAGCTTCGAGTGCGTTCTTATAGTGTGACGTTGCTTCTGGCCTCGGGCTTGGTGGTCAGCCTCTTGTTGCTGGCCAACTCCCTGGGGGATGTGCGCATCCCCGGCAATCAGCTGGGTTACAGCCCGGTTCAACCCATAGCATTTTCGCATCGTCTGCACGCTGGAGAGTTGCAGATCCGATGTCTCTATTGTCATTTTGGGGCCGAACAGAGCCGCCACGCGGGAATTCCCGCGGCCAGCGTGTGCATGAATTGCCACCGCTTCGTCACCGCGACGCTGGGAGCGATGCGCGCGGAGGAAGAAGCGGCGAAGAAGGAAAATCGCAAGCCGCGGCGGGTAATTTCACCGGAGATCCAGAAGATCTACGACGCGCTGGCGCTGGATGGCAATTTGCAGCGCGATCCGAAAAACAATCTTACGCCGATTGCCTGGACGAAAATCCACAACCTGCCGGACTTTGTGTATTTCGATCATCGCCCGCACGTGGCGGTGGGAGTGACCTGCCAGCAGTGTCATGGCGCGGTGGAAACGATGGACCGGGTAGCGCAGGCGCAGCCGTTGAGCATGGGCTGGTGCGTGAATTGCCACCGCACGGCGACGCAGACGGGAATTGCAGGGAAAGCGGTCCATGCGTCGATTGATTGCGCGAGATGCCATTACTGAGGGGCTCGATGGACGAAAAAGAGACAAAGCGGTACTGGAAGAGCCTGGACGAGCGGAAACCGGATCATGCCTTTCCGCAGGATGAGTTTCGCGAGGAGTTCGGCGTGCCGGCCATGCAACTGGACCGCCGGGGATTTCTGAAGGCGGCGGGTTTCACGGCGGCGGTGGCGGCGATTGCGGGATGCAGCCGAGCGCCCGTGCAGAAGGCCATACCGTACCTGATCCAGCCGGAAGAATTGGTGGCGGGGAAGTCCTACTACTACGCGACGACCTGCGCGGCGTGCAGCGCGGGCTGCGGCGTGCTGGTGAAAACGCGCGACGGCCGGCCGGTGAAGCTGGAAGGGAATCCGCAGCACCCGGTTTCGCGCGGCGGATTGTGCGCGGTGGGGCAGGCGTCGCTGCTGGGACTCTACGATTCGCAGCGGCTCACGGGGCCGCTGTCGGGCGGGAAGCCGGCGAGCTGGGAAGAGGCCGACGGAGCGATTCTCTCGCGGCTGACGGAGATTCGCGCCAAAGGCGGCGCGGTGCGGTTTTTGAGCGGAACGGTGACCAGCCCGGCGCTGCGCGCGCAACTGGGGCAGTTCCTGGGGCAATTCAAGGATGCGCGGCACGTGATGTACGACGCGCTTTCGAGTTCGGCGATCCTGGATGCACAGGAGCAGACGCACGGGGTTCGCGCGTTGCCGCATTATGATTTCTCGAAAGCGGAAGTGCTTGCCAGCTTCGACGCCGATTTTCTGGGCGCCTGGATCGCGCCGGTGGAATTCGCGGCGGGCTATCGCGCGGGGCGGGCGGCGGAGGCCACGCCGCCGCGCTTTTCCTCTCACGCGCAGATTGAATCGCGCATGTCCCTGACTGGGACCAAGGCCGACCGGCGGATGCTGGTGGCGCCGGGAGAGATGGGATTGGCCCTGTCGCATCTGGCGGCGCGGATCGCGCGGCTTTCCGGGGCGGTCTTTGACGGCGCGGGAATGGCCGCTTCGCCCGTTCCGGAGAAGGTGCTGGAAGAACTGGCCGCGCGGTTGTGGAGCGCGCGCGGGCGCAGCCTGGTGGTGAGCGGCAGCCAGGAGGTGGCGGCGCAGGTGCTGGTCAACTTCATCAATCAGCAGCTGGGGAATTACGGCGCG
The DNA here is from genome assembly GCA_041500985.1 of Terriglobia bacterium. Lineage (GTDB taxonomy): Bacteria > Acidobacteriota > Terriglobia > Acidiferrales > UBA7541 > Acidiferrum. The sequence goes on along the minus strand of JBGQNE010000015.1, from coordinate 67,790 downwards.
ACGGTGGATCTGGAGAAACCCTCAAGCCAGAAGATGGGAAGCGATCGCGCTCTGGGGGCGCTCCTCGGCGAGCTGAAGGCCGGAAAAGTCGCGGCGCTTTTCCTGCACGGAGTCAATCCGGTGTACGAATTGCCGCATGGCGCGGCCCTGGCCGAGGCGCTCAAGCGCGTGCCGCTGCTGGTGAATTTGTCCGAGCGGGTGGATGAAACCTCCGGACTCGCGCATTTCATCTGTCCCGACCGGCATTTCCTGGAATCGTGGAACGACGCCGAAGCCACGGCGGGGGTGGTGAGCCTGTCACAGCCGGCCATTCATCCACTGGGGAATACGCGAGCGGCGCTGGAATCTCTGGCGGCGTGGTCGGGCAAGCCGCAGGCGGCGTATGAAATTCTGCGGGCCAGCTGGCGGGAGAGAATTTTCCCGCGGCAGAAGAAAGCCGCGGCGTTTGACGCTTTCTGGGACCAGTCGGTGCACGACGGATTCGCCGAGGTGGGAGCCCGTGCGGAAAAGAGCAAGCCATTCCGCAAGGAAGCTGTTCGCGCAGTAATCAATGCTGATGTTCCCGCTTCGGGGATGTTCGCGCTGAATCTCTATCCCAAGGTTTCCATGCGCGAGGGGCGGCATGCGCATAACCCGTGGCTGCAGGAGCTTCCCGATCCGGTTTCGAAAGTGGCCTGGGACAATTATGCGTGCGTGGCGCCCGGCGCGGCGGCGCGGCTGGGCTTGAGCGAAGGCGACGTGGTGCGCCTGGAAGCGAACGCCAGCGCGGTGGAGCTGCCGGTGCTGGTGCAGCCGGGGCAGCAGGAAGGGACCATCGCCGTGGCGCTGGGCTACGGGCGGCAGGGAACCGAACGATTTGTGCAGGTTGGTCCGAAGTGGCTGTTCGGCAAGAAGACCGGCGGAGCGGATGGGCGCGTCGGGAAAAACGCCGCGCCACTGCTGAGATTCTCCGGCGGGCAATTGCAGTACGCGGGGCAGGAAGTGCGCCTGACGCGGCTGGAGCAGAAGAGTCCGCTGGCCTGTACGCAAAGCCACCATACGCTGACGATGCCGAAAAGCCTGCCCATCGTGGGCAACGAGCGGCGGGAGATCGTCCGCGAGACGACTTTGTCCGCCTTGCTGAATTCGCGGAAAGCGGCGGGGGAAAAGGGTGTCGCCGCGCCGGCCGCGGTGCTGGATCTCTGGCCCAAGGACCATCCCACGCCAAACCATCAGTGGGGAATGGCCATTGACTTGACGGCGTGCACGGGATGTTCCGCGTGCGTGGTGGCCTGCCAGGCGGAAAACAATATCCCGGTGGTGGGCAAGGATGAAGTGTTGCGCCACCGCGAAATGCACTGGATGCGCATTGACCGTTATTACTCGGGCGAGGGCGAAGACGAAGTGAGCGTGGTGCACCAGCCCATGCTCTGCCAGCAATGCGCCAACGCGCCGTGCGAAACGGTCTGCCCCGTGCTGGCCACCGTGCACAGCGACGAAGGGCTGAACCAGCAGGTCTATAACCGCTGCATCGGGACGCGCTACTGCGCCAACAACTGCCCCTACAAGACGCGGCGCTTCAACTGGTTCGACTACGTGCGCGAAGACCATCTGGCCAATCTCGCGCTGAATCCGGACGTGACCGTGCGCTCGCGCGGGATCATGGAAAAGTGCACGTTCTGCGTGCAGCGGATACAGGAAGGCAAGAGCGAAGCCAAGCGGCAAGGCGCGGCGCTCGTGGACGGAGATGTGCAGACGGCGTGCCAGCAGTCCTGCCCGTCTCAAGCCATCGTGTTTGGCGACTTGAACGATGCGCAAAGCCGGGTTTCGAAAGCCATGAAGAATTCGCGGAACTACCGCGTGCTGGGCGAATTCAATTTCCGCCCCTCGATCGGGTATCTCGTTGTGGCTCGCAACCGCGCGGAAGGCGGAGAGGACAAAGGCAATGGCTGATTCCACTGTGGTGCTGCGCCCGCCGCTGATTGATGGCCACAAAACGTTCGCGCAGGTCACCAGCGACGTTTGCCGCGGCATGGAAGGGAAGCCCACGCCCTTGTGGTGGGCGTCGTTTCTGACGGCGTTTGCCGTGCTTATGGTGGGAGCGGCAGCGGTGGGGTATCTGGTCACGACGGGCATCGGGACCTGGGGAGCCAACCGGACCGTCGGGTGGGCCTTCGACATCACCAACTTCGTTTTCTGGATCGGCATCGGGCACGCCGGAACGCTGATTTCCGCGGTCCTGTATCTGCTGCGGCAGCGCTGGCGCACGTCGGTAAACCGCGCGGCGGAGGCCATGACGCTTTTTGCCGTGATGTGTGCGGGACTTTTTCCCGTGATTCACCTGGGCCGTCCGTGGATGGCCTATTGGATTTTTCCCTATCCCAATACGCGCGGGCCGCTGTGGGTGAACTTCCGCTCGCCGCTGGTGTGGGACGCCTTTGCCATCAGCACCTATTTCACGATCTCGCTGGTGTTCTGGTACGTGGGGCTGATTCCGGACCTGGCCACGGTGCGGGACCGCGCCAAAGAGGGATTGAAGAAAAAACTGAGCGGACTCTTCAGCCTGGGGTGGAACGGCTCGACCAGGACGTGGAGCCGTTACGAAGTCGTGTACCTGCTGCTGGCGGGGCTGGCCACGCCGCTGGTTCTTTCGGTGCACACCATTGTGAGCTGGGATTTCGCCACGTCGGTGATTCCCGGATGGCACACGACGATTTTTCCTCCCTATTTCGTGGCCGGGGCGATTTTCTCCGGCCTGGCCATGGTGCTGACGCTGATGCTCGTGGCGCGCAAGACCATGCGCCTCGAGGAGTACATCACCATCCGGCACGTCGAGGTCATGTGCAAGCTGATCATCGCCACCAGCGGGATGGTGGGGCTGGCCTATGCCACGGAGTTCGTCACCGCGCTCTATTCCGGCAATCCCTATGAGCAGTTCGCGTTCTTGAACCGGGCCTTCGGCCCGTGGGGATGGGCCTACGGGATCATGGTGTCCTGCAATGTGGTGATCCCGCAGTTGCTGTGGAGCAAGCGCATCCGCACGAACATTGCCATTGTGTTCGTCATCTCCATCTTCGTGAATATCGGCATGTGGTTTGAACGCTTCGTGATTATCGTGACCTCGCTGCACCGCGACTACCTGCCTTCGAGCTGGGCGGACTACCGGCCCACTCCGATTGAAATCGCCATTCTGGCGGGGACGTTCGGTCTGTTCTTCACCTGCTTCCTGCTGTTCTGCCGCTTTTTGCCGGTGATTGCCATGGCGGAAGTCAAGGGAGTGCTGAACGAAGGTCGCGAGCCGGCGCACGGACACGGGCATGCGCAGGCCGCGGGAAAGCGCGCGGGACTCCCCGCGCGGTCCAGCGCGATGGAAGGAGCCAGGGGATGAACCGGCGGATGATCGTGGCTTCATTTGCAACCGAAGAGGACATCCTCGGCGTGACGCGAGCGGCGCACGCCGATGGACTGAAAGTGGTGGACGTCTATACGCCGTACGCGGTGCACGGGCTGGATACGGCCATGGGCATGAAGCGTTCGCGGCTGGCGTGGGTGTGCTTTGCCGCGGGGATGGTGGGGGCGATTCTGAAGCTGTGGTTTGAATTCTGGACGGCGGGAGTGGACTGGCCGGTGAACGTCGGCGGAAAACCGTGGAATTCGCTTCCCGCCTACGTTCCGGTGACGTTCGAGGTGATGGTGCTGAGCGCGGGGCTGGTGACCGTCTTCGTCTTTCTGGTGATCAGCAAACTGAAGCCGGGGAAGAGCCCGGTGCTGCTGGCCGAGGGAATTACCAACGACACGTTTGTGCTGGCCATCGAGGAAGAAGACGCCACGTTTGATCCGGTGCGCGTAAGGAAATTGTTGGAGCGCTTCAACGTGCGCTCCATCAGCGAACACTACGGCGAGGAGGTGTCCTAGTGTTGCGCGGCATCGTCAACGGCGTTCTCCTGCTCGCGCTGCTGGCCTCGCTCGGGGCCGTCTGGGCTCTGCGGCCGGACCCGGCGCGGCCGAACCGCGAAATCTTCCCGGAAATGGTGCGCACGCAGCGCTATAACGCCTTCGCCCCGAATCCCAACTTCCCGGATGGCAAGACCCTGCAAGGACCAGTGGCCGGAACGATCCCGCGGGGCCCTCTTCCGCTGCACTATGCCGCAACGCCCGCCGATGCGCTGCGTGCCGCGGAGGAATTGAAAAATCCCTATGGCTCTCAGGACGCCGCCGTGCTGGCCCGCGGAGCATTTGTGTTTGCCAATTTCTGTGCGGTCTGCCACGGAGGCGCGGGACGCGGGGACGGCCCCGTGCCCCTGCGCGGATTTCCCGCGCCGCCCTCGCTGCTGGCCGATCACGCCATGAAGATGAAGGACGGGCAGATGTTCCACGTCTTGAGTTACGGGCAGAACAATATGCCGTCCTATGCGGGACAGCTTTCGCGCGAGGATCGCTGGAAGGCCATCGTGCAGCTGCGCGAATTGCAGGCCAAGGCGCTGAAGGAAGCCGCGAGTACGCCGGCACAGGCGCCGCCAGCGGCGGGAACGCCCTCGGCTCCGAAGGCGGCGGGAAATCTGCCAGGAGGAGCGTCGTGATAGCTGAAACGATTCCGTTTTCGCCGTCTGCGCGCGTGCTGCGGCGCTTTCAGGGGCTGGCGCTGGCGGGTCTGGCGACGCTGGGCGCCGGATTTTATTTTGCCCCGCAGCGCGCCTGGCTGGATTTCCTGATGGCCAGCTACGCGCTGGTTTGCCTGGGGCTGGCGGGGCTGTTTTTCGTGGCCCTGCACTATGCCACGGGCGCGGGCTGGAGCGTGGCCATCCGCCGCGTGCCGGAAGCGATGACCGCGGCGCTGCCCGTGGGCGCAGTGGGAGTGCTGGCTGTTTTTCTGGCCCGGCCGGGAATTTATTCCTGGTACGGCGAGCATTTTAGCGCCGCCGAAGGCTACATGGGCTTCAAGCAGACCTGGCTCTCGCATCCGTTCTTTGTGGGGCGTGCGGTTTTCTATATTGTCCTGTGGATGATTTTCCGAGCGGTGCTGCTGCGTACGTCCCGGCGGCAGGATTCCACCGGAGCCTTCGCCGCGACGCAAAAGAATACCGCGGTGGGCACGGCCTTCCTGGTGGTCTTCGGGCTTTCCTTCTGGCTGGCCAGCTACGACTGGGTGATGTCGCTCGATCCGCACTGGTACAGCACGATTTTCGGCGTCTATAATTTCGCCGGACTGTTCGAAAGCGGCCTGGCGGTGATCGCCCTGCTGGTGGTATGGCTGCGGCGCGACGCGCTGCGGGGGACGGCGAGCCGCGAGCACTTGCAGGACTTGAGCACGCTGCTGTTTGCCTTCGCCACGTTCTGGATGTACATCTGGTTTTCCCAGTACATGCTCATCTGGTACGCCAATCTTCCCGAAGAGACGCAGTATTTCATCAAGCGCACCGACGGTCCCTGGCTGGTCCTGTTCGCGCTGACCGCTCTGCTGAATTGGGTGGTTCCGTTCTTCCTGCTGCTGCCGCGTGGAAACAAGCGCAATCCATCCGTGGTTGCCTGGGCGGCGGTGATCGTCCTTGTGGGGCGCGCGCTGGATCTGTACATGATGTTCCTGCCGCCGGTCATGGGAGTGAATCCGGAATTCCATTTGTGGGAAGCGGGCGCGTTTGCTGGACTCATCGGAGTGTTCGGCCTCTGCGTGATGCGCGGCCTGCGGCAGGCGCCGCTGGTGCCAGTGGGAGACCCATACTTGCCGGAAAGTCTTCATTATCACGCGTAGGCAGTGCGCGAAGGGGAGTGCGTGATGTTTTCGGGATTAGTTCCGGAATCGTTTTTGCGCGACCCCACACATAGGTAAGTGGCGCGCCCGGAGGGAATCGAACCCCCGACCATCTGCTTAGAAGGCAGACGCTCTATCCAACTGAGCTACGGGCGCCCTCTCCCTAATCTCTCACAAACAGAACTACTCATGCCAGAACTTCTTCAGATGGGACTCCTTCCGATTGCATGCTTCTCCAGCATGCAATAACATGGCCTGCATCCGGCAAGCCCCGTTGTTCTCGCCGGCCAGTCCTCCTTGGAGAATGACCGTGCACATCCTGAATATCCTGCCGCCGCGCGAAGCATGGCCCCTGCCTCGCTGGCTCCTCCGCGCAGCCGGCATTGCCGCGGCCTTTGCTCTCCTTTCCTTTCCGGCCCGCGCCGGCGAAGAGATGCTGCTGCAAAACGGCTGGGCCATTCAGTCTTCGCAAAAAGTACCCGCCCGCGCCGAGGAAATTTCCCGCGTGGGATTGGACACCGCGGGCTGGTACAAAACTTCGCTGCCCAAGACCGTCTTCGCCGCCCTCGTTGAAAACGGCGTCTTTCCCGATCCCTGCTTCGGAAATAACCTGCGCTCCCTCCCCGGAGTGCAATACGAGATCGGCTCGGAATTTGCCAACCAGGAAGTTCCCTCCGACAGCCCTTACGCCAAGCCGTGGTGGTATCGCACGGAATTCGAATTGCCCGCAAGCTTTGGAGGCAAGACGGTGCGCATCGCCTTTCGCGGCATCAACTACCGCGCCGAAATCTGGATCAACGGAAAGAAGCTGGCCGGCGGCGACTCCCTCGCCGGTGCGTTCCGGCGTTACGAACTGGATGTCACCCGCTACGTCCGCGCCGGAGCGAAAAACGCCCTGGCGGTCAAAGTTTCCGCCCCGGCCGCCGGCGATCTGGGCATCACCTGGGTGGACTGGAACCCCACTCCCCCGGACAAGGACATGGGTTTGTGGCAGGAAGTCGTGCTCAGCGCCAGCGGACCCGTCGCGTTGCGCCATCCGTTTGTCGAATCCAAACTGAATCTGCCCGCGACCGACACCGCCCGTCTCACCATCCGCGCCGAGCTGGCCAGCACCAGCACGCGTAAAATTCACGGCGCCCTGCGCGGAAAAATCCTGGGCGAAGAAAAGCCCATCGAGTTCACCCAGCCAATCACCCTCGCCCCCGGCGAGCAACGCACCGTCGTTCTCTCGCCCGACGCCATCGCCGCCCTCGTCGTGTCCCATCCCCGCCTGTGGTGGCCCTACACCATGGGCGAGCCTTTCCTGCACACCCTCACTCTCGAATTCGCCGACTCCAGCGGCGCCGTTTCCGACCGCCAGTCCATCGAATTCGGCATCGTGCAGCACGATTCCCAGATCACCGCCGAGGGCCATCGCCTCTTTTGCGTCAACGGCAAGCCCATGCTCATCCGCGGCGGCGGCTGGGCGCCGGACATGCTGCTGCGCGTGGACGCCCGCCGCCGCGAAGCGGAATTCGCCTACGTGAAGGACATGGGCCTGAACACCATTCGCCTCGAGGGCAAGCTCGAGGACGAAAACTTTTTCCAGATGGCCGACCGCGAAGGAATTCTGATCATGCCCGGCTGGTGCTGCTGCGACGCCTGGGAAAAATGGTCCAAGTGGGGCGATGAGCACCGCCGCATTTCCGTGGACTCCCTGCGCGACCAGTCCCTCCGCCTCCGCGCCCATCCCAGCGTTTTCGTCTGGCTCAACGGCAGCGACAATCCCCCGCCACCCGAACGCGAGCGCGCCTACCTCGAAGTCCTCCGCCAGACCCACTGGCCCAACTCCATCCTCTCTTCCGCCACGGCCAAGCCCACCGAAATCACCGGCCACACCGGCGTCAAGATGACCGGCCCCTACGATTACGTTCCCCCCAACTACTGGCTGCTGAACGCCAAAACCGGCGGCGCTCACGGCTTCAACACCGAAACCAGCCCCGGCCCCGCCGTTCCTCCCCTCGAATCTCTGCAAACCATGCTTCCCGCCGATAAACTCTGGCCCGTGAATGACGCCTGGAATTTCCATGCCGGCGGCGGCGCCTTCAAAAACATTGAAAAATATTCCAACGCGCTCGATCGCCGCTACGGCAAATCCAGCGCCGCCGCCGATTTCGCCTGGAAATCCCAGGCCGCCGCCTATGAAGGCCAGCGCGCCATGTTCGAGGCCTTCGCCCGCAACAAATACCGCGCCACCGGCGTCATCCAGTGGATGCTCAACAACGCCTGGCCCGGCGTCATCTGGCATCTCTACGATTATTACCTGCGCCCCGGCGGCGGCTACTTCGGCTCCAAAAAAGCCCTCGAACCCGTCCACGTTCAATTTTCCTACGACGACCGCTCCGTCGCCGTCGTGAGTGACCGCCAGACTCCTCGCAACGGCATGAAGGTCGAAGCCAAGCTCTACGATATGGACATGCGCGAACGCTTCGCCGCCGAATCCTCCATCGACGTTCCCGCCGATGGCGTGGCCCGCGCCTTCGTCCTTCCCCAACCCGACGGCATTTCCACCACCTACTTTCTGATCCTCCGCTTGCTCAATCCCTCCGGCGCTCTCGTCAGCCGCAACTTCTACTGGCTCTCCACCAAACCGGACGTCCTGGACTGGTCCAAGGGTGAGTGGTATTACACCCCGCAAACCGCCTACGCGGATTTCACCGCGCTGCAAAACCTGCCCAAAGTTACAGTGAATGCTGTCCTGAAAATGGGAGAACCCGGCACGATGACCCCGGCGCAAGTGACCGTGGAAAACAAAGGAAAATCCCTCGCGTTCCTGGTCCGCTTGCGCCTGCTCAAAGGCCCCGCCGGTGAAGAAATCCTTCCCGTCTGGTGGGAGGATAATTACGTCTCGCTGCTGCCGGGCGAACAGCGGGAAATTTCCGTGCACTACCGCACCAGCGACGCTGCCGGCGTCCCGCCCGTTCTCGCCGTTGACGGCTGGAACGTTTCCCCGGCCCACTGAGCCGGCACGGTCTTGCCTTCCGCGTAAGAACTGCCGGCTAGGCCGCCTCGGACACCATCTTGCTCCCAACTGTCGGCGGCTGCGGCATGGTCGCGAACGCCAGCGCGATGATTCCAATCACGCTGATCAGCATGTTCATCTCAAAAGCGATCGTATAACTTCCGAAGTGGTCAAAAATTCTCCCGCCAATCACTCCCGCCGGAGAGCACACCGCTCCCGTCACCACCAGCATCATTCCATTCACTTTGGGAAAGGCCAGCGGCCCATAGAAATGCCCGGTGATGGTGTTGGCGCAAACGAAGGTCCAGCCAAATCCCGCTCCATAGAGAATGGCCGCCGCGAACGCGAAGGGCAGCGTGCTGGCAGTGACCTTGATGGCCAGAACCGACCCGGCCAGATAGCAGCACAGCCCGATCATGTAAGCATAACGGGCGGTCATGACGTCCATCAGCCATCCTCCTATGGCCCGTCCTCCGATTCCCCCCAGCGTGAAAAGGCCCATGGCCCAGGCGGCGGTCGCGGCAGAGATGCCCGCGCCGCGCAGGTGCAGAATCCAATGCGCGGTGAAAAAGAAGAAAGGGAACTGGCATCCGAATCCCCCGATCAGCATCAGCCAGAACGAACGCGTCCGATAGGCTTCCCGCGGAGTCCACGGATGCCGCGTCGTCAGGCCCTGCTTCGCGCCGGTCTGCGCGGCCGAAGATGATTCCGGAGAGCCGTCGGGAAACTGCCCCAGGTCTTCCGGCCTCTCGCGCACAAAAAGAGTAGCCAGAATTGCGGAAACCACCGCCGCCCCGGCCACCACCTGCCAGGCCTGCCTCCAATTGCCGCCGTTAGCCGCCAGCACGCGGTTGATCAGCGGCGCGATAAAAAATCCCGCGAAGCCCGATGCGCTCAAGGCGATGGCCATGGCCCGCCCGCGATAGCGTTTGAACCAGCGCGTCACTCCCGTGGACGCCGGAACGATCGTGCCGAAGCAGATGCCGATGCCGTTGATCACCCCGAAGCCGACCAGATAGTGCCACGGCTTGTGCGCGATAAACGACAGCCACAGCGAGCCGCACACCAGCAGCGCCGATCCAATGGCGAACGACCGCTTGATGCTCCATCTCACGATGCAAGCCGCCACCAGAATCGATGGCACCCCGATGAACAGATTGATGAACGTAAAGCCCAGCCCGTAAGTCCCCCGGCTCATCGTAATCTCTTTCAGCATGTAGGTGTTGATGACGTTGCCGCCATAGAGCGGAAATCCCATGTTCAGGAAGTCCATGGCAAACAGCACTGCGACCAGTGTCCAGCCGTAAAACTTTTGTTTCTCGGTCATCGTGGGCTTCCCCGGTGAATTCCCCTTCGTTTTCCTGTCCGGCCCGTGAATCGTTTCGCGCCGGTGAGTATACACGAAATCGCGCCGCCGCCGCGCTCGCCGCTGAATTCATATTGTGAACCAAAGTTTCATATTGACAGAAACCTGCTTTTGACTACAATGCCCCATCCTCCCAAGGCCCGTTCCTTGCGGGGGAGAAGGATGGTTGCCATGCCGTCAGCTTCGTTGCGCAGAAGAGTTCCGCTGGCCCGAAGGCGCGAATTGGAGTCCGGCGCCAGCAAATCGCTGCAGAAAGCCATTCGCATCCTCCTGCATATGGGCCAGAACGGTCCCGAACTGCGCATCTCCGAAATTGCCGCCAGCCTCCGCTTGAACAAAACCACCGTCTACCGCCTGCTCGGCGCCATGGAGAAATTCGACCTGATTCAGCGCGACCCCGAAGGCGAAAAATACCGCCTGGGCCTGAAGCTGCACGATCTGGGAACCAAGGCGCTGAAAGCCAGAACGCTGCAGAGCGAAGCCCGGCGCTTCCTGGCCGATTTGGCGCGTGTTTCGAACGAGGCCGTCAGCCTGGCCGTGCCGGGTTCGAGCGGCATCGTGTGCGTCGAGCGCTTCGATTCTCCCGGCGCGCGAATCACCGTGCGCACGCCGGTGGGCTCGCTTTTTCCGGCGCATTGCACGGCGGCCGGCAAGGCCGTGCTGGCTTACCTCAGCGAGCAGGACGTGAACGAAATCGTTCAGCGCAACGGATTGCAGCGCTTTACCGCCAGTACCCACGCGCGCATCGAGGAATTGAAAAACGATTTGCGGCGCGTCCGGCAGCGGGGCTACGCCCTGGACGAGCAGGAACTCGAGCGCGGGCTGAACGGAGTGGCCGCGCCGATCATTCTTCAGGATGCCCACGTCGTCGGCGCGGTGGGAATTGCCGGTCCCACGCAGCGCTTTCAAGGCCGCGAACTGGGCGAAAAAATCGACCTGGTGCGGGAAACCGCGCGGAAAATCGCGGCCAATCTGGGAGACCAGGGAGACTGGCCCGGCGTGCACTAATTTGGCATAGTGGATGGGTTGCGCGGGGCCGCCGAGGCCTCCGGGCGGCGTGAAAGCGGAAGTTTACACGGAGTTCAGGAAAGAGGATTACGAAATGGCAGCGCGATACAGAGCCGATCACATCGGAAGTTTTCTGCGGCCCGCCGAAATTCTGGAGGCGCGGCGCAATCCCGCCGTTACTCCCGAGCAGTTGAAGGCCATCGAGGACCGCCATGTCCTGCGCGTGCTGGCCAAGCAGAAGGAACTGGGCTTCGAGATTTTCACCGACGGCGAACTGCGCCGCCGCAACTTCATGAGCGATTTCACCGACGCCGTCGAGGGATTCGACCTGGGCGACGCCGTGGCGCGCTCGTGGAAAGCCGGGGAAAAAGAAGACGCCCACGTCAGCAGCGTCACCGGAATCGTCGGCGCCAAACTGCGCCAGGCGCGTCCTCTGACCGGCCATGAGCTGCCGTTTCTGAAGAAGAACAGCCCCGGCGCGATCAAGATGACCCTGCCCAGCGCCACACAGTTTCCGGCCATCTCCTTCAAGCGCGGCGTCACCGACAAGGTCTATAAGGACCATTCCGCGCTGCTCTGGGACATCGTGGCCATCATGAAGGCGGACCTGGCCAAGCTGAGCGCCGAGGGCGTCAGCTACATCCAGATTGACGCGCCGCGCTACAGCTATTACATGGACCCCAAGTGGCGCGAATGGATTCGCGCGGAAATGCAGGCGGACCCGGACGCGCTGCTGGACGAGGCGGTGCGCGCGGACAACGCCTGCTTTGCAGCGGCAAAGCGCCCCGGCGTGACCCTGGCCATTCACCTCTGCCGCGGCAACAATCGCAGCCATTGGTACGCCGAAGGCGGATACGACGCCATCGCGGAAAAACTCTTCGGCACGCTGGCCGTGGACGCGTTCCTGCTGGAATACGACGACGCGCGCTCGGGAACCTTCGAGCCGCTGCGCTTCGTGCCGCGCGGAAAAACCGTGGTGCTGGGGCTGGTGAGTTCCAAGATCGCCCAACTGGAGAACGCGGACGATCTGGCGAAGCGCATTGCGGAAGCGGCGAAGTACGTGCCGCTCGAAAATTTGACGCTCAGCCCGCAGTGCGGCTTCGCTTCCACCATGGAAGGGAATCTCTTGACCGAAGAGGACCAGTGGGCCAAACTGCGGCTCGTTGCCGAGACGGCGCGGCGGGTCTGGAAATAAACGGTTTTCAGTTGTAACGCTCCATCATCCGAACCGCGGAGGAGAAATACATGTTCACGACACCCTTCATCGCAGGCAAGGCCATTGATGTTCCGGCTTCGGCGCTGACCGACGTCATCAATCCGGCCAATCAGAAGTCGTTCGCAAAAGTGTTCATGGCGCAGGAGCAGCACATGCGCGCGGCGCTGGACGCCGCCGACGCGGCCCGCGCGTCGTGGGCGGCCACGCCCGCGGCCGAACGCGAGCGCATCCTGCACCAGGCCGCCGACGGACTGATGGCCGCGCGGGAGGAGATCGTGGACCTGCTGATTGACGAAGGCGGGGCCACGTTCGGCAAGGCCATGTTCGAAGTGCCGTTTGCGGCGAATATGGTGCACTCGATTGCCGGAGAAGCGCGGCGGATTCATGGCGAAGTTTTCAACAACGAACCGGGTCTGTTTTCCATGGCCATTCGCCGTCCGCTGGGCGTGGTGGCGGGGATTTCGCCGTTCAATTTTCCCGTGATCCTCTCGCTCAAGAAAGTGGCCTTCGCGCTGGCCGCCGGGAATACGTTCGTGCTGAAGCCGTCGGAGGAGACTTCGCTGACGGTGCTCAAGCTGGCGGAAGTTTTTCATAAGGCGGGCGTGCCCGCGGGCGTTTTCAACGTGGTGCCCGGCGACGGCCCGGCCATGGCCAAGGTGATTCTGGAGGACCCGCGCGTGAAGCTGGTGACCTTTACCGGCTCGACCGCCGTGGGCCGCATCATCGCCACGGAATGCGCGCGGCGCGGCAAGCGCGTGGTGCTGGAAATGGGCGGCAAAAGCCCGGTGATTGTGCTGAAGGACGCGGATCTCGATTACGCCGTGGACACCGCCTGCTTCGGCATTTTTATTCACCAGGGGCAGATCTGCATGGCCGGCTCGCGCATCATCGTGGAAGCGCCGGTCTATGACGAATTCCTCAAGCGCTTCGCGGCCAAGGCCGCGAAAATGACGGTTGGCAACCCGCGCGATCCGCACACGGTGATTGGGCCGCTCATCCGCACGACGCAGTGCCCCATGATTGACGGCAAGGTGAAGGCCGCCGTGGCCGCCGGCGCGCGGCTGCTGACCGGAGGGAAATACGAAGGAAACTTCTATCATCCGACGGTGATTGCCGACGTCACGCCGGAGATGGCCGTTTTCAAGGACGAGCTGTTCGGGCCCGTCGCCGCGGTGACCAAGGCGGCGAACGCGGACGACGCCTTGAAGCTGGCCAATTCCTCCGTTTACGGCCTTTCCTCCGCGGTGATCACCAACGACCTGCAACTGGCGATGAAGTTCGCGCTGGAACTGGAAGCCGGCATGGTGCACTTGAACGGCCCCACGATTCATGACGACGCCATCGTGCCCTTCGGCGGAGTAAAAGATTCCGGCAGCGGGCGCGAGGGCGGGCGCTGGTCGCTGGACGAAATGACGGAGACGAAGTGGATCACGATTCAGATGGGGAAGCATCCGTATCCGTTCTGAGCGCGGGGCGGGGATGCCGCGGCCAGACGAGTTCAAAGTTGACAGTTGAAAGTTGAAAGGAAGAGGCGCGCTTCCGGCGAAGCTCGCGCTGGGGGTGGGGGCTGGTGAGAGAGGTCCTTCGGCTCCCGCTGGTCGCTCTCCGGCAAGGCCGGAGCAGGCAGGACAGATACCCTTCACGGGGTATCTGGTCCCGATTGCATCGGGGCAGGTTAACAATATGACCCCCACCCCCCTACCTTTTTTGTAAGTGCAGATTCCAAAGGGTTTTAAGTCCTTTGTTTTGGAAGTGCAGATTCTAAAGAGGTTGCGGGCGGATTTTTTGTAAGTGCAGATTGTAAAAGAGTTAGCAGTTGACAGTTCGCAGTTGGCGGAAAGACCCCACACCCCCGGTGTTTTTGCAAAGAGTGCGCAAAGCATTGAATGTAAAAGAATTGCGGGGCGCTCCTGTTTTTGGAAGAGCGAAAGAGTGCGCAAGTGATTGAAAGGAAAGAGGCGCTTTGGCGGGCGGAGTTTGCGGAAGAGCGAAGAGCGGGGAAGCGCGGGGGCGGAGGTGTTTGCAGCGGCGGCGCCGAGGAGGCCGAGGGGTGGAGAAGAGAGGGTGGGACGCCCCATCATGACCTTCTTATGTTATCATAGTTACAATAATTGTCAAGTGATTACTGGTAAGTGGTTTGGATGGAGGGGTTTGAAGGGTCGGGTGAGCGCTCGGGGGGGGGCGGAGGAGAGAGTGCTGACCGGAAAAAATCAAAAGCCCTAGGCGTAAAAACGACGCCTGGGGCACCCGCGCCTTGCTGAGTCGCTGAGTCTGCGCCACCAGCCAGTGTCCTAATTTGGATGTTGCCGTACACAGTCGGATTACCTAATGGTGTTATGGGAATCGCAGATGTGCCACACCTTTGGGTCAGTCCCAACGAAGAAGTAACAAAACTCGGTTTCGTAACTCCCTCTAGTTGCATCCGTGTAGCTGACTATTCCAACGGAGAGAAGAATAAAGCTTCCATCCCCTTTTTCAAGGTTCATCATTTCGGGGGTAGACAAAGCTTTGGCATTCTCGGTGCTAAAGGTCGTGGCGGTGGGAGCGATATCTCGACTCATTTCGTCGGCATGCTTTTCTGTTGTTGCTTTCTGTCTCATCTTGAGAGCAGTGTAGGAGTTTTCCAAGAAACTAAGATACCCAGGCCGAGTCTTTGCCTTATAGGGCAGCAAATCAACAAACCATACTGCGTTAATTGCCGGGGTTCTGCCAATGTCCTTAAGAACTACGTTTGCCTGAATTGGTTTTCCAGTGGCATTCGGAGGCGTGACGAATTGCGGCGGCCCATCGGTTATTACATAAGGTCTTTGATCAATCTGAAACGATGTCTGCGAGGATTTCAAAGTAGCCTCAGCCGTATTGGCGGCTTGTTTGGCGGCATCGGCGCTCTCTTTAGCAGCTTTCGTGGCCACTATCATTTGTTCGAGTTGGCTGCGAAATACGCCAAGCTGCCTACCGTAGATGCAAAGAGCGATGATCCCAATAATGGCCAAGATAGAATTTACAGCGACTTGGAGCCACTCGACAGTCCTAATCTTGCTCATAGGCGGTGATGGAGGGTTACCTACGGGATCTTCGGGGTTGGGCTTGCTACCGTCCTGATTATCCACGGCGCTCCTCTCTTTGAGGGGAGTATAAGCACAAAGTGTAACACCATGGATGATAAACGCAAATTAGGACACCACCGAAAAATCTGGGGTAGCCGGATTTGGCGGACTTTCCTTTGATTCGCGAGCTGTCAGAGATGCAGGAGGGAGTTTGGCGAAGCGCGTGAGGCTGCTTCAGCGGCGCGGATCACCCTGGGATTCCATTTCGGCGAAGACTTCGCCGGCGATGTGGAATGCGGTGTTGGCGGCGGGGACGCCGCAGTAGATGGCGGTCTGAAGCAAAACTTCCTTGATTTCCTCGCGGGTCACGCCGTTGTTGAAGGCGGCGCGGATGTGCATGCGGAGTTCGTCGCCGCGGTTGAGGGCGACCATCATGGCCAGGGTGATGAAGCTGCGTTCGCGGCGGGCGAGGCCGGGGCGGGTCCAGATTTCGCCCCAAGCGTAGCGGGTGATGAGGTCCTGAAAGTCGTCGTTGAAGGGGTTTTTGTTTTTTTGGGCGCGGTCGACGTGGGCATCGCCCAGGACGGCGCGGCGGATTTTCATGCCTTGATCGTGTTTTTCGCGGTCGTCCATTGGTTGGCTCCTCGTGTGTACGTCCTGCCGGTACGTTAAGTTGAGATTCTTCGTCCCGGTAAAAAGCACCGGGACTCAGAATGACAACAAGCTCGGGGATGTGCACGTGAAATGTCATCCACGACCACTTTCACGCCACTCCCTGAAATCACTCCGCGTCCATCATCCGTACGCTCCAGCCACATTTACAGTTGAGATTCTTCGTCCCGGTAAAAAGCACCGGGACTCAGAATGACAGAGCTTGGATTTTAGCAGCCTGTGCGCATTCCGGCTTGTCTTGCGTCTGACAAGTTGAGATTCTTCGTCCCGGTAAAAAGCACCGGGACTCAGAATGACAGAGCTTCCTACTTGTGGGGTATCAAGATTTCTTGGAAGCATTTGCCTTGGCTCCCCATTCCGCGGACAGGTCAAGCCAGCGCGGGTTTCTTTTTTGAATCAGCGCAACTTTTTTGCTTCTCAGCCAGCCCTTGATCCGTTTTTCCCAAATGATGGCATCCCGGATGTCGGTGAAGGGCTCAAAGTACACCAGGCGATGCAAGTTGTATCGCTGGGTGAAGCCGGGGACGGTTTTTCGCTGGTGTTCGAGAACGCGGCGCTCCAAATAATTTGTGACCCCGACGTAGAGCATCTTCGATTCGTTGGACATGATGTAGACGTGATAGGTCCTCATCCACAACCCCCAGCGGGGTCATCCTGAGCGGAGCGAAGGATCTCAACTGCTCCACGCCATCGCCTGAAACCATACAGCATCCGTCACCCATACGCTCCAGCTATATTTACAGTTGAGATTCTTCGTCCCGGTAAAAGGCACCGGGACTCAGAATGACAGATCTCAGTTTTTGGCGGCCTGTTTGTGGTCAGCTCGTCTGGCGCTTCTCCTCAGGAGTTCAGGAATTTTGTCAGTTCGGCGGTGAATTGGGGCGCCGCTTCGATGTTGGAAAGGTGGGCGGCGGGGAGTTCGGCGTATTTTGCGCCGGGAATGTGATCGGCGAGGAAGCGGCCTTCGGCGGGAGGGGTGACGGGGTCTTTGGCGCCGGCGATGACGAGGGTGGGCACGCGGACGTTTTTGACGGTTTCGCGCTGGTCCATGTCGCGGATGGCGGCGCAGCATTCGGCGTAGCCTTCGGCGGGGGAGTTTTCGAGCATTTGGAGGGCGGTGGCGACTGCGGCGGGGGAGGCGGCGCGGAATTCGGGGGTGAACCAGCGCTCGACGACGGCGGCGGCGACGGATTTGGTGCCGCCTTTGCGGACGGTTTCGATGCGGGCGTTCCACATTTCGGCGGTGCCGATTTTTGCGGCGGTGTTGCAGAGGACGATGCGGTGGAAACGCTGCGGGGCGTGGATGCCCAGCCACATGCCGATCATGCCGCCCATGGAGAGGCCGCAGAAGTTGACGCGGTCGAGTTTCAGGTGGTCGAGAAGGGCGAGGACGTCGCGGGAGAGTTGTTCGATGGAGTAGGGGCCGGGGGTGACGGCGGTCTGGCCGTGGCCGCGGGTGTCGTAGCGCAGGACGCGGAACTCTTTTTCGAGAGCGGCCGCTTGCGGGTCCCACATGGAAAAATTGGTGCCGAGGGAGTTGGAGAAGATGAGGACGGGGGCGTTTTCTTTGCCGGTCAGGGAATAGTGCACGCGCAAGCCGTGGAGGTCTGCAAAGGGCATTTTACTTACCTTCTTTCATTGAAAGTTTTTTCGTGTTCTGCGCGGCGTGGGCCGCGAGGACGCGGTTGATAAATTGTTCGGCCACGCCGAGGTACTGCGCGGGGTCGAAAAGTTTGGTCAGGGCTTCCTTGTTTAAATGCTTGGCGACGGCGGGGTCGTCGGCTAAGACGTCGCGGAGGTGGCGATTTTCTTTTTGTGCGTTTTTACAAGCGGCTTCGACGAGTTCATGGGCTTGCTGGCGGCCGAGGGTTTTTCCGAGGGCCATCTGGATGGCTTCCGCGAAGAGCAGGCCGTGCGTTAGTTCAAGATTGGCGGCCATGCGCGCGGTGTCCACTTCCAGGCCGCTGACGGTTGCGGTGAGGTGGTGGAGAGCGCCGGCGGCGAGGCTGATGATTTCGGGAAAAGTTTCCCATTCGGCGTGCCAGCCGCCGAGGCCGCGTTCTTGCTCCTGGACCATGGCGGAGAGCATCGTGCCGACGAGGCCGGGAACGCGGGCGGCGGCGGAAAGGACGACGGCGCACGTGACCGGATTGCGCTTGTGGGGCATGGTGGAGGAGCCGCCGCGGCCGGGGGCGGCAGGCTCGAAGAGTTCAGCGACTTCGGTTTGCGTGTGCAGGGAAATGTCGCGGGCGATTTTGCCGAGGGTGCCGGTGGCGAGGCCGAGGGTGGTGGCGACTTCGGCGATGCGGTCGCGCTGAGTGTGCCAGGGAAGATCGGGGAGGGCGAGGTGCAGGTCATCGGCGAGGGCTTTGGCGACGTCGAGGCCTTTGGCGCCGAGCGAGGCGAGGGTGCCGACGGCGCCACCGAACTGCAAGACTTCGGCGTTGCGGCGGGCTTCGGCGAGGCGGAGGCGGTCGCGGTTGACGGCGTCGAGCCAGGCGGCGGCCTTCATGCCAAAGGTGGTGGGGAGGGCCTGCTGCATCCAGGTGCGGGCGGCGATGGGAGTGGCGCGGTGTTTTTCGGCGAGATGCGCGAGCGCGGAGGAAAACTTTTCGAATTCGGATTCCATGAGGCGCAGGGCGGCGCGGAGTTGCAGGACCAGGCCGGTGTCCAGGGCGTCCTGGCTGGTGGCGCCCCAATGGACGAAGCGCTGGGCGTCCTGGTCGGTTGCGGCGACGAGGGCGGTGAGTCGTTTGATAAGGGGAATGGCGGGATTGCCGGCGCGGGCGGCGGATTGCGCGAGCTCGTCCATGTTGAAGAGTTCGGCGCGGCATTGCGCGGCGATGGGCGCGGCGGCGGAGGCGGGGATGACGCCGGCGCGGGCTTCGGCGCGGGCGAGGGCGGCTTCGAAATCGAGCATGCCCTGCACGCGTGCGTGATTGGAGAATTCCGCTTCGACGGGATCCCAGCGGAACAGTGGCTGCAGCAATCTCATGCAGAGAGTGTAAACACTCTTAGCAGTTGAAGAAAACTGTTTCTTGGGGGCCTTGTACGACGATGTTCCATTCGAGCGAGTCGCCTTTTTTGCGAGCGATGAGCGTGCCGCGGCGGGCAGGCTCGACCAGGTTGAGAACGAAGTCGGCGGCGTTGAGCGGCTCGTCGGGGAAGTAGATGCGGGAGACCAGGCGGTCGAGCATGCCGCGGGCGAAGACGGAGACCAGGATGTGCGGCGCCTGGGGCTTGCCGTTGGGGCCGGGGACGGGGCCGGGCTGGATGGTGGTGAAGTGGAACTGGCCGTTGGCGTCCATGGGGATGCGCCCGAAGCCCTGAAAACCTTTTTCGAGCGGCTTGTCCTGCTTGTCCTCGGGATGGGCGTATTTGCCGTGGGAATTGGCCTGCCAGACTTCGATCAGGCCGTCGGGAATGGGCTTGCCGTCGGCGTCGAGGAGGCGGCCTTCGATGGTGACTTTTTTGCCGGAGACGCCCGGAGCGGTGAGGTCGCTCTTGTTCAGCCAGGTGAGTCCGATGGCGAAATAGGGGCCGACGGTTTGCGAAGTGGTTTTCACGAGGCTCATCTTATTTATTCTCCCAGGGCGTGGAGTCGCGTCCGTTCAGGACGATGTCGAATTTGTAGCCGAGGGCCTGCTCGGGAATGGTGGATTCCCAGTCGAACTGGGAGATGAGGCGGTTGCGGGCCTTTTCGTCGCTGGTGCAGTTGAAGATGGGATCGTAGGGGATGAGCGGGTCGCCCTGGAAATACATCTGGGTGACGAGGCGCGTGGCAAAGGCCGGGCCGAAGAGCGAAAAGTGGATGTGCGCGGGACGCCAGGCGTTGTAGTGATTTTTCCAGGGATATTCGCCGGGGCGGATGCTGACGAAGCGGTAGCGGCCTTCGCTGTCGGTGAGAGTATGGCCGCAGCCGGTGAAGTTGGGGTCGAGCGGGGCGTTGTGCTGGTCCACCTTGTGGAGGTAGCGCCCGGCGGAATTGGCTTGCCAGATTTCGACCAATGTGTGGGGCACGGGGCGGCCGTTTTCGTCGATGACGCGGCCGCTGACGATGATGCGTTCGCCGAGAGGCTCGCCTTTGTGCTGCTTGGTGAGGTCGAAGGCTTTCACGTCCACGCGCTCAGCGCCGATGATCGGGCCGGTCACCTCGGAGAGGGTGTGCGGCAGGTAGATGAGCGGCTGGCGGGGGGAGCGAGCAACGCTGGAGGCGTAGGGAGGGTGCAGGTGATTGGGCTGCGTCCCGGCCATGGGTCGGCGGTAGCCGGCGATGTTGGACATGGGTGAAAATCTCCTGTAGTGCCCGAAAACAATAACTCAGGGGGGACGGAGCACGCATCCTCAAAAATCGGAGAGCCGAAAAATGTATAGGAAAATGTATTCAATCAGGGAAAGGGTGTCAATGGCGATTATCGAATATGTGTGCGAATATTGGACAACAGGTGTATTATCCCTTTTTCTTCTAGCTGGCGGCCGTCAGGCTCACGGGAAGGTGCTGCTCTGAGTACGAAGACCAAACCGCAACGACCCGATGTGATCCCACTGGGAGACTCCGCGAATACTTCCGTGCTGCCCGCGGCGATGATTGACGTCTTCAGCGGCGACCCCAACTTCATGACATCGCTGGCGCGGGGGCTGGCGGTGATTCAGGCGTTTTCCCACGCCAAATCGTTTCTGACGATTTCGCAGTTGAGCGTGACGACGGGGCTTTCCCGGGCCGCGGTGCGCCGCTGCTTGTATACGCTGTCGAAGCTGGGGCTGGCGGTGAGCGAAGATGGGCGGCATTTTTCGCTGCGGCCGCGGATCCTGACGCTGGGGCATTCCTATATTTCGTCGTTGCCGGTGGCCAAGCTGGCGCAGCCCATCCTGGACCGTCTGAGCCAGACGCTGCGGGAATCGTGCTCGATTGCCATGCTGGACGGCAGCGACGTGATTCACGTGGCGCATTCGAATGTGACGCGGATTCTGGCGATCGACCTGTCCATGGGCAGCCGGCTGCCGGCGATCAACACGTCGCTGGGGCGGGTGATGCTGGCCAGCCTTTCTCCCGAAGAGTTGGAAGCGCACCTGGGCCGGGCCGAATTGATTGCGCACACGGCGCGGACGATCGTGAGCATGGCCGATATGCGCCATGCGATTCAGTTTGTGCGCACCAACGGCTACGCGCTGGTGGACCAGGAGCTGGAGATTGGCCTGCGCGCGCTGGCGGTGCCCATCCGCAATTCCTCGGGGAAGGTGATTGCCGCGCTGAACGTGGGGGCGCACGCGCAGCGGGTTTCCGTGCAGGACATGGTGGGAACGTTTCTGCCGCACTTGCAAAACGCGGCGGAGGAGATTTCCGGGCTGCTGAAATAGCGGGCAGCGCGGGGCGGAACTAATTTCCGCTGTGGCGCACGCGGTGTTTTTTTCCCCAGGCGGACATCAATTCCAGGATGGGGCGCAGGCTCTGTCCGTGGCGGGTGAGCGAGTATTCGACGCGCGGGGGCACCTGGGCATAGACCTTGCGCAGGATGATGCCGTCCTTTTCCAGTTCGCGGAGGCGCTGGGTGAGCATTTTTTTGGTGGCCGCGGGAACCAGCCGCTGCAGTTCGCCGAAGCGGCGGGTGTGGGCCTGGAGATAATAGAGAATCAGCGGTTTCCATTTTCCGCCGATGATATTGGTGGTGAGCTGGACCGGGCAATCGAACTCTTCCATGCCGGAACCTCCGTGGGGCTTCGCTGGGGTACCTAGTTTCGAAAAGGTGCCTACTAGCATAAAAGAGACTTTAGACTAAAATGGCTTGCAGCGCCAGGGGAAGCGGAGTGTGGCCGCCCCGGCGCATCGGAGGACCTCCATGAGCAGCAAGAAACCGGTTGTGGTCTACGGCGCCAATGGTTTTTCCGGGCGCCTGGTTGTCGAATTTCTGCGGGAATATAACCTGCCCTTCATCGCCGCGGGGCGCAGCCGCACGCGGATCGAGGACGTGATGAGCCGCGTGCCGGGCATCGAGACGGCCAACTACGAAGTGGCGGAAACCGGCGGCTCCGTCGAGGAACTCGCCAAGCTGTTCACCGGCGCCAAGGTGGTCTGCAATACCGCCGGACCGTTCCTCTATAACGGCCCGCGCGTGGTGGAAGCCTGCCTGAAGGCCGGCTGCCATTACCTGGATATCGGCGGGGAACAGGCCTGGCACCGCAACGCCGCGGAAAACTGGGGCGATAAGTTCGCGCAGAAGGGGCTGCTGCTGGCTCCCGGCATGGCCTATATGTCCGCGGCCAGCGATATTGCCGTGCGCCTGTGCCTGGAGACGGAAGGAATCGACACCGTCGAGATTATTTCCATGTTCAAGGGCATGCCCACGTTCGGCTCGACGCAGACGATTTTCGCGGCGATTCCCACGGATGCATATTATCTGGAGCAGAACGAGTACAAGCCGTGGGCCCGCGCCACGGCGCATGAAGCGATCGTGCCCGGGCAGGCGCTGACGCAGCTGGTGCTTCCCTGGGGCGGCTTCCCGCACCCGGTCTGGTACAAGAACCATCCGCAAATCGCCAACGTGAAAACCCTCGGCGGGCTCCTCGACCGCGGAATCATGGAAAAAGTTCTGGCCACGGAAAAACACTTCGAGGAAAACATCCGTCCGCTGCCCAAGGCGGAGCAGGAGAAGGTGCTGGCGGAAATGGCCAGTTCGGTGCAGGCGGGAACGCCGCCGCGCGAGAATTCGCGGGTGAACCGGACGATTGACGTGGTCTACGCGCGCGGCAGCATGACTTCGGTGCAGTGCACGATGGTGGGGAACTGCACCTACCGCCAGACCGGGCTGGTGCAGGCCTACGCGGCGCATGTGCTGGTGCACGGCTCCCCGCGCACGGTGGGCTATGCTTCGCCCTGCGCGGCGCTCGGCCATCGCGACCTGCTGCGCACGCTTGAGAACTTCGGGCTTTCCCGCGCCAAGGTAACCTCGTAGAGAAGCGCGGATACGCCGCGCAAAAAATGAAGAAGCGGCGGCGGGAATCGCGCGGACGATTTCCGCCGGGGAGGATTTTTCCGGATGCGGGCCATCGATTATTTTGACAAGGGCGCGGAAGTTTTTCCGGGGCGAATCGCGATCCGGGATTCCTCCGGAAGCACCACATACCGCGAGATGCAGGCCATCAGCCGGCGCATCTCCGCGGCGCTGCGTTCGGCCGGGCTGCGCAACGAAGAGCGCGTGGCCATTTATTCGCCGAATGACCCGCGCGTGCTGTTCTGCATGGTGGGGCTGCTGCGCGCGGGGTGCGTCTGGGTGCCCATCAATTTCCGCAACGCTCTCGACGCCAACGCCGAATACATGAAATACGCGGGCGTGTCCGTGCTCTTCTACCACAGCAGTTTCGCCGCGCAGGCGCGCGAGCTGCACAGCCGCACGCCCACGCTGCGGCGCATGATCTGCATTGACGCGCCCGACGGCGAAAATCCCTCGCTGGAAACGTTTATCGGGCAGGGAAGCGCGGCGCCGGAAGAGGACTGGGGCGGCGCCTGCGGCGATTCGGAAAAACTCATGGGCCTCGTTCCTACCGGAGGCACGACCGGTCCCGCCAAGGGCGTGATGGTCACCAATCTGGCCTGGGGCTCGATGATCGAGATGGCCACGCACTACTGGGGCATTGACGACCGCGACCCGGTTTGCCTGAGCACCGCTCCGCTTTCCCATGCCGCCGGAACGGTTGCCTTTGCCTTGTTCCCGCTGGGCGCCACCAATGTGGTCATGCCCGGCTTCGACGCCGGAGAAGTGCTGCGCAATATCGAGCGCCACCGCGTCACCCATCTTTTTCTGCCGCCCACCGCGCTCTATTCTCTTCTGGCGCATCCGGAACTTGGCCGGCATGACTATTCCAGCCTGCGCCGGTTTCTGCTGGCGGCCGCTCCGGTCTCTCCGGACAAGCTGAAGCGCGCCGTGGAAGTTTTCGGCCCGTGCATGTGCCAGTGCTACGGCCAGACGGAAGCGCCCATGCTGCTGACCTGGCTGGACACTAAAACTCTCGCGGCGGCCGCCGCGGGCGACCATCCCGAGCGCCTGAGCAGTTGCGGAAAAGCCACTTCGGCGGTGCGCCTGGCGGCCATGGACGACGACGGAAACATTCTCCCGGCGGGCCAGCGCGGGGAAATCGTGGCCCGCGGCACGCTGGTTACGCCGGGCTATTACCAGATGCCGGAAGCCACCGCGGAGATTCGCGCGTTCGGCTGGCATCATACCGGGGACGTGGGCTACCGCGACGAGGACGGATTCTTTTACATCGTGGACCGCAAGAAGGACATGATCATCACCGGCGGCTTCAACGTGTACTGCGCGGAAGTGGAAGCCTGCGTCATGGAGCTTCCCCAGGTGCGCGACTGCGCGGTGGTGGGCGTGCCGGACGCCAAGTGGGGCGAAGCGGTGAAGGCCATCGTGGCGCTGCGCGAGGGCGAGTCCTTGAGCGAGGAAGAGTTGATTGCGCACTGCAAGGCGCGGCTGGGCGGCGTGAAAGCGCCCAAGTCGGCGGAGTTCTGGCCGGAAATTCCGCGGACGGGAGCGGGGAAGACGGACAAAAAGAAGATTCGCGAGCGCTACTGGGCGGGCAAAGAGCGCAGCGTCCATTAATTTGCTTGGCGATTATCGGCCGGCGCGGGCGCGGACGAATTGACAGACGGCCGAATAGGGTTTACAAATCGCAGTAGGCAATTTGAACGGCCGTTCGAGGGCCGCGCGAAGAGCGCCGAAAAGTTCAGAGATTTTTGCGGACCCACGCGTGCGCTTGCGGCGCAGATTCGTGGCGGGAGGAATCCATCGTTACCAGCGTTCGAGTTCCCAAAACCGGCGGAATTCCCACCACCAAGGTGATCGTCATCAAGTGGCTCAAGCAGGTGGGCGACGCCATCCAGTCCGGCGAGCCCATCGTCGAGCTGCAAACCGATAAGGTCAACTACGAACTGGACGCCCCCGCCGGGGGCGTGCTGCTGGCCATTGTCGCCCAGGAAGACTCGGAAGTTCCCGTGGGCGACCTGCTCGGCCACATCGGGCAGCCCGGCGACGTTATTCCGCAGTCCTGAAGCAGGAGGGAGCCAGTCATGGAAAAGCGGGAAGCGCTGTCCAAAGAGCGCCTGATCTGGATGTACACGCAGATGCTGCGCATACGCGAGTTCGAGGAGCGCATCAAGCGCACCTTTATCGAGCATCCCGGCGCGATTCGCGGGCACTCGCATCTGGCCGACGGAGCGGAAGCCTCCATCGTGGGTTCGCTGGCCACGCGCAACGAGACGGATTTGGCCATGCCCACCTACCGCTGCCACGGCTATCCCATCGTGCTGGGCTCCCCGGCCAAGAAGATCATGGCGGAAATTTATGGCCGCAAGGACGGGCTGTGCCAGGGCTACGGCGGCTCGATGCACCTGTCCGACCCCGCCCACCACTTTCCGGGAACCTCCGGCATCATCGGCCAATCCATCGCCCATGCCACCGGAGCGGCGCTGACGGCGCAAGTGAAAAAGACGGGGCAGGTGGTTTACTGCTTTTTCGGCGACGGCGCGAGCAAGCAGGGCGCATTCCATGAGTCGCTCAATATGGCCTCGGTGTGGAAGCTGCCCATCGTGTACATCCTCGAAAATAACGGCTATCAGGTCTATACGCACGTCAGCCTGGAGGACGCCAACGAAGCCGCCGGCGACCCGCTCTCGCAGAAGGCCCAGGCCTACAGCATCCCCGGCGTGACCGTGGACGGCACCGACGTGCTGAAGGTGTACGAAGCGGTGAGCACGGCCGTGGAGCGCGCGCGCGCCGGACGCGGGCCCAGCCTGATCGAATCCAAGTTCTACCGCTTCAGCGCGCACGGCAACGCCATCACCGTGCCTCCCGTGCCCACGCAGTTCCCCGAGCACGAAGCCATCGAAACCTACGGCCGAAAAGCGGAATACGCGGCGGCGCGCGCGCGCGATCCCATTTTGCAGTTCCGCGCCAAGCTCACCGGCAACAGCACGCTGAGCGACGAAGCGGCGAAGAAAATCGAGGAAGGCGTTCGCGCGGAGATGGAAGAGGTGGTGCAGTTCGCGCTGAAAAGCCCCTTCCCGGCGCCCGAAGACGCGCTCAAATACGTGTACGCCTAGAGAGGGGAGAAACCGATGCCGCGCGAAATGATGTACGCCGAAGCGATGGCCACCGCCCTGGTGGAGGAAATGAAGCGCGATTCCAACGTGATTTTCTACGGGCAGAACCTGGGGATGACCGACCGCGACCCCATGGTGCGCCAGTTCGGCAAGGAGCGCGTGCGCATCACGCCGATTTCGGAAACCGCCGAGATGGGCATCGCCGTCGGCGCGGCCATGACCGGCCTGCGCCCCGTCGTCGAACTGTGGATGAGCGAATTCATGCTGGTGGCCATGGGCCAGGTGCTCAACGAGGCGCCGCGCATCCGCTACATGACCGGCGGGCAGGTCAAGGTACCTCTGGTCTTCAAGGCGGGATACGGATTCGCCGCGGGCTGGGCCGGGCAGCATTCCAACTGCATCTATCACACCATGATGGGCATTCCCGGGCTGAAAGTGGTTTTGCCCGCGACGCCCGCCGACGCCAAGGGTCTGATGGCCGCGGCCATCCGCGACGACAATCCGGTCGTGTACCTGCACCACTACATGCTGACGATTGATAAAGGCCCGGTGCCGGACGGAGAGTTCGTCATCCCCTTTGGCGTGGCGGATATCAAGCGCGCCGGTTCGGACGTCACGCTCGTGGCCACCGGATGGATGGTCAAACATTCCCTGGCCGCCGCCGAAACGCTGGCCAAGGAGGGCATCAGCGTCGAGGTGATTGACCCGCGCACCATCGCGCCTCTCGATGTGCAGACCATTCTCACATCGCTCAAAAAGACCGGACGGCTGGTGCTGGTGGACCAGGCCACGCGCCACGCTTCCGTATCGGCGATCATCGCCGCCGAAGTGGTTGAACATGGATTTGAATTGCTGAAGGCGCCGGTCAAGTTCGTGACCGCGCTGGATACGTCGATTCCCTACAGCGAGCCGATGGAAAAGTTCGTGCTGCCGGATGAAGCCAAGATCGTCCGGGCGGTCAAGGCCGTCTTGGGCAAGTAAACTGCTGCAAATTCGCGGACTGAAAAAAAGAGCGGGCGGCGCGATGAAAAGCGCCGCCCGCTTAATTTTTCTCCGCGTTCCTTGCGGGATTACTTCTGCTGCTCCGCGGCCTCTTCCTTGCTCTGGTTGGCGCGGAAGATGACGTAGTCGCGGATGAGCGTGGCGTCTTCCTTGGAGAGTTCCTTGCCGAAGGCGACCATCCCCGCCTGCTTCAATATGCCGTCGAGCACCACGCTGTACCAGGTATCATCCGTCAGCGTTCCCGAATAGCGCAGGTCCGGGAGCACGCCGCCGCCGACGGCCACGTCGCCGTGGCAGGCCGAGCAGTAACGCTGGAACTTCTTTTCGCCCTTTTGAATTTCCTCGGTGCTGGCCGTCGAGGGCGGGGGATTCAGCACTGGCTCGACCACCTTGCGCGGCGGAAGCGTGGCCTTGCCGTTCAGCTTGAAGACCAGCATGCGGCTGACGTTGTGCATCAGCCCGGACTTGTGCGAGACCTCGCCGGTGATCAGAGGAAAGACTCCGCCCCAGCCCGCCAGCACCGCCACGTACTGCTCGCCGTGCACCGTGTAGCTGATGGGCGCGGCGATGATGCCGGTTTGCGCCGGCGCCGACCACAGTTTCTTGCCGTTGTCCGCGCGGTAGGCTTCAAAATTTCCCGCCGCCGTCCCTTCCAAGACCAGATTTCCCGCCGTGGAGAGGATGCCTCCGTTCCACGGTCCGGGCCGTTCCACGTCCCACACTTTCTTCTGCTGTGCCGGATCCCAGGCCACCAGCCGCCCCTTGATCGTGTCCATGATGGCTTTCTTGATTTTGGGGTCCTGCGGCATGGCCGAGGCCACGCCGTCGGTGGCGGTGTTGAACGCCAGCTTCTTGGGCGTGAAATCGGGGTCGGACTTATAGAGGAAGCCCGATTCGTGCACGGGGATATAGACCAGCCCGGTGAGCGGGCTGTAGGACATGGACTGCCAGTTATGCCCGCCGAGCGGGCCGGGCTGAGTGGGCGGGGGATTGGTTCCGGGATAGCGCCCCACTGCGGTCTCGATCGGGCGCCCGGTTTTCAGGTCCACGCCCGTGGCCCAGGTGGTTTTCGTGTAGGCAGTGGCGGAAATCAGCTCGCCGGTCTTGGCGTCCAGCACGTAGAAGAAGCCGTTTTTCGGCGCGTGCAGCAGAACGCGCCGCGTCCGCCCGTCCAGCTTGAGGTCGGCGATAATGATGGGCTGGCAGGCGGTGAAGTCCCAACTCTCCCCCGGCGTTTCCTGGTAGTGCCAGACGTATGCGCCGGTATCGGGATTGAGGGCCACGATCGAGCTGAGGTAGAGATTGTCGCCGCCCTGCGGGCTGCGCACCCGGCGGTCCCACGGCGAGCCGTTGCCGGTGCCGATGTAGACGAGGTCGAGGTCCGGGTCGTAGACGATGGCGTCCCAGGGAGTTCCGCCGCCGCCGTACTTCCACCATTCGCCGTTCCAGGTCTTGGCGGCTTTTTCCATCGCCGGGCTCTCGAAGGGCTTCGAGGGATCGCCCGGAACGGTGTAGAAGCGCCAGGCCATCTTGCCCGTCACGGCGTCATACGCGGAGACGTAACCGCGCACGCCCATTTCCGCTCCGCCGTTGCCGATCAGGACTTTGCCCTTGATCACGCGCGGCGCTCCGGTGATCGTATAGCGCCAGTTGCGGTCAATCGTCAGCGTTTCCCAGAGCAGTTTCCCTGTGGCCGCATCCAGGGCCACCAGCCGCCCGTCCAGCGTGCCCACGAAAACTTTTCCTTCCCAGACGGCCACGCCGCGGTTGACCACGTCGCAGCAGGCGTTGATGGCCCATTCCCCCGGCACCTTGGGGTCATACTCCCAGCGCAACTTCCCGCTGGCCGCGTCCAGCGCCACCACCTTGCTCCATGCCGTCGAAAAATACATCGTTCCGTCCACCACCAGCGGCGTGGCCTCCTGCCCGCGGTGCGTATCCAGGTCGTAGAACCAAGCCAGGCCCAGTTTCCCGATGTTCTTATCGTTGATCTGCTTCAGCGGGCTGAAGCGCTGCTCATTGTAGGTGCGCCCGTGGGTCATCCAGTTTCCCGGCTCCTGGTCGGCCTGGGCGATGCGCTTTCCATTGACCGCGGCGGCTTTGGCTGCGCTCGGGTGTTTTTTCGCGCTTGCGCTCTTCTTGGCGGCCTGTGCAAAAGTGGAACTCGGCGCGTAAAATCCTGCCGCTGCCATTGCCAATCCCAGCGCGATGACGGAAATTGTCCTTCGATTCATGGCTTCTCCTGACCCGTGGGCGTGCCAGTCACAGGCGCGTGACATGTTGATTATCCCCAGGAGATTGAGTTGTCAAGCAAGGGAAAAGGGGAAACGGCGATAATCGCACAAATGCTAGATTATTGCCTTGACAACTAATTCTGCCCGTTGTAAATCATGCCTCACGTTGCGATGGGTCTGTCGAGACCCATGGGGTCATTTGTCTTTGGTAAGCAGTGATTTGGGAATAGGCGCTTAACGGCTGCCTAACAAATAAAGGGGTGCTGGAATGAAACTACGGGGAATGCTCATAGTCGTTTTAGCGATAACTTTTTTGGTTGCTGGAATTCCTGCCGCTTATGCGCAGGGCAGCAGCGGCGCGCAGTTGAACGGCACGGTGCGCGACGCCAGCGGCGGATCGGTGGCCAAGGCCACGGTCACCCTGCGCGATGTGGATACCGGGCGCACCTATTCGGCCGTTTCCACGGATACGGGCTATTACGTTCTGCCCAATCTGGCGCCCGCTCATTACGAGTTGATTGTGGATGCCACGGGTTTCGGCAAGTCCACGCATACCGGAATCGTTCTGAGCGTCGGTCAGGTGGCCACGATTGACGTGGATATGAAGGTTGCCGCGGTCGGGGAAAAGATCGAAGTCACCACCGAGACCCCGCCCGTCGAGCCCACCCGCACGGAAGTCAGCCAGGTGATTGACTCGAAGCAGATCGGCTCGCTGCCCATCAGCGGCCGTCTCTTCACCGACTTCGCCCTGCTTACCCCCGGCGTCACCACCGGCCGCACCTCGCTGCAGTCCACCATCACGGAGACGGAAGTCACGCGCATCTCGTTCGGCGGCATGCGCGACCTGAGCAACCTGGTCACCGTGGACGGCGCGGATACTATCAACTCGGCCACCGGTTCGCAGCGCGCCACTCCCTCGCAGGAGGCGGTCAGCGAATTCCGCGTGGTCAACAACGGCTTCAGCGCAGAACAGGGCCGGGCCATGGGCGGCATTGTCAACATCATCACCAAGTCCGGAACCAACGATCGGCACGGTTCGCTCTACGATTACCTGGAAAACAGCGCCATGAACGCGCGTCCCATGCTCCTGCCCGCCCCGCTGCCGAAGACTTTCCGGCAGAACCAGTTTGGCGGCACCCTCGGCGGCGCCATCAAGCAGGATAAGACGTTCTTCTTCATGAACTACGAAGGACAGCGCCGCGCAGAAGCGCCGGTGCAGTCACCCGTGCTGATGGCCAATCTAGCGTTGATCAATACGGCGAAGAGGATGATCTTCGGTCCGGACCTGATTGCTAACCCGAACCAATTCGACGAACAGACCGGCAACCTGAAGACCGGGGACACCGACAAGGGCTTCATCAAGCTGGACCACGAAATCAACAAGAACAACCGGCTGGCCCTGCGCTACAGCATCGAGGATGGCCGCAGCCTGAACGTGCTCATGGGCGACACCCTGGACGGCGGCGGCATTGCCGCTCCCAGCAGCGCGCACGATAACTTCCTGCGCGACCAGTCCCTGGTCGGCACGCTCAATACGCAATTTTCTCCCAATCTGATGAACTCGGTACTCGTTCAGTATGGCCGGCGCCACTCCACATTCCCTGGCGTCACGGGCCAGCCCGGTCTGGATATCCCTAACTCGCTGCTCATGGGTCATAACTTCGGCGTATTCGACGCTACCTACGAAAGCCGCATTCAGCTTTCCGACAACGTCTCCTGGGTCAAGGGAGCGCACGTGGCCAAGTTCGGCGCCGACTATAACCGCGTGGACGACCACATCATCTGGCCCGGTTTCTCCCCCATGCGCATCGTTCTGCCCAGCGTGGACTGTCTGGTGGACTTCGCCAATTTCATCAATGCCGACAGGGGATTTCCGATGTCCTCGTTGGGATATACGGGCAACCCGGGCGATACCTGTCCGCTTCCTGGGTTCATGAACGGCACGCCGATCGTCTTCTGGCCGTCTCCGCTGGGTTCGGCCGACACCTCTGTGGTGGACGGCACCGCGGCCACGGCGCCGGCATTTTCCCTGCCTCTGAATTGGGATAAGGCCTATCAGGACAGCCAAACTCCGAATTATTTCTCGGACATGAAGCACGGCTACCTGGGCTTCTACGCGCAGGACCAGTGGCGCGTCAGCTCCAAATTAACCGTGAATTACGGGATACGCTGGGATTTCGAGCCGGGCATCAGCGATACCGTCAACCACTACTACAAGGCGTTCCAGCCGCGCGTCGGCTTCGCCTATTCCCCGGACAAGCATACCGTCGTGCGCGCCGGTTTCGGTCTCTTCAGCGACCGCTACAACACGTCGTTCTTCTTCGTCACCCGGCCGCAGCGCCCCACCACATTCGTCTGCGTGTTGAGCACGCCGAACTGCTCCGGCGCGACCTATAACCTGCCGGGCATTCGCCAGGGCGGGCCGAACGCCACCTATGCGCTGAACCAGCAGCCCTTCGTTCCCGGCCTCGGCTGGATTCCGGCGAATACGGCGGCGAATTTGCTCATCAATGGTCTCTATACGCCCGTGGCTCTCGTTACCGATCCCACCGTTTCAAACTCCACATTCCCCTTTGGCGAATTCTCCACCGTGGGTGACGGCACGGTCGAAACCGCCAGCAAGATGCCCTACGCCGAGCAGGGCAGTTTTGAAATTGACCGCGAAATCGGACATGGCCTGGTGCTCAACATTGGCTATCTCTTCGTTTCCGCTCACCATCAGGTGCGCGCGGAAAACTTGAACGTCTGCCCGGCAAACTCCACCGGCGGCGTGACGCCATCTATGACCACCGGCTGGTATCAGTGCGGGTCCAATGCGTTTGGCAACTACGCCGCTCCGCCACCGGATTTTCCGTCCGGCAAGAGCTACTTCCAGAGCGTGCTGATCCCCGTCGGTCTGCTCTATTACACCGACAACAGCGGGAACAGCGTCTATCACGGTGTGACGTTTACCGCGAAGCAGCGGATTGGCCAGAATCTGAGCTGGAACGCCAACTACACCTACTCCAAGACGCTGGACGACGGTACGTTTACCACCTTCGTCAGCACCCCTCAGGATCTCTATAACCGGGCAGCCGAACGCGGGAACTCCAACCAGGACGTGCGTCACCGCTTCGTGGCCAACTTTACCGCCACCGGCCCCAAGGAGACCTTCCTGCGCAACACGGAGTTGAGCGGCATCGTCACCCTGCAAGGCGCCCGCCCCTTCACCATGTTCGTGGGCTTTGACGCCAACAATGACACCAACCCGGTCACCGATCGCGTCGGTCTTTCCGCCCGCAATGCCTATTGGGGAGACAAGTTCAAGACGGTTGACCTGCGCCTCACGCAGCACTTTAAGTTCCGTGAGAAGCAGAGGATCGACCTGGCCTTGGACGTTTTCGACGCCCTCAACCGACCCAACGTAAACGAAGTCACCTCCGTTTACGGAACCTACGGCTTCTGCAACGGCCAGGTTCCCGTCAGCTACAAGGACGCTACCTCGATTGCCATTCAGCAAGTCACAGTTTTCAACTGCCCAGTGGCCGGCCCCCCGGTCCCCAATCCGAGCTTTGGTTCGGCGCGCACCATGTTCAACCCGCGCCAGCTGCAGCTTTCGCTCAAGTACTCCTTCTAACCCTGCGGGGAACGAGTGGCCGGCGCATCCCGCCGGCCACTCGTCTCTCCGGGCTTTTGTTTCACCCGTCGCGGCTAGTCTGGTTTCAGCAGTTGGTTGAATGCGGTACAGTGACAAGCAGGCGAATCCCCAGTCCCTCCGGAGCTGCGACGTACCATCAACGATGAGAACCGAGCAATACCTGGACCCCGAAATAGAAACGATGAGCCCCGCGGCCCTGCGCCAGTTGCAGGAGCAAAAACTCGCCACTCAACTCGACTACCTCTTCGCCCGCTCCCCCTTCTATCAGGACAAATTCGCCGCCGCGGGCATTCGCCGCGCCGATTTTCGCTCGCTCGATGACCTGGCCCGCTTTCCTTTCACCTCCAAGGAAGAGCTGCGCGAAAGCCAGCTGGCCAGTCCGCCGCTGGGCCGGCACATGGCCGCCAACATGGTGGACGTTGTGCGACTGCATGCCTCGACCGGCACCACCGGACGGCCCAGCTTCGTCGGCGTGACCCGCAAGGACGCGCAGTGCTGGACCAATATGACCGCGCGCTCCTTCTACACCCAGGGCATTCGCCCCTCGGACATCGTCATTCACGCCGCCGGGCTGACCATGTTTGTCGGCGGCCTGCCCTCGAAGGACGCCATGGAACTGATCGGCGCAACCTTCGTTCCCCTGGGCACCGGCGCATCCGAAAAGGTGGTTCTGTACGCCCGTTCGCTGGGCGCCACAGCCATCCATTGCACTCCGTCTTATGCCATCTATTTGGCCGAATATATCCGCCGCGAAGCCAAGATGAACCCGCGCGATTTCGGCATCCGGAAACTGGTCTGCGGAGCGGAGCCCGGCGCCGGTATTCCCTCGATCCGCGCCAAGCTGACCGAAGAGTGGGGCGCGCGCGTCACCGAGGGTCTGGGCAATGCGGACATGGGCCCGATCATCTTCGGCGAATGCCCGGAGCAGACCGGCATGCACTACTGCGGCCAGGAATACGTTTATACGGAAATTATCGACCCGGAAACCGGCGCGGTCCTGCCCATTGAGCCGGGCGTCTCCGGCGAACTGGTCTACACTTCGCTCGAACGCGAATGCGTTCCGCTGCTGCGCTTCCGCACCCGCGACCGCGTCTCCATCCTGGCCACCTCCTGCGCCTGCGGCCGCACCAGCTACAAGATGCGCTGCATCGGCCGCACCGATGACATGCTGATCGTTCTGGGCGTCAACGTGTTTCCCTCGGCCGTCCGCGATATCGTTTCCAGCTTCTATCCCCAAACGACCGGCGAGATACAGATTCTACTGGACCAGCCCGGCCCCGGAGTGAAGCCGCCGCTCAAAGTGGTGGCCGAATGCGCCAATGGTTCGACCGACCAGGCGGCCCTGAAGAAGACGCTGGAGGATAAGATTAAGGGCATGCTGACAGTGCCCGCCTCCGTGCAGCTCGTTCCGGCGGGCACGCTGCCGAGATTTGAGATGAAGGGGCAACTGATCAAGAAGCTATATGAAGGATAGGAAGAATGCTCCGATATTCGCACAAGTGCACGATTATCGGCCTTGACGCCCTCTTCCTTTGGCGCTAGATTCCTTAAATTCTTATCTGGAGCCATTTGCATCCGGGAGTTTTGGTCTTCGATTCGTATGCTTTTGCAAATAGACGCCGAACATCTGTCTAACTGGAAACGATAAAAATCATGCCCGTTCTTAATGCCAAGCCCGCCCCGGTGGAGATCGACCTGAAAAAGGCCGCCGTGGTCATTGTGGACATGCAGAACGCCTTTGCTACCAAGGGCGGCATGCTGGATATCGCCGGCGTGGACATCTCCGGCGCCGCTCAGGTTATCAGCGCCATCCGCGGCATTGCCGAGGCCGCGCGCCTCGCCGCGATGCCCGTGGTGCATCTTCAGATGGGCTACAAGCCCGATCTGAGCAACAGCGGCGGCCCGGGCTCCCCCAATTTCCACAAAGAACTGGCCATGCACCTGATGAACTGTCGCCCGGAACTCAAGGGCAAGCTGCTCACCGAAGGCACCTGGGATTTCGAAATCGTGGATGAGCTGAAGCCCCAGCCGGAAGACATCGTCATCATCAAGACGCGCTACAGCGGCTTTCAGGGCACCACGCTCGATTCGCAGCTGCGCATGCGCGGCATCCAGTACCTCTTCCTGACCGGCATCGCCACCAACGTCTGCGTGGAATCCACGCTGCGCCACGGCTATTTCCTGGACTACTGGCCCGTGCTCATCACCGACGCCGCCATGCAGGCCGGGCCGCCCGCGCTGCAGGAAGCCACGGTGTTCAACGTGGAAAGTTTCTTCGGATGGACGGTCACTTCGCAAGAGTTTTTGAAAGCGGTAAGATAGGTTTTTTCCCGAGGCTCCCGTGCTGACTGTTGACATCGATATCGGCGGTACACTGACGGACGGCATCTTCACCGATGGCGGAAAAATTGTCTGCGCCAAGGTGGACACCACTCCCCACGACCTGACCATCTGCCTGTTCGACTGCCTCACGCAGGGCGCGGTGCAACTGGGCTATACCGATGTGGACCTCTTCCTTGAAAAAGTGGAGCTGATCCGCTGGTCCACCACCATCACCTCGAACGTCCTGGCCGAGCTTCGCGGGCCGCGCATCGGCCTGCTCATCTCCCCCGGCCACGAGAAGGACATCTACAGCAAGGACGCGCGCAGCGTGGTCCTGGGCCGCATCCTTTCCGAGCGCGACGTCATCGGCATTGACCCCGCCGCGTCCGACGCCGAAGTCATGAACGCGGTGCGCTCGCTGCTGGAGACGGGCGTGCGGCGCATCTGCGTTTCCTTCGAGGGAGCGCATCGCAATCCCGAGATCGAAATCCGCATCAAGAAAATCGTCGGCTTGCAGTATCCCGACCATTTCCTCGGCTCCGTTCCGGTGCTCGCCGGCAGCGATATTTCCAAAAGCTCCGACGACATGACCCGCACGTACTGCGCGCTCATCAACGCCTATACCCACGGCGCGCTGGCCGCCACGCTCTTCAAGGCCGAAGACGATCTCCGCGAGGCGCACAAATACGACGGAACCTTCCTGGTCAGCCACATCAACGGCGGCGTTTCCGGCATCGCCAAAACCAAGGCCATTGACACCATCGAATCCGGCCCCGTCCTCGGCGTTCACGGCAGCGCGCATATGGCCGCGCTCTATGGCGTGAAGGACGTGGTCGCGCTGGACGTGGGCGGCACCACCGCCAAGGTCAGCGTGCTGCGCAATTCCGCTCCGGTGCAGATCAAGCCGTCCGACTTCTTCGGCATTCCCGTGGAAATTTCTCTGCCCTATCTGCGCTCGATCGCCCTCGGCGGCGGCAGCATCGTGCGCCCCGCGGCCGGGAAGGGAACGGGGAAAAATTCGCCGGTTACGCTCGGTCCCGAGAGCATGGGCTCCTATCCCGGCCCGGCCTGCTATACGCTGGGCGGGGAAGAGCCGACGCTCACCGACGCCTTCGTCACCGCCGGGCTGATCAACCCCGATTA
Source organism: Terriglobia bacterium (assembly GCA_041500985.1). Lineage (GTDB taxonomy): Bacteria > Acidobacteriota > Terriglobia > Acidiferrales > UBA7541 > Acidiferrum. The sequence continues at coordinate 31,312 of JBGQNE010000015.1, read as the reverse complement.
TTTTTTGGGCGGAGCAAAATCCATCAGCAAGGATGCCGCGCGCCTGGCCATCGAGCAGCGCGTCGCGGCCACGCTCAAGAAAACTCCCGAGGAAGTCTCCTGTGCCGTCATCGAGCGCTCCTATGAAATGGTCGCGGAAATGATCGCCGCAGCCGGCAAGGAGCTGCACCAGGATTTCGCCAAGCACGCGCTGTTTGCCTACGGCGGCAACGGCGGACTGATTGCCTGCGGCGTCGCCGAAAAAGCCGGCCTGCGCGAGGTCTATTTCTTCAACCTCGGCCCGGTCTTCAGCGCCTTCGGCTCGTCCGTCTCGGACATTTCCCATCTCTACGAGCGCGCCCTGCACGTCACCGCGCTCGACGACGCCGGCGTGCAGCACGTCTTCGACGCTTTCCATGACTGCAAGGCCGAGGGCACGCGCGACCTTCTCGGCGAAGGCATCAAGCCGCAGGGCATCGAATATTCGGTGGAACTGGAACTCTCCCGCGCCGGAAAACCTTTCGAAACCATGCCCTGCTCGCCGCTGGCCTTCAGCAACGCCGCCGCGCTCAAATCCGCGCTCGATGATTCCGTCGGCGGCGCGAAGAAACCGTTTGCCATCGGCCTGATCCGCGTGCGCATCAAAAAGCCCATGCCCAAGCCGGCCCTCGCAAAAAAACAGGCCAAGGGCGCCAGCGCTTCGGCCGCCATCAAAGGCCAGCGCGCCGTCGCCGGGGGCAGCAAGAAAGGCGAAGCCCAGCTCTACACCTGGGAAAAGCTGGAGCCGGGCAACAAGGTGGAAGGCTGCGCCATTCTGGAAGGCGCCCACAGCACATTTTTCGTCCCCGAAGGCTGGACGCTGGTGATGGACGAGCACGGCAACGCGAAACTGACCCGAAGTTAGCAAACGCGCGGACAGAGCGTCCCGCGCTTTGCGCACGAGGAGAACCATGGCGGCAGAACAGCAAAACCGAATCCGGGTCACCGAGTATCTCGACCTGGACATCGAAAAGGAAAAATGGCACTGCAACCGCTGCGGCAAGGAACTGGGCGCCGCCCGCGAGAACTACAAGCGATGCCTCCTGATTCACGAACGCGACCCCCGCGAGATTCATCCTCCGCTGGTCTCCGGCGAATATAACTTTTCCCCCGACCCCCTGTGGGTGCGCATCGTCGAATTTTATTGCCACGGCTGCGGCGTGCAGATGGAAACCGAATATCTTCCCCCCGGACACCCGCTCACCTGGGACATCGAAATTGATCTGGACAGCCTGAAGAAGCGCCTCCAGAGCGGGGAATACAAAATTCGCAAGCAGCGTCTCGAGGTCTCTGAATGAATTCCATCGACATCGATGTGGGCGGAACGTTTACCGATCTCGTTCTCAACTACCGCGGGAAAAGCCTGATCAAAAAAGTTCCCACGACGCCCTACGACCTCTCCGTGTGCTTCACGAAAGTGATCGAAGAGGGCGCCGCCGCCGTGGGCCTGAAGATGGAGGAGCTGCTTCCCGCCATCGACATGATCCGCTATTCCACCACCATCGCCCTCAACCGCCTCATCGAGAAAAAGGGTCCGCGGCTCGGCCTGATCACCACCGAGGGCCACGAGGACGTCGTGCTCATCGGGCGCGGCGCGCAGTGGATTGACGGCACGCGCGTGACCGAACGCCGCAACCTTTCCATCCAGAAAAAACCGGACCCGCTCATTCCCCGCGACCGCATCGTCGGCGTCAAGGAGCGCGTGGATTCCCGCGGCCTGATCCTGCGCCCGCTGGACGAGGAAGACGTGCGCGCCAAGGTGCGTTCGCTCATCGCCAAGGGAGTGCGCGGCTTCGTCGTTTCGCTGCTCTGGGGCTTCCTCAATCCCATTCACGAAAAGCGCATCAAGGAAATTATTCGCGACGAGTACAAGGAGTTTCACATCGGCTTCCTTCCCGTCGTTCTCGGCGGACAGGTGGTCGGCAAACTCGGCGAATACGAGCGCACCCTCGCCGCCATTCTCGACGCTTATCTCCAGCGCTCCATGCAGATCGAGCTTTCCGCCATGTGGGACAAGCTGCGCGACCGCGGCTACACCAAGCCTCTGCTCATGATCCAGAGCTCCGGCGGCATCGCCGAAGTTTTCCGCACCGCCGCCAGCCGCACCTTCAACAGCGGCCCCGTTTCCGGCCTCATGGGCGCGCACCACGTCGCCAAAATCCTCGGCCATAAGAACGTGGTCATGAGCGACATGGGCGGCACCAGCTTCGACGTCGGTCTGGTCGTCGAGGACAGCGTGCGCAGCTACGATTTCCGCCCCATCATCGACCGCTGGATGGTGGGCATCACCATGATCAAGACGCTCTCCATCGGCGCCGGCGGCGGCTCCATTGCCTGGCTCAATAAGCTTCTGCAGAACCAGCTGCAGGTCGGCCCCAAGAGCGCCGGCTCGATGCCCGGCCCCGCCTGCTTCAATCAGGGCGGCACGGAACCCACCGTCACCGACGCCGACGTGGTTCTCGGTTACCTCAATCCCGATTTCTATTACAGCGGGAAGCTGAAGCTCAACCGCGAACGCTCCATCCAGGCCATCCGCGACAAAATCGCCAAGCCCCTGGGCATGGAGGTCGAGCAGGCCGCGCTGATCATCCGTAAAATCGTCAACGGCAATATGGCCTCCGCCATCATGAAGGAAGTCCATCTGCGCGGCTACAGTCCCGAGGAGTTTATTCTCTTCGTCGGCGGCGGCGCCGGGGCCACTCACGTGGAAGGCTACATGGCCGATATTCCCAAGGCCGTCATTTTCAACTTTTCTCCCGTCTTTTGCGCTTTCGGCTCTTCGACCATGGACATCATGCACGTCTATGAAGGTTCGAAAAAAATCACCCTGCTCGAGCCTGGCACGCAGAAGATCACCGCTGACTTCGCCTCCTTCAACAGCTCCGTGGACATGCTCATCGCGCAGGCCCGGCGCGACCTCATCGCCGACGGCCTGAGTCCCGACGCCGCCGGCTTCGTCCTCGAACTGGACATGCTCTATGGCGGGCAGTTCCACGTGAAGCGCACGCTCTCCCCGCTGCTCAAGGTGAACTCCACCGAGGACATCCGCACGATTTGCGCGGCGTTCGAAAAGGAGTTCAGCGAAGCCTTCAGCCCGTACGTGGTCAATCCCGAAGGCGGCGTGTTCATCGAGAGCTTTATTCTCAAGGCCATCGTCCCGACCAAGAAAATCGAAATGCCGGTCATGCCGCTCGAAGGGCCGGATGCTTCCGCGGCGCGCAAGGGCGAACGCCCCGTTTATTGGGCCGAATCCAAGGCCTATGTTCCCACTCCGCTCTTTGCCTACGAATCGCTGCGCCCCGGCAACCTCATCGAAGGCCCGGCCGTGGTCGAAGGCGAATACACCACTCTGGTCGTGCCCCCGTCCATGAAATTTTCCGTGGACCAGCGCGGCCTGGGAATTCTGGAGAAGAAGTAAGAGTTCGACTGCACGCTGCAAGGCGAGGAGAAACATGCCCATACCCACACTGGCGGAAAAACTGGCCTGGCTCAAGCCGGCCCCGCCCACGCCCCATGAAATCGAATGCGCCGCCAAACTCGCCCAGGGCGACTACGAAATCGGCGCGCAGATCACCAACGACATCCTCGACGAGGCCATGGAAATCTTCGTGCGCTCCTCGCGCAGCTACTTCGGCGTTTCCGGCGACTCCATGGTGGCCATTTTCACCGCCGGCGGCGACCTGATCAACGCCTCCTGCGGCACCTATCTCCACGCCATCATTCAGCCCATCGTCATCAAATTCATCCAGAAGTATTACGCCGAAAATCCCGGCATCCATGACGGCGACATCTGGTACACCAACGACGCCCTCTACGGCGGCATCCACAATCCCGACCAGGTCGCCCTCATCCCCGTTTTCCACGATGGCAAGCTCATCGCCTGGGCCACCGCCGCTTTGCACACCACGGAAACCGGCGCGGTCGAACCCGGCGGCATGCCCGTCAGCGCCAAATCCCGTTTTGAGGAGGGGCTCAACATGCCCCCCATCAAGATCGGCGAGAATTTCAAGATCCGCAACGATTTCCTGGAAATGTATTCCGTCTATGGCCTGCGCGCTCCGGCCATGTTCATCTCCGACCTGCGCGCCCGCTGCACCACCGCCGACCGCGTCCGCGTGCGCATCCTCGAACTCATCAAAAAACGCGGTGAGGATTTCGTCATCGGCCTCATGCGCAAAATGCTGGACACCGCCGAAGCCGGCGCCCGCGAGAAGGTCAAGCACCTCCCCGACGGAAAATTCCGCTCCGTCGTCTTCAACGACGCCATCGGCTGGACTCCGGCCCTTGTCCGCGCCTGCTTCCTCACGCTCACCAAGAAAGACGGCCGCCTGGTCTTCAACTTCGAGGGCACCTCTCCCGAGAACCCGTCCTCGTATAACGTGCACACCCAGGCCGTTGTCGGACACATCGCCAATTTCATGTACGAGTATTTCTTCCACGACCTGCCCATCTGCAGCTCCACCTTCGCTCCCATCGATTTCGAATTTCCCGAAGGCATCATCCTCAACCCCGATAAGCTCGCCGCCACCAGTTGCTGCGTCTATATCGGCATGCAGGCGCGCTGCGCCACGCACAACGCTTTCGCCAAAATGACGTTCTCGAGCGCCAGCCTCTGGCAGCAGGTCGCTGCTTCTCCCGGCAGCCAGCACACTGCGCAGATCTGCGCCGGCGTTTCCCAGTGGAAGCTGGCCATCTCCGACGTGCTTTCCTTCTCCCTGAACACGCAGGGCCAAGGCGGGCGCGCAGCCACCGACGGCATGGACTCCTACGGCTTCGCCTGGTGCGCCTTCGGCCGCGCTCCCGATTCCGAGCAGGTGGAAAGCGAACTCCCGCTCTCCGTCATGCTCTCGCAGCACTGGCGCGATTCCTGCGGCCACGGCATTCACCGCGGCGGCTCCGGCGCCGTCCAGCAATGGATGGTGCACAAAGTTCCCGATATCGTTTCCCTGTGCATGGGTAACGGCAGCAAGGTGCCTCTGGGCCAGCCCATGTTCGGCGGCTACGCCTCCTCGCCCATTCCCGGCATCAGCATCAAGAAGACCGACCTCCTCAAGCAGATGAAGGAGGGCAATCCCGAACTCACCATGGACCACCGCGAGATCATGGAAAAATCCACGATCCATGGCGACTGGACCTACGAACTCATCGCCCGCACTCCCAAGGTCTATCAGGAAGGCGATCTGCTCTTCGGCTTCAGCGGCGGCGGTCCCGGCTACGGCGATCCCCTCGAACGCGACCCCGAGTTCGTGATGGAAGACCTGAAGAAGTGCGTCATCTCCGATTGGACCGCGACGGAAATCTACAAGATCGCCTACGACCACGAGCGCAGAAAAGTGGATATCGAAAAAACCAATCAGCAACGCGCGGCGGAACGCAAAGCCCGCCTGGCTCGCGGCAAATCCTACGACGATTTCGAAAAGCAATGGAACAAACTGTCTCCCCCCAAGGAAGCGTTGATTTATTACGGCACCTGGCCCGACGCCAAATCCACCGGCCCCGTTTTCCGGCCATAGCTCATGGCGGAAAGTCCCACTCCCCGGCAGATGCTCAAGGGGCTGTTGCAGGGCGCGGCCCCGCCGCGGCCTCTGTTTTTGCCGCGCGTTTTTTCTCCCGGCGCGCGCGTGGAAAGCCAGCCGCTCCCCGCCTTCCTCGCCAATCCCACGAAAATTTGCAGCGCGCAGCGCCAGTTGCGCGGCCCTCTGCGCACCGACGGCTTTTCCTGCTATTTCGATCCCGCGCTCGAACTGGAAGCCCTTGGCGCCTCGCTCCAGTGGGGCGCGGACAATCAGCCTCCTTCCATCTCCTGGCCCCACGGCGCCACTCCCGGCGAGCTTCCCGATGACCTGCGCTCGCCCGAAGAAGCCGTCAAGAGCGGGCGCGCCGCCGTCGCCGCCGACGTTCTCCGCCGCATGAATGCCATGACCCGCGACGATTCCATCCTCATGGCCGGCCTCTCCGGCCCTTTCACGCTTGCCGCGCGCCTCGCGCAACTCGACCGCGATGACGCCTGGCGCACGCAGCCTCCTCCCGATTCCGCGCTCGAACTTGCCGCCTCCCTCCTCACCCAACTGGCTCGCTCCTTCGTCGAAGCCGGCGCCAATCTCCTCTTCATCCACGAGCCGCTGCTGCCCGCTCTCACCGATGATCTCTGCGCCTTCTGGGCCTCCGCGCTCGAACCCGCCTTCAATGTCATCCGCTTCTACCAGGCCCTCCCGGTCCTGCAACTCTCCGATGCCTCTTCCTTCGCCGGCAACGCTTCCGTGATTTCCGAGCGCCAGTGGGACTGCCTGCTCTTTCCCCCGCTCGATGAATCCTCCGCTGAACTTTCTGGAAAAATTCCCGCCGGCGCCGCGTTCGCCGCGGGCCTGCCCCTCGCCGCCTTCGAGATGGACGATGCCGCGCTGGATTCCTTCCGCGCGTCCTTCCGCCGCACCGTTTCCGATCTCCGTCCGGCCATCCTCACCACCGCGGGCGATATTCCCCCCGCCACGGACATGAAGCGCATGCTGAAGGTGCTGGAAGCGATTCCGCGCGCCTATTGAACGAAATTTGTGATTTTTGCGGGTGGGGCAGTTTGCAGCAGTAGAGAAACCTGTCATTCTGAGTCCCGGTGGTTTTTACCGGGACGAAGAATCTCAACTGTGCGGGTTGCAGCCAAATAGTGTTGAAGCAGGATACCCGGGTTAAACGAGTTTTTCTGTAATAGGGCAAGGGAGAACAGGAAATGACAAAAGGAAGCGGCGGTCTCTTTCAATCTTTCGATGACATCTGGCTGCTGGACGGCGTGCGCACGCCCTTCATCGACTACAACGGTCCTCTCGGACTGGTCTCGCCCATTGACCTCGGCATCAAGGCCGCCCGCGCCGTTTTCGAACGCACCGGCATCTCTCCCGCCGACGTCGGCTCGGTCATCGCCGGCAGCGTGGCCCAGGCCAGCTTCGACGCCTACGTTCTCCCGCGCCATATCGGCCTCTATTCCGGCGTTCCCGTGGACCGTCCCGCGCATCTAGTGCAGCGCGTCTGCGGCACGGGCATCGAAGCCATCAGCCAGGCCGCCGACGCCATCACCCTCAAAAAGATAGATCTGGGCCTCTGCGTCGGCGCCGAATCCATGAGCCGCAACCCCATCGCCGCCTTCACCCATCGCTCCGGCTTCCGCCTGGGCCAGGTCGAATTCAAGGATTTCCTCTGGGAAGCCCTGATGGACACCGCTCCGGGCCTCACCATGGGCGACACCGCCGAAAAGGCCGCCATCAAATATAAAATCACCCGCGAAGAGGCCGACCGCTTCGCTGAGCGCAGCTTCAACCGCGCCATCGAAGCCCAGAAATCCTCCTTCCTCGCCGGCGAAATCGTTCCCATCGTCTCCGAACAGTTTGTCCTCGATGGTTACCATCCCCGCGGCATTCGCATCCCCCGCGGAATCGATTCACTCTTCGCCGATAGCCACATTCGCCCCTCGCCCTTCGAGGTTCTCGCCAAGATTCCTCCCGCTTTCGGCGGCGTGCAGACCGGCGGCAACAGCTCGGCTATCGTGGACGGCGCTTCCGCCGCTCTCGTCGCTTCCGGCGCTTACGCCAAGTCCCGTTCCGCCAAGCCCCTGGCCCGCGTCGTGGCCGTCGCCGTCGTCGGCGTCCCCCCGGAAATCATGGCCATCGGCCCCGCTCCCGCCATTCGCAAGGTTCTGGAAGGCGCTGGGCTTCCCCTCGGCAAAATCGACCGCATCGAAATCAACGAAGCCTTCGCCGCGCAGGTCATGAGTGTCGAGCGCGAACTCCAGCTCGATCCCAATAAACTCAACGTCAACGGTGGCGCCATCGCCATCGGCCATCCCCTGGCCGCCACCGGCATCCGCCTCGCCGTCACCGTTTCCCGCGAACTCCGTCGCAACAATCTGCGCTACGGCATCGCCTCCGCCTGCATCGGCGGCGGACAGGGCATCGCCATGCTCCTGGAAAATCCGAGTTAAGACCGGAATAAAAAAGAGGACCGCATGCTGACCAGCCGCAAGGAAATCATGATCGAATGGGGCGATTGCGACCCCGAAGGCATCGTCTATTTCCCCCGCTATTTCGAATACTTCGATTCCTGCACCTTCCGCCTGTTCACTTCCGTCGGCCTCAGCAAGCCGGAGATGATGAAACGCTACGGCATCGCCGGCATTCCCATGGTCAATATCCGCGCCCAGTTCTTCGTTCCCAGCGCCTATACCGAAACCGTCGTCGTGGAATCCTCCGTCTCCGAATGGGGCAACAGCAGCTTCACCGTTCATCACCGCCTGCTCCGCGGCAACGTCCTGGCCGTCGAAGTTTTTGAAAAACGCGTTTGGGTCGTCCGCCCCGAAGACGGCTCCCAGCGCCTCAAAGGCAGTCCTATCCCTCAGGAGGTCAAGGATAAGTTCACCGGACGCTCTTCCCCCGCCAAGAAATGATCCGCTCCCGCTGGCGTCTGAGGTTCAAGAAAAAAGGCGCTGTCATTCTGAGTCCCGGTGCTTTTTACCGGGACGAAGAATCTCAACTTCACATATTGCAGCACGTATCGTTGCGGTAGGATTGCAGCCCTAACTGCAGTGTTTTTCAGACTGCGAAGACTTACAAGCCAGGGCAGGGAACTGAAACTCTTCCCGCGCCCTCACTCCTCACCCATACTTCGGCGGATTCACCGACTGATCCATCCCCATGCACTTCGCCGTGCGGCTCACCAGATTCACGCTGATCAATCTCGGCCCCGTCGCCGCCAGCGCCTCCCGGATCGCCCCCTCCAGCTCCTCCGGACGGTCCACCTCACGCGCCTCCATCCCGTACCCCTGCGCGATTTTCACCATGTCGATTCCTGGCAGGTCCATGCCGTGCACGTTCCGCCCCACCTGCGTGAAATCGCAAAAGCCCTTCAGCGCCGAATACTCCCCGTTGCGCAGCACGATGAAAATCACCGGCGCCTTATACTGCACCGCGTTCCACAGCGCCTGCACCGAATACTGAATCGATCCGTCGCCCACCGGACAGATCACCCGCCGCTCCGGCAGCGCCAGTTGCAACCCCACCGCCGCCGGCAGCCCGAATCCCAGCACGCCGTTGCGCACCGAATAAAACGCTCCCGGCACTTCTCTGCGCAAATAGCGGTCCAGATCCCCCTTCGACGACGGGCACTCCTCGGCAATCACCGCGTCGCGCGGCAAGATACGGTCCAGCACGCTAAAGAGATACGCCGGCGTGATCGGATACTCCGCCGGCGGCGCCGCCGGCGCCTGCGCTTCGCTCCCCGCGCGGCGTTCCCACGCTTTCGTGTTCATCCGGATGTGCCGCGCCGCCGCCGCGATATTTCCCACGATGCTGCTTCCCGCCAGCGCCGCCACCGCATCCGCCTGCGAATTGGTAATCTGAAACAGTTTCGTGCCCGGCAGGATCGTCGGCCCCGGCACATACGCGTAATACAAAAACACCGGCGCGCCCAGGACCACCACCGTGTCGTACGCCGCCAATTGTTCCGCCAGCGGCTTCTGCGCCGGCAGCAGCCCGCCGCGGAAGAGCCGGTGCGTTCGCGGAAACGTCCAGCGCGTCGCGATCGGTTCCTGGTATACGTCCGCTTCCAGATGCTCGGCCAGCGCCAGCATCTCGTCCCAGCCGCCGTCCTCTTCGATCTCCGCTCCCGCCACCAGCGCCAGCTTCTTGCTTCCGTCCACCGCCTTGGCCACCGCGTCCAGCGCCGCCGGGTCCGCCAGCACCGAATGCGCCACTGCGCGCACCTCGATCGGCTCGCATTCGTGCGTCCAGTCGTCCATCGGAATCGAGATAAATACCGGGCCCATCGGCGGCTGCATCGCCAGGTAATATCCCCGCGCAATCGCCGCCGGCACGTCCTCCGCGCGCACCGGCTCGCACGCCCATTTCACGTACGGCTTCACCACCTCCACCGCGCGGCTCACCAGGAACGGCTCCTTCAGGATCTGCCGCCGGTCCTGCTGCCCCGTCGTCACCACCAGCGGCGCATGCGAATAGTGCGCGTCAATCAGCGCGGAAAGCCCGTTGCCCGCGCTGGCGATCGAATGCAGGTTCACGAACGCCGCGCGGTTCCGCGCCATCGCGTATCCCAGCCCCATCCCCGCCGCGCACCGCTCATGCAGTCCCAGCACGTACTGAAAATCCGCGGGCATGTCCCGCAAAAACGGCAGCTCCGTCGACCCCGGATTGCCGAAAATCACTTTCATGTCCAGCTCGCGCAATAGTTGATAGGTCACTTCCCGGACTGTGGCCACGCGTACGCTCCGCACCGAAGATTCCGCTGCTTTCTCCTGCCATATTACTCGATTCCGCCGCGCCGGGAAACGCCCGCCGCGCCGCGCCGTTTCCACGCACGCTTCGTTAATCGCCCGCTCTCTCCCCGCGCCATTTACCGCCTTGAATCCTCCTTCCGCCCGGTGATATTGTTTCTGTTCCTCTCGACGGCAGCCAGTCTCTTCCGCCTCGAACCGGGAATCTTTTAACTTAATTGACGGAAATTTGATGAGCCAATTTCATTTCTACGACCAGCGCCTCGAAACCCTCCCCCGCGAGCAGTTGCGCGCCCTGCAAACCGAACGCCTCGGCCGCCTCCTCGGGGAAATATCCGCCAACCGCTTCTACGCCGCCAAATTCGCCGCCGCGGGCCTCCGCCGCGAAGAGATCCGCACCCTCGACGACCTGCAAAAAATTCCCTTCACCACCAAAAGCGATCTCGTCGCCGACCAGGCCGCCGCGCCTCCCTACGGCACTCTTCTCAGCTACCCGCTCGCCCGCTACACTCATCTCCACCAGACCTCCGGCACCACCGGCCGCCCTCTGCTCTGGCTCGATACGAAAGAAGACTGGGCTTCCTCCTGGCTGCGCTGCTGGGGCTTCGTCTATCGCGCCGCCGGCGTCACCGAGAACGACATCATTTATTTCGCCTACTCCTTCGGCCCCTACGTCAGCCACTGGGCCGCCATCGAAGGCGCGCGCAACATGGGCGCTCTCACCATCGCCGGCGGCGGCCTCAGCTCCGAACAGCGCCTGCGCATGATTCTCGACCGCCGCTGCACCGTCCTCCTCTGCACTCCCACCTACGCCCTGCATCTCCTCGAAGTCGCCCGCCGCGAATCCATCGACCTGCGCTCCTCCGCCATCCGCGTCACCATCCACGCCGGCGAACCCGGCGCCAGCGTTCCCAACGTCAAGCGCGCCATCGAGGACGGCTGGGGCGCGCACTGCTACGACCACGCAGGCGCCACCGAAGTCGGCGCGTGGGGCTTTGGCTGCGAAGCCCGCACCGGCGCCATGCACCTCAACGAAACCGATTTCTTTTTTGAAGTGATTGATCCCGCCACTCTTCGCCCCGCCGCCGAAGGCCAGCGCGGAGAACTTGTCATCACCACTCTCGCCCGCCCCGGCATGCCCGTCCTGCGCTACCGCACCGGCGACCTCGTCGAGATGGTCGCCTCGCCCTGCGCCTGCGGGCGCACCCTCGCCCGCATCCAGGGCGGCGTCATCGGCCGCGCCGACGACATGCTCATCGTCCGCGGCACCAATCTCTATCCCAGCGCCATCGACAATCTCGTCCGCAGCCTGCCCTTTATCCTCGAATATGAAGTGGAAATCCGCCGCGTCTCCGGCATGGACGACCTGCGCTTCCGCATCGAAGCCGCCGACGTTACCTCCGGCGACCCCGCGCAATCCCTCGTCGAAGCCTTCCGCGCCCAGTTCAATATCCGCATCGGCGTCGAACGCGTCGCCTCCGGCGCCCTCCCCCGCTACGAAGCCAAAGCCAAGCGCTTCAAACGCATTCCCGATTAAATCCTCCCCGCCTTCATCTCCCCCACAAGATGCTCCGCCTGTCGCAGCGCCAGCGCCACGATCGTCAGCGTCGGATTCGCCGACCCCGGCGTCGTTAGCACGCTCCCATCCGATATATAGAGGTTGGCCACGTCGTGCGTCCGCCCCCACGCATTCGTCACTCCCTCTTCCGGCTTCTCGCTCATCCGCGCCGAGCAAGTATTGTGCGTCGCCGGCGGCAGCGGCCCCCGCACTACGCGCTTCGCTCCCACCGCCTCGAACACCTTGGTCATCTGCCCCTGCGCATGCTTCCGCAGCGCCTGGTCATTGGCATGCTCGTCCACGTGCACGTTCGGCACGGGCAGCCCGTGCGCGTCCTTCACTTCGCGGTTCAGCGTCACGCGGTTTTCCGCCCGCGGCATGTCCTCCCCGTTGATCAGCATCCCCGCCATGTTGCGGTAGTTCTCCAGCATCCACGCGAAGTCCCGCCCCCATCCATAGGGCAGCCCCACCAGCGGCAGCGTCGGCAAATCCAAAGTCACCAGCTCCATCCGGTAGCCGCCCACGAACCCGCGCTTCGGATCATTGAACACTTCGTCCTCGATCACTCCTCCCAGCGTCACTCCGCGCCACGAATAGACAGGCTTTTCGAAAAATCCCCACACGAACCCGTTGATCTGGTGGCAATAGTTCCGCCCCACCTGGTCCGACGAATTCGCCAGGCCCTTCGGATACTTGGCCGACTCCGATAGCAGCAGCAGCCGCGGCGTCTCGATCCCGTTTCCCGCAACGCACACGATCCGCGCCTTCTGTCTCTGCTCCGCGCCCTCCGCGTCGCGGTACACCACCGCGTTCACCCGCCCGTCCTCCCCGTGCTCGATCCGCGAAGCCATGCATTCGCTGCGCAAATCCAGTTTTCCCGTCCGCTCCGCCCGCGGTATGTCCGTGTACAGCGTGCTCCATTTCGCGCCCATCTTGCACCCTTGCACGCAGAACCCCTGCTGGATGCAGAATCCCCGCCCGTCAAACGTCTTCGGATTGATCGCCAGGTGCCCCGTGTGCACCTTCTTGTATCCCAGCTTCTTCGCTCCCGCGTACATCACCTTGAAATTGTTCGACGCCGGCATCCCCGGAATCCCGTTGCGCCGCGTCACTCCCATCTTTTTTTCCGCCAGCTCGTAATACTTCAGCAGTTCCTCATGCGAAACCGGCCAGTCAATCAGCGACGTCCCCGCGATGCCTCCGTAAGTGCTCTTGGCCTTCATCTCCCACGGCTCGAGCCGCGGCGTCGCTCCCGTCCAGTGCACCGTCGTCCCGCCCACCGTCTTGCAGTGCCACGCCGGCATGTTCGGCGAACTCTTGGCCACGTCCCAGCTTCCGCTCTGCGTCCGCCGGTCCAGCCACGTCAGTTGCGCGAAGGCCTCCCCCGGCACCTGCGAAAATGTAGCCGTGGACTGCCTCTTCCCGGCCTCCAGCACCACCACGGGAATCCCTTGCCGCGTCAGCTCGTACGCCAGCGTCCCTCCGCCAGCTCCCGATCCGATAATCACCACCGCGCTTGCGTCGTTCAACTCGATGCGCGCCATAATCTTTTTCTCCTCGTCTCAGACTGCAAAATTAAATCCAAGCGGTCATCCCGGGCCCCGATGCTTTTTATCGGGGCCGAAGGACCTCAACTGAAAGTGCCTGCAACACTCTCTGCCGCCGCTCATCTCCCTCCCGGCATCGGACCGCTGTCCTCCGCCGGCACTTCCGGCAACCACCGCAAATCGTTAAACCCGCGGTATAAATACCCGCCTTTCGAAAACGCCTCGCCCTCATACCCGAAATACGCGTACGCTATCGGGCTGGCATACAGCGTCAGCAGCGTCTTGATCCGCATCGTCTGGAAAAACGCCCCGCTCTCGATCTTCTTCAGCGCTTCCACACGCTCGCTCTCCGTCTTCCCCGCGAAATCCGTCCCCAGCCCCGCCGCGCCTTCCTTCAGCATCTTGCGCAGCCCCTCATCCTTGGCCGCCTCGCCGTCCACCGCCTGGATCACCAGCGCATACGCCGCATCCTCCAGCTTGTCGTGCGGCGCAATCGTCCGCGCCATGGCCATCAGCGTTGCCCCCTCCGCGCTGGTCAGCGCGGAAAGATCCACCGCCCACGCCGGCCCTCCCGCAATCAGCGCCAGCGGACTTCCCGCCACCACCAGCCCCGTCAACACTCCCGTCGCCGTCTTCAGCATCTCCCGGCGGTCCAGCCTTACCAGCGTCTCCATAACTCTTCCTCCTTCTCCCTGCTTCTCGCTCAATGCATGACCTTCACGGTAGGGGCGGGGCTTGCCCCGCCCGCTGCACCACAAGCACGATTGCCTATTCCACCGCGCCTCAGCGTAAACCAATCCGCCCCAACAGGAAACACCATATTCTCCCCCTCGTCCGAATATCGCTCCCTTCCTTCTTTCTCACAGCCCTCTTCCGCCACCGCCGATGGACAGGTAACCCCCCGTGTAACGCTTCTTCACGTTGCATTTGACCAATGCCGCCCCTTCTGCGAATCTGGCCCTGAACAATCCACCATGTCGGACCTTCTTCATCTTTACTATCCCTGGGGATACATCTTTCAAATCCTCGCCATTGTCCATTTCTATCGCCGCCGCCCCGAATACTACTGGTTCTGGATCATCCTCATGGGCGGCATTCTCGGCGCCGCCGCCTATTTCGTCGTCGAAGTTCTCCCCGACGCTTCGCTCCTCCGCGATGTCTTTCAGGGCTTTGGCCGCCGCTCGCGCATCTCCGCCCTCGAAGCCGTCATCCTCGATAATCCTTCGGCAGGGAACTACGAGGAACTGGGCGAACTCTGCCTGGATCAGAAGCAGTACGCCCGCGCCCGAGAAGCCTTCGACCGCGCCATCGCCGCCCGCTCCGATTCCCCTCACGCCTTCTACCGCCACGCCCTCTGCGCCCTGGCCCTGGGCGATCTTCCCGCCGCCATCCCCGACCTCGAACACGCCGTCCGCTCCGATTTCAAGCTCGACTATTACCGCGCCGCCGGCCTCCTCGCCGACGCCTACGCCCGCACCGGCTGCCCCGACCTGGCCACTCCGCTCTTCGCCGAAGTCACCCAGTACTCCACCACTCCCGAAACCCTCTACAACTTCGCCTGCTTCCTGAAATCCACCGGACGCCCCGAAGAATCCCGCGAGTGGGCCCAAAAACTCCTGCACAAGCAGCGCACCCTCCCTCGCTACATGCGCCGCATCGAACGCCCCTGGTTCCGCAAAGGCAAATCCCTCCTCAAGCAGCTGGCCTCCGCCTGATCCTTCGCTCCACCCATCCCCAATTACTATTTCTCACAAGAATCACGCGTAGGGGCGGGGCTTGCCCCGCCCGCTGCAGCACCATCACGATTTCATATTCCGTTGCACGCATCGCATCGCAGTTTTTCTCCCACCAGCAATCCTCCTCAATCTCTTGTAGCCGCCCTCTTCAGTCGCAAGACTCCGGGCAGCAGCCGGAGAGGGCGGGCCTTTCCCCTCGGCCTGATTCCTCGCCCCCGTTCCGTTCGCTCGCTCTGGAAGCCCAGCCCATAGCCGTGCCATACTCAACCCGCGCCCATCCTTCTCCAGCTTTCCGGGCGCGCCCCGGGCCCCTTTGTTTGGTCGCGCGCACATGCCTATACTCCACGAGCCCGATCTCACCCAATCGCCGCACGAAGACGGCCTGACCTCGCAGCAGGCCGCCGAACTCCTCGCCCAGTGCGGCCCCAACGACCCCAGCCCGCACGTCCACCGCGGCGAATTCCTCGAATTTCTCCATCTTTTTTTCAATCCCCTTGTCATCATCCTGCTCATTGCCAGCATCGTCGCCGCGTTCCTCGGCGAATTGGTGAATGCGGGCCTCATCATCGTCATGGTTCTCGTCGGCGTGGGCATCAATTTTATTCAGACCTACCGCTCCAGGCGCGCCGTCGAAATGCTCCGCGCCCGCGTCGCTCCCACCGCCACCGCTCTCCGCGACGGCTCCTGGCAGGAAATCCATCGCAGCGAAATCGTTCCCGGCGACCTCGTCCGCCTCTCCGCCGGCGACCTCGTCCCCGCCGACTCCCGCATCGTCCTCGCCCGCGACCTCTTCGTTCAGCAAGCCGCCCTCACCGGCGAATCCATGCCCGTGGACAAGGAAACTCTTCCTCATCCCAGCGAACTCTCCGCCGGCCCCGCCGCCCCCGACCTCCTCTTCCTGGGCACCTCCGTCGTCAGCGGCACGGCCCTCGCCCGCGTCCTCCTTACCGGCCCGCGCACCGCCTTCGGCTCCATCGCCGAGCGCCTGGCCATGCGCCCCGAAGAGACCGAATTCGAGCGCGGCCTGCGCCTCTTCGGCCTGCTTATCATGCGCACCGTTTTTTTTCTGGTCCTCTTCATCCTCGTTCTGCGCGTGGCCCTCCACAAGGACGCCCTCGAATCCCTCATCTTCGCCGTCGCTCTCGCCGTCGGCCTCACTCCCGAATTCCTCCCCATGATCACCTCCGTCACCCTGGCCCGAGGCGCCGTGCGCATGGCTCAGGCCAAGGTCATCGTCAAGCACCTCTCGGCCATCCAGAATCTCGGCAGCATTGACGTCCTCTGCAGCGACAAGACCGGCACGCTCACCCGCGGCGAAATGTCCCTCGAAAAATCCCTCGACGCCGCCGGCCTGCCCGCTGACCGCCCCCTCCTCCTCGCCTGGCTCAACAGCAAATTCGAAACCGGCATCCGCAGCCCTCTCGACGCCACCATCCTCCTCTCCCAGGTCTCCCACGCCGAGGACTATTCCAAACGCGACGAAATTCCCTTCGACTTCGAGCGCCGCCGTCTCTCCATCGTCGTCGATCAGAAATCCGCCGCCGGCTCGCGCCACCTGCTTATCACCAAAGGCGCACCCGAAGGCATCCTGCCTCTGTGCGTCTCCTGCGAATCCGCCGGCCAGCCCCTCCCCATGGACGCCGGCGCCCGCGACCGTTCCTCGCAGCTCTACCAGTCCCTTTGCGCCGACGGCTTCCGCGTTCTCGCCGTCGCCTGGCGCGAGGTCCAGCTCATCGATGGCCTCTCCGTCCAAGACGAAAGGGAACTGACCCTCGCCGGCTTCCTGGCCTTCTCCGACCCGCTTCGTGAAGACGCCGCCGCGGCGGTACAGGCCCTCGCCCGCGACGGCGTTCAACTCAAAATCCTCACCGGCGATAACGAACTCGTCGCCCGCCACGTCTGCAAGCAGCTCGGCATCCCCGATCCCCCCACCGTTCTCGGCGAGGAACTCGAACGCACCAGCGACGCCGCCCTCGGCCACGTTGCCGAGCAGACCATGCTCTTCGCCCGCATCTCCCCCATGCAGAAGCACCGCATCATCCTCGCCCTCAAGCACCGCTCCCACGTCGCCGGCTATATCGGCGACGGCATCAATGACGCCCCCTCCCTGCACGCCGCCGACGTCGGCATCTCCGTCTCCACCGCCGTGGACATTGCCCGCGACGCCGCCGACATCATCCTCGTCGAGCCTGGCCTCGGCGTCCTCCACCGCGGCATCCTCGAAGGCCGCAAAGCCTCCGCCAACGTCCTCAAATATCTCCTCATGGGCACCAGCTCCAATTTCGGCAACATGTTCAGCATGGCCGCCGCTTCGCTCTTTCTCCCGTTTCTCCCCATGCTCCCGTTTCAGATTTTGCTCAACAATTTCCTCTACGACCTCGCCCAGGTCACCATTCCCACCGACAACGTCGAGGACCAGCAACTGCGCACCCCGCAGCGCTGGGATCTCCGCCTCATCCGCAACTTTATGCTCTTCATCGGTCCCGTCAGCTCCCTCTACGACTTCCTCACCTTCTACGTTCTCCTTGCCGTCTTCCACGCCGGCGAAGCCCTCTTCCACACCGGCTGGTTCGTCGAATCCCTGGCCACCCAGACCCTCGTCCTCTTCGTCATTCGCACCATGGGCAATCCCCTCCGCAGCCGCCCCAGCCTCCCCCTCACCATCACCACTCTCTTCATCGTCCTCGTGGGCGTCGTCCTCCCGTTCTCCCCCCTCGCCCACCTCCTCGGCTTCACCCCGCTCCCCGCAAAATTCTTCGCCTTCCTCGCCTTCGCCTCCCTCACCTACCTGGCCCTCGTCGAACTCGTCAAACGCCGCCTCTTCGCCGCGCACGCCCCTGGATCTGCATAGCCGGCTGAAAAAAATAGCGGCTGTCATCCTGAGCCCATCCGATGAGGTCCGGTGTCAGGACTCCGGTGGAGTCCACCGGACTCCCGAAACCGGAGATGGGCGAAGGATCTCAACCGTCCATGGTTGCATCGCGTGAGAATGTGATACTTCCTCCTTCTACCCGTTTCCCGTACAATCCCTCCATGAATCCCCTCGAAACTCTCGGCCTGGTCCTCGGCTCCGGCTTCTCCTCCGGACTCAATCTCTACGCCACCGTCGCCACCCTCGGTCTCCTCCAGCGCTTTGGGGTGATCCACCTCCCCGCATC
The DNA here is from genome assembly GCA_041500985.1 of Terriglobia bacterium. GTDB lineage: Bacteria > Acidobacteriota > Terriglobia > Acidiferrales > UBA7541 > Acidiferrum. The sequence continues at coordinate 13,025 of JBGQNE010000015.1, read as the reverse complement.
CCTGCGTGTCCTCTCTGATCCCGCCGTTCTCGCCATTGCCGTCGCTCTCTATCTTGTCGAATTCTTCGCCGACAAAATTCCCTGGCTCGACTCCCTCTGGGATTCCGTGCACACTTTCATCCGCCCTCCCGCCGCCGCTCTGCTCGCCTTCGGCGCTCTCGGCTCCGCCGCTCCTCACTGGCACTGGGCCGCCGCTCTTCTCGCCGGAAGCGTCGCCCTCACCGCCCACGGCACGAAAGCCACCACCCGCGCCGCCGTCAATACCAGCCCCGAACCCTTCTCCAACTGGGCCCTCAGCTTCGGCGAAGACATTCTCGCCGTCTGGCTCTCCTGGCTCGCCTCCACCCATCCTCTTCTCACCGCCGCCGTCGTCGCCGCTCTCCTCGTCCTGTGCATCTACCTCCTCGTCCACCTCTTCCGCTTCCTCCGCCGCGGCCTCTCCTTCCTCTTCTCCTCCAACTGACCTCCTCACGGAAGACCTCTGCAAAATTCCAAACGATTGTCATTCCGGCCGGAGGGCCGATGTTTGTTATCGGCCCGGAGTGGAGGAACCGCTGCCCCATCGCTCATGCTTTTTATGAGCGATGCATCTCTCTTCTCCGGCTTGGAGTTTCTTCGTAAAACGCAAAACGGGCGGGCACGCGCAATCCGCGCACCCGCCCGCCCTTCTCTTCTTCGTCTCTCGCTATTTCAAATATTGTCCCAGCCAGCCCAGAAACTCCCCATACCAGAACCGGCTGTTCTGCGGCTTCATGATCCAATGCCCCTCATCCGGAAAAACAATCAGCCGCGATGGCACCCCCTGCCTCTGCAATGCGGAAAACAGTTCCAGGCTCTGCGTATACGGCACGCGATAATCCATCTCCCCCGCAATCACCAGCATCGGCGTTTTGTATTTCCCCAAATCCCCCGCAAAGCTCACCGGCGCCCACTTGCGGTATCCCTCCGGATTTCCCCACGGCGTTCCCTGCATGTCGTGCTCCTCGAACCACAGCTCCTCCGTCGCGTACATGGACACTTTGTCGTACACGCCCGCATGCGAAATAATCGCCTTGAACCTCCCCGTGTGCGTCGCGATCCAGTCCGCCATGTACCCGCCGTACGACCCGCCCGCCGCCGCCATCCTCGTCCCGTCCAGGAACGCATATTTTCCCAGCGCCGCGTCCACTCCCTTCATCACGTCCTCGTACGCCTTCCCGCCCCAATCCCCCGTGATCTCGTCCGTGAATTTCTGCCCGTATCCCGTCGAGCCCCGCCGGTTGATCATCAGCGTCGCGTATCCCGGCGCCGAAAATACCTGCGCATTCCACCTGTATCCCCACGAATTCGTCCACATCGTCTGCGGCCCGCCGTGCAGCAGCACCAGCATCGGATATTTCTTCGCCGCGTCGAAATTCGGCGGCCGCACCAGCATCGCCTGCACCTTCGTCCCCCCCGCCCCGTCGAACCAGAACGTCTCCGGCGCGTTCATCTCCAGCGTTGCCAGCACTGCCGCGTTCTGCTGCGTCAGTTGCCGCGCCCCGCTCCCGTCGCTCGCTGCCGCGGAAAAAACTTCCGCCGGCGCCGTCAGGCTCGACCGCATGAACACCAGCGTCTTTCCGTCCTTGCTCACTTCCAGCCCCGAATTAAATCCTTCGCCCACGATCTTCTTCGGCTCCGCCCCCGCCTTGGCCTCCAGCGCATACACCGGATTCAGCGTCTCGTTCTCCGCCGCAAAATAAATCGTTTTCGAATCCGCCGACCAGTTCAGCTCCTCCGCGCTGCGGTCAAACTTCGCCGCCAATTGCGTGTGCGTCCCATTCTTCCGGTCATACAGCATCACCCGCCACAAGTCCGACTCGTACCCCGGCGTCTTCTGCGACCGGTACGCGATCCATTGTCCGTCCGGCGAATATGCCGGTTCGCCGTCGAACCCCGCGCTCGTCGTGATCCTCTTCGCTTCGCCTCCCGCCACCGCCACGGTGAACAAATCCCCGTTCGTACTCGTCGCTTCCACCTTGTCCGTCACCGCCACAAAGCAAATCTCCTTGCTGTCCGGCGAAAACGCGATGTCCCCCGGCCCGCTCCGCTCATCCGGCGGCACGTCATAATTCGCTCCCCCCGTAATGTCCCGCGCCTCTCCGCTCCCGTCCGCCGCCGTCACAAAAAGATGCTCGCGCTTCCCGTCCTTCCAATACGTCCAGTGCCGGTACAGCAGCCCGTCCGCCACGTGCGCCTTCACCTTGCTCTTCTCCCGCGCCTCGTTCCGCGCGCTGTTGCAGGCGTCGTCATTATTGAGGGAAGCCGCTGAGCGGCTTACGCAATCCGGATAGACCGCCGACGTGAACGCAATCGTCTTTCCGTCCGGCGACCACTTCACCATGTCCGTCTCCGTCGAAATGTCCGTCAGTTGCCGCGCCTCTCCCCCCTCCATCGACAGCAGATAAATCTGCGCGCTCCCTCCCCGCCCGGATATAAACGCAATCGTCTTTCCGTCCGGCGACCACGCCGGCGAGGAATCCTTCCCGCTCCTCGTCAACTGTGCCGCCGCCCCGCCCGCCGCCGGCACGATCCAAATATTCCGGTTGAACCGGTTGCCCTCCACGTCCGCAGCCGCCACCGTATACGCCACCCACTTCCCGTCCGGCGATATCCGCGCCTCGCCCACCCTCTGCATCCGCATCAAATCCGCAAACCCAATCGCATGCCGTGCCCCAGCCGTATTCGCCGGCGCCTGCGCCCGCGCCTCCACCCCAAACCCCAATGCCACCACCACAAAAAGTACCGCCACCACGATCCTCTTCGTCATCTTCATCTCCGCTCTCCTTTTCCCCAAACTCCCGCCCGCTTTTCCCCCGTCCACGCACCCGCCTAAAACCTACAACCGAAAACAAAAACAAACCACTAATTTCTGCAACTGAATACTGCTTACTGACAACTGACAACTGACAACTACTTCCTCCCCCGCACCACCGCCCAATTCACCAGCGCCACTGCCATCGTCCCCGCCACCACAAAAAACTCCCCCCTCTTCATCCCCAGCATCATCCCCGCCGTGAATGCCACGCTCGCCCCCGCGAACAGATACACCCACGGCAGCCGGAACCTCGCTCTCTCCGGCTCCCTCCTCCTCAGCCACACCACCGCCACCGCCATCGCTCCGTAAATTCCCAGCCGCGTCACCGCCGAAAGCACCGCGTTCCACCGGAATGTTCCCAGCGCCGCAAACGCAAACAGCGCCGCCGCATACACCCAGATCGAAACATACGGCGTTCGAAACCTCGCATGCACCGCCCCAAAAAACTTTGGAAAATCCCCCTGCCGTCCCAGCGCATACGTGATCCGCGGTGCATGCAGCAGATTCGCGCTCAAATAGCCGTACGTCGAAACCAGCGCCGCCACTCCCATGGCCATCGCCCCGCCCGGCCCCAGGAAAATCCGCGCCGCGTCCCCCAGCGGGCGCGCCGACTCCGCCGCTCCCGGCAGCGTCAGGATCACCACGTATTGCACCCCCGTATAAATCACCGCCACCACCGCCAGCGCCGTCAGCAGCGCCACCGGCGTGTCCCTCCGCGGATCGCGCGACTCTCCTCCCACGAACAGAGCCCCCTCGAATCCTCCATACGCATAAATCATCAGCAGAATACTGTCCATCCAGTCGCTCGCCTTCACCGCCGGATACGCTAGCGCCACGCGCATCCCCGGCTTGCTCAGCAGCGCCGCGATCCCCGCCACCACAAAAAACACCAGAAATCCCGTCTTCACCAGCGTGAACACGTTGCTCACCCGGCTCCCCTGCTTCACCCCCAGGTGATTCACCACCGCCAGCTGCCCGATCAACACCGCCAGCACCGCCAGCCTTCCCCATTTCGTTCCCAGCGCCGGAAAAAACTGCGCCGCATAAATCACGAACAGATTCGCCGCCGCTGCCGGCGCCGCAATCCTCGTCACCCACGTCAGCCACGCAATCGCCAGCCCCGCGAACCTCCCGAACGCGTCCCGCGCATACAGATACACCCCGCCCGTCTCCTCATACCGCGAAGAAACCTCCGCGATGCACCCCGCAATCAGCACCGTCGCCGCCCCCGCCGCCATGCTCGCCAGCGGGCTGTACCCGCCTAATCGCCCCGCCAGCAGCGACGGCAGCCCGAAGATCCCCGCCCCGATGATCGAATTCACCATCAGCGCCGTCAGGCTCCCCCGCCCAATCGTCCGCACCAACCCCGCCCGCCCTTCGCCCACGTTCTTCTCCCGTATTTTCTTGCTTATGGGGGTGCTTATGCAGGGGCCGGCCTCCTGCTCTAGTCCCCAAATCGCTGCCAGCCTACCACACTAGTACTATGCAAAGACAAATAGTTCATTGACATACGACTGAAAGTCCATTAGTATCTATCATGAAGTACGTTAGTTATATCATATGACTCAAACTTCGCTATTCAAGTCCGCAAAACTGGATTCCGAAGAACTGCGTGTCATTGCGTCAATAGCGGAAATATATAAATCATTAAAGTATGCATTATCATCGCCTTCCAGATGGAATGGCGTTTTACGGCGTAATGCCTTTGCTCGCGCCATCCGCGGATCCAATAGCATAGAAGGATTTCGGGTAACTGAAGAAGACGCCATCGCAGCCGCTGAAGGAGAGGAACCGCTGGATGCGGAAACGGAGACTTGGCAGGCGATCGTGGGCTATCGGGATGCGCTCACCTACGTATTGCAATTGGCCAAGGACCCCAATTTCCAATGCAGCGAAGGTTTTATCAGGGGCCTTCACTTCATGATTCAAAAGTATGACCTGACAAAAAATCCAGGAAATTGGCGGCCCGGTCCAATATATGTGCGCGATGAATTGAAAAATGAAAGAGTCTATGAAGGTCCGCCTGCCGAAATGGTGCCCAAGCTGATGGCCGAACTGGTGGCTTATATAAACGGGCCCATTGATAAAGATCATCTGCTGATTAAAGCCGCTATGGCGCATTTGAACCTGGCGATGATCCACCCGTTTTCCGATGGAAATGGAAGAATGGCCAGGTGCCTGCAAACTCTAGTCCTTGCCGGCCACGGAATCGTTGACCCTACCTTTTGTTCCATCGAAGAGCATCTAGGACGAAATACTCAAGACTATTACGCCGTTCTCTCGGAAGTAGGCCAGGGATCCTGGAACCCACGGAACGATACCCGTACATGGATTCGTTTTAGTCTGACTGCGCATTTCAGGCAGGCTTCCACTGCCTTGCGTCGCGCCCGGCTGATCTCCAAGTTATGGGATGCGCTGGAAAAACAGGTTGCCGATGCAGGTCTTCCCGACCGTGCCATTTTTGCTCTATCGGATGCTGCGATGGGGATGCGAGTCAGAAGCTCGAATTACAGGCACATGGCTGACGTCAGTAAGATCGCTGCGACCCGTGACCTCAAGGCCTTGGTGGATAAAGAGCTCTTGATTCCCGAAGGAGAGCGTAGAGGAAGAATCTATAAAGCTTCGGAGGCGCTGCGGGCTCTTGCTGTTAATCTGCGCGCTCAAGAGCCGAAAGGCTTCCCAGACCCCTTTGTCCCCGAAGTTCTCGGTTAAAGCATGCTCCCTCTGTGATCTGTGTGATTCTGCTACAATCGTGCTTTGGCTGCTGACCGCCCATGACCACCCACTCCGCCCTCTTCCCCCGCAACTTCAAAAAAGACTACCCCGTCGCCGTCCGCGGCGAAGGCTGCTGGATCCACGACGCCTCCGGCAAAAAATATCTCGACGCCGCCGGCCAAGCCGCCGTCGTCAATATCGGCCACGGCGTCCCCGAAATCGGCCGCGCCATGGCCGAGCAGTCCTCCCGCATCGCCTTCGCCCACACCTCCCAGTTTCACACCGAAGTCGCCGAGCGCCTCGCCGCCCGCCTCCTCGCTCTCGCCCCACCCTCCTTCCGCAAAGGCGGCCGCGTCTATCTTGTCTCCGGCGGCTCCGAAGCCAACGAAACGGCCATCAAGCTCGCCCGCCAGTTTCATCTCGAACGCGGCAGTGCCGCCCGCTTCCGCATCCTCTCCCGCCGCCAGAGCTATCACGGCAGCACCCTCGGCGCCATGTCTCTTTCCGGCAACGTCGCCCGCCGCGTCCCTTATCTTCCGCTCCTCCCCGAATGGGGCCATATCGCTCCCTGCTTCTGTTCCCGCTGCCCCTTCGACATGCGCTATCCCGGCTGCAAACTCGCCTGCGCCGACGACCTCGAAACCCATCTCCGCGAGAACGACGCACGGGACGCCGCCGCCTTCATCTTCGAACCCGTCGTCGGCGCCACTCTCGGCGCCGCCTCTCCTCCCGAAGGCTACGCCGAACGCATCGCCGAAATCTGCCGCACCCGCGGCCTCCTCCTCATCGCCGACGAAGTCATGACCGGCCTCGGCCGCACCGGAAAAAACTTTGCCGTGGACCACTGGAATATCGAGCCCGACCTCATCACCGTCGGCAAGGGCATCGGCGGCGGTTACGCCCCCCTCGGCGCCATCCTCGTCGGCCCGCGCGTCGTGGACGCCTTCTCCTCCGGCTCCGGCGCTTTCGCCCACGGTTTCACCTATCAGGCCCACCCTGTCGCCGCCGCCGCTGGCAATGCCGTGCTCGATTACCTCGAAGCCCATCATCTTTTCGAACGTGTGGCCCCCGCCGCTGCCGCTCTTCGCTCTGCTCTCGCCCCGCTCGCCGCTCACCCCCACGTCGCCGAAATCCGCGGCCTCGGTCTCCTCCTGGGCATCGAATTTGTCCGCGATAAATCCTCCAACGCTCCCTTCGAGCCTTCCCAATCCATCGCCGAAAAAATCCGTCGCGCCGCCATGGACGCCGGCGTCCTCACCTACCCCTCGCAGGGAACGGTAGACGGTGTTCGCGGCGACCATCTCCTCCTCGCCCCTCCCTTCATCCTTTCCGAGGACGAAGCCGGCATCATCGCCAAAACAATTTCCGCCGCACTCGATAAAGTCTTTTCAACCTGAGAGGTGAATGTCCGTGTCCCAGCCCCTTCCGCGCTCGTTTGCTAAACCCACTCGCACCATGATTCTTCTCGCCTCCTGCGCGGTAGCAGTCTTACTCGCCGGGCGCTACTCTTTCCTCGGCGGACAGGAAAAATCTCCTGCCGCCCCCGCTGCTTCAACAGAATCTTCCGCCTCCGCTCCCATCCTCGGCTTCACCGCCGAGCACACCGCCGCCGAGCGCAAATTCGAAACCGATTTCCAGGCCATCCCTTCTCCGGAAAAAACCCGCGAATGGCATCGTGAACTCACCCTCGAACCCCACCCCGCCGCCTCCGAGCGCAACAACTATCTCGCCTCCTACATCGCCGGCGAATGGCGCAAGCAGGGCCTCGATGACGTCGTCCTCCGCCGCTACGACGTGCTCCACTCCCGCCCCCGCTCCGTCTCTCTGGAAATGACCGCCCCCATCAGCTTCAAAGCCAGTCTCCGCGAAGATGCCTACGACGCTGATCGCGACACCCGCAACTCCGCCGTCTCCAGCTCCTACTTCGGCTTTTCCGCCTCCGGCGAGACCACCGCCGAAGTCGTTTACGCCCACAGCGGCAATCCCGAGGACTACGACCTCCTCCGCAAAAACGGCATCAGCGTCAAAGGCAAAATCGTCATCGTGCGCTATTCGAATCCCTACAGCTATCGCGGCTTCAAAGCCCTCACCGCCGAACGCGAAGGCGCCGCCGCTCTGCTCATCTATTCCGATCCCGCCGAAGACGGTTTTACAAAAGGCAAAGTCTTTCCCGACGGCCCCTGGGGCCCCGAAAGCCATATCCAGCGCGGCGCCATCACCTACGACTTCATCGTTCCCGGCGACCCCCTCACTCCCGGCTGGCCTTCCGTCCCCGGCGCCAAACGCATCAAGCCCGCCGAAGCGAAGTCCCTCCCCAAAATCGTGGCCCTTCCGCTCTCCTGGCGCGATGCCAAACCCCTTCTCGAAAATATGGACGGCCCGGAAGCTCCCCCCGAATGGCAGGGCGCTCTTCCCATCAAGTACCGCCTCACCGGCGCGGTCAAAGCGCACGTCAAAGTGGATATGGACACCAGCGTTCAGCCCTACACCGTCGTTGAAGGCCGCATCACCGGCAGCGATCTTCCCGACGAGTGGGTCGTCGTCGGCAATCACCGCGACGCCTGGGTTTTCGGCGGCGTGGACCCTTCCAGCGGCACCGCCTCCATGATGGAACTCTCCCGCTCCCTCGGCGAACTCAAAAAGCGCGGCCAGCGCCCCCGCCGCACCATCGTCTTCTGCAGTTGGGATGGCGAAGAATACGGCCTCACCGGCTCCACCGAATGGGGCGAACAGTTCGCCCCACAATTGCGCAAAAATCTCGTCGCCTATATCAACGTTGACGAATCCGTTTCCGGCGCGGCCACCACCGCCGGCGAACTCGGCCTCTCTTTCAACGCCGATGCCATCGGCTCCCTCGCTCCCATGATCGTCGCGGCCACCCGCGATGTGCGCATGCCCTCCGGCCGCTCCCTCTATGACTCCTGGCGCTCCACGGAAATGCGCGACAAAAAATCTCCGGCGCTTCCCGCCGACTCCGAACTCGTGGACACGCGCATCGGCAGCGGCTCCGACCACACCGTCTTCCTCAATTTCCTCGGCCGTCCCGTTGCCGGCCTCGCCTTCTCCGGCGATTATGGCGTCTACCATTCGCAGTACGATGACCACTTCTGGATGGAGCGCATCGGCGATCCCGGCTATCAATATCACATTGCTCTCACCCGCATCTGGGGCCTGCTCGCCCTGCGCCTGGCCAACGCCGATATTCTCCCCTTCGATTTCGGCTTCCATGCCCGCACCGTCCGCCAGTTCCTCGATGAACTCGACCAGCGCGTCCGCCTCGGCGAAAAAATCGACCTAAAACCATTGCGCGAACGCCTCGCCGAACTCGACCGCGTCGGCTCCTCCGTCGATTCCGCCCTCATCAAATCCCTCGCCGACGGCTCGCTCGACTCCGAAATCGTCCCCGAAATCAACGAACGCTTCCTCGCTTTCGAAACCAACTGGCTCCACGAACCCGGCATTCCCGGCCGCCCCTGGTTCAAACATCTCCTCTACGCAGCCCGTTTCACCTACGCCCATCTCGAACTCCCCGGCCTCACCGAAGCCGCCGAAAAATCCGACTGGAAAACCGCCCAGGAACAAGCCAATCTCCTCGAAAAAGCCGTTCAGAAAAATATCGATCTCCTGAAACCTATTTCCGGCGAACTCGATTCCATGGAGGCGCTCACTCCCCATGTTTCGAAAGACAATGAAAATCAAAATGAAAAACCAAAAGATAAACCGTAACTACCGCACCCTCGCATTTATTTTCACCGCGCTGCTGCCGCTCGCCGCCGCCGCGCAGGACTCCCCCCCTAAACCGCGCGCGCGAGATCTGGGCGTTCCCTTTGACGGTACCCCCGGCCCCCTCAATGCCATCACCGACGTCGCCGGCGTCACCGTCGGCCATACCACCCTGATTTCCGGGGAAGGGAAGCTGCAGGTAGGCAAAGGGCCGGTGCGGACCGGCGTGACGGCGGTGCTGCCGCGCGGCAAGGATTCCATGATGAGTCCGGTGTTTGCCGGATGGTTTTCGCAGAATGGCAACGGGGAAATGACCGGGACCGCCTGGGTCGAGGAGTCCGGATTTCTGGAAGGTCCCGTGATGATTACCAACACGCACAGTGTTGGAGTGGTGCGCGACGCCGTGATTCAGTGGCGCGTCGCTCACGGCCAGCCCGACCCCACCGGTTACTGGTGGTCGCTTCCCGTGGTCGCCGAAACCTGGGACGGCTGGCTCAACGACATCAACGGTTTCCACGTAAAGCCCGAGGACGCGTTCCACGCCATTGATTCCGCCAAATCCGGCCCGGTCGCCGAAGGAAACGTCGGCGGAGGCACGGGCATGGTGTGCAACGAGTTCAAGGGCGGCATCGGCACTTCATCGCGAAAACTTTCCGCGAAGGACGGGGGCTACACCGTCGGCGTGCTGGTGCAGTGCAACTACGGCGTGCGGCCGAATTTGCGCATTGCCGGCGTGCCGGTCGGAAGGGAGATTCCGGAAGATCCCGCTTACGCTTCCGGGCACTTCGACGAACTGGATCGCGGCTCGATCATCGTGGTCGTGGCCACGGATGCGCCGCTGCTTTCGCATCAATTGAAGCGGCTGGCGCGGCGCGTTTCGCTGGGGCTGGGCCGCAACGGAAGCATTTCCGGCAACGGTTCCGGCGATATTTTCATCGCCTTTTCGACGGCCAATCCCGGCGCGGTGAAGTCCGAGGGTCTGGCTACGCTGACCATGCTGCCGAACGACCGCATGGACCCGGTCTTCCAGGCCACGGTCGAGGCCGTGGAGGAGTCCGTCGTCAATGCCATGGTCGCGGCAGAGACGATGACGGGGATTGAGAATCATCGCGTGATTGCGCTGCCGCATGAGAAGTTGCGCGCGGTGCTGAAAAAATACAACCGCCTCGCGCCGTAGCTGGACGCGGCTAGACAATCGGCACCGCCGTTTTCCTCTTGGGATTGAAGAAGGGAAGCGGAACGATTTTGGCGGAGACGGTGTGGCGGACGGCTTCGACGGTGAGTTCCATTTCCAGGATAGTGCCGGGGTTGGAGTGGGCGTGATCCACGCTGGCGAGGGCGATCATTTTCTTGAGCGTGGGCGACCACGTTGTGGAAGTGGCTTTGCCGGCCTGCTTGCCGTTGCGGTAGACGGGAACGGGAGTGCGCGAGGCGGTTGAGGGCACTTGCGGGGCCAGGCCCAGTTTTTCGTAGCGTTCTTCCACGTCGGTCCAATCGATTTCCAGTCCGACGAGCGCGCGGGGCGCTCCGGTGACTTCCTCGCGGAGCAGAGCTTCGCGGCCGACGAAGTTTTCTTTTTTCAAATCCACCATTTTGGCGAAGCCGAGTTCCGCGGGCGCGAATTTCTGCGAGTCGATGAGGGCTTTCTTGCTGGAGGTGTAGTCCACTTCGATCATGATGAGGCCGGCTTCGATGCGGGCGATATCGAGAGCGAGCATGCCGGCGGGGTGAATGTCGAAGGCTTTGCCTTTGGCGACGAGTTCGTCCCAGACTTTTACGGCGTCGCGCCAGGGCATCCAGATCTCGAAGCCGAGGTCGCCGGTGTAGCCGGTGCGGGAGATGTCCACGGGGACGCCGGCGATTTTTCCCTGGGTCATGCGGAAATATTTGAGGTTGGCGATATCGGCTTCGGCGGCGGCCATGAGGAGGCGGCCGGAGGTTGGTCCCTGGAGGGCGAGGGAGGCGACGGTTTCGGAGACGTCTTCGATGGCGACGTCCAGGCCGAGGGCGTTCTGGCGGAGCCAGCGGAGGCTGGGGTCGGCGGCGGTCCAGCGATATTCGTTTTCGGCGATGCGGGTGATGGTGCCGTCGTCAATGACTTTGCCTTCGGGATCGCACCAGCAGCAATAGATGACCTGGCCGACGGCGACTTTGCGGATGTCGCGGGTGATGACGCGGTTGACGAAGCGGGTGGCGTCGCGGCCGGTGACGCGGTATTTGAAGAGCGGGGAGATGTCGATCAGCGCGGAAGAGTTGCGGATGGCGTTGTATTCGTGCTCGTGGTGCATCTCGTAGACGCTGACGGTGTAATAGCCGGACCATTCGCGGTAGTTGAGGCTTTCGCAGAGGGCGAGGGTTCTTTCGTGGAATGCGGTTCCGACGGGCACGGGGGCCTCCTGTGGGTGGTACGGGGGAATTATAGAGAGGTTGGGTGGGGAAGGCAAAGGAGTTGCAGATAATGAAGAAGTTAAAAGTTGACAGTTGAAAGTTGAAAGTAAGACCGGAGAAGTCTGTGAACTTGGCGGCAGAAGTTTGGGCGGGGGATGAATTCCGGGAGAAGGCGCGTTCCATTTTGGGAAGAAAAGGGGTACACCCCCGCCATTTTCGTAAGAGTGGCAAATAAAGGGGGTTACAGCGCACGTTTGTGTAAGAGTGGCAAATACAGGGGGTTGAAGTGGTTTGTTTTGATACTCATGCGGGGTGCTTGTAAGAGTGGCAAATAAAGGAGTTATGGGAGGAGGTGGGGAGGTGAGGGTGTAGCGATGTGGGGAAGGGAGTTGGCGGGGGTGAGGGGCGGGAGTCATAAAGTATGTTACTCTATAAGTTAATTTATGTCAAGGATATGTTTGGAAGTGATTGATTTGGGGGCGGATAGGGTGGGGGTGGAAGAAGGGATTCGCGGCTGGTTGGGGGTGTCGGGTGTCGGACTGCCGGGGGCGGGATTTGCGATGTGGCTGGCGGTTGGGTGTGGGTGGGTCTAAACCCGGACCCTTACAAGGCAAAGGGTCCAGCACCCAGGTGGTAGTTTGTTTGTCAGGGGTTGCAACCCGCCTAGGATTGACATTGATGCAAAAGGGCAAGGTGCCGGGCTGAAGCCCGGCGCTACATAAGCGGAAGAAGGAGAGATTTCCCTTTTATCCGAAAATGTGGCTATGTTTGATTCATGGAAGGTGAACCGTGAGCAGAGACATTCCAGTGCCGGTCATAGCCGTAGTTTCAGACCTACTCGCCACGCACTACACGCACGTTAGGATTAATGATTTCATGCGTTTTGCTGGGATTGTTGGCGAGCCACCCCAAGGGAACAAAGTGGACAAGACGCGCGCTTGGCTTCGTCTGGCCAACAACCAGAACGCTGACCCCCTGAGCGTACTGGGCAAGGTGATAACCGAGTTTATGGAAGTCAACAGCGCGGGGTACGCCTTCGAAGCTGATCTGACCACCGAAAGGGATAAGCTCATAAAGGTCTTACGTGAGCACGGTCTTGAATACTTGAAGGGCGGCCAGATCATGAGGAGCAGTGCAGGTGTTGCTGGCCGAAAGTTGGAAGAAATCATAACTGCACGTAACCTGACCGGGTTGCAGACGGAGTTTGAGCGCATTGAGAAGAGAGGGTGTAAAAAGAACTGTGTAAACGGCTATGGGAAGAGGAGGATGAGGGACCATGGCTATCAACACGAAGCTGATCGACGAACTACTGAGCAACTATAAGAAGCCGGAGGACATCGTCGGGGAGAACGGGCTGCTCAAG
>JBGQNE010000014.1:0-77372 GCA_041500985.1 Terriglobia bacterium | reverse complement strand
TGCAGTCTGCAACTCGACTGCATGAAGCTGGAATCGCTAGTAATGGCGTATCAGATCGACGCCGTGAATACGTTCCCGGGCCTTGTACACACCGCCCGTCACATCACGAAAGTGAGTTGTACTAGAAGTCGCCACGCTAACCGCAAGGAGGCAGGCGCCCAAGGTATGACCCATGATTGGGGTGAAGTCGTAACAAGGTAGCCGTAGGAGAACCTGCGGCTGGATCACCTCCTTTCTAAAGAAAAGACAATCACTCCCGCGCTGGTGTGCGGGACACTGGTTGTCCACTTCCCCGGCGAGCTTGCTCGTTGGGGAGGGCTGCCCAAGGCTCTCACGCGCCTTCGGCAGGCTCGGCTTGCTTTATCCCGGGGGCTTGCCCTTGGGGTACGGGCGGATTCTGGCAGATCGTATCGAGTCAAAGAGAAGACATCGTATCGGATGAGCAGGGCGGACCCCGTGTCCGCCCTTTTTTATTGGCGTAGAGAGTTCGGGAGAATGGAAAAGGGCCGCTGGTTTCGCAGCGGCCCTTTTTCTATTTCCGGCGAAGCCGGAGGTTTGTCTGGCGAGGCTTTTTAGTGTTTATGGCTGGGAGCGCCGGTGATGGCGTCTGCCGGCGCTTCGACGCGCGTATAGCCTGCCGGGATGGTGAAGAGGCTGGCGGGGAGCGAGTCGGAGGAGAAGGAGGTGACTTCCACGGTCAGCTCCATCAGGGCATGGGGGTTCGAAGGGGGCGGAGGATTCTTGCTGTCCTGGGCTTCCGCCTCTTCTTTTTCCTTTTCTTTCTGCTTGTGCTTGCCGAAGAGGCCGCCGAGACCCTTGATGGCGGCGCCGCCCGGCGTGGTGGGAACGCTCTCACGGGAGGAGGCGGAATGTTTTGGCTCCGGGGTGCTGGCGGCAGGAGCGCCGGCCGCGCCCTCCATGCCCATGCTCACGTAAGAGAGCAGCGGCATGCCTTTGAAGGCGCCCTGATTTTTCTGGAGTTCGGCCATGCTCTTGGAGACCTGCGGATCGATCTGAATGCTGGAAGGGGGAACCCAGTCGATCTCCTTGGCCATGCGCTGGTAGAAGCGGAGCAGTTCGTCATGGCCGGGGATTCCTGGGGCCACCCAGGCATCGGAGGTGGTGACCATGGAGCCGCCCTGGGTGGAGCGCCGGGCGGCTTCGGGATTGTCGGTCGCTGCGGCTTCCATCTCGATGCGGGCCTTGACCTCATGGGTGGTCTTGCCGAGGATTTCGCGGGTGCCTTCGCCGGCGGTGACGCTGACCTTGACGTTCATCTTGGCATTGGCGTGCTTGGGGTTCTCTTCCATTTTTTTCTTGGCGTCTTCCTGAGCCTTCTTCATGGCCGCTTTCATTTGCTCGAAGGTCATCTCGGAATAGGTTTTTTTCTTGGCGTCGATTTCGATGAAGCGGCGGCCGTCAAGGTCGGTGATGTGAATCCTGCCGTCGGAAGATTCCCGGCGGAGCTTATTGCCCTTGAGAGAGATTTCGGTGGTAATGGGCTTGGACAAGTGGGAGGATTTTCCGCCGAATGGCCCCAGGACTTTCATCATGGCCATGAGGGTTCCTCCGGTCATCTTGGAGGTTTCGGAGTAGTGGAAATCGGCGCGCGCGGGCATGACTGCGCCCAGCAACAGGATGCAGAGAAATACGGCAAGCAATCGTTTCATCGAGGCTCCTTTGGCGGCAGGGGACCGCGCACAGCCGCACACTAAGCCGAGGCGTGCAGCCGGAGCGGGCCTGACGGAATAGGGGAAAGTATGGAATGGAAAGGCCCGGCGGTGTGGAAAAATCGGGGAGGAGTTTTCCTGAAAGTAAAGGGTATGGTTGTGGCCGCCGGGACGGGCGAGGGGGAGAACTGGTCAGGGCGGAAGAAAAAGAATGCGGGAGTTGCGAATGCAGAATAGAGAAAAAATACTTGCCGGGCCCCGCATAGATTCTTTTCCTGCCTATCTCTCGCGGCTATCATTCCTGGGGTGGTTGCGCGGGGCGAATCAGGGAGTTGCAGTCCGCAACGTCCTTGAGAGGGTGTCATCGGGCGAGGGGGAATTCCGCTGTGTGTTTTCCATGTGGTGTCTGCAAGGCATGTGCAGGGCGCTCAGCTGCGCTGAGCGAAAGGGGTTGAATCCATGAAACCCGGACTCCGGCGTGAGATCGCCATTTACGCGCTGATCGCTGCTGTATACGGCGGCGTGTTGCAGGGCGCGCTGACGCTGTCTGCCTTGGAGCGGGCGTAGCACTTACGCGGCAGGGAAATCCACAGCCGCCGCGGTATGCTAAAGTAGCGCCGAGCAATGGGCATGCCGGAGAAAATCGGCCGCTACGAGATCCTCGAGGAACTCGGGCAGGGCGCCATGGGCACGGTGTATCGCGCCAAGGACCCGGCCATGGACCGCATCGTGGCGGTCAAGACCATCCGCGCGGTGGCCCTGAACGGGCCGCAGGGCGCGGAATACCGCGAGCGTTTTTACCGCGAGGTGCGCGCGGTGGGCAAGCTGACCCATCCGGGCATCGTTTCCGTGTTTGACGTCGGCGAGCAGGACGATTCTCCCTACCTGGTGATGGAGTACATCAGCGGGCAGACGCTGGCGGACATGGCCAGGGTGGCGCAGCGGTTTTCCCTGCGGCGCGTGGCCGATATCGGCCAGCAGCTCGCCGAAGCCCTGGCCTATGCGCACCAGAACGGGGTCGTTCACCGGGACATCAAGCCCGCGAATATCCTGATTACCTCGCTCGAGGCCTACGGAGTCGAGCGGCCCAAGATCATGGATTTCGGCGTGGCCAAATTTGGCGCCGCGCAGATCACTACCACCGGACAGATGCTGGGCACTCCCGCCTTCATGCCCCCGGAGCAGTTTACCGGCTCGCGCATTGACGGGCGCTCCGACCTTTTTTCGCTGGGGGTCATCCTGTACTGGCTGACCAGCGGCGAGCAGGCTTTTCCCGGCGAGTCCATGACCGCGGTTTCCTATAAGGTGGTGCATACCGAGCCCGTTCCCCCGGGCAAGCTCAATCCGGCGATTCCCGCGGCTCTGGACCAAATCATCATGCGCTGCCTGGCCAAGGATCCCGCCGCGCGCTACCAGACCGGCACGGAGATCGCCCGCGATCTGCTGGCCCTGCGCCCGCAGCTCGATGACGGGGACTTGCAGAGCGCACCATACGTGGCGGCCGTCTCGGCGGGCTCGGCGTCGGATGTGACCTTGGATTCCGATCCGCTGCTGGCTTCGCGATCGCGTCCGGCCGCGGAGCCGCTTTCCGACAAGACCACCCTGAAGGCCGTGGCTCCGCTGCGGCAGATGAACGAATCTGCCGCTCCGGCGGCGAAAGCGCCGGCGTTTTGGAAAAAACGCGACGTGATCCTCGTGGGCGGAGCTGGATTGGCGGCGGTGGCGCTGCTGGGCGGCTGGCTGGCGCTGCGCGGCAGGAGCCCGGCGGGGACTGCTTCACCGGCGGGCCTGGCCCCGGCAGCGGTTGCGGTGGCGCCCAGCACCGCAGCGGCGAGGCGTGCGGCGGAGCCGCCGGCATCCGCGGCGCAAGGCAAGCCCAGACCGAAGAAGTCCGCCGGCGGCGCGGGCGCGAAAAAGGAGGCTGCTGCGCCGCGCGCCTCGGAGCCGCCGGTGGATTTCAATCCGCGCGCGCTGGACCCTTCGCAGAACGCCCGCTTGCGCATCGAAGCCGAACACTTTCCCGCGGATCTGGACTTCACCGTGGAGATGAACGGAAAAGTGTATTTCCACCGGGGAGCAGGGAAGTCCCTGCCGGTGTACGAAGGCTTCTTCGTGCCTCCAGGGGTCTGGGAATTTCAGGTGTTCAGCGGAGCGGGGGATAAGCGCGAGTCATCGAACATCGTCAGTACGGAATTTAAGGCCAAAAAGAAACACACCCTCAAGCTGGAAATGCGCCTGCGCGCCGCTTCCGCGGGCGCGGGCAAGCAGGCGGATCCCTACGCGGGCGCGCAGGTGATCGCCACGCTGAAGTGAGCGGCGGGAGGGGCCGCGGGCGTTTTGAAGACGGCGGAATGCCACGGGAAGCCGGCGCACGGGAGTTTGCGCGAAATGTCTTGACGCGCGCGGTGAAAGTGGGAGAATCAGCCTGAAACGTCCGCTTGGGCTGCTCGCCGCATTCGAAGACCTGCAGGGAATCGCCGCACAGCGAGAGGAGGGGCCATGGAAGAAGCCCTCGGGGTGCACCGGCTACACTTCGCGTTCACGGTCACTTTCCACTACATCTTTCCGCAATTGACCATGGGGCTGGCGCTGCTTCTGGTTTATCTGAAGACGCAGGCGCTGCGTACCGGCGATGAGCACTACAACCGCGCGGCCCGATTCTGGGCGCGGATATTCGGCATCAATTTTGCCCTGGGCGTGGTGACGGGGATTCCCATGGAATTTCAGTTCGGCACGAACTGGGCGGAATTCTCGAAGGTGGCGGGGGGCGTTATCGGACAGACGCTGGCGATGGAAGGCGTGTTTTCTTTTTTCCTGGAATCGAGTTTTCTGGGGCTGTTTCTGTTCGGCGAGAAAAGACTGGGGCGAGTGGGGCACTGGTGGGCGGCCTTTCTGGTGTGGCTGGGATCGTGGTTATCGGGCTATCTGATCGTGGCCACCGACGCCTGGATGCAGCACCCGGTCGGGTACACGCTGGGGCCCGGCGGCCAGATGCAACTGGCGAGCTTCTGGGAACTGCTGCTGAACAAGTGGGCGCTGTGGCAATACGCGCACAACATGATGGGCGCGGTGCAGACCGCGTGTTTCGTGATGGCCGGGGTCGGCGCGTTGTATCTGCTGACCAGCCGGCATGAGGCGTACGCGCGAACTTTTTTGAAAACGGGCGTGATCGCCGGGGTGATTGCCGCGATGCTCCAGATTTTCCCGACGGGGGACCTGCAGGGAAGAATGATCGCCGAGCACCAGCCGCCGACACTGGCCGCCATGGAGGGGCTGTTCGTCTCCGAGCAGGGTGCGCCGCTTACCATCCTCGGCCAGCCGGACGTGCAGAAGCGCCGCCTGGACAACCCGCTGACCGTGCCGAAAGCGCTGAGCTTTCTCACCTATCGCGCCTGGAATGCAAACGTGAAGGGGCTGGACAGTTTTCCGGAGGAGAATTGGCCGGACAGGATTTCGCTGCTGTATTACAGCTATCACGTCATGGCCGGGCTGGGAACCATTTTCGTTGTGGTGATGGGGCTGGCCGCCTGGCTGCTCTGGCGCGGCACGCTGTATACGTCCCGCGCCATGCTCTGGGCGGTGATGCTCTGCGTCCCGCTGCCCTATATCGCCAATACCGCCGGCTGGATGACGGCGGAGTTGGGCCGGCAGCCCTGGCTGATTTATGGAGTGATGCAAACGGCGAAGGGAATCTCACCGCGCGTGGACGCGGGGAATGCCTGGTTCACGCTGCTGGGATTCATGGGGATGTACGCGGTGCTGACGATTCTTTGGCTGTTTCTGGTCTACCGCGAGATCGAACGCGGGCCGGAACCGGCTGCAGCGGAATGAGGAGGAGCCGCAATGGAGACCATCTGGTTCTGCCTCGTGGCGATCATGCTGGCGATGTATGTACTGCTTGACGGGTTCGATTTGGGAGCGGGAGCGATTCACCTGCTGGTGGCCAAGACGGACGCCGAACGGCGGCAGGTGCTCGCAAGCATCGGGCCGGTGTGGGACGGCAACGAAGTGTGGCTGCTGGCCGCGGGCGGCGTGCTGTACTTCGCTTTTCCCGCGCTGTACGCCTCGGGCTTCAGCGGATTCTACCTGCCGTTGATGATCGTGCTGTGGCTGCTGATTTTACGCGGGAGCGCCATCGAATTCCGCAACCATGTTCGAAGCGCCGTATGGGCTCCGCTGTGGGATTTCCTGTTCTGCGCCTCGAGCCTGCTCCTGGCCGTTTTCTACGGCGCGGCGCTGGGCAACGTCGTGCGCGGCGTGCCGCTGGATGCGAGCGGATACTTCTTCGATCCGCTGTGGACGAATTTCGGGCTGGGCCAGGAGACGGGGATTCTGGACTGGTACACGATCCCGGTCGGATTGCTTTCGCTGGCCGCACTGGTGATGCACGGCGGGCTGTGGGTGCAGTGGAAAACGGCGGGCGCGGTGAACCAGCGCGCGGGGCGGGTCGTGGGCCAGGCGTGGTGGGCGGTGATGGCGCTGACCGCGATAGTGACGGGCGTGACGCTGTTCGTGCAGCCGCAGGTGTCCCGGAATTTCCGAACCTGGCCGTGGGGGTATCTCCTGCCGCTGCTGGCTGTGGCGGGTTTGGCCGGGGTGGGCTGGAACTTGCTGAAAAAGAATGAACGCAGGGCGTTTTTTTCTTCCTGCCTGTATCTGACGGGGATGCTGACCAGCGTTGTGTTTGGTGTCTATCCGATGGTGCTGCCGGCGCGGAATTCGGTATTTTCGCTGACGGTCACCAGCGCCAAAGCGGGCGCCTATGGTCTGAAGATCGGTCTCGTCTGGTGGGTCATCGGGATGATCCTGGCGGCGGGATACTTCACGTTCGTCTACCGGTCGTTCGCCGGGAAGGTGCCAGCCGAAGAAGAGTTGCACGGCTCTTGGGGCGAGTAAGCCGTGCGCGGCGCATCCCTGTCCCGCGCGAGCTACGTGGCGAGTCCGAAACACTAGTACTTCCCCGTCGTTGACCGTTCCTCCCATGCTGGGTAAGTTCTACAGTAGAGTTCTTGGGCGGGGATCAGTGTGTTTTTTGCGCCTCGGTTTTGTAGCCGGGCTGCCCGCAGGAAAATCAGGAGCGTGAAACAGGGAGAGGGGGCGCCTTCTCCGCGTCAGGCGAATGTCTATTCTGGTCAAAGCCGGCAGGTACGAAATCATCGGGGAACTGGGCCGCGGCGCCATGGGTGTGGTTTACAAGGCCAAGGACCCGGTCATTGGCAGAATCGTAGCGGTGAAGACCGTGCGCCTGTCCGAAGAAGGATCGGGATTGTCCCGGCCGGAGCTGTTGCAGCGATTTCAGACGGAAGCGCGCGCCGCCGGCCTGCTGACCCACCCCAACATTGTGGTCATTTACGACGCGGGAGAAGAAGAAGGGCTCTTCTATATCACCATGGAAATGGTGGAGGGAAAGAGCCTGCTGGGGCTGATCGAGGCGCAGCAGCAGTTTCCCCTGCCGCGCGTGCTGCGCATCATGGAGCAGACCTGTGCGGCGCTGCAATTCGCCCACGAGCGCAATGTGGTGCACCGGGACATCAAGCCGGCCAACCTGATGATGACCGCCGACGATACGGTGAAGGTCACCGATTTCGGCACCGCCAAAATCATGCAGTTCGGCGCGGCGCAGCAGACCTCGCATGTCATGGGCACTCCCAGCTATATGTCCCCCGAGCAGGTCAAAGGCAAGGCCGTGGACGGGCGTTCGGATATTTTTTCGCTGGGCGTGGTGCTCTACGAAATGCTGACCCGGGAGAAGCCCTTCCCCGGGCAGAACATTACTTCTGTTATCTATAAGATCGTGAACGAAGAGCCGGTGGCTCCCTGCAAGATCGACCCTTCCATCCATCCCGGCATCAATACCGTGATCCTCAAGGCCCTGGCCAAAGAGCCGGCCATGCGCTACCAGAATTGCCGCGAGCTGATCGAGGATTTGCGCAATTACCGCGCCCTGGCGGGCGGCGCGGATGCCACCGTGGTGATGAATGCCGCCAACGTACCGGCGGTGCCGGTTCGTTCCGTTTCCGAGGAGAGGTTCTCCAACTCCCTGGGAGCGCCGGCCCGGGCTTTGCCTCCCGGAGGCAATCCCGCGCTGACTCCCTCGCCGCGCCGCACCGGGCACATCGCGCCCTACGAGGAGCCGCCGGAAAAAGCCAGCCCGCTGCTGCGCGCGATGATTGTCATTCTGCTTCTCGGCGTGATTGCCTATGGCGGATACCAGGTGCGCCCGTTCATGCAGGATATGATGTCCCGCCACGAACGGCAGACGGCCGGCGTGGCCGCGTCTTCGCCGGTGAATCCCGCCGCGGCGCAAGCCACTGATCCTGTCCCTGCGGCAAGTTCCTCCGAGGCGGGAGGGACGAATGCCGCGGCACTGCCCGTTTCCGGGGGCGCTCCCCTGGCGGCGGATGGGAATGGTTCGACGGTCGCGCCTCCTCCCGCGGATCCCCCGGCCTCCGCACCGGTGAAGAAAACCACAGCGCCACTCAGTTCCGTCGCTTCCGAATTCAAGAGCCAGATGGAAGGCGCCCTCTCCCAAATGAGTTTCTCCGGCCGCGTGACGATGAACGGGTCCGGAAACACGCTAGCCGTTTCCGGGCGGCTGCGGCCCAATGAGCACCACGAGCTTCTCAAAATCCTGCAGCGCGCACCGGCGGCGGTCAACATCGTGGATAACATCGAATACGATGAGGTTCAGGACGCTTCCGGAGGAGGAGCCTCCGAGGCCAGCGAACATCCCGTGCCGGAAGCCGGCCACGGCGCCCTGCATCTGGTGACCGATGTGATCGGCGCGAAAGCCGTCCTGAAGGGGCCCACGGGCACCGAGCTTGCCAATTGTCAGACCCCTTGTGTTTTCAAGGATTTGACCCCGGCCACCTACCAGCTGGATATCCGCAAGAACGGCTACCACCCTGCGATTTCCGCGGTGAAGCTGAATCCGGGCGAGGTGCTGGACCAGAAAATTATCATGCAGTCGGCCACCAGTGGGCTCTACGTCAGCTCTCGGCCAGCCGGAGCGCAGGTCTTCATCGGCAACAAGCCGGCGGGCAAGACGCCCATCACCCTGGACCTGGCGCCCAATTCCTACGACCTCGCGCTGAAATTGGGTGGCTATGAAACCTACACCGGCAATGCCCAGGTGAAAAGCAATATCCAGACGATCCTGGAAGCGGAACTCACGCCGCAGAGCAAGGGACGGGCGTGGGTGGATGTGCAGTCCGACCCCGCGGGAGCGGGGATTCTGGTGGATGATGTGGCTACGGGGATGACGACTCCCAGCCGCGTGGCCACCACTCCGGGCATGCATAAAGTGACGATTGTGAAGAAAGAAGGGGCTCCGCTGGTGCGCAGGATATTGGTGCAGGAAGGGCAGACAGTACAAGTGAACGATGGAAACGCGAGCCGATAGGCCAAAATGAATATAGAGAGGCAGGAAAAAAGTGGGTAGAGAAGTAGCGAAAATGGGAAGAAAAGTTACATCACTTCAATATAAGTCCTAGAACTTCTAGTACTACACTTCATATCTAAAGGCTTTATTTGCTTTTTCTTGCGGTTCTTCGATTGCTCATAGTTCTTATGGGATGCCCTATTCCTTTGGGCACCTGTTGCAACTGGAAAGCACCGCGGTTTGATCGATAGGGTTAATTGGAAGAGCTTTGCTTCCGGAATTTGAGTGAGGACGATTTGGGCCGTTTGAAAGTGCCAGTGAGTTTGGAAAGCGCGGCCGGTGGCTCCTACCAGGAAGGGGCGGCGTTGGCGGAGTTTGTGCCGACGGTTTCGGCCGCGGCGGTGCGTCCGGCGGAGCCGCGGCAGCAGGCGGGGCTGATGGCGGAAGTGGAGCGCGGGCTGCGCTCGCTGCAGGTGCTGCTGCGGTCGGCGCGGCTGTATCAGCGCAATCATCCGCAATTGCTGGACAATTTGGAGACGGCCTACGAATCGCTGCTGAGCCTGGCGCGCCGGCAGAATGGGCTGGAGTTCCGCTTCGAGCATGGGCATGTGCTGATGCCCAAGCTGACGCCGGCGCCGCTGCCGGATCTGCGCGGGGAACTGGAAACGCTGGCGCGGGATTTGCAGCGCGCGGGGATTCATTCGCTGCGCTTTGCGGAAAAATTCAATGTAGGTGAACTGGACACTTTCGCCGAACTCCTGCATACCGGCGGCAGCGCGGTGGAAGAGAATGGGAAGGGGCCCAACTCGTCCGGGCAATGGATATCCCGGCTGGCGGCGCGGCATGTGGAAGGAATTGCGGTCAATCTCCAAAGCGAGAGTTACGTGGACACGGTGCTGGCCAGCCTGATCGCCGCGCTGGTGGCTTTCGGGGGGCGCACGCCTCCGGAGGGCGCGGAGGAGTCCGCGCGGCGCGCGCCGGAGGTGCACGAACTGGTTGCCGCGCTGCAGTTGATTGCCCGCCTGACCCTGCCGCTGGAATCGGCGCGGGCGCTGTCGGCGGAGCAAGCGGCGCGGGGGATTCATCAGGTGCTGGAAACGGCCGGGAAGGAAACGGTGAACTTCCTGTTCCGGGCGATCGGTGAGTACAGTCCGCGGGACAGCGAACGCCCGCAATACTACCTGATGCGTTTGACCGAAAATCTGGTGCTGGAGTTCATGAACACGGAGTTTGCCGCGGGCAAGCTGGCGCCGGAGGCGGTGCACGGGCATCTGGAGCGGCTGAGCGATGCCATCGTGGTGGCCGGGGGCTTTTCCGGGCCGCACGCTTCGCAGCATCTTTCGCTGCTGGCCATCGAATGGGCCAAGGATTCGCACCGCGAGGAGTTCATCGAGCGGTTCTGGGCGGACCTGCCGTCGCGGGAAAGAGCCGCGGTGCTGCGCGGGCCGGAGATCTGGTGCATGCCTGCGGGCGTGCTGCGCAAGACGCTGCAGAAGATGGTGGAAGACGGTTCGGACGCGGCGCGGCTGGAAGCCCGCAACATTTATCTCAACTACGTGCGCTGCCTGACGCTTCCCGAGGCGCAGGCGCGCTGCGCGGTGGTTTCCGGACTGGGCGATATGACCGCCATTCTGGAGGCGCTGTGGCCCCACCAGCTTCCCGAGGATTTCGGCCGCAGCGCGCTGATGACCCTGGAGAAGGAAAGATCGCCGCAGATTGCCGCGATGGTGGCGGCGTTTCTGGAAACTCTGGGACGGATCGCGGCGCAGCGCGGAGATTATCTGGGTTTTGAAAGAATCCTGATCTCGCTCGAGTCCGCTCCGGACGATTCCGAGCACGATCATATGAAAGCCCTGGCGCAGCGGCTGGTGGCCCAGGACCGCTGGCTGCTGCTGGTGGATGCGGCGCTGGCCAATCGCCCGCTCGAACCGGTTCTGCCGCGGCTGCTGCAGCGCGATCCGGAGCGTTTGCTGGACCGCCTGACGCTGCTGCTGGCCGATGCCCGCGGAGGCGAGCAGCTTCCGGCGATGTGCCGGCTGCTGCGGGCCATTGGCGTGCCGGCGTTGGGTCTGCTGGAGACGCGGCTGTATGAGGCGCGCCGGCAGCGCGTCCTGGCGGCCATCCGCCTGCTGGCTGCGGCCGATTGCGACCGTCTGCTGCGGGCCCTGCCGCGCGCGATGGGCAGCTGGGAATGGAGTTTGCAGGACCTGGCGGTTTCCGAACTGGCGCGGCCCGGCAATGCGGCGCTCGCGGGCAGCGCGGCCTTTGTTTTCTCGACGCTTCTGGGCTCCGCGCATCCCCTGGTGGTGCCCATGATGATTGACCACATCGGCGTGGCCCAGGAAACCACCGCGATTCCCCTGCTGATGGAGATTGCCGCGGGCGCGCACGAATCCCTGCGCGATCTTTTCCATCGCATCAAGGCCATCGAAGCCCTCGGGCGCATGCGCGCCGGCGAAACCGCGGAACTGCTGCGCAATCTGGCCGAACGCCGCGACGGCCTGGCCTTTGCCGAACCCGGCGGCCTGCGGGCCACCGCGGAAGAGGCCCTGGCGGTGATTGAAAACCGCCCCTCGGCTGCGCGCGTCCGGGCGCTCTATGAAACCATCGAGCAGCTCAACCGGCCTTTCCCGGTGCCGCGACGCTATACCCGCATTCCTCTCGAATCGCCTCTGGCGGCGCAGATCGAAGGCGCGCAAGCCAATACCGGCCGGCTGCGCACGATCAGCCTGGGCGGCGCCTGCCTGCAGTCCAGCCGCAAGCTGGCCGTGGGGGATTCCATCAAGCTGGAAGTTCGCTCCGGCCTGCGCAAGATCCATTTCACGGCGGTGGTGCGCAATTCCGGGCCGGACGGCAACGGCATCGAAATCGTGCACATGAAGGAAGACGACCACGAAAAGCTGCGTCGTCTCGTGCAAAAACATCTCCGCGACTAGTTTTTTCCTCTTCCCTTTGCTTCCCCTGCCGCTCGTTCCGGCCGCCTTCCCGCGGGAAATCTCTGCTACACTTTTCCGGGCCAGCCCGGGAATGTCCGGAAAGAAGAGGCAATAAGAAATTGCGGGAAGAGGGCGGAATGAGCCTGCAAGTCTGGGTGACCGTGGTAGGAAGTTGCGCGGGGTTTTGCACCACGGTGGCGTTTATCCCGCAGGTCTGGCGCATCTGGAAGCAGGGCGGCGATGACATTTCCTACGCCATGCTGTTCATTTACATCCTGGGAGTAATGCTCTGGCTGGCCTACGGCCTGCTGCTGCATGCGCAGGCCATCATCGTGGCTAATTCCGTCACCGCCGTTCTGCTTTTGCTGGCACTGGTCCTGAAATGGCGGAAGGAAAGGCCCGGACAGGGCGTTTAAATCCATCTGGCCAACCTGCGCTGCCTGGCCTGTAGTACCCCCCTCAAAAGATTTGTATTGAATATTGGCCGTGGTTGAAGTAAAAGCCGTGTATTCCGTGGCTTAGGCCATGTGCAGGGCTGTGTGCAGGACCGCTACCGGGGTTGCGGGAGATCGGCTACAAAATCAGGTGAGGAGGCAAGGCATGCATCGCTCAATGAGAGTGCTGGCATTGGCAATGGCTTTTGCGTTGGCGTTGGTGTTTGCAGGCAGCGCGCGCGCGCAGGGAAACGCAGCGGACCTGTCCGGCACGGTGACCGACCCGCAGGGACTGGCGGTGAAGGGCGCCAAGGTGACCGTCACCAGCCTGAGCACGGGCGCCGAACGCAGCGCCACGGCCAATGAAAACGGCTACTACAGCCTGATCGGCCTGGCTCCCGGCAAATACAAGCTGTCCATTGAAGGCGGTGAGAATTTTCAAACGTTTATTGACCCCGAATTGACGCTCACCATCGGCTCCTCGCCGGTGATCAATATCCAGTTGCAGATTCGCGGCGTGCAGCAGTCGGTGACGGTGACCGGCGAATCGGTGGCCATCGAGACCACCAAGACCGAGGTGTCGCAGACGGTCGAGCAACGGCGCATCGAGAACCTGCCCATCAACGGGCGCAACTACATCAATTTCACGCTGACCAATTCGCAGACGGTGCGCGACAGCGCGCCCTCGATCGGCGCCGCGCCCACCTCCGGGCTGAACATGGGCGGGCAGCGGGCCCGTTCGAACGAGGTGACTGTGGACGGCGCCGACGCCGTGGACAATTCGGTGAACGGCATCCGCGCCACCGTTTCGCAAGAGGCCGTGCAGGAATTCCAGATGATTCTGAGCAACTACAACGCGGAATACGGGCGGGCCATGGGCGGCGTGGTCAATATCGTCTCCAAGGGCGGCAGCAACGATTTCCACGGCAGCCTCTTCGGCTTCCTGCGCAACAAGAGCATTCAGGCCCGCAATGCGTTTTCCACCGAAGTGGACCCGGTCACCGGCGCGCTCGATCCCACAAAACAAGCCTATACACGAGTGCAGGCGGGCTTCACGCTGGGCGGGGCCATCAAGAAAGACAAGACGTTTTACTTTCTTTCCTACGAGACCACCCGGAGGCAGGAGACCGGATTCAGCAGCATCGGGGCGAATAATTTCGATCTGGCGCCGCTGAATTGCGATTCCGTGCTGGGTCCCGGCTGCCCCTTCGATGGCCTCCTGCTGACCTCCCAGCAGGCCGGCACGGTCAACAGTCTGCTCCAGTCTTATGTGTATCTTGCGGGCCTCGGTTCACCCGCGGCGGGGAGCTACCTGAGCGCCGCCAGCAACTATGCCGTGCTGATGGGTTCCGGTTCGAGCGTGGCGCTGTTCGGCGTGGACCCGGGTTTGATTTGCGGAAGTTATGGCATGTGCGGGGGAGCCGGGGCGAGATTCCCGCTTCCCGTTCCCTGTGGCGCGTTTGGCGCTGTTGTCGGCACTCTCACCTGCTTGGGTGGAGAGGGATTGGCCAGCCTCCCGGCATCTTTTGTGCCCCTCATGAATCTTCGCGGCAATTTCCCCATGAAGGAAGACACCAA
The DNA here is from genome assembly GCA_041500985.1 of Terriglobia bacterium. Taxonomy (GTDB): domain Bacteria; phylum Acidobacteriota; class Terriglobia; order Acidiferrales; family UBA7541; genus Acidiferrum. Next base: position 63,373 of record JBGQNE010000014.1, on the reverse strand, counting down.
CATGTGGTCGGCGCGCCTCGATCATCACTGGAACAGCGCCAACAATTCGTTCCTGCGCGTGGGTATTGCGCCGTCGTTCGTCAACGGCATTCAGGTGAATGCGCAGAACCAGAACATGGGGCAGAATTCGGCCTCGCGCACATCTCTCCAGCAGAGCCGCGATTTCTCCGCTGTCTTTCAGCACGATACCGTTTTCCATTCGGACAACGTGAACGTATTCCGCTTCCAGATTGCCCGGCGCGGCCTGCACTACGGCTATTCGCAGGCGCCCGGGGGCAGCGGGCCTGGCGTCAATATCGCCGGCTACGCTTATTTGGGACGCGAGCCCTTCTCGACCGTGGACCGCATCGAGCGGCGCTACCAGTTCACCGACAATCTGGCGCTGACCCGCGGCGCGCACACCTTCAAGGTCGGCGCGGATATCAATTTGGTCCAACTCGATTCCGCCAAGGACCAGATTTTTGAATTGAATTTCGGCAGCGTCATCAATTTCGGCGGACTCGACGCCACCAACTTCGGCTTTCCCAGTTCCATGCCGAATCCCATTGCGGGCGGATCCATCGCTATCCCCGGCGCGACCGGTGTGCAGGCGTACGGCCTGGGCCTGCCCACCACGTTCATCCAGGGCATCGGCAATTCCAAGCGGCCCTTCAGCAACAAGACCTTCGGGTTCTTTGCCCAGGATAGCTGGCGCATCACCCGCCGTCTGACCATGAACTACGGCGTGCGTTACGACCTGGAATTGACGCCGCTTCTGCCCGCGGCCACGGCCGTGAACACCGCCGCGGAGACGGCCCTGAAGGTCGTCGAAGGCATCCCCCACGACAAGAACAATTTCTCGCCGCGCCTGGGCCTGGCCTGGGATCCCGCCGGCAACGGCAAGACGGTCGTCCGCGCCGGCTACGGCATTTTCTTCGACCATCCGCTGCTGGCCGTGGCTTTCAACTCCTTCACCGCCGAAGGCGCCATGTCCTCGCAGTTGATTTCTCCCGGCGGCGCGCCTTCCGCCTGCGGCCTGGTCACACTTGTGTGTGGTGGTCCCGGCCAGGATAGCCCGGCGAATCTCAACGGCGCCTCCATCTTCCAGGGCGTGCTCAACGCCGATCCTTCGATGGGCTATCTGCCGCAGGAGCAGCGTTTCAATGCCTACCAGGCGAATTCGCTGTTCACCAACCAGAACTTCCTGACCGTCGGGTTCCCCATTCCCATTCTGCCCTTCACGCTGCCGGTGGCCGCGAATTTCAAATATGCCTACGCGCAGCAGGGCAACCTGACCATCGAGCGGGAACTGGCCAACAACTGGAAGTTCAGCATCGGCTACCAGTACACCCACGCGGTCAAGCTCAACCGCCCGCGGGACATCAATTCGACCGATCCGCGGCTCCTGGCACAGAACCTCTTCAATGCCGATGCGGCGGGGCTTGGTTTCACGAATCCCGTCACGGTGGTTGCGCCGTCTGCTTCTTTTGGTCCGGCAGGGTCGTATTGCGGTGTGAACGTTCTCGCTCCGCAGGTTCTGGGTGTTCTCTATGGCTGCCCGGTTGCAGCGATGGACGGTCAGTTTATCGGCACTCCGGCCGTCTTTAACTTCTTTCGGCCCTCTGGACCGAATCCATCCTTTGCCGGTCCAAATTCGATTGCTTATCCGCTCCTTGTAGGCTTGGCGCAAGCCGCTGGTTATCCCACCGGCTACGGCGTGCCCATTCCGTTCAACAGCGTGGATAACCAGGAATCGAGCGGCAACTCCGTCTATCACGGACTGACCGCATCGCTCACCAAGCGATTCTCGAAGGGCTTCGAGGTGCTTTCGAGCTACACATGGTCGCACGCCATTGACGATTCCACCGACTTGCAGACCTTGCTCGAACCGCAGGACGGCCGCTTCCCGAATATGGAACGCTCCAGTTCCAGCTTCGACCAGCGGCATCGCTGGGTCACCAGCGCGGTCTTGCAGTCCGGCAGCGTCAAGGGCGGATCGAGCTTCCTGAAGCATCTGACGGCGGACACTTCGCTCGCCCCCATCATCGAGTTCGCTTCGGGACGCCCTTACACGGTGCTGACCGGCACGGACTTCCGGCTGGACCTGGGCGCGTCCCAGGGGCGGCCTTCGCTGGGCACGGGAGCGCCGACCGACGTGACCTCGCCGTACCTGCCGGGCGTTTCCTTCTCGGTTCCGACGACTTGCCTGGCCAATGACGGCACGCCCTTCAGCGTTCCGGGCGTATCGCCGCCGCTAGGCTGCGACGGCAACCTGGGACGGAACAAGTTCGTGCGCCCCAACTTCTTCCAGTTCGATCTGCGCCTGGGGCGGCGCTTTCCGGTCGGCGAAAAACTGAAGCTGGACCTCGTCGCCGACGCCTTCAACATCCTCAACCGGATGAACGTCGCCGACGTCAGCCCGCTGTGCAATCCGCTCGGCGGATGCAACGCGGGGCAGCCCACGGCGGCGCTGGACGCGCGGCAGTTCCAGTTCGCCGTGAAGCTGAGCTGGTAAGCAGAACGAAAGCATCGCGAAAGGGAAGCGGGCTCTCCGAGCGCATCGGAGGGCCCGCTTTTTTTCGGGGTTTCCGGAAGCGCGGGAGAACGGGTAGAGTAGATGGACCGTCTCGCTCGGACGGACGGGAGAACGCATGAACACGGGACTCATCGTACTGACGGTTGTCGCGGGCGTGGCCCTGCTCGTGTTGTGGCTGGTACTGCAGGGCAGGCAGGAGCGCGCCAGAACGGAGCAAGTGCAGCGCGACTTGCAGATGCTGGCCGGGCAGACGCAGAATTTCGGGCAGCAGATCGGGCAGATGGGGCAGCAGGTGGCGCAGCAGCTCAGCGCCGTCACGCAATCGCTGCAAAAGGGCATGGCGGATTCGGCCAACACCGTGGCGAATATTTCCGCCAATGCGCAGACGGCCATGGCCGGGGAGCTGAAGAGTTCGCGCGAAGTGATCGTGCAGATCCAGCGGCAGCTGGGCGAAGTGCAGCAGGCCGGGCGGGAGATGTCCCAGGCCACGCGCACGCTCGAGGATATTCTGGGCGGGGCCAAGTCGCGCGGCTCGCTCGGTGAATCCACCCTGGAGCGGCTGCTGGAGGATTCCCTGCCGCGCGAGCAGTACGAGATGCAGCGGCGCTTTGCGAGCGGGGAAGCGGCGGACGCGGTCATTTACCTGCGCGACAAAAAAATGATGGCCATCGATTCGAAGTTTCCGCTGGACGCCTACCGGCGCATCAGCGCGGAAGGCGACGAGGCGCGGCGCGCGTTTGCCACGGCCGTCAAGGGCCACGCCGACGCCATCGCCAAAAAGTATATCGTGCCCGACGAAGGCACTCTGGATATCGCCCTGATGTTCGTGCCTTCGGAAACCGTGTACTACGAACTGCTGATGACCGACGATAGCAAGGGCGTGGCCCTGGACGCCTACTGCCGCGAGCGCAACGTGATCGCGGTTTCCCCGAATACGCTCCACGCGCATCTCTGCGTCATCGCCATGGGCCTGCGCGGGATGCAGATCGAAGAAAACGCGCGGCGGCTCTACGCCAACCTGTCCGGCATGCAGAAGCAGCTGGATACCTTCACGGAAGTGTTCGAAAAGCTGGGCACGCACCTGAAGAACGCGCAGCTAAGCTACAGCGAAGCGGACAAGCGCCTGGAAAAAGCCCACAACACCATGGGCGGCCTGCTGGAAAAGAGCGACGCCGCGGCCGTGAGCGAAGCTGCCGCGCAGGACGAAGCCGCTCTGCCTCCCCCCTCGCGCAGCGCCAAACAGGCCGGATAATTTCGCGTCCCGCTTCTCCCCTCCATTACAGGGATGTTTCCCGCGGTTCTTCCGTTTTCCGTTCTTCTTTTTTGCGTTCTTTCTTTTCCTGGCGCTTGGCCGGGCGCGGAGCGCCGTAGGAGGAGGCCAGGCGGATGCTGATGAGGAAGGAGCCGCGGCTCTTGCCGGTCAGTTCGAAGCGGGCGGTGTTTTCTTCGCCGCCGCTGGAGGCCACGCGCGCGGATTTGCCTCCCGTGAGCGTGGCGATTTCCGGGGCCAGGTTGCGCGCCTCGATGGGCACGCTTTCGCGCGTGCCGGCGATGCGCACGAGGATGTCGCGGCGTTCGCCGGGAGCCAGCGAAGCGCTTCCCGCGAGCAGTTCGAGCGAGAGAAAGGTCACCGAAAAGGGCGGGAAGGCGCGATCGGCGCAGGTGGCCACCACCAGCGCGGGGCCGGGGGCCAGCGCGTCCGGCGGGAGCAGGGTGATGGCCAGCGAGGAAGCGGCCAGGAGTAGCGCGGGCTCTCCGCCGATGGTCACGCGGTTGGCGTCGGCGGCGCCGCAGAAGCCGGCTCCGGTGATTTCGAAACGGTCGGCGAGCGCGGCAAAGCGCGGCACGGAGCGCACCGCCGCGCCGGAGTTATTCGGCGGCGCGGGAACAACGGTGAGCACGGCGCGGTCGGGACGCCCGGCGATAGCGGCGGAAACGACGCCGGGAGAGGAGGGCACGGCGAAGGAAGCGCGTCCGGTCGAGTCGGTCTTGACGCTCATGCCGTCGGAGAATTTCACCACCACGCCGGGCGTGAGGCGTCCACTGATATCCAGGACGGCCAGCGTGGCGCGCTCGCCGGCCACGGCGCGCCGCGGCAGAAGAATCATGCGCGCCGCGGAGGGATCCGGCGGCGCCTGCGGCGGAACGGAGTAAGACGGCAGCGCCGCGGCGGCTTCCAGGAGCAGCAGACCCAGGAAAAGACGAGTTGGGCGCGGAGGCGGCACAGAACGATTGTAGTGGAGAGCGCGGGCGGGAGGAAGCGAATCGCGCGGCTACGGGGGCGGCATAAATGTGGCTAAAACGCTGGTAACTAGTTGAGGCCAGTCCATTGAGGGGGGAGGAGGGGTTTGTTAGCGTGATAGGGAAGAGATGCGCGGGTGTGTTTGCGCGCGCCGGCGGAAGGGAACCCGTCTGCCGGGTAAAAGCATCGCCAGGTGGAAAGGGGAGAAGAAAACCCTCTTGTCCACGGAAGGAACGGTGTGGCGGCTGTGCGAGTGGTATGCGGCGGCAGCAGCGACGTAGGGCGGGTCCGGGCGAATAATGAAGACGCCTATCGGATCGTGGATGAGTTGCGGCTCTATGTCCTTTCGGATGGCATGGGAGGCGAGGCGCACGGGGAAGTGGCCAGCGCGATCGCCGTGCAGACGGTGACGGAACATTGCGCGCAACTCGTTCGCGCGGAGCCGGGCAGCGCGCGCCAAGCCAGCGGGAATGGCAAGAGCGCGGCGGACGCCGGGGCCAATGGGGAGAGCAGCGAGCGGGCGATGATGCTGGCGAGCGCGGTGCGTCTGGCGAACAAGAAAATATACTGGTCCGCGGAAAAGAACGCCGCGCAGAAGGGCATGGGCGCGACGCTGACGGCGGCATGGATTGACGGGCGGAAGCTGGCCCTGGCGCACGTGGGAGACAGCCGGGTGTATCTGCTGCGCGGCGGGGAATTGCACCAGCTGACCAGCGACCATTCGCTGGTCGCCGAGCAGGTGCGCCGCGGGATCATCACCGCGGCCGAAGCGGAAAAGAGCGACATGCAGAGCGTGCTGCTGCGCGCGCTGGGAGCGCAACTGGAAGTGGAAGTGGAGACCGGGGAGCAGGGGCTGATGGCACGGGATGTTCTCCTGCTGTGTTCGGACGGGCTGACCCGCATGGTCGGCGACGTGGAGATTGCCGGGGCTTTGCAGGCGGAAGGCGATCCGCAGAAGGCCGCGGAAAATCTGGTGGCCCTGGCCAATGAGAACGGCGGAGCGGACAACGTAACGGCCATCGTGGTGCGGCTGGAGGCGGAAAAAAAGAATTGGCTTTCCTGGCTGTGGGGCGGGGCGGGCAAGAACGGCAAGTAAGGAGGAGAACGAGATGGCGATGTTGACTTTGATGTATGGGGACAAGATCGTGAAAGAGCTCGCGGTAGGGAGGCGGCCGATCGGGATCGGGCGGGCGCCGGACAACGAGCTGCCCGTGGACAATCCGGCGGTTTCCAATTACCACGCGAAGATTTACGCGGAGGCGGGCAAGCTCGTGGTGGAGGACTTGAACAGCCTGAACGGGACCTTCGTCAACGATCTGCGCGTGGAGCGCGCGGCGCTGCACGACGGGGACCAGATCCATGTGGGCAAGCACCACATCAAGGTGGACACCTCCGGCGAACTGCCGCAGCAGATGGACCAGACGCGCAAGGCCAGCGCGGTGGGCATTGATTCCACCATGGTGCTGGACACCAAGGAACGGCGCGACCTGCTGCAGCAGGCCGGCGCTTTCGGGGAACAGGCGCAATTCGGCTCGGGGCGCCTGCGCATGGCCACGCTGGCCGTGCTCAGCGGAAAAACCGACAAGAAGGAATACATGCTGTCCAATAAGCTGACCGTGATCGGAAAATCGGAGATGGCCACGGTGCGGTTGAAGGGCTGGTTCGCGCCGGCGGTGGCCGCGCAAATCTCCAAGCGCGATGACGGCTATTACATCGGCATGGGCGACAAAACTCCGCTGGTGAACGGAACCAAGATCCGCGGTCCGTATCGCCTGAACGACGGCGACCTCGTGGAAATTTGCGGCGTGCGGCTGAATTTCCTCTTCCGCGAGTAAGCGGCACAATCCAGGCCATGCGGCGCGGGTCTGGACGGCGCCCCCGCGTCCGCTGCAATTGACAAGAAATGCGCGATTGCCTACCCTGAACTTACGGACCAGTTTTATAGGAGGAGGGGAATCGTGTTCCATGAAAATCATAGGATGACGGCGCGCGCGGCATCTGTTTTTGTCCTGGCGCTGGGCCTGGCGATTATTTTTCAGGCTGGTTTTGCGAAGCAGGGGTTTGCACAGCAGAAAGAGGCAATTCGCCCGGTCGGCAAGATCGTGGAGATCAAGCCGCCCCAGGGCTTGCCCGCGGTGCCCGTGCCGGCGGACAATCCGCCCACGGCGGAAACGATTGCCCTGGGTCGCCGGCTGTATTACGACACGGGGCTTTCGGCCGACAACACGGTGTCCTGCGCAACCTGCCACGGACCCAACGGCGGATTCACCGACAATCTGCCGGTTTCCAATGGAGTGAAAGGGCAGAAGGGCACGCGCAGCGCGCCGACGGTCATCAACTCGGCCTACAACACGCTGCAATTCTGGGATGGGCGCGCGCCCAGCCTCGAGGAGCAGTCCAAGGGGCCCATGGAGAATCCCGTGGAGATGGCCAATACCCACACGGTGGTCGTGAAGTATGTGCAGGGCAGCGAAAAATACCGCGAAGAGTTCCGCAAGGCCTGGGGAACGGATCAGGTGACGATCGACCTGGTGGCGAAATCGATCGCTTCCTTCGAGCGCACCGTGCTCAGCGGCGATTCGCCCTTTGACCGCTTCTATTACGGGCACGACAAGAACGCCATGTCCGCCTCCGCGCAGCGCGGCTTGGCGGTTTTTGTGAATCCCAAGAAGGGCAATTGCGCCGTCTGCCATTCCATCGGCGAGCGCGACGCTCTCTTCACCGACAATAAATTCCACAATATCGGCGTCGGCGTGGACACCCGCGGCAATTTTGCCGACGTGGGGCGCTCGGCGATTTCCAAGAATGAAGCGGACACCGGGGCGTTCAAGACGCCCACGCTGCGCAATGTTTCGCAGACCGCTCCCTACCTGCACGACGGCAGCCTGCGCACGCTGAAGGACGTCATTGACCATTACATCGGCGGGGGCAACTCCAATCCGCATCTGGATAAGGAGATCCACGTTCTGGATTTCCTGACCGGGCAGGAGCGCGAGGATCTGCTGGAATTCCTCAAGGCGCTCGACGGCAAGTTGCCGCCGGACGTCGGGCCGCCGGCGGAGAAATAATTCGCCTCCGCAAGCCCGCGGAAAAACAGCCAGCCCCTTGATTGCTGCTGAATCAAGGGGCTTTTTTATTCGCAAGTTCTCTCGCTGAGAATTATTCTTCCTTTGCAACGCCGCTGCGGGCCATGTCGGCGAGGCTGGCGGTGGGCAGGGCCACGCGCACGGCGTTGAGCACGGCGGCGAGATCGATCACTTCCTGGGCCACCGCTCCTTCCAGCGCGGGCAAATAGCCGAAGGCCGCGAGAGCCATACCGGCGATGCTCAGGATCATTCCGCCAAGCGCGCTCTGCAGGGCAATCTTGCGCATGCGCCCGCTGATGTGAAACAGTTCGTCCACTTTTTCGAGCGAAGTGGTCAGGATGACCGCGTCGGCGGCCTCCGAAGTGATGTCGCTGTTGGGGCCGAAGGCGATGCCGGCGGTGGCGGCCATGAGCGCGGGCGCGTCATTGATGCCGTCGCCGACCACCATGGTGCGCGCGCGGCGCATCTCCTCGCGCACGATGGCCACTTTCTGCTCGGGCGTCTGCCCCGCGAAGATTTCCGTGATGCCCACTTCGTCGGCCAGGTATTGCACCTCTTCGCGGCGGTCGCCGGAAACCAGCAGCACGCGGTCAATGCGGTGCCGGGGCCGGAGATGGTCGACGAAGGAGCGGCTTTCCCGGCGCGGCGCATCGCGAAAACGGAAGAGGGCGGCGAAGACCCCGTCCACCAGCACCACGCATTCGAGTCCGCTGGCGGCCGGGGGCAGCGCCGCGGCAGTGCCCGCGGCCATCTTCAGACGGCCGGTGATTTTTATGTTTTTTCCGCCGACGCGGCCTGCAAGTCCTTCCCCGGGCTTTTCCGCCATTTCGCTCACCGCGCCCAGCGGCACGGAAGCGGCCTGCGCCGCTTCGCGCACCGCGCCGGCCAGCGGGTGGCGCGAGTAGCGCTCCAGCGCCGCGGCAACCTGTAAAACTTCCTCGCGCTGGAATCCGGGGGCGCAAAGTATTTCGGTCAGCGCGGGCTGCCCGTAGGTGAGCGTCCCGGTCTTGTCCAGCACCAGCGTGGTGCAGCGGGCAATCTGTTCGAGGACCACAGGGTTCTTGATGATGATGCCGTGGCGCGCGCTGAGCGAGATGGCCCCGATGACCGCCACGGGAATGGCCAGCAGCAGCGGGCAGGGCGTGGCGATGACCACCACCGCGAGAAAGCGCAGGGGGTCGTGCGTCGCCGCCCAAGTGAGCGCGGCCACTCCCACGGCCAGCGGTGTGTACCACGCGCCCAGCACGTCGCCCAGGCGGCGCAGGCGCGGCTGATGTTCTTCGGTGGCGCGCATCACCTGCATGATTTTCGCGTAGCGCGAATCCACCGCCAGTTTTTCCGCGCGGATGGTCAGCGCGGTCTCTCCGTTGATGCTGCCGGAGAGCACTTTGGCCCCGGGCGTTTTCGAAAGCTGGAACGGTTCGCCGGTCAGGTAGGATTCGTCCATCACCCCGTGGCCTTCGCTGACCTCGCCGTCCACCGGGCAAATTTCGTGCGGAAAGACGATCAGGAAATCCCCGATGACGATTTCAGGGAGGGGCACGTCGGCGATGCCGCCGTCCGTTTTGCGATGGGCCGCTTGCGGCATGCGTTTGGCCAGCGCCTCCAGGACCGAGGAGGCCCGCCGCGTGGCGTACTCCTCGAGAGCCGCTCCTCCGGAAAGCATCAGCACGATGATGCAGGCGACCAGATATTCCCCCAGCAGCACCGCGCTGAGAATGGAGACGCCGGCGAGCAGGTCCGAGCCGAACTTCCCTGCAAGAAGGTTGCGCCCCAGGGCGATCACCAGGGGCACGCCTCCCAGCAGAAGAACGGCGTAGAGCGGAAAAAGAGCGGCGGAGGGACGCAGGCCCGGCGCATGGCGCAGCGCTACATGAGCGATGAGGCCGGCCAGGGTCAGCAGGGCAATGTAGGTTTCGCGGGATTGCGCGAGCAGCCAAGTGCTGGATGGATTCCGCCCGGGGATGCCCTCGCGATACTGTTCCACGTGGAACGCTGCCTTGAGGAAAGGAAGTGCTTATTCCTCATGCGCAGTGTAGGGGAAATCGCCGCGCGAGGGAAGCGCCGCCTTGCAGCGCAATCTTTCCGCCGCGCAAGAGAGCTTCCCCAGGGGCGGGAAGATATGGTGGGCCTGGGGAGAGTCGAACTCCCGACAAACGGTTTAGGAAACCGTTGCTCTATCCATCTGAGCTACAGGCCCTCCAAGGGATTCTAGCAGAATTGCCAACGCCATTCTCTCCCCCGCCAATCAGGAGATTGGCGCTCCCAGGCCGGCTCCCAACCCGGCAACGCCATTCTCCCGAAGGGCGTCTCTCTCTCCGCGGGGAGACCATTCTGCGCTAGTAACCGGTCGGTAAATTGGAATAATATTAGAACGAATGGAAGTTCGCGTGGTGGAGAATAGGGTATCCGCCGCAAATCAAAGCGGCGATACTTAGCCGGAGCTGACTTTGCGGAGGCCGGGGAGAGAAGGCTCCTGAAGCGCAAAAAAGAAGAGATGCGGTTTTGAGTAGCGGCACAAAAGGAAATGAATAACATCCAAATCGCGCTGGCGGCCACCACGCGGATCGTGCAGGCGGTTCTGCGCGCCACGGACGAAAAAGCACTGCTCGAAGAGGCTTGCTCGATCATCGTGAATGTCGGCTACCGCTTCTGCTGGGTGGGCGAGGTTGTGCACGACGAGCAAAAGAGCGTGCGTCCGCTGGCCTGCGCGGGTTTCGAGGACGGGTACCTCGCGGCCATAAAAGTTTCCTGGGCCGATTCACCGCACGGGTGCGGCCCCACCGGCGTCTCCATCCGCACCGCGCGGCCCGTGGTCATTTCCGATGTCGTGAAGGCGGCCGAGTTTTCTCCCTGGCTCGCCGAAGCCAGCAAACGCGGCTATCGTTCCTGCTGCGGCATGCCGCTGATGACCGAGGGCCGGCCTTTCGGAAACCTCAACATCTATTCGGAGCAGACGGACGCCTTCGGCGAGCAGGCCATGGAGTTGCTCGTCAATCTGGCCGAAGTTCTCTCCTTCGGCATGATGAACCTGCGCAACCGCCGGCAGGCCAGGGAAACGCTGCAGCAGCGCGAGGAGCAGCTGCGCCAGGCTGTCTGGGTATCGAAGATGGGCATCGTCGATCACGACCATCTGGCCGGGACCATCTATTTCTCGGCCGAATTTCAGCAACTCTACGGGTTAAGCCCGAACGAGAAACTCACCCTGGATTCATGGCTGAGCCGCGTATATCCCGAGGACCGCGACATGATCGCCAGGGCCGTGCAGCGCGCCCATGACCCCGCGGGCGACGGCGTCTATGAAATGGAGCACCGCGTGCTTCGCCCGGACGGAAGCGTTCGCTGGGCCAGTTCCCGGACGCAAACTTTTTTTGAGGGAGAAGGGAGCGCGCGGCGGGCCGTGCGCACCGTCGGCGCCGTGGCCGACATCACCCAGCGCAAGCAGGCCGAAGAAGCGCTGCGCCAGGCCGAGGAAAAATACCGGGAAATTTTCGATCACGCGGTGGTGGGAATTTTCCAGAGCACCCCGGAAGGACGCTACATCAGCGTGAATCAGGCTCTGGCGCGCATGTCCGGTTACGGCTCGCCCCAGGAAATGATCGAGGCGATCAGCGACATGCGCCAGCAGGAATACGTCGATCCCGCGCGGCGCGACGAATTCCTGCGCCTGCTCGAGGAACACGGCGTGGTGCGCGATTTCGAATGCGAATTCTATCGCAAGGACGGCAGCCGCAGTTGGTCCCTGGTCAATGCCCGCGCTGTTCGCGATTCCCGGGGGAAAACGCTCTATTACGAGGGCACCGACCAGGACATCACCGATCGCAAGCGCCTGGAAGCCCAATTCGAACAGGCCCAGAAAATGGAAGCGGTCGGGCGCCTGGCCGGCGGCGTGGCCCATGATTTCAATAATCTGCTCAGCGTCATTCTGGGCTATGCCGATCTCTCCGCCAGCCTGCTGGACCCCGGCCATCCCGCTTTCGACAAGATTGCGCAGATACGCCGCGCCGCCGAACGCGGCGCCACTCTAACCCGCCAGTTGCTGGCCTTCAGCCGCCGCCAGGTCGTTCATCCCCGCATTCTGGATATCAACAAGGTCGTCAGCGGCTCCTCGGACATGCTCAAGCGCATGGTCGGCGAGGATGTGGCCATTTCCTTCAAGCCCGCCAAGGATCTCTGGCTGGTCAAGGTGGACCCCGGACAGATCGAACAGATCCTGATGAATCTCGCGGTGAATGCTCGCGACGCTATGCCCCGCGGCGGCCGCATCCTGATGGAGACGAGCAACATCGAGGCGGACGAGCATTTCGTCTCCCAGCATCCCCAGATGTATCCCGGCGCCTACGTGATGCTGACCTTCGCCGATACCGGCGCGGGCATCGCTTCGGACAATCTGCCGCACATCTTCGAACCTTTTTTCACCACCAAGGAGACGGGCAAAGGCACAGGGCTGGGGCTGGCGACCGTCTATGGAATCGTGAAGCAGGGCAGCGGCCACATCTGGGTCTACAGCGAACCGGAACGGGGCGCCATCTTTCGCATCTGTTTTCCCAAAGCCGAAGGCGCGGAAACCGTCCCGGGGCGCAGCGCACCGGCGGAGATTCCGCGCGGCAGCGATACGATTCTGCTGGTGGAAGATGAAGCCAGCCTCCGGGAGCTGGTCGCCACCCTGCTCGAGGACGCAGGATACAGGGTGCTGAAGGCGGAGAGCGGCCCGTCCGCGCTGGCCCTGGCTCAGGCCACCCCGGGAAGAATCGATCTTCTGCTTACCGACGTCATCATGCCGGGCATGAGCGGGGTGGAACTCTGCACTCACATGCTGAAGATGCGCCCGGGAATCCGCCTCCTGTGCATGTCCGGATACACCGGCGAGCAGCTCAGCCCCTATGGCCAATTCGAATCCGAAAACACTTTTCTCCAGAAGCCCTTCTCCAACAGCGCCCTGCTGAAAAAAGTCCGCTCCGCGCTGGGCGCCTGATTCCTGCAGAATTGTTCCCGGCGGACGGAACGCTATAAAATGAAGCGTTTCGCCGGCCGGTGCTGGCTCGTTCGAAAACTTCACGTGAAAGGCGGTAACTCCATGCGCGCAAATCGTAAGCTGTGGCTCGTAGCTCTCTTCAGCGTGGCGTGCTCCGCCAGCGCCGGACAGGAAGTCTAGGGCCGCTGGCGCTTACCGCGGCGTCCAGTGCGGATGGCTGCCGAAGAGCCCGCCCGCGTAGCCAATCTGGTAGGAAAGAAACAGCCCGAAGGCGATGCTCACCACTCCGGAGGCGAAGGCCAGCCCCCGCTGCATCCAGGAAAATTTCCCGCCCGCGAAAACCACCGGCAGGGAAATCGCCGCGGTAATCAGCATCATCCCGGCAATCGTCCCGCCCCCGAAGACCAGAAGATAGAAAATGCCCCAGCGCGGCTCGCGAATCGTGCTCAGCACCAGCAGCGCCACCGCCGCCGACCCTGCCAGTCCATGCACCACGCCCACCAGCAGCGGCCGCAGCGCCTGATACCAGCCGAGCCGTGCGAACGTCCGCCGGATCCAGGCCGGCGGCTCCAGACTCTCCCCGTGACCCGCCGCCGCGGGTCCGTGCGTATGCGCGTGGAAATGCAGGCTTCCGCCGCTGCTGTGCACGTGCGCGTGCTGGCCCTGGTGCGGAGGATGCGTCGGCGCGAATTTCTCGCTGATCCACTGCAGCGCCCCGCTCAGATTCAGCGCACCCAGCGCCACCAGCATGATCCCCACGGAAAATTCCATGGCCAGCCCGGCCCGCGCCGATATGGCCATATGCAAGAGCAGAATGGGGCAGCCCACGGCCACGATGGTCAGCGTGTGTCCCAGTCCCCATAGCGCGCCAATCAGCGCGGCCTGCCCCAGCGAACGCTGCCGGCTGACAATCGTCGAGACGGCCACCACGTGATCCGGGTCGGTGGCATGGCGCATCCCCAGAAAAAATCCGATGCCGAGAATGACAATCAGGCTGCTCATACGTTCGGAGTATGGTCCCGTGAACGCCAGCATACCCGAAGCGCCCGGTCCGCGCATGCTTTCTCCGCCCCGCCCCCTGTGGATTTCCGAGCCGCTTCCCGCTTCGCCCGCCTCAGTCCGCCGCTCCCTGCTTCAGCAGCCGCATAAACTCCGAAGCCGCGTGCGGCAGCTTCGCTCCGCGCCGTGAAATCATGTACAGGTGCCGCGGCATGTTCAATTGCTTCACCCGCACCTCCTTCAGCAGCCCCTGGGCCACTTCCCATTCCGCGCACATGCGCGGCACAATCGCCACGCCCATGCCCATCTGCACGAACCGCTTCATGCTCTCGATCGTGGGCATTTCCACTTCCATGTTCAGCGGCGTTTCGTGCCGCGCAAACAGCTCGATCACCCGCCGGCGGAACGGCGATTCCACGATGTGCGCCACGAAGTTCTCCTGGCCCAGGTCCGTGATGTTGACCACCTTCTTCCGCGCCAGCACATGCCCGGGCGGCACCACCAGGGTCAGTTCGTCCCGCAAAATCTCCGTGGAATGCAGTTGCGCCTCCCGCGGGATGAACGAGACCGCCCCCAGGTCCAGCCGGTAATTCAGCACTTCGTGGGGAATGTCCCGCGAATAGACCCGGTGCACGCGCACTTGCACTCCGGGGTGCAGCTTGCGGAATTTCGCCAGCGCCGGGATCAGCGCGTGAATCGAGCTTTCGTTCACCCCCAGCGAAAGTTCCCCCCGCTTCAGACCTTCCAGTTCCGAGAGCCCCTTGGTCACTTCGTCGCGCAGGTTGATCAGCCGGTCCGCGTACTCCTGCAGGAGTTTCCCCGCGTCGGTCAGGCGGATAGGCCGCGAGCCGCGCACGAACAGCGACTGCCCGATGGACTCCTCCAGTTTGCGCACCGACAGGCTCACCGCCGGCTGCGTGCGGTAGAGCTTTTCCGCCGCCCGCGAAAAGCTGCCTTCCCGGGCCACCGCCAGAAACATCTGCAATTCGCCGAAATCCATGGATTCAGGCCTCCTGTCCCCGTCCGTCTTAGTATAAGTCAGAGTTATCAAAACTAGAATAAAGATAAATTAGGCTGACGGGCCTCCTTCTGCTTTAATAGGGGGACGAGGGAGTCTCCCTATGGATGCCATTCGCATTTTCGACACCACCCTGCGCGACGGCGAGCAGTCGCCCGGCTTCTCCATGAATACCGCCGAGAAGATCCGCATGGCCCAGCAGCTGGCCTCCCTGGGTGTGGACGTCATCGAAGCCGGCTTTCCCATCGCCTCCCAGGGCGATCTGCAAGCCGTCAAGACCGTGGCCCGCGAAGTCCGCGGCGCCCGGATCGCCGCCCTGGCCCGCGCCAAGCAGGAAGACGTGGACGCGGCCCTGGAAGCCCTGAAACCGGCGGAAAACCCCCGCCTGCACGTGTTTCTGGCCACCTCCGACCTGCACCTCAAGGCCAAGCTCAATATCTCCCGCCAGCAGGCCCTCGAGGCCATCGGCTCCATGATCCGTCTGGGCCGCCAGCACATCGGCGAAGTCGAGTTTTCCGCCGAAGACGCCAGCCGCAGCGACCTCGCATTTCTTTGCCAGGTCTGCAAAGTGGCCGTCGACGCCGGCGCCACCGTGCTCAACCTCCCGGACACCGTCGGCTACGCCGTTCCCGAAGAGTACGCGGCCATGTTCACCAAAGTCCGCGACTATCTCGGCGATCCCCAGGGCATCACCTTCAGCGCCCATTGCCACAATGACTTGGGCATGGCCGTGGCCAATTCCCTCGCCGCCGTTCGCGCCGGCGCCCGCCAGATCGAATGCACCATCAACGGCATCGGCGAACGCGCGGGCAATGCCTCGCTCGAGGAAATCGTCGTGGCTCTGGCCGTGCGCCAGGCCTCCTTCGGCCTCAAGACCAACGTCCGTCTGGCCGAGCTGTTCGCCTCCAGCCGCATGCTTTCGGAAATCACCGGCGTGCACGTGCCGCCCAATAAAGCGGTGGTGGGCGCCAACGCCTTTGCCCATGAAGCCGGCATCCATCAGGACGGCATCATCAAGAATCCCCTCACCTACGAGATCATTTCCCCTCAGGCCGTGGGCGTGCCTTCGCGTTCGCTGGTCCTGGGCAAGCATTCCGGCCGCAACGCTCTGCGCGCCAACCTGCGCGATCTGGGCTATGACCCCAGCGACGCCGAACTGGCCGAATGCTATGGCCGCGTGACGGCTCTGGCGGACCAGTCCAAGCAGGTCCGCCCGCGGGATCTGGTGGCCATCGCCCATGAAGTCATGCGCCGCAAGTCCGCGGCGGTCGCCGCAACCATTCCTTCCGCTACTCCGTTTCCCGCCTGACGTTCGGACGCACGGCGGGAAGGGTTCGCGAAGGCGGATTTCGCTCCGCCCACCCGGCACGGATTCAAGCTGCAAGCGCCCCGGCGCGCTCCTGGGCCGCGATGGGTGTATAACAAAAAGAGAGGACCGGGCCCCCGCAAGGAATCAGGCAGGAACCCGCTAAGACCATGTTGAAGAAGACCATTGTGCTGCTCCCCGGCGATGGAATCGGACCGGAAGTCCTGCGCGCCGGAGCGGCCATTCTGCGCGAATGCGCGCACGAATTCGGCCACCAGTTTGACTTGCAGGAATATCCCGTGGGCGGCGCGGCCATTGACGCCGCGGGCGATCCCTTGCCCCCCTCCACGCTGGAGGCTTGCGCCAAGGCCGACGCGGTTCTGCTCGGCGCCGTGGGCGGCCCCAAGTGGGACGCTTTGCCGGTGGGCAAGCGCCCGGAAAGCGGCCTGCTGGGCCTGCGCAAGGGCCTCGGCCTGTTCGTCAATGTCCGCCCCGTGCGCCTGCGCGCTCCCCTGCGCGGCATCTCCCCCTTGAAGCCGGAGCGTCTCGGCGAACTGGACCTGGAAATCGTTCGCGAACTTTCCGGCGGTATGTATTTCGGCAACCGCGGCGTCGAGAACACCGGCGGCGTTGAGCGCGCCTTCGACACCGAAATGTACTCCGTCCCCGAAATCGAGCGCATTGCCGCCTTCGCCTTTGCCCGCGCCGAGGGCCGCGAACGCCGACTGTGCTCGGTGGACAAGGCCAACGTCCTGGCCAGTTCGCAGCTCTGGCGCCGCACCGTCAACACCATGAGTCAGGTCTATCCGGCCGTGCAGGTCGAACACATGTACGTGGACAATGCCGCCATGCAGCTCGTCCTGCGCCCTTCCCAGTTCGACGTCATGCTCACCTCCAACATGTTCGGCGATATCCTGAGCGACGAATCCGCCGCCCTGGTCGGCTCCATCGGCCTGCTTCCTTCCGCCAGCTTCGGCGCCGGCGCGCCTCTCTTTGAGCCTATCCACGGCTCCGCCCCGCAGATCGCCGGCAAGGACATGGCCAACCCCATCGGCGCCATCCTCAGCGTCACCATGCTGCTGCGCGACACCCTTGGCCTGGGCATCGAAGCCGACTGGGTCGAACGCTCCCTCGACCGCGTCCTCGCCTCCGGCTTCCGCACCACCGATATCGCCGAGCCCGGTGCCCAGGTCATCGGCACCGCCGCCTTCATCGACCACCTCCGCCAGGAGATGCAGTCCACGCTGGCCCACGCCGAACGCTACGGGTGGGGCGTCTAAGTCAAGAGGTCTGCAACGGTACCTGCGGGTAGCAACGAATTCCCCGCGCCTTGCGGGAACCCCCCAAGAATGTTACTTTTACGTTTCCCATGTGGCGGACGGCGATTCCTGTCGAGTCTCATCGTCGAGGTCTACAAAATGATTTGCAGCCAGACGGCTCCGCCCCGGTTTCCGGGCAGGCCGTAAGCATCTCCGCCGCCGCGTGATTGCGCCATGTCTCCATCGCCTGAGCCACCGATGACCGTCCGCACACCGCCCGGCCCGGGCCAGCGCACCTATTGGCGCGTGGACGGCAGCCTGCTCGAATTGGGCCCCCTGCGCCCCATCCGCTTCTTCACCTGGAACACGCAGAGTTTTTCCGAGCGCTGGGCCCGCCGCGCAGGCATGGCCCTCATGGCCCTCCTGCGGCCCTTTGTTTTCGCCGCCAGCCGCATCGGCGCCACCCGCCTGCTTCATCTTCTGTTGCGCGGCGTTTCCCGCGACCGGCTTGATTCTCTCGGCGAGGAGTATTTCCGTTACGTTCTGAAACCCCAGCTGCGCCCGGCCGCCGTGGCCAAACTCCGTGAAGCCCAAAAGCGCGGCGAACGCATCGTCCTGGTCAGCCAGGGCCTCGATCACGTCCTCCGCCCCCTGGCCCAGCACCTCGGCGTCGAATGGATCATCGCCAACCGCCTCGAATTCCGCGCCGGCCGCGCCACCGGCCGCCTGCTCGACCCCGTTATCCTGCCCCGCGGCCCCTTTGCGCTTCTGGCCGGCGGCTCGGTGGACGGCTTTGTGGACCAGACCCGCCTGCTGCGCCAGTTAGGCTGGGCGGGCAAGCCGGATAACCTTTGCGCGGCGCTGCAATCCTCCGCCCGCGTTTTCCAAGTGGCCCCGCGCCCGGTGGTTCTCTCGGGCAGCGCCCCGCGCGTGGACCGGCTTTCCGTGGGCGAGACGCTCGCCGGAAAGCACATCCTGCTCATCGGCGTCACCGGCTTCATCGGCAAGGTCTGGATGGTCAATCTCCTGGAAGAGATTCCGCAGATCGGCAAGATCACCCTGCTCATCCGCCGCAACCGCGCTACCAGCGGGCAGCGCCGCTACGAAAAAATCGTCGAGGAGTCTCCCTGCTTTGACACCCTGGCCCGCCGCCACGGCGCCGGCCTGCTGGCTTTCCTGAAGGAAAAAGTGGACGTGGTGGAAGGCGACGTCAGCCAGCCGGGTCTGGGGCTTGCCGAAGAGGTTCACGCCCGCCTGGTGCGCTCGCTCGACCTCGTCGTCAACAGCGCCGGCCTCACCGATTTCAATCCCGATCTGCGCGACGCTCTATCCTCCAACGTGGATTCCGCCGCGCACCTGCTCGAGTTCCTTCGCCAGTGCGACCATGCCGGCCTGATGCACCTCTCCACCTGCTATGTCATCGGCGCGCGCGACGGCCGCGTCAGCGAGGAGCTGCAGGACAACTACAACCCCACGCACGATCCCGACTTCGACTCCGAAAAAGAGATCGCCGCGATCCGCGATACCATCCGCAACGTCGAAGAGCGCTCCGAAAGCCCCGAGCTGGCTGCCGCGCTACACCGCCAGGCCCTTGGCCGCCGCTCCGAAAATGGCCAAACGCCTCCCGCCGATCTGGACGGCATGCTCAAGCGCAACCGCACCCGCTGGGCGCGCAACCGCCTCACGCGCATTGGCATGCGCCGCGCCCGTCATCTTGGCTGGCCCAACACCTACACCTACACCAAGAGCCTCGGCGAATCCCTGCTGGCCCGCCACGGCAAGGACCTGCCCATCGCCATCGTGCGCCCCTCGATCGTGGAAAGCTCTACGCGCTCGCCCTTCTCCGGCTGGAACGAGGGCATCAACACCTCTGGCCCGCTCTCCTACCTTCTGGGCACCAACTTTCGCCAGCTTCCCTCGAACGAGCGCAAATGCCTCGACGTCATTCCCGTGGACATGGTCTGCCGCGGCATGATCCTCATCGCCACCGCCGTGGTCAGCCGGCGCAATGCGCGCCTCTACCATCTGGCCACCTCGGCCACCAATCCCTGCGACATGGGCCGCTCGATCGAGCTGACCGCTCTGGCTCACCGCAAGCACTACCTCACCATCGAGGGCCTCGAGCACTGGCTCAAGATGAAGTTCGAGACCATCTCGGTCTCCAAAGCCCGCTACGAGCGCATGTCCATCCCCATGCAGAAGGCCGTCGTTTCCCGCATCAACCGCCTGGCCGAAGCCCTCGGCCGCAAGAAGCCTCCTCTCGGCCGCCAGGAGCGCGACCTCATCCGCGCCGAAAAGCTCATCGAACTCTACGAGCCTTTCATTCTGCATAACGAGCACGTCTTCGAGGCCGAAAACGCCCGCATGCTCTCCGCCGCTCTCGGCCCCGCCGAACGCGAGCGCTTCGATTTCGCTCCCGAGGGCATTGACTGGTGGGAATACTGGATTAACATCCACGTGCCGGCGTTGCGCCGCTGGTGCTATCCCTTGATGGAGGGCCGGCCGCTGGAGTCGCGCCCGCCGCGCCAGCTCGATTGGGCGAATGAGGCGGCGGTCACCGCGCCCGGCGCTTCCGGAGCATAAACCGAATTCCTATGGCCATCTTCGTCACCGGCTCGACAGGCTACATCGGCAGCTACATCGTCTCCGGTCTTCTCTCCGGGCATCGCGAGCCGCTGAATCTTCTGGTGCGCGCGAAATCCCGGCAGGAGGCCCGCGCGCGCCTCTGGCAATCGCTCCAGCTCCATTACGCTTTTCCCGAATTCATCGAACGCATCGAAGGCCGCGTGCGCATCTTCCTCGGCGATCTCACCAGCGACCACTTCGGCCTCGACGAGCAGGAATACCGCGATCTGGTAGACTCGACCGATTCGCTTATCCACTGCGCCGCTTCGCTCAACCGTAAATCCGAAAAGCAGTGCCTCAACGTCAATCTCCGCGGCTCGCTCGAAATCATCCAGCTCGCCCGCCGCGCACAGAACCACCACGGCCTGCGCCGCTATTCCCACGTCAGCACCGTGGCCGTCGCCGGCCACCGCCAGGACGAAATCGTCCAGGAAGACGCGGCCATCGACTGGAACCGCTCCGATTACGACCCCTACGCGCGCACCAAAAAATTCTGCGAGCACATGGTCGCCCAGCTTCTTCCCGACGTTCCGCGCACCATCTTCCGTCCCGCCATCGTTTTGGGCGACAGCCGCCGCCCGGAAACCACGCAGTTCGATATGGTCCGCGCCTTTCACATCCTGGCCAGCTTGCCCATTCTCCCGCTGCGCCCCACCGACCGCATTGATATCGTCCCCGCGGATTACGTCGGCAAGGCCATCGTCGCCATTCACCAGAAAGAGCACGCCGCCCACGGCATCTATCATCTTTCTTCCGGCGCCGGTTCGCAGACCTATCGCGAACTCACCGACGCCCTGGCCGCCGCCGGCGGCCGCGGCAAGCCGATTTACATGCCGCGCCTCGGGAAACCGTTTTCTTCCACGATTGACTGGCTGGCCCGCCGCAGTGGCAAACTCAGCCAGGCCGCCTGGCTGCTCAAGGTTTTCTGGCCCTACCTGATCTGGAACACCGCCTTTGACAATTCCCGCGTGGCCGCCGAACTGGGCGAAGCCCCCGCAAAATTTTCGGCCTACGCCTATCCGCTGCTTCAGTTCAGCCGTAAGAATAATTTCCGCTATCCCGCGCAGCCCTGGCCCGAGAGCGCGCCGCAGGACGCCACTGGGAGCCCGCGCCCATGACCGATTTCCTCCTGGTCGCCTGGGTCAGCGCCCTCATCGAACTCACCCGCATCGGCTGGACGCTCGGCTACGGCCGCCGCTGGAGCCCCGGCGAAAAACTGAAGCTGCTCTTTGCCGGCTACAACGGCACGCGCAACACCGGCGCCGACGTGCGCGTCGAGGAGATGCTGCGCCAGGTGCGCCACGTCCTCGGCGCCGAGCACGTGGACTTCAGCGTGATGACCCAGAACTTCGAGCGCACCCGCGGCTATTTCGAATCCACCCGCCAGGTTCATCTCCCCGACGTTTATCCTCCCTTCCTCTTCCGCGAAGTCCGCGCCAATCACGGCGTGATCGCCTGCGAAGGCTCGATGTTCAAAAGCAAATTCGCCAACGCCCTCACCACCATGATGATCGGTTCGCTGGGCATCGCCGCCGCCGAAAATAAACTCTCCGTCGGATACGGCGCCGAAGCCGGCCCCATGGACCTGCTCGTCGAGCGCATGTGCGCCCGCTACGTCCGCGATTCCATGATCATCACGCGCAATCCCGAATCCCAGGGCGTGCTGGGCAAACTGGGCATCTCCACCGAACTGGGCACCGACACCGCCTGGACCTTCGAGCCCCATCCTCCCGAATACGGCCGCCAGGCCCTGCGCGAAGCCGGCTGGGACGAAAAAACTCCCGTCCTTGCCATTTGCCCCATTCATCCCTTCTGGTGGCCCGTCAAAGCCTCCATCGCCAAATATCTCGTCCGCGTCACCACCGGCGCCTGGCGCGACAGCCAGTACCGCACCGTCTATTTCCACGAATCCGGCGCCGCCGTGGACGCCAAATACAATCACTACATCTCCTCCATCGCCCGCGCCACCGCCGCCTTCCGCCAGCGTCACAACGTCTTCCCCGTTCTCGTCGGTATGGAGCGTCTCGACGCCCGCGCCTGCCGCGACGTCGCCGTGCAACTCCCCGGCACGCCCGTGCTCACCTCCGACGACTACGACATGTTCCAACTCGTCAGCATTCTCCGCCAGTGCTCGCTCATGGTCTCTTCGCGCTATCACGGCATCGTCACCTGCATGCCCGGCCTGGTGGCCTCCGCCGGCGTCACCATGGACGAGCGCATCCGCAACCTCATGACTGAGCGCGGCCACCAGCACCTGCTCCTTACCGTGGACGACCCCAACCTCGAACCGCGCCTGCTTGCCGTCCTCGAGCAACTGCACGCCGAGCAGGACGCCGTCCGCGACGGCATCGGCCGCACCGTCGTGCGCAATCTCCGCGTCATGGCCCGCATGGGCGTTTTCCTCGAGGACTCCATGCGCCGCCAGTATCCCGAATTCCCGCTGCGCTCCGGCCTGCTTGGCTGGGAGGACTATCTCCCTCCGCTCAGCCCCACCTTGCGCGGCCTCATCGAACGCTACGACACTTCACCGGAGCCGCGCGCCGCCGCGGGCAAATCCGCATGAACCGCAATCTCTCCTCTTCGCGCTGACGCCCATGCCGAATTTTCTCGAACACATCTTTGCCCGTCTGGAAAGCGCGGAGAACCGCCCCGTCCTTGCCGAACTCCGCTTCCCCTCTCCCGTCTCCGCCACCGGCGGCGAACTGCTCGACGAAGTCCGCCGCGCCCGCGCCTGGCTTCGCAAGTCCGGCCTGCGCCCCGGCGACCGCTGCGCCCTCGCCGGCGCCAATTCCATTCTGTGGGTGGCCCTCGATCTCGCCCTCATGGCCGAAGGCGTCGTTGTCGTTCCACTCTATTCCCGCCAGGCGCCCGCGGAGCTGGCTGCAATGCTTCTCGACGCCCAGCCGCGCTTTCTGTTTTGCGCCGACGCCGCACTCGGCAAATCCATCGCCGGCGCCTGGCCCGCGGGCGCGGCGGCGCCTCCCGCGCGCGTCACCTTTCAGGAAGTTTTTCTCGGCCAGCTCATGACCGGCGAAGCTCCCGCCCAGGGCGATATTCCCAATCGCCCCATTCCGCTGGAGAACTCCGCGCTCGTCACCATCATCTACACCTCCGGCACCTCTGGCGAAGCCAAGGGCGTCTGCCTGACTCTCGCCAACGTCAGCTTCATGCTCGGCTGCACCACCGGCCGCCTCGACCAACTGATGCAACAGCCCCCCGCCGCGGCCGGCGACCGCGTCTTCCACTATCTCCCCTTCAATTTCGCGGCCTCCTGGCTGCTCCTGCTCAGCTGCCTCAGCCGCGAGAGCACGCTCACTCTCTCGACGGACCTTAACAAGCTGGCCGGCGAAATCCGCACCGCCGCGCCGCACTATTTCCTGAACGTCCCCACGCTGCTCGAACGCGTCCGCCGCGGCGTCGAAGACGCTCTCGCCAAGCGCGGCGCTCTCGTTCGCGCGCTCTTTTCCTGCGCGCGCGCCGCTTGGCAGCGCCGCGCCGAATCTCAGCCCCGCTTCCTCGATTCCTTCTTCCTCGCCCTCGCGGGAAAACTCATCTTCTCCAAAATCCGCGGGCGCTTCGGTTCGCATCTTCGCGCGCTCATCTGCGGCTCCGCTCCGCTGGCCCCGGAAACGCAGCAGTTTTTCCTCATGCTGGGCATTCCCGTTCTTCAGGCTTACGGCCTCACCGAAACCACCGGCATCTGCACCCTCGACGACCCCACGCGCCCGCCCGTTCCCGGCTTCGTCGGCGTCTCCATTCCCGGCATCGAGATGCGGATTGGCGAAAATCAGGAGCTGCTCGTTCGCGGCCCGCATATTTTTCCGGGTTACTGGCGCCGCCCCCAGGAAACCGCGCAGATCCTGCGCAGCGACTGGTTCCACACGGGTGATCAGGCCGAGTTCGGCCCAGAAGGCCATCTGCGCATCATCGGCCGCATCAAGAATCTCCTGGTCCTGAATTCCGGCCACAAAATCGCCCCCGAACCCATCGAGGAAAAATTGCAGTTGCTCATCCCCGGCGCGCAGCAGGTCGTCGTCGTGGGCAATGGCCGCGGCTATCTCTGCGCCCTGATTACCGGCCCCGTCGCGGACTCTTCCGTGCAATCCGCGCTCGACGCGCTCAATCCCGATTTGCCGCATTACCGCCAATTGCGCCATTTCACCGTCCTTCCCGAGCCCTTCACCCCCGAAAACGGCCTGCTCACCGCCAACGGCAAGCTTCGCCGCGAGGCCATCAATTCCCGCTTCGCAAATCAAATCAACGCCATGTACGATAGGCGGCAGATATGAAGTCCTTTAGCGGCAATACCCTGCGCTGGGAATGGCGCGACGGCATTTTCGAATTGACCCTCGACCGCGCTCCCGCCAACGAGATTGGCCGGACCATGCTCGGCGAACTTGAACAGTTCGTCTCCGCCCTGCACTCGATGGCGGCGCAGACCAGCGTCTGCATTCTCTCCAGCGCGCAAGCCAGGGGTTTTTCCGCCGGCGCCGACCTGCGCGAGCTGTATCACGCCGCCGCGCCGCTCCCGGAAAAAGAGCGCCTGGCCGGCGTGCGCGAATTTCTCGAGCGCATTCACAAGGTGCTCAACACCATCGACTCCGCTCCCGTCGTCACCATCGCCGCCGTTCACGGCGCCTGCTTCGGCGGCGGTTTCGAATTGGCCCTGGCCTGCGACCTCATCATTGCCGACAAAATGGCCCGCTTCGCCTTCCCCGAACTGCGCCTCGGCCTCATCCCCGGTTTCGGCGGCATTCCCCGCCTCAAGCGCGACCTGGGCAACGCCTTCGTGCGCGATATTCTCCTCACCGGCCGCAGCGTCAACGCCGCCCGCGCCCAGGCCGTGGGACTCGTTTCACAGCTGGCCGGCGAAGGCCAGGCCCTCCAGGTGGCCCGCTCGACCGCCGCGCAAATCGCCAAATTCGATCCCGCCGCGCGCTCCGCCGCCAAGCATTTCATCAAGCCCATTCCTCACGATGAACTGCGCCGCGAAATGGATATCTTCTGCGATCTCTTCGCGCGTCCGGCGGTCATGGCCGCTCTCAAGAAATTCGACGAATCCACCGACGCCATGCCCTATCTGCCCTGACCGGAGCGCCCGCTGCTTTTGGGGAATGGCCGTGCCCTCAAAAGTATTGGAAGATGGCATCGCTTTTACCATCTCGGCTATAATGTCGAATCGAATCGCAAGGACAGGGATTTCCAAACCCGCAGGAGCCGTTCCGTCATTTCCCTGTCCGCATCGGCAAGGAGCACTCATGCGCAACACCCTTCCCCGCGTGTTGGCCGCCATCGCACTGGCGTACTGCTTCGCCCCCGTGGCGTCCGCGCAGTCTCCCATTGCCCGCTTTCCCGAACCTCCCCCTAAGTACCAGATCACCGTCCAGAAAAGCGTGCGCGTCTCCATGCGCGACATGGTCCTGCTCTCCGCCGACATCTATTTTCCCGTGGGCACGCGCGAACGGCAGCGCCTGCCCGCCATCCTCATCCGCACGCCCTATAACAAAAGTTCCGAAGGGGTCGCCGCCGATGCCCGCCGCTTTGCCTCTCACGGTTATGTTGTTGTCGTGCAGGATGTTCGCGGAAAGTTCGAATCGGGCGGCTCCTTCACCGTTTCCTCGGACGACACCGAGGACGGCTCCGACACCGTGGATTGGATTCTCTCGCAATCCTGGTCCAACGGAAAAATCGGCACCACCGGCTGCTCCTATTCCGGCGAAAACCAGGTCGAACTGGCGCGCAATCGCAAGCCTCACCATATGGCCATGATTCCCCAGGCCGCCAGCGGCAGCCTCCAGTATTTCGGCTCCTGGCGCGGCGGCGCTTTTGAACTCGCCGCCGACGCCGGCTGGTTCCTCTCGCACGGCGCCAAGGAACGCCCCCTCGCGGCCCCTGGCGCTCCCCGTCCCCCCGATTTCGTTCCCCCCAAGGTGGACTGGCCCTCGCTCTGGCGCAGCCTGCCCCTCAAGGGCATGATGGACCGCGCCGGCATGCCCGCCACCGACTGGGACGAGTTCGTATCCCACCCCGAGGGCGACCCCTGGTGGCGCGCGCGCGGCTACATCACCGACCGAGACCGCTTCAGCATTCCCAGCCTCTTCGTGGATTCCTGGTACGACTACGGCCCCGCGGATACCTTGCGCTTGGCCGACCTCATCCGCAAGAACAGCGATAGCGACATCGGCCGTAACAATCAATTCGTGATCAT
Source organism: Terriglobia bacterium (assembly GCA_041500985.1). Taxonomy (GTDB): domain Bacteria; phylum Acidobacteriota; class Terriglobia; order Acidiferrales; family UBA7541; genus Acidiferrum. The sequence goes on along the minus strand of JBGQNE010000014.1, from coordinate 37,140 downwards.
TGCCCCCACCACCCACTGCGCCTATGAGCAGTCCAGCGAACACACGATCGTTGGCGCGCGCGATTTAGGCGACGCCCGCTACGACTATTTCGGCCTGTATCTCGCTTGGTTCGATCACTGGCTCCGGGACGTGGACAACGGCGTGGAAAAAATGCCCAAATTTCAGTACTACGTCATGGGCCGCAATCAGTGGCGCGGCGAAAACGAATGGCCTCCGGCGCGCGTATTGCCCACGCAGGTCTACCTGCGCAGTTCCGGCCACGCCAACAGCCGCTTCGGCGACGGTATTCTCTCCACCGACCGCCCCTCCGAGGAGCCTCCCGACCATTTCGTCTACGACCCCAAGACTCCCGTTCCCAGCGTCGGCGGCCCGGACGGGGGCGCCGCTCTCGGCGATTTTAAATCCGGCACGCAGGACCAGTCCGACGTCGAAATGCGCAGCGACGTCCTGGTCTATACCTCCCCGCCGCTGGATAAAGGCGCCGAAGTCACCGGCCCCGTCGAGGTCGTGCTCTTCGTTTCCTCCGACGCTCCGGACACGGACTTTACCGCCAAGCTGGTGGACGTTGCTCCCGAGGGCACGGCCTTCAACGTTCAGGAGGGCATCCAGCGCATGCGCTACCGCGAAGGTTTGGATAAACAAGTGGCCATGAAGCCCGGCGAAACCTACGAGGTTCATATCAGCCTCAATGCCACCAGCAATTTCTTCGCCCCCGTCCACCGCATACGCCTGGAGATCTCCTCCAGCAATTTCCCCCGCTTTGACCGCAACCTCAACACCGGCGGCAATAATTACGACGAAAGCTCCTGGCGCATCGCCCGCCAGACCGTGCACCATTCCGGCGCTCAGGTCTCCTACATCCTCCTTCCGGTCATTCCCTAGCGGAGGCACGAAGATTTGCTCAAAGCGGTCATTCTGCAGCGGCCGCGAAAAGCCCCCCATGCGGTCATCCCGAGGCCCCGATGGTTTTTATCGGGGTCTCGGGATCTCAACTTCACATGATCCGGAAACTTTCAGTTGCGAATCTCTGCCGAGGACCTGGCCTTGAAATTCCAGGCGCGGAACCGCTCCTTCCGCTTTGTTCCGCCCGGCAGGGATGTTAAATTTAGTTGACCATGCGCACATTGGAACAAACCACGCAGGAAGTCCTGACCCTCGCGGCCAGGCACTTTAACGTGCCGGAAGGAAGCCTTTCTCCCGCCGACGATTTCTTCAAAAAGCTGGGCATCAACAGCCTGCAAGCCCTCGAACTGCTCACTCGTCTCGAAAATCATTTCGCCATCGAACTCCCCGATTACGAAGTGCAGGGCGTCAGCGATTTCCGCACCCTCGCCGAGCGCATCCAGTCACGCCTGTGAGCCGCGCGTCTTCACCTTCGATGCTGGATCTCACCGCCTATGATTCCCTGGGAGCGGCGCTGCGTGACGCCTCCGCCCGCTTCGCCGGCGAAGTCTGCCTGATCGAAGCCGACCGCGATAAGGAAAAAGAGCGCCTCACTTATCTCGATTTCCAGCAGCGCGCCCATCCCCTCGCCCGCGGCCTGCAAGACTCTGGATTCGCCGCGGACCATCGCGCTTCCATCATCATGACCAATCAGTCCAAGTGGCTGATCTCCGCCTATGCCATTTTCTTTCGCGGCGGCGTCCTGGTTCCGCTCGACTACAAACTCACTCCCGCCGAGCACTGGCAGCTTCTCCAGCATTCCGGCGCGGCCGTGCTGATTACCGAATACCCCATCTGGCGCCAGCTCGCCGCCGACCCCGCCCGCGCCGCCAGCTCCGTGCGCACCGTCCTCGTCACCGAAGCCCCGCCCAATGCGGACCTCCACGGCGCGCTGCGCTGGGAGGAGTTCCGCGGCGATGCCGAACCCGATTTCGTTCCCCGCCAGCGCACCGACACTGCCTGCATCGTCTACTCTTCCGGAACCGGCGGACGCCCCAAGGGCTGCATGATGGCTCACGAGTGCTATCTCTCGCAGTGCGTCGCGCTCACTTCCCTCTATCCCTTCTGGCCCGGTGTCCGCTACCTCAGCATTCTTCCCACCAATCACGCCGTGGATTTCATGGTCGGATTCATCGGGCCCTTCACTTGCGGCGCCGCCGTCGTGCATCTGCGCACGCTGCGCCCGGAATTTGTGCGCGAAGCCTTCACCCGCTATAAGATCACCTACGTCACTCTGGTTCCCGCCGTCCTGAAAAATCTTCAGAAGGGTCTTCAGGAGCGCTTCGCCGCGCTGCCCCCGGCCAAGCGCGCCATCCTCAACGCCATGATCGCGCTGAATAAACTGCTCACGCGCGGGCGCCCGCGCTTGTGGATCAGCCGCCGCCTGCTTCCGCAGGTGCATGCGGCCTTCGGCGGCCAATTGCTGGCCATCGTGGTGGGCGGCGCGTTTTCCGAGCCGCAAAATTTGCAGTTCTTCTACGATCTCGGCATTCCCGTCGCCAATGGTTACGGCCTCACCGAAGCCTGCACGGTTATCACCGTGAACGACCTGAAGCCCTTTCGCGCCGACACCGTCGGCAAACCCCTGCCCGGCGTCGAAGTGCGCATCGTCAATCCGGACGCCGAAGGCATCGGCGAAGTCGCCGCGCGCGGCCGCACCATCATGTCCGGCTATCTCAACGAGCCGGAGCTGACCGCCGAAACCATCGTGGACGGCTGGCTGATGACCGGCGATTTCGGCCGGCTGGATTCCGCCGGACATTTGCAGCTTTTTGGCCGCAAGAAAAATATGATCGTCACCGAGGAAGGCAAGAACATCTACCCCGAGGACATCGAAAATGTTTTCGCGGGCCTTCCCGTGAAGGAGTTCTGCGTCTTCGCCGCCAACTTCGTCTGGCCCCGCCGCTCCATGACCGGCGAGCAATTGGTGCTCATCGTTCATCCGGACAGCGGCGGTCCCTCCGAGGAGGATCTGCTGCGCGAGATCAACGCCCGCAACAGCCGCCTGCTGAACTACAAGCGCATCCACGGCGTGGTCTTCTGGAAGGAAGATTTTCCGCTGACTGCTTCGCTCAAGATCCGGCGCAATGTCCTTGCCGAACAACTGGCCCGGCTGGAGCGCGAAACGGCGGTAAACTCCCTGTGAGGATTCCTGCGCATGCTGCGTGAAGCGGCCATGAAGGAGAGATTTTTCGCCATCGTCAATCCCGCCGCGGGCGGCGGGCGCTCGGCCAGGCTGGCCGGCCCCGCCCTGACGCGTCTGCGCTCGGCGGGCCTGTCCGTGGACGTTATCGCTTCCACCGGGCAGGGCCACGTCATGCACCTGGCGCAGGAGGCCTACCAGCAGGGCTACCGCAAATTCCTGGCCGTGGGCGGCGACGGCACCGCGCATGAAATCATCAACGGCATTTTCACGGAAAATCCTTCTCCCGGACGCATTGCGCTGGGCTTTCTTCCGCTCGGCACGGGAAACTCCTTCCTTCGCGATTTCTCCGCCGACGGCGAAAAGACCGCCATGGACGCCCTGCTCGCCGGCCGCAGCCGCCCCTGCGACGTCATTCGCCTGACTCATTCCACCGGCGCGGTCTATTCCTTCAACATCATCAGCATCGGTTTTCCGGCCGACGTGGGCATGACCGCCAACCGCTATTTCAAACGCCTGGGCAGTCTCGGCTATCTTCTCGGCGTTTTTGCCCGCGTGGCCTCGCTGTCCCGCCGCCCTTTTCCTCTGCGCTGCGACGACGACAAAGAGTGGGACGAAGGCCGCTGTCTCTTCTACACTTTCAGCAACAGCAAATTCACCGGCGGAACCATGATGATCGCTCCGCAGGCCGATCCCACCGACGGGCTGATCGAAGTGGTCCGCTGGGGCCCCATCGGACGCCTCGGCCTGATCCGCATGCTTCCGCGGCTGTATGACGGCACGCACGTCAGCCATCCGCTGGCCAGCCGCCGCGCGGCGCGGCGCATCGAATTCCGCCTCCCCGGCCCCGTCAATGTGCTGGTGGACGGCGAAGTTCTGGAACTGCACCTGCGCTCGGTGGAAGTGATTCCCGGCGCGCTGGACTGCTTCGTATGAGAAACGCGTGGGCCGTGCTGCGCAGCCTGTTCTTGTGGACGGTCAGCGGGCTGCATTTTTTCATTCTTGTTCCGCTGATTATTTTTCTCGGCGTCTTCCTCGACATGCGCAAGCACGACTGGCTGCAGCGCGGACTTTGCCGCCGCATTCTTTTTCTCGCCGGAGCCAGGCTGGAGGTGCGCCGCGCGCCCGGCTTTGATCCCCAGCGCACCTGCTTCTTCATGGTCAATCACGTCAATCTCTTCGATCCCTTCGTGCTCTATTCGGCCGTGCCGCAGTTCGTGCGCGGATGGGAACTCGAATCGCATTTCAAAATTCCCGTCTATGGCTGGCTGATGCGCCGCTTCGGCAACGTCCCGGTCCCCGATATCCGCCGCCCCTCCGACCTCAAGCGCATGTGGCGGCTGACCCGCGACGCCATCGACCGCGGCACCAGCCTGATTATTTTTCCGGAGGCCAAGCGCACCCGCGACGGCCAGCTCTGCGAATTTCAAGACGGCGGATTCCGCGTGGCCCAGACGCTGGGCGTGCCCATCGTTCCGGTGACGGTGGTCGGCTCGTTCGCGCATCATCGCACCGGCCACTGGATGCTGCATCCCGCGCGGATTGTCGTGCATCTCCATGAAATGATCGAGACGGCGGGGCTTACGAAAGAGGATGTTCCCGCGCTGCGCGACCGCGTGCGCGTCATTATTGACGGCCCGCTGAACGGCTGAAGGGTTATTTTTTTGTAGTTTATTTTCGGAGCGCTGGGCGGGCGCGGGGCCGGTCAGACGCTGAGTTTGATGCCGGGAATGGTGCGGCCGGCGCGGGTTTCCTGCCAAGTGAAGACGATGCGGTAGATGACGGTGAGCGTGGAAATCACCGCGATGACCCACAGCACCGGACCCATGCGGTTGAACGCTCCGCCGATGATCAGCAGAACCAGGCGTTCGGGCCGCTCCATGAAGCCGACTTTGCAGAGGGGAATCAGGGATTCGGCGCGGGCACGCGCGTAGCTGACCATCACCGAGCCGGCCGTGGCCACTGCGGCGAGAACCACGTAGGGAGTGCGGCCGCTCACCGAGTAATAGACCAGCAGGCCCATGTACAGAGCCATGTCGGCGTAGCGGTCCAGCGTGGAATCGTAGAAGGCGCCGAAAGCGGTGACACGATTCTGGCGGCGGGCCACTTGTCCATCGAGCATGTCCAGAAAACCGGCGAAGAAGATGATGGCGGCGCCGCTGCGGAAACGTCCCGTGGCGAACATGGCGGCCGCGCCGAAATTGACGACCAGGCCGAGAAAGGTGAGGAAGTTGGGATTGATGCCGGTGGCGGCCAGAGCGCCGACGATTTTGTCCAGCAGCCATTTGCTGCCGGTGCCGATGATGCCGGTAAAAGTTGCCATTCGGTGTGCCGTTTGCCCCGGTGTTTGCGGTCTGTTTGGTTCTTGGAAAGACTACACCAGTGCGGCGTCTTTCGGCAAACGCGGAGGGATACCGCCGGCGCTCGGGCTGCCTGGTTGTGCGAGCACGACGAAGAGCAGTTCGTTTTTTGGAAGAGAGGGGGTACACCCCCGGTGTTTTAGCAAAGAGTGCGGAAGTGGTTGAGGGGAAAGGGATTGCGGCGCGCTCCTGTTTTTGGAAGAGCAAAAGAGTGCGGAAGTGATTGAAAGCAAAGGGGAGGAAATGGAGGGGGTGTACTACCCGCCGTGGGACGGGGAATTGGTTGTAAGTTGTTGATTGCGGGTTGGTTGCGGGGCACCGTGGGAGAGGATGGTGCGTAACCGTATGAATTTGAAGGGGATCGTGGGGTGTGATGGGAAATGGTTGGAAATTTGAGTTGGGGGAGAGTGGTGGTGGGGAAGGATTGGGCGAGTTGGGGCGGCGAGTCACGGGGTATGGTAGCAGGGAATGTATATATTGTCAATAGATAACTAACAGGTTATGCGAAAGGCTGTGGAAAAGCATTGGAAGGAGGCCCCCGGGGGGATAGCTTTTGTACCGGTTGGGAGTCGAGAAAAACCGCACGCTTTGCTGTGCAAAGAGCGGCACCCGGCCCCAAGACATCTTGTGCAAGAAATCGGGAGATTTCCGTTCTAACATGAGGGTCGTGTTGCACCCAAGGAGATTGAAATGCGAACTGCGTTGAGGGGAATCGTCACTCTAACCCTACTAGCTTCGATGCTGGTCGTGCAGCCAGTAGACGGCCAGGACCGAGAGCCCGAAGTCAGGCCGGCCCTCGCCTCGGGAACGATTAACCTCGTGCTCGCGAACAAGAACGGCTTTGTCATCGCCGCCGATAGCCGCATGTCCAGCGAGACCGCCTTCTATTGTGAGCCTGACGGCAAGCGTCAGCTCTACTGCGACAATAGCCAGAAGCTCTTCCGGACAGGCCCGACTTCCGCTATGGTCATCGCCGGCTTCGCTGTCGGGCACAAGAACTCACCTCTAGACCTTGCCATCGCCTCAGTGCTCCGGAGAAGATTCGGATCTGCTGGTCTACCCGGTGACAGGGGGACACCCTATGCCGCCTCAGATTGGGCCGAGCACGCGCTTCGGCAAGCGCTCATAGGAGTTGCCGCACTCTACAATCCGGCCAAGATCCCCGCACAAAATCTATCCCTCACAACAATCTTTGCCGGCTTCGACAAGAACGGCGCACCAGTCCTCAGGCGACTCCTCTTCACAGAAACCTGGAGTCTCACGGGTCCGCTCCATGTCATGGCACCGGAATATCAAGTCATATCTGCAGAAAAGAAAATCACTAAGTTTTTTCCAGTCACCGCGGGAATTACTTGCGTTGCAGACGCCGTTCTTGCAGGTATCTATAAATCCAATGATCCGGTGATCCAAGGCTACAACCAAAAACTGCGTAACAAACTACTCGATGATCTGTCGCTGCAGGAAATGCGAGCTCTGGCACAAGTGATCTTGCGGGAAACCAGAAACTTCACTCCTCTGGTCGGCGGAGAAGACCAGATAGGAGAGTTCTCAGTCAATGGCGACGTGCGATGGAACTTGCCCGCAGTTCTACCATCTCAGACCCAATTGTCTCCCAGTTTCATGTTATGGAAGGGCCTCTTCTGCACGAACTCGCAACCACAATGCACCGCTGACGGCCGCGACGGTCTTACCTACTTTCAAGACTTTCAGCACTCACTCGATGAACCCACCACGAAGTTCTTCTTGGCCAGCCGGTTCAAAGACATTGCCGTCGCGCTCGACAACAACTATTTCGTAAGTAGCCACTTCGAAGGGGTCACACTTAAGTGGCGCGGCGGCACCTTGCCATTCATGCACGCAAACACCTTCGACCAATGTGCAATCGAGCTGCCCGAAGGAAAGGATCTGCCCCCAGACTCCGAGCTGAACGGACAATGCCGTTTGATAAGAAAGCCAGAAGTTGTAGTGGACCCCAGCACGGTGGGTGCACCTGCAAAGATGCAGACGTCCGGTTGTGTTACTAATAATCCAGATGGTTCAGTGTCTGTCAGAGCCGGTGGAAGTTGCGGGAGCACAGCCGGCATTTTCGGACCAATCCTTCAGCCATGAGCCAAATAAGTTGCATGGTTCCCGAAATATATGGGCTGCTACAAAACCTTAGAAGGCGGCGTGCCTGACGCGTTGCCCGGCTGGTCAGTTTGCGGATCGTGTTTGACCACGGGGAGACCGAGGACAGTCCAGCTAAGCAAGAGACGGCTGCTTGTAAATATGAATTCCGCTTATAGAAAGCATGAGTCCGCAATTCGCTCGGTTGAACTGTTATCTCGCTGGGGAATGAGGCGGTGAGTTTCGCGGTTATTCGTCGTCGGAGGAGGAGGAGACTTTGAGGATGGCGAGGAAGGCTTCCTGGGGGATGTCGACCTGGCCGACGCGTTTCATGCGGCGTTTGCCTTCTTTTTGTTTTTCGAGGAGTTTGCGTTTGCGGGAGATGTCGCCGCCGTAGCATTTGGCGATGACGTTTTTGCGGATGGCGGAGACAGTTTCGCGGGCGATGACGCGGCTGCCGATGGCGGCCTGGATGGGGACGTCGAACATCTGGCGGGGAATGAGTTTGCGGAGGCGGGAGACGAGGTCGCGGCCGCGTTCGAAGGAGAAATCGCGGTGGATGATGAGAGCCAGGGCGTCCACGGGTTCGCCGGCGATGAGCACGTCGAGCTTGACGAGGTCGGACTCCTGGTAGCCGGCGAGCTGGTAATCGAGCGAGGCGTAGCCGCGGGAGACGCTTTTCAAGCGGTCGTAGAAATCGAGGACGATTTCGTTGAGCGGCAGCTCGTAGGTGAGCATGACGCGGGTGGGGGAGAGGTATTCGAAATTTTTCTGGACGCCGCGTTTTTCCTGGCAGAGCTGGAGGATGCCGCCGACGGAATCGTCGGAGGTGATGATCATGGCCTTGATGATAGGCTCTTCGATTTTTTCGATTTCGCTGGGGTTGGGGAATTTGGAGGGGCTATCGACTTCGAGGGCGTCGCCGCCGATGCGGGTGATGCGGTAGCGCACGCTGGGGGCGGTGGTGATGAGGTTGATGCCGAATTCGCGTTCGAGGCGTTCCTGCACGATTTCCATGTGCAGGAGGCCGAGGAAGCCGCAGCGGAAGCCGAAGCCGAGAGCCACGGAGTTTTCCGGTTCGTAGAAGAAGGCGGCGTCATTGAGCTGGAGTTTTCCCAGGGCGTCGCGGAGAGGCTCGTAATCGTCGGCGAGGACGGGGAAGAGGCCGGCGAAGACCATGGGCTTGATGGCTTCGAAGCCGGGGAGCGGGGGAGCGGGGCGGGAGGCGTCGGTGACGGTGTCGCCCATGCGGGCGTCGGCGACGCGCTTGATATTGGCGACGATGAAGCCGACGTCGCCGGCTTCGAGTTCCTGAAGGGCGACGGGCTTGGGGGTGAGCGTGCCGAGCTGCTCGATTTCGTAGGTGTCGTTGCTGTGGCAGAGGCGGACCTTCATGTGGTTAACGAAGCGGCCTTCCATGACGCGGACGAGGACGACGGCGCCGCGGTAGGGGTCGAACCAGGAGTCGAAGATGAGGGCCTGGGGAGGATTTTCCGCGGAACCTTTGGGAGGAGGGACGCGCTTGACGATGGCTTCGAGAACGTCTTCGACGCCGATGCCGCTTTTGGCGGAGATGAGCAGGGCGTCGGCGGCGGGAATGGCCAGGACGCTTTCGATCTGTTCCTTGACGAAATCGGGCTGGGCGGCGGGGAGATCGATTTTGTTGATGACGGGGATGATGGTGAGATTGCTGGCGGCGGCGAGGAAGGTGTTGGCGACGGTCTGGGCTTCAACGCCCTGGCTGGCGTCCACGACGAGCAGGGCGCCTTCGCAGGCGGAGAGGGCGCGGGAGACTTCGTAGGAGAAGTCCACGTGGCCGGGAGTGTCAATGAGGTTGAGGCGGTAGGTGTGGCCGTCTTTCGCTTTGTAATGGAGGCGGATGCTTTTGGCCTTGATGGTGATGCCGCGTTCGCGTTCGAGGTCCATGGAGTCGAGGACCTGCTCGTGCATTTCGCGCTGGGTGAGGGCGCCGGTCATCTCCAGCAGACGGTCGGCGAGAGTGGACTTGCCGTGGTCGATGTGCGCGATGATGCAGAAATTGCGTATGAAACGTGGGTCCATCGAAACTTTCCGCCGGGCGGGACTGCCGGAAGGCCGGGAAAGAGGCCAGCCGGGAGAAACCGCAAGCTGCAATAGTCCAGTTTGCCATATCCGGAGCGGGGAGCGAAATTCGATTTGCACAGGGGCCGGGGAGGAAGGCGGAGATTGTCCGAGGCGTACAACCGTAAATTCGAGAGAAACATGCAGATGAGATTCTTCGCCCCGGTAAAAGGCACCGGGACTCAGAATGACAAGTCTCACTTTTTTAACAGCCTGTGGGAAGGCGTGGCGGATAGAGAAACGGGGAAAAGAGGCGATTTGGCCGGGCCGCGGGCGGAGGTATATAGTTGAGGGGTATCGGTTGAGCCGCAGACGAGAATCTGGCTAAAAAAGGCCAGCAAAGGTAAGCAGCTTCCATGGCCGTGGACATCAGCAAAAACCTGGAGAAGGCGAAGAAAGCCCTGGAGAAGAACCGTCCCGAGGAGGCCATCGAGGCGTATAAGCAGGTGCTGCGGGACGCTCCGGGAAACCCGGAAGTGACGCAGGCGCTGGGGGACTTGTACATCCGCATCAATCAGCCGGGGAACGCGGCGATTTATTACGGCGCGCTGTTCGACATGTTCGTGGAGGGGAAGGACGAAGGCAAGGCGCTGGCGCTGTATACGAGATTTCTGCAAGGGACGGGCTTGCAGGCGCCGGAGCGAGTGGCGCGATACGCGTATCTATTGCAGAAGCAGAACAAGATTCCGCAGGCGATCGAGCAGTTCACGATCGCCGGGGATGCGTTCACGGCGGGGAAGCGCGAGCAGGATGCCATGTTCTGCTGGGAGCGCGTTGCGCAGCTGGCTCCGGACGATTTGCCGCAGCAACTGAGGCTGGCGGAGGTGGCCGAGCGGCTGGAGAAACAGCCGATCGCGGCGCGGGCGTATCTGCGGGCGGGGCAATTGTCGTCCACGGCGGGAGCGCATGGGGACGCAGTGCGGCTGCTGGGGAGGGCGCACGAGCTGACGCCGGGCGAGCGCAGCGTGACGATGCTGTACGCCGACGCGCAACTGAAGGCGGGGAACGCGGAGGAGGCGGCGAAACTGCTGGAGACGCTGGCCAGCCCGGAAAGCGACGCGGCGTTCCTGGAGACCTACGCGGACGCGCTGACGAAAGCGGGGAAGCTGGACACGGCGCGGGCGGTGCTGGAGAAATTATTCACGGAGAAGAACGCGGGAGAGGAGCGGCTGTTTGAATTGGCGGGGCGGTACGCGGCGGGGAAGGAATACGGGAAGACGGTCGAGACGCTGCAGGTGATGAAGAAGAAGATGTTCGCGGAAAAGAGGCAGAACGATTTCGCGGTGCGGGTGGATGCGCTGGCGGGCGGGCACAAGGATGCGCTGCCGATCATCGAGTACTGGGTGGGACTGTACAACGAGCTGAACCGGGAATCGAAGTACTTCGAGGCGCTGGTGGTGCTGTTCGATCTGGCGCTGAAGAGCGGCGACGCGAAGAAGGCGCAGGACTGCCTGGAGCGGATGATTGATATTGACGCCTACGATCACCGGAACCAGGAGCGCTTCGCGCAACTGAAGGGGAAGATTGACGACGGGCAGTACAAGAACCTGGCGGCGCGGCTGGGCCAGGGGGAGGTGGTGTCGGCGCCGTCGCCGGATCGCAGCGGCGGGGGACGAGGAGAGGGAAGCAAGCCAGCGCCGGGGCCGGCGGCGGCATCGCAGCAGGCGCTGGAAGATCTGATCGTGCAGACGGAGATTTTTTTGCAGTATTCGCTGCAGAACAAGGCCATCGAGAGGCTGCAGAGAATCGCGGAGATGTTTCCGGGCGAGGAAGAGAGAAACGAGCGGCTGAGGAATCTGTACGAGGCGGCGCACTGGTGGCCGGCGGGAGCGCCCAAGGCGAAGGGCGAGGCGGTGGCCATCGCGGCGACGCCGGTGACCGCGGCGGAAGCGCCGGCGGCCAAGGCGGGAGCGTACAGCGCGGACACGCTGCGGGATTTGAGCAAGATCTCGGAGATCACCCAGAAAATTTTCCGGCAGCAGACGCCGCGGGCGATGCTGAATACGGCGGTGAACGAGATCGGGCAATATCTGAAGGGGACGAGGTCGCTGGCGGTGATCGGAGCGCCGGGGCGGGCGCCGGAGATGGCGGCGGAATACTGCGCGGCGGGAGTGAAGCCGGCGCCGGGGGCGCAGGTGGTATTTTTGATTTCGCAGGTGGAGAAGGCGACGCCGGACGGCCTGGGAGGGCTGATCATCGAGGCGGCGGGAAGCCCGATCCTGAAGGAATTGGGGCTGGCGACGGCGATGGGAGTGTCGCTGACGGACCGGGAGACGCAGCAGCCGGCGGCGATGCTGCTGGTGGCGCACGAAGCGGCGCACGAATGGAAGCCGAACGAGATTTATTTCCTGCAGGCGGTGGGCGACCAGATGCTGATGAGCGTGAGCCATACGCGGCTGCGCTCGCTGGTGCGGCGGATGGGGGTCGCGGATGAGCGCAGCGGACTGCTGGGAAGGGGATCGTACCAGAACTGCCTGCTGACGGAAGCGGACCGTGCGCGGACGCAGGGGACGCCGCTCTCGATGGCGATTCTGCAGATTGACAAGGGAGCGGAACTGCTGCGGCAGCAGGGCGAGGGCACGCTGGAAAAATACGTGGAGCAACTGGCCAAGACGCTGCAGCCGATCGTGAGGCAGAACGACGTGGCGGTGAAATACACGGCGTGGGCGCTGGCGTTCATCCTGCCGGACACGACGCTGGCGGGGGCGCAGAACCTGGCGGACAAGCTGCGGCGGACGGCGCAGACGGTGAAGCCGCCGTGGAATGGAGCGGCGCTGACGGTGAGCGCGGCGATCACGGAGGCGGCGGCGCGGCTGGAATTCGACAGCGAGGACGTGGTGACGGATTTGATCAACCGCGCGGAAGCCTATCTGGAAGAAGCGCGGAAGCGGGGCGGGAACGTGATGGTGGCGCCGGACACCGCGAAAGCTTGATCGAAAATCAAACCAGAAAGAGGAAAGAGGGCCCATGTTTCCCACAGACATAGTGATTGTTGCCGGAGCGCGCACGCCGATGGCGCGGTATACGGGAGCGTTCAAGGACGTCTCGGCGATAGACCTGGGGGCGCACGCGGCGCGCGAGGCCATCCGGCGGTCGGGGGTGAATCCGGCGGAGTTCGATCACGTGATCATGGGCAACGTGATGCAGACGAGCGCGGACGCGATCTACGGGGCGCGGCACGTGGGACTGAAAGCGGGGCTGAGGATCGAGACGCCGGCGCTGACGGTGAACCGGCTGTGCGGGTCGGGAATCGAGGCGATTGTGCAGGCGGCGCAGAGGCTGCTGCTGGGCGAATGCCAGATGGTGCTGGCGGGCGGGATGGAAAACATGACGCAGGCGCCGTTCGTGCTGCGCGGAGGGCGGAGCGGATTGCGGCTGGGAAGCAGCCCGATGGAAGATTCGCTGATGGCGGGGCTGACGGATTCCTATTGCAACGCGCCCATGGCCATCACGGCGGAGAATCTGGCGCAGCAGCATGGGATCACGCGGAAGGATGCCGATGCGTTCGCGCTGCGCAGCCAGCAGGCGGCGGAGGCGGGCTACAAAGCAGGACGATTTGCGGAAGAGCTTTTCAGCGTGGAAGTGAAGGAAGGGAAGAAGACGGTGACGGTGAGCGAGGACGATCACCGCAGGCCGGAGACGACGATGGAGTCGCTGGGGAAGCTGCCGCCGTCGTTCCGCAAGGACGGAATCGTGACCGCGGGGAACGCCAGCGGAATCGTGGACGGAGCGGCGGCGGCGGTGGTGACCCGGGAGAAGACGGCGAAGGAGCGGGGGCTGAAGCCGGTGGGAAGAATTGTGTCCTGGGGAGTGGCGGGAGTGGAGCCGAGCATCATGGGGATCGGGCCGGTGCCGTCGTCGCAGGCGGCGTTGAAGGCGGCGGGACTGAAGATCGAGCAGATGGACCGCGTGGAAGTGAACGAAGCGTTCGCGGCGCAGTACCTGGCGGTGGAGAAAGTGCTGGGGCTCAACCGGGAGAAAACCAACGTGAACGGCGGGGCCATCGCGCTGGGGCATCCGCTGGCGGCTTCGGGGACGCGGCTGGTGATCACGGTATTGAATGAGCTGCGGCGCAACAACCTGCGCTACGGGCTGGCCACGGCGTGCATCGGGGGCGGGCAGGGCATCGCCATGATCGTGGAAGCGCTGGGAAGCTAACGGCCGGCAAATTCTGTTAAACTCGTAAGCATTGCAGCCGGATTCGAACGGCTGTTCAAATCTCGGGGGGTTCCCATGCCGATACAAAAAGTAGGAGTCGTGGGTTGTGGACTGATGGGCTCGGGCATCGCGCAGGTGGCGGCGCAGTCGGGCTTCGCCACGGTGGTGCGGGAGGTCAGCCAGGAGGTTCTGGACAAGGGGCTGAAGGGGATCGAGAAGAACCTGGCGCGCCTGGTGGAGAAGGGCGCGATCACGGAAGCGGCGCGGGGGGAGATTCGCGGGCGGCTGACGGGGACGACGAAGCTGGAGGATTTCAAGGACTGCGACGTGGTGATCGAGGCGATCATCGAGCAGCTGCCGCTGAAGAGGGAGCTGTATGCGGCGCTGGACGGAATCTGCAAGCCGTCGGCGATTTTCGCCAGCAACACGTCTTCGCTGACGATCATCGAGATGGCCACGGCGACGAAGAGGCCGCAGCGGTTCGTGGGGCTGCACTTTTTCAATCCGGTGCCGGTGATGAAGCTGGTGGAAGTGGTGAAGAGCATTGCGACGGACGATGCGGTGTACGAAGAGATGGTGGAGTTCGGAGCCAAGCTGGGGAAGACGCCGGTGCGCGCCAGCGACAGCACGGGATTTATCGTGAACCGGCTGCTGGTGCCCTATCTGCTGGATGCCATCCGGGCGCTGGAAGAGGGCGCGGGGTCGATTACGGACATTGACAATTCGATGAAGCTGGGCTGCGGCTATCCGATGGGGCCGCTGACGCTGCTGGATTTCGTGGGGCTGGATACGACGTATTACATTGCGAATATTATGTTTGATGAGTTCCGCGAGAGGCGGTTTGCGGCGCCGCCGCTGTTGAAGAGGATGGTGCTGGCGGGTTGGAATGGAAGGAAGGCGGGGCGGGGGTTTTATGATTATGCGGACCCGGCGAAACCGAAGCCTTCGAATTTGTAGCGGGAGTGAAATTTATTAGAGCGGAAGAATGGCCAGGCTAAAGCCTGGCCCCTACAAAGGCGGGGGAGTCGGAAGGGAGAGCGGCATGGCTTACGAAAATCTGCTGGTGGAGAAGAAGGACGGGATTGCCTGGATCACGGTGAACCGGCCGAAGGTGCTGAATGCGCTGAACCGGCAGACGGTGGAAGAGCTGCGCGCGGCGTTCGTGGACGCGCGGGAAGACGCGGCGGTGCGCGTGGTGATCCTGACGGGGGCCGGGGAGAAGGCCTTCGTGGCCGGAGCGGACATCAACGAACTGGCCAAGCAGACGCCGGTCGCAGGCAAGGAGTTTTCGCTCTACGGGCAGGCGGTGGTGCGGCTGCTGGAGACGATGGGCAAGCCTTCGATCTGCGCGATCAACGGATTCGCGCTGGGCGGCGGGTGCGAGCTGGCGATGGCCTGCTCGATCCGCCTGGCCAGCAAGAACGCGAAGATGGGGCAGCCGGAAGTGAAGCTGGGGATTATTCCGGGCTACGGCGGGACGCAGAGGCTGGCGCGGCTGTGCGGCAAGGGCATGGCGCACGAGATGAACCTGACGGGCGAGATGATCACGGCGGAAGAGGCGCTGCGGATTGGGCTGGTGAATCACGTGTACGAGGCGGCGGAGCTGCTGCCGGCGGCGGAAGCGATGGCCCGGAAAATCATCGAGAAGGCGCCGCTGGCGGTGAAATACACGATGGAAGCGATCGAGCGTGGGTTGGAGATGCCGCAGGAGGAAGGGCTGTTCCTGGAGGCGACGCTGTTCGGGCTGTGCTGCGCGACCGAAGACATGCGCGAGGGAACCAAGGCGTTTTTGGAGAAGCGCGCGGCGGAATTCAAGGGGCGCTAAAAGTTTTTCTTCATGTCCACAAAACTGCAACCCGGAAAGTTGAACGGCGAGCTGAAAGCGGAAGGACTGCGCTTTGCCGTGGTGGTGAGCCGGTTCAACAGTTTTATCACGGAGCGGCTGCTGGCGGGAGCGGTGGATGCGCTGGAGCGCGCGGGCGCCACGGACAAGCAGGTGAAGGTGCTGCACGTGCCGGGAGCGTTCGAACTGCCGCTGGCGGCCAAGAAGCTGGCGCAGGCGGGGCAGACGGACGCGGTGATCGCGATCGGATGCGTGCTGCGCGGAGAGACTTCGCACTATGACTATGTGTGTTCGGAAACGGCGCGGGGCTTGCAACTGGCGCAGATGGATACGGGGGTGCCGGTGATTTTCTGCGTGCTGACGTGCGATACGCTGGAGCAGGCGATTGACCGGGCGGGGCTGAAGGGCGGAAACAAGGGATTCGAGGCGGGGCTGGCGGCGATCGAGATGGCCCATCTTTCATCCAAGCTGGCGGGTAAGCCATCGGGCCAGCGCGGCGCGGCGCGCGCGAAGAAAGCCCGGCGCTGATATGTCCCTGCGCAGCAAGAGCCGGAAATTCGCGATGCAGATGCTGTTTCAGTGGGACATGAGCCCGTCGGAACCGGGGCGGCTGGAAGAGCTTTTCTGGCGGGAGGCCAAGGCGGCGCCCAACACGCGGAAGTTTGCCAACGAGCTGTTCGAAGGCGCGGTGAAGGAAGCGAAGGAACTGGACGAGCTGATCGGGAAGCACGCGGAAAACTGGCGCATCGAGCGGCTGGCGGCGATTGACCGGGCGATCCTGCGGCTGGCGATTTATGAGCTGAGGAAGCCGGAGACGCCGCCCAAAGTGGTGCTCAACGAAGCCATCGAGATGGCCAAGAAATTTTCCGGGGAAGAATCGGCGCCGTTTATCAACGGGATTCTGGACGCGGTGCGCAAGGCCCTGCCGGGGGCGCGGTAAAGAGGCTGATTTTCTCCCTGAACGTCCGTACAAGTTTTTTTTCATAAACAAGACAGAAACTTTTCGTTCTTCCCCGTGTTTCTATTCCCTAGAGTGGTAAAAGCTCAGGAAAGATAGGTAAAGGAGAGACGAGATGACTTTCGAAAGAATCGCACGCGGAAGCCTATTGGGAATGGCGCTGGCGGGCCTGCTGGCCTGCGGCGCCGCGGCGCAGGAAGCGGAGAAGCCCGGTGAGGCAAAGCAGGATCTCCAGCAGGACCGGAAGGCGCGCAACGCGGACCAGCGGGAGGTGAATAAGGAAAAGCGCGATGTGCGGCAGGACCGGCGCGAAGTCCGCAAGGACAACCGCGAAGTGCGCAACGACAGGAAAGAGATCCGGGAAGAGCGGCGCGAGGGCGATAAGAAGGGCGTGCGGCAGGAGCGCAGGCAACTGCGCAAGGACCAGCGCGAGCGCCGTGCGGATGCGAAGGATTTGCACCAGGACAAGAAAGGGCTGCGGCAAGACCGGCGCACGCGGAACAGGGCGCAGCGGGACGTGAACAAGGACCGGCGCACGGTGCGGCAGGAGCGGAAGGAAAAGGACAAGCACTAAGATTCGGGAAGCAGAGAATTGAGAAACGAGGAGGGCCGTTCCGGGGAACCGGGGCGGCCTTTTTTTTGGTGCGTGCGGGCCGCTGGTAGCCGGCGGGGAGGAAAGGCGCACAGCCAGGAATGGCTGTGCCACGGAAGAGGGCCGCCGCAAAATTCAAACGGGGTCAGGCGGTGTGGATGGTGCCTGCGAAGACGCGGACGGCGGCGCCGCTGACGCGGGGGATGAGCTTTTTGCCCTTGAGCGAGACTTCGACGGAGATGTGGCTGGGGCGGCCCATTTCCGCGCCCTGGAGAATGCGCAGGGGATTGCCGGGAGCGAGCTTGCCGTGGCGGACGAGGTAGGCGCCAAGGGAGCCGGCGGCGGAGCCGGTGGCGGCGTCTTCGTAGAGTTCCCAGGGAGCCATGCTGCGGGCGAAGGCGGTGTCCGCGGGACCGAGGACGAAGCAGTAGGCCACGGTGCCGTAGCCGCGCAGAGATTTTCTCAGGCCGAGCATGTTGGTTTCGATTTTGGCGAGAGCAGCGCGGGTGCGCAGGGGAACCATGAGATTGAAGATGCCGGTGGAGACGGATGCGAGAGGGAGATCCGGGTGGAAATCCTTTGCGGAGATGCCCAGAGCTGCGGCGAGGGCGGGCTTGGAAATTTTCGCGGGGCGGAAAGCGGCTTCCTTCTGGGTCATGGTGACGCGCTGGGGGCGGCCGTTGTGGAAGGAGATTTCGACGGGGAGGACGCCGGCGCCGGTCTGCTGGAGGATGTGCACGGGGCCTTCCTGGGCGGGAACGACGCCGAGTTCGGCGAGGAGGAACCAGGTGCCGATGACGGGGTGTCCGGCGAGCTTGAGTTCTTCGAGAGTGGTGAAGATGCGCAGGCGGGCGAGAGCGTTGCCGGCGGTGGGTTTCTGCACGAAGACAGTTTCGGCGAGATTCATTTCGCGGGCGATGGCCTGCATGTGGGTGGTGGAGAGGCCGTCGCCGTCGGTGATGACGGCGAGGGGGTTGCCCTCGAAGCGGGTGTTGGTGAAGACGTCGAGAGTGTAAAAGCGGCGTTCCATGGTGTTGCTATGCTCCCTTGGCCGGTTTTGCCGGCGCTTAGAGGCTGCGGACGAGGCGGCCGACTTCCTCGAGCACGCGGCGCGTCGTTTCCGGGCGGGGCGTTTCCGCGTAAGCGCGCAGGATGCGTTCGGTGCCGGAGGCGCGCACCATGACCCAGCCGGTGTCCCCAAGATACACCTTGATGCCATCCATGTCCTCGCGGCGGAGGACGGGCCAGTCGAGGAATTTTTCCAATTTGGCATTCGCGAAATGGGCGAGGGCTTTTTCCTTCTGGCCGGGCTGGAGGTCGAGGTCCAGGCGGCCGTAATGGTGCTCGCCGAATTCGGCGTGCAGCGCGCGGACCATTTCGCCGAGGGATTGGCGGTGCCAGGCCATGAGTTCGGCGAGGAGCAGGGCGGAGACGGTGGCGTCGCGCTCGGGGAGATAGAGGCTGGTGCCGATGCCGCCGCTTTCCTCGCCGCCGATGAGGATGTTCTGCTCGAGCATGAGTTCGCAGACGTATTTGAAGCCGATGGGAATTTCATGGAGCTTGCGGCCGAGCTTGGCGGCGAGCTTGTCGATGAGCTTGGTGACGGAAAAAGTTTTGGCGACGTCGCCGGGGAGGTTGCGGGTGCCGGCGAGGTGCTGGAAGAGGAGGGCGAAAATTTGGTGGGGGTTGATGAAGGAGCCGTCGCGGTCCACGGCGCCGATGCGGTCGCCGTCGCCGTCGGCGGCGAAGCCGGCGTCGTAGCGGCCGGCGAGGACGGCCTGGCGCAGGGCGGCGATGTGCGGCTCGATGGGTTCGGGATGGACGCCACCGAAGAGCGGGTCGCGCGAGCCGCGGATTTCGTCGCAGTGGACGCCGTTGCGGGTGAAAAGTTCGCGGAGGAGGCCGGCGGCGGAGCCGT
Organism: Terriglobia bacterium; assembly: GCA_041500985.1. Taxonomy (GTDB): domain Bacteria; phylum Acidobacteriota; class Terriglobia; order Acidiferrales; family UBA7541; genus Acidiferrum. Next base: position 18,019 of record JBGQNE010000014.1, on the reverse strand, counting down.
GCATGGGGTCGGCGAGGAAACGGAAGTTGGCGGAGCGCAAGCGGTCCCAGTCGACGAGCTTTTCGATGGTGGCGAGATACGGCGCGCGGGGATCGAAGGATTGAATGAGATCGGGGCGCGGAGGGAGCGCGGGGACGTTCGAATCGAGGACGTGCTCCAGCTCTTTTTCGATTTGCGCCACGATCGAAGGCAGCGCGGAGCTGCCATAGGTGGCTTTGTACTTGATGCCGTTCCAGCGGGCGGGATTGTGGCTGGCGGTGACCACCACGCCTCCGGCGGCGTTGCGCTGGCGGATGAGCAGGGAGATGGCCGGAGTGGGGCAGGGCTTATCGGCGAGCCAGACGGGCGTGCCGGTGGAACTGATGACTTCGGCGACGGCGGCGGCGGCGCGGTCGGCGGCGTAGCGGTGGTCGTAGCCGACGAGGACGCCTTTGCGGGGGTCTTCGCAGCGGACCACGTAGCGGGAGATGGCGGCGGCGACTTTGCGGACGTTGGCCAGAGTGAAATCGTCGGCGATGATGCCGCGCCAGCCGTCGGTGCCGAAGCGAATGGCAGTCATTGTTGAGCAGTATACGCGAAAGGGAGGGGGCTCCGGTATTTACGAGACAGCTTCTAAAGAAGCGATTTCATGCGGCGGGATTCGAGCCATTTGACGAGTTGGCCGACGTCCTGGGCGCGCTCGCGGGGGACGATGAGCAGGGCGTCATCGGTTTCCACGACGACGAGGTTTTTAACGCCGATGGCGGCGACGAATTTCTTGGGGCTCCAGAGAAAATTGCCTTCGGCGTCGAGGGCGTGGAAGGGGCCGGGGGAGACGTTATCGGCGGGGTGGGCGGCGAGAAGTTCGTGGACGGCGGCCCAGGAGCCGATGTCGCTCCAGCCGACTTCGGTGGGAATGACGAAGACCTGAGGAGGGCCGGGCTGCTGCGTGGCGGGTTCGAGGAGGGCGTAGTCCACGGAGATGGATTCGAGGCGGGGATAGAGTTTGCGGAGGCGCGATTGGTAGCGGCGGGTGCCGATGGTTGCGGCGAGGGATTCGAGGGCGGCGTGGGTCTTGGGGAGGAATCGGCGGAGATTGTCGAGGAAGGTGGAGACGCGCCAGAAGAACATGCCGGCGTTCCAGTGGTAATTGCCGGAGGCGAGATAGGCCTGCGCGGCGGCGAGTTCGGGTTTTTCAGTGAAGCGGCGGACGGCGAAGGCGGAGAAAGAGTTGGCGGCGATGGCGTCGCCCATGTGTTCGACGTAGCCGAAGCCGGTGTCCGGCCGAGTGGGAGGAATGCCGAGGACGATCATGCGATTTTTTTCTCGCGCCAGGGAGAGGGCGGCTCTGACGATCTGGCGGTAGGGAGCGGGGCGGGCGATGAAGTGGTCGGCGGGGAGGATGGCGAGGAGGGCGTCGCCTTTGGCGGCGTGGCGGACGTGAATGGCGGCGAGAGCGATGGCTGCGGCGGTGTTGCGGCCTGTGGGCTCGATGAGGACGCGGGAGCGGGCGGCGGCGGGGAGCTGTTTTTTAACGGCGGCGGCTTGCTCGGCGTTGGTGACGGTCCAGAGGTGCGCGGCGGGGAAGAGGGGGAGGAGGCGCGCGGCGGTTTGTTCGAGCATGGTTTCGCGGCCGGTGATGTTGAGAAGCTGCTTGGGCGTGCGGGTGCGGCTGCGCGGCCAGAAGCGCGTGCCGCGGCCTCCGGCGAGGATCACGGCGTGGGCGGCGAGCTTTTCGTTTTCGGCGGGCATGAGGATTCCATCCTAATCGAAAATGGCGCGGGAGAGGGCTTCTTCGGAGAAGCCCACCTTTTCCAGCACCGCGCGCAGGCCGTCAAGATCCGGAACGTGGACGCTGAGCAAGGCTGTCTTTTCGTCGGGGAGAAGGATGAACTCTTCCTGGATCTCATCCTGCGAGGCGGGGAGGAACCAGCATTCGCCGCCGCGGTAGGGAGTCTGGCCGCCGGGGAATTCGAGATGGCCGGCGCCGGAGAGGAATACGCAGAGGCTGAATTGGTCTCCGTAGCCGGGGAGCAGCATTGGGTGGGAAGTGTCGAGGCGCTCGACGGCGAAGTGGGGGCAGGCGGCGAGAATGGAGCGCAGGAAATCGGCCTCCGGGTCCGGGGAGGGGAAGTTCAAGGGAGAGGGCTGGGAGGATGAGGCGGGGCTAAACTTCATGACGTCGAGGGCTTTTTCGATGTGCAGTTCGCGGAGTTTTCCTGAGGCGTCCCGGCGGGCGTAATCGTAGACGCGGTAGGTGAGGTCGGAATATTCCTGCACTTCGCAGAGGACCATGCCGGGGCCGATGGAGTGCGGGGTACCAGCGGGGATGAAGAAGGTGGAGCCGGGCTGGACGGGATATTTGGCGAAGAGATCTTCCACTTTTTCGGAAGCGAGAGCGGCGCGGAATTGAGCGGGGGTGGTTCCCGGCTTCAGGCCGATGAGGACGGAGGCGCCGGGTTCGGCGGAGAGGCAGTGCCACATTTCGGTTTTGCCGCGTCCGCCGGCGGCCTGTTCGTGGCGGGCGGCGTAGGCGTCACCGGGATGGACCTGAATGGAGAGTTTATCCGCGGGGAAGAGGAATTTGAGGAGAAGCGGGAAGTGGCCCGCGTGCGCGAAGAGCGAGCCGCGCCAGGCGGCAGGCATTTCCTTCCAGGCGTCGCCGAGCGTTATGCCGGAGAAGGGGCCGGTGGCGATGCGGCAGTCGACGCTGGTGAGCCAGGCTTCGCCGACGGGTTCGGCCAAGTTTGCTTGCTCCGGATAGAGCGGCGCGAGCGAACGCGCGCCCCAGATGCGGGGAACGAATTGGGGAACGAGGCGAAATGGTTCCGGGTTCACGATGCCGATTCGGCGCGGACGAGGAAGCGCTCGATGCGCCGGAGGCCTTCCTCGATGCGTTCAATGGAGGTGGCGTAGGAGAGGCGCAAGTAGCCGGGCGTGCCGAAAGCGGAGCCGGGGACGACGGCGACGTGGGCCTTTTCGAGGAGCAGCTTGGCCAGCTCGATATCGTCCTTGGCGCGGTGGTTGGGGCCGGCGCCGAGATGCGCGGAGACGTTGGGATAGGCGTAGAAGGCGCCGCCGGGCTCCACGCAGGTGACGCCGGGAATGGCGCGGAGGAGTTCCAGGATGCGCGTGCGGCGCTTGGCGTACTCGGCGAGCATGACCGGGACGGTGTTCATGGCGCCGGTCATGGCGGCGAGAGCGGCGTATTGGGCGATGGAGGTGGGGTTGGAGGTGGACTGGGTTTGCAGCTTGCTGACGGCCTGGATGAGGGCTTCGGGGCCGAGGACGTAGCCGATGCGCCAGCCGGTCATGGCGAAGGTTTTGGAGACGGAGCCGACGACGATGACGTTGTCCTTGGCGCCGGGGACGCTGGAGATGGAGAAGGGCTTGTGGGGAGCGTAGACGAAGTGGGAATAGCATTCGTCGCTCATCAGCCAGATGTTGTGTTTTTTGCAGAGGGCCAGGATTTTTTCGTACTCGGGCGTGGGCACGACGGCGCCGGAGGGATTGGAGGGCGAGTTGATGATCATCAGCTTGGTTTTTGGAGTGATGGCCTTTTCGATGGCCGCGGCTTTGACGCTGAAGCCGTCTTCGGGCAGCGTGGCGACGTGCACGGGCGTGCCGCCCGAATACTTCACGATGTCGGGATAGGTGACCCAGTAAGGGGCGGGGATGATGACTTCGTCGCCGGCCTGGATGAGCACGCCGATGACGTTGAAGATGGAGTGTTTGCCGCCGACGTTGACGACGGATTCCTTGGGCTCGTAGGAGGAGCCCAGTTCGCGCTTGTGCCAGGAGCAGATGGCTTCGCGCAGGGGCATGATGCCGGGCGTGGAGGTGTACTTGGTCTTGTTCTCCTCGATGGCGCGGATGGCGGCCTGCTTGATGTGATCGGGGGTGGGGAAGTCCGGCTCGCCCACGCCCATGTCGGCGATGTCGATGCCCCTGGCTTTATACTTTTCGGCTTCGGCGACGACGGCGGCGGTCGGGGAAGCGGCGATGCGGTTGATGCGGTCGGTCAATTTAACTTGCACGTGGCTGTTTCTCCTTGGAATTGGCGGCCCTGCGCCGGAATTTCAAAAAAACAGTTCAAAGTTCGCGTTTCACTTCTTGGCGTTCTTGGCGCGCAGGCGGGCCTCGATGAGAGGCGGCACCAATCCCTGCAGCGGCCCGTTGAACATGGCAATTTCCCGCACCAGGCGGGCGCTCAAATAGCTGTACGTCTCCGCCGGCATCATGAATACCGTTTCTAGCTTGGGCTGCAGCTTGCGGTTCATGAGGGCCATTTGCAGTTCGTATTCATAGTCGGAGATGGCGCGGATGCCGCGGAGGATCACGCCCGCCTGGCGCTTTTGCGCGTAATCCACGAGCAGGCCCTCAAAGACATCGATTTCCACCGAGGGCCAGGCGCGGGTGACTTCGCGCAGCATTTCGAGGCGTTCGGGAACGGAGAACAGCGGCTGCTTTTCGGCGTTGTGCAGGACGGCGACGATCAGGCGGTCAAACATTTTTGCGCCGCGCTCGATCAGGTCGAGATGGCCGTTGGTGACGGGGTCGAAGGAGCCGGGATAGATGGCGGTGGATGTCTTCATCGTGGCTCCAGGAGCGCGCAGCGGACTGTCCGCAAAGAACGCCGTATTTTAACCCAGCGGGGCGCTTTCGCGGACCGCAAAATTTGGCTGGGGGCCGTCAGGGTTTTGCGGGCTTTCCGGCGGGCGGGGAGGCGCTGCGGGGGTGGCAGGCGGCGGAGCCTGAATCGCGGAAGGATTCGCCGGGTTCGGGGATGAATTCCCAGGAGAAGCTGGCAACGGCGAGGGTCAGTTTAAGGACGCCGAAGGTGTTGGTATTGCGGAGTTCACTGTTGGCGATGGCGCTACCGAGAGGCGTGTGGCTGCCCCCGCCGGTGCCCACCACGATCTCGCGGATGCCGTTGGCCGGGTCGGGATTGCCGAGGGGATCCTGGGGGGCGAAGCGTTCGTAGCTGTGTTCATGGCCAGCCAGGATGAGTTCGGCGTGGGCTTCATAGAGGGCTTGCCAGAGCGGGCGGAGTTCGGGGTGCATGGCGTGGCGGGAGAAAAAGCCGCTGCTGAAGAGGGCGTGATGGCCATAGGCGAGGGTGCAGGAGGCGGGATGCGCGGCAAGGTCCCGGCGCAGCCATTGCTCCTGCTCGGAGCCGGCGGAGCAGCCACCCACGCCGGGTTCGCTGCAGTTGGTGTTCAGGACGACGATGTGCCACGCGCCGAGGTCGTAGCTGTAATAGCCCGCATCCACTGGGCCGGCGGCCTGGCCCCAGTAGGCGAAATACGGAGCGGCCTTCCGCGTTTCATACTCGTGATTGCCGAGCGCGGGGCGGGTGCGGTCCTTGAAGCGGCCCCAGGTCTTTCCGTAGCAGTCGGAAAATTCATGGGCCGAGCCTTTTTCGTAGGCCAGATCCCCGGCCGCGAAAACGGTTCCGGGAATGGATTCAATCAGCTTGGCGGTGCTTTCTGCGCCGTCCAGTTCCTTGCAATCGGCGATATCACCGGCGCCGACCAGCGTGGCGGACTTGGGGATGGGTTTTTGTCTGGGCTTGGTGCGCGGATGGCGCTTGGGGGCGGGTCGCTGGGAAGCCGCGGCGGCAGGATGCGCGCCCAGAAGTGAAAAGGCCAGAAGGAAAGAAAGCGAAAAGCGGGTTTTGGAGCTGGATATGTTCCCCAAGAGATGGTCCTCGGCAACGATTTGAATTTACATCCTGATACCTCTCCAGACTACCACGAAGAGGGCAAAGTCAGAGGGCTTGCGGCAGGAGGGGCTGACCACTCAATGCGACCCCGGCGCAACTCACTGCAGGAAATGGCATTTGGACGAAAAAGAGTGGAAACAGGACCGGAATGGTCGTATACGTATGAGCGGGGAAACTGGGCAATAAGTGGCAGTTGCGCTTGACGAATGAAGAATTTGCGGGTATCTTTATATCAGACCTAAACAGTCGTATATAGGGGTGGCCGCGAGCAATGTTCAAGTTATCCAAGAAGGCCGATTACGCATTGATCGCCGTGAAACATCTGGCTATGCACAGTCAGAAGCATGCGTGCAGCGCCGGGGAGATTGCGGAGGCCTACGGGATTTCCGGGACGCTGCTGGCCAAGGTGCTGCAAAAGCTGGCGCGGGAGGGAGTGATTCAGGCGCGGCATGGGGCGGCGGGCGGATATCAGTTGGACCGGGAGCCGGGGCAGATCAGCGCGCTGGACGTGATTTCGGCAATAGACGGGCCGGTGCTGATTACCTCGTGCGTGACCAATCACGGGAATTGCGACACGACGTCGAAATGCTCGATCCGGGAGCCGCTGCGGCGGGTGAACGACAGTATTTTGCAGGTGTTGAGCACGGTGACGATCGCGCAGTTGAGCGAGGAAACGCAGGATACGTCGCTGGTGGAGTTGCGGTCTTAGGACAGAATTCAGAGGAGAGCAAGGAAATGGGAGTGAAGCTGCCGATTTATCTGGACAATCATGCGACCACGCCGGTGGACCCGCGCGTAGTGGAAGCGATGCTGCCGTATTTTCACGAGAAATTCGGGAATGCGGCGAGCCGCAACCACGCCTTCGGCTGGGCCGCGGAGGAAGCGGTGGAGAACGCGCGCGGGCAGGTGGCCGCGCTGATCAACGCCACCCCCAAGGAGATCATCTGGACAAGCGGGGCGACCGAGTCCGACAACCTGATGATCAAGGGCGTCGCGGAGATGTACCGGGAAAAGGGCAACCACATCATCACCCAGGTGATCGAGCACAAGGCCGTGCTGGATACCTGCAAGCGCCTGGAGAAGCACGGCTATGAGGTGACCTACCTGCCGGTGGGCAAGGACGGGCGGGTGGACCCGGAGGACGTGCGCAAGGCCATTACGCCGAAGACGATTCTGATCACCATCATGTACGCGAACAACGAAATCGGGGTGATCAACCCCATTGCGGAAATCGGAAAAATCGCCAAGGAACACGGCATCCTCTTTGCCGTGGACGGCGTCCAAGCTGTTGGGAAGATTCCCGTGGACGTGCAGAAGGACAACATCGACCTGCTGGCCATTTCCGCGCACAAACTGTACGGGCCCAAGGGAGTGGGGGCGCTCTACGTGCGGCGGCGCAACCCGCGGGTGCAGCTCTCGGCCATCATTGACGGCGGCGGGCACGAGCGGGGAATGCGCTCGGGAACGCTGAACGTGCCGGGAATCGTGGGGCTGGGCAAGGCCTGCGAGATCTGCAAGAACGAAATGGCGCAGGAGAGCGAGCGGCTGCTGAACGGGCTGATGAGCAAGCTGGACGTGCTGTACATCAACGGCTCGATGGAGCACCGCCTGCCCAACAATTTGAACATCAGCTTCGCCTACGTGGAAGGCGAATCGCTGCTGATGGGGATCAACGACGTGGCGGTATCGAGCGGTTCGGCGTGCACTTCGGCGACGCTCGAGCCCAGCTACGTGCTCAAGGCCCTGGGCGTGGGAGACGATCTGGCGCACACGTCGATCCGTTTCGGGCTGGGCCGGTTCAATACGGAAGAAGAGATCGATTACGTGACCAACCGTCTGGTGGAAGTGGTTTCCAAGCTGCGGGACCTTTCCCCGCTCTACGAGATGGCCAAGGACGGCATTGACATCAGCAAGGTGAAATGGCAAACGGCATGATTCCGCAGGACGAAGTGGAAAAGGAAAGAAAAGGAAAGACTATGGCACAGGATGGAACAATTCGAATTCAGCGCTCACTGGGTGGCAGCGCCACCCCGTTTCAGGTGAGCTTTTCGCCGTACGATACCGAAGCGGAAACCGGCGGCGTGCGGCGCTTCCGCGAACTGCAGGAGGTCCGCGATTTTCTGCGGATTCTGGGAATCGGAGCGGAGTTCATCCGCCAGGCGCTGCAGCAGCTGGCGGCGGGGCGTTCGGCTTCGCTTTCCGACGTGCGCTTGACGGACGCGATGGTGAAACGCGCGGGCTTTCTGGAGACAGGCGATCTGGCAAGGAGCGTAAGCTAATGGCATACAGCGAAAAAGTTGTGGACCATTTCAATAACCCGCGCAACGTGGGCAGTCTTTCCAAGGAAGACCCCAACGTGGGCACGGGCCTGGTGGGTGCGCCGGAATGCGGCGACGTGATGAAGCTGCAGATGAAGATCAATCCGGACACGCAGGTGATCGAAGAAGCCAAGTTCAAAACCTTCGGGTGCGGCTCGGCGATCGCCAGTTCCTCGCTGGCCACGGAGTGGGTGAAGGGCAAGACGGTGGAAGAGGCCCTGGCGATCAAGAACACGGAGATCGTCAAGGAGCTGGCGCTGCCGCCGGTGAAGATTCACTGCTCGGTGCTAGCCGAAGACGCCATCAAGTCGGCGATCAACGACTGGAAGAAAAAGAAGGGCATCGAAGTGCGCCCCCAGGATATGCCGTCGCACTAATGGGCGGGGAGACGGGCATGGAGACAAACGTTACGAAGGCTGCGGGCACGGCCGCGCCGAACGCCGCGGTGATTCACCTGACCGAGCGGGCCGCGGAACGCATCCGCGCGCTGCTGGCCAAGGAAGGCGTGGCGGCGGAGACGGGCGGACTGCGCGTGGGCGTGCAGGGCGGCGGGTGCTCGGGGCTTTCCTATGCGATGAAGCTGGATACCCAGGCGCGCGACCGCGACAAGGTCTTCGAGGAGCATGGCGCGAGGATCTTCGTGGACCCCAAGAGCCTGCTGTATCTGGGCGGGACTACGCTGGAATACGAAGTGACGGTGATGAAGCAGGGATTCGTGTTTCAGAATCCCAACGCGGCGCGCAGTTGCGGCTGCGGCAGTTCGTTCACGGCGTAGCGGCGGGAAAAGTTTTCATGCGGACAGGACGTGTTCCGCGTGTGCTGCATTGTGCGGCGGGGCTTGCGTCTTCCACGTGGCTGGCAGCCGCACCCGCCAGCCGCGTTTTTTTATTTTAGGGATGAGGATACGGGCGCGTTTCCATGCGCCGCGAAAATTCACATGGCCGAGCCGCACATTTTGAACAATCCGCCGCTGGTCTGCTGGAGCTGCCACGAGCGCAGCCTGGGGACGCATTTCTGTTCGAGCTGCGGGAAGCTGGTGCAGCTGGCGCCCGACATCGATTACTTCGCCATGTTCGAAATGCCGCGCAAGCTGTGGGTGGAGACGGACGCGCTGGAGCGCAAGTTCCTGCAATTGAGCTGGAAGCTGCATCCGGACAAATACGCCAGCGCCACCGAGAAGGAGCGCGAGCTTTCGCTGCGGCACAGTTCGGAGCTGAATGACGCCTATCGCACGCTGCGCGATCCGGTTGCCCGCGTCGAGTATCTCCTCTCGCTCGAAGGCATGCGCAAGGAGGGGGAGACCAAGCAGCAGGCTCCCGCCGAACTGCTGGAAGAGGTTTTCGAATTGAACGAATCGCTGGACGAACTGCGCGAGGCGCGGGCGGCGGGCGGGGATCTGGCCGGGCTGAAGGCGCGGCTGCTGGACGCGGAAAAAAGTTTTCAGGGCAAGCTGGGCGAAGTGGACGCGGCGCTGCAATCCGGCGCTCGGGAATGGGATGCGGCGCTGGATGCGCCGGGCGGAGCGCCGGAGGCCCGGAAGAAATTGCTGGAGCGGATGAACGAGCTGTTGAACCGGCGCGCGTATTTGCGCAATCTGACGCTGAACGTGGCCAAGGAGCTGGCGGCGTGAGACGCGGCGGGGCACGGGCTTAGGAATCATGGGACGCATCGTCGGAATCGATCTGGGAACGACCAACAGCCTGGTCGCGTACGTGGACGCGGCGACAGGACGGCCGAAGTGCATTCCGGGGCCGTACGGCTCAGCGTTGTGCCCTTCGGTGGTCAGCCTGGACGCCGATGGAAGCGTGGTCGTGGGCGAGCCGGCGCGGCGGCGGCTGCTGAGCCAGCCGGAGCGCACGATTTATTCGGTGAAGCGGCTGATGGGCCGCGGGCCCGCGGACGTGCGCGACGAATTGAAACTGTTTCCGTTCCGCATTGATGCGGCGAGCCAGAACGTGATTCGCGTGCGGCTGGGCGAGAAGGTGTTTACGCCGCCGGAGATTTCCGCGTTTATCCTGCGCGAGCTGCGCAATTGGGCGGAAGCGCATTTTGGCGAGACGGTGGACCGCGCGGTGATCACCGTACCGGCGTATTTCAACGACGCGCAGCGGCAGGCCACCAAGGACGCCGGGCGGATCGCGGGGCTCGAAGTGCTGCGCCTGGTGAACGAGCCGACGGCGGCGGCGCTGGCCTACGGATTGCACGAGCAGCAGCGCGGCAAGGTGGCCGTCTACGACCTGGGCGGCGGTACGTTTGATATTTCCGTGCTGAAGCTGATTTCGACGGCCGAGGGCGATATTTATCAGGTGCTGGCGACCAACGGCGACACGCATCTGGGCGGCGACGACATTGACAACGAACTGATCGCGCGGGAATGGACGAAGAGGGGGCGCGCGGCGATTGCCGGCGTGCTGGGCGACGCCGAGCGCAGCCAGGCGGTGCGCGCGGCGGTGATTCAGGCCAAGCACGCGCTGTCGGTGGCGCAGGAAGCCATTGTGCAGGTGGCGGGGATGGGCGCGGAATTCAGCGTGAAGATTACGCGCGCGGAACTGGAGGAGATTGCGCGGCCGGTGGTTGAGCGCACGATGAAGCCGGTGCGGCAGGCGCTGGCGGACGCGCAGCTGAAGCCGGAAGAGATCGAGGAAGTGGTGCTGGTGGGCGGGACGACGCGGACGCCGCTGGTGCGCGAGACGGTGGAAAAATATTTTGGGCGCAAGCCGCATATCGAGCTGAATCCGGATGAAGTGGTGGCGCTGGGCGCGGCCTTGCAGGCGGACATTCTTTCGAACGGCACGCAGAACATGCTGCTGCTGGATGTGGCCCCGCTTTCGCTGGGCATCGAGACCTACGGCGGCGCGGTGGCCAAGATTATTCCGCGCAACTCGACGATTCCGGCGAGCGCGCAGGAGCTTTACACCACCGGCGTGGACAACCAGACGGGGATCGAGATTCACGTGGTGCAGGGCGAACGCGAACTGGCGCGCGATTGCCGGTCGCTCGCGCGGTTTACGCTGGGCGTGCCGCCGGCGCCGGCGGGATTGCCGCGCATCGAAGTGAAGTTTTTGATCGACGCGAATGGCATTTTGCAGGTGGCGGCGAAAGACGTGCGCAGCGGCGAGGAGCGCTCGATCGAAGTGCAGCCGAGCTACGGGCTGGATGACGCGGAAGTCGAGCGCATGCTGGAAGAGTCCATCGAGTACGCCGAGCAGGATTTTGCCGATCGGCAACTGGTCGAGGCGCGCACCGAGGCGGAATCCATCCTGTCGGCGACGGCCAAGGCGCAGGCCACCGAGGCCGCGGCGCGGATTTCCGGCGAGGAGCGCGCGGCGATTGACGCGGCCGTGGCGGCTTTGAAAGAGTCCGCGGCGGGCACGGATTATAAGCGGGTGCGCGTGCGCATTGACGAACTGAACCAGGCAACCACGCATCTGGCGGAAGTGATGATGAACAGCGCGATTTCCACCGCGCTCGAAGGCCGCAACTTAGCTGAAGTATAAAGGCGGAAGTATAAAGGCGGAAGTGCAGGGAGCGAGGAAGAATCATGGGCGGAAGCAATCCATACATTGACGAAGTCAAGTACAAGACGGCGACGAAGAAATATAAAGTGACGTTTTTGCCGAGCGGAAAAACTGTCGAAGTGGACCCGGAAAAGTTTCCTTACGGCCACAACGGCCTGCCGGGAAGCATCCTGGACATCTGCGAAGGTTTTAAGATGGGCCTGGACCACGCCTGTGGCGGCGTCTGCGCCTGCTCCACCTGCCACGTGATGGTGCAGCAGGGCCTGGAGACGTGCAACGAAGCCACCGACGCGGAGCTGGATCAACTCGACGAAGCGCCGGGGATCACGCCGAAATCGCGCCTAGGCTGCCAGTGCGTGCCGGACGGGACGACGGATATCGTGGTGGAGATTCCGGAGTGGAACAAGAATTACGCGAAGGAATTGGATCATTGAGAAGAGCAGTTCACGGTTGACAGTTGAAAGTTGACAGTTAAGAGCAAACCCCGCGGACGGGCGTAGTTTTGTGGATAAGTGGATGATGGACGCCGGGGTTACACGAGTCACCAGTCACGAATCACGACTTTTTTCTGGAGCACGGATGCCGCCGACATTGAATTGGGATGACGTGGAAGGGTTGGCGATTGCGCTGGCCGATAAATTTCCGGGGACGGACCCGCTGACGGTGCGCTTCACGGATTTGCACAAGTGGGTGTGCGAACTGCCCGGGTTTGCGGGCGACCCCAAGGCGTCCAACGAGGGGAAGCTCGAGGCGGTGCAGATGGCCTGGCATGAGGAGTTTACGGATCGCAAGGGATAGTGGGGAAGTGACTGGCGATTGGTGACGGGTGAGTGGTGAGCCGAAATTCGAAACTCGTTGCTCGGTGCATCCCGCGGCTTTGACCAACGGCTCCGTTTCTCTTATCCTAGTAGAAGTAGTCCTGCCACCCCGATGGCGCTATGGTGCAACGGTTAGCACGCGGCCCTTTCAAGGCTGAAATACGGGTTCGATTCCCGTTAGCGCTACCATCCTTCTAAGTCCTTTATCACCGCTAAAAGTTTCCCGGGTTACGGTCCGGGTTACGTAAATCGCGACCTTTCCTCTTCTCGCAGTATTAAATATCGAGGAGAGATGAAAATGGCTATTCGGACTGTCACCATCGAAATGAGGATTAAGACCCCGGACGGGAAGCGCCCCTACGTTTCCCCCGTCTGGGTGAAGAAGGGAACTCTCAAGGCAGGGTGGGCTAGAGTAGGCAGCAAGCCTGAGCATCACCCCGAGGGAGTCTACGTTCTCCGCTACGGCAGCAAGCGGGAGTTCGTAGGGCGAGCCACTGACCGCGTAATGGCGCGTAGGATGGCCATAGAGAAGGCGCTGGAGGATGCCGCCAACGCCCCGGCCCAGGCTCTTGTGGTACCAATCACCAGGAGCGGCCTCACGATTCTGGACGCGATGGAGACGTACCTCGCCAAGAAGGCTATCACCGACCATTCCACGGGAAAGGAAGCTCTCGCCCCCAAGACCATCAGCGAGTTGCGCGGGGTTATTGAGGCGTTCCAGCGGACCTGTAAAAAAGAATATATGCGGGAGGTCACTGGCGAGGACTTTGTCGGGTACTTCACCATGCTGCGCGTCCAGGCCAACCTTGACCCCAAGGCTCCCGACTACAGCGAGCGGCTGAGAAAGAGGAATGTCACCGTGAAGGGGCATTATGATCGTCTGCGGGCTTTCTTCAAGAAGTTCAAGGTCAATATTGCGGACATGCTTGAGGACGAGCAGATTCCTCGGTGTAAGGGTCGCGTTCCCGACGCCTACACCGAAGCCGAAATCAAGAAGATGTGGGCGGTCTGCAAGCCGGAGGAGAAGATTCGGCTCCAAGTCTTCTGCGCTACCGGATTCCGCAAGCGCGAAGTTGCCTACCTCACCTGGGATGACGTGGACCTGAAGACTGGCATTCTCCGCGTAACCCCCAAAATGGGTTGGCGTCCGAAGAACAGGACAACCCGTGAGGTTCGTCTGCCCGACTATCTCGTGGCGGCATTGAGCGAACGTCGGAAGAAGTACCCTGACGATACCTTGGTCTTCCCCTCCAAGAGGGGTCTGCCTGCTCGCAGCAATCAGCTGCTTTACATGCTCAAATCTGTGGCGGAGCGTGCGGGTATCAAGGGGCGGGTAGACCTTCACAAATTCCGTTCTACCTATGCATCCTTCCTCAACAGGAGCGGTAAGGCGACACTGGAGGAAATCTCCGGGCGCCTGGGGCACGCCGACATCGCTACCACCCGCCTCTACTTAGCGCGCATGAATCAGAACACCGACCGCGCTCGGGAACAGTCAAACGAGGCGCTGGCAGCGTTCGCGTAGTCCCACTTCAACTGAACCCGCTCCCGGCTCAATGCTGAAAGCGGGTTCTTCCTTGTGGGCGTGGGTACTACATAAGAATACGTTTTTATGTTTACTTCTAAGTGACCGACGAGCTATGGTGAGCCGCGTTCCATGGAGGGAACACAAAATGTCTAAGAAAACGAAGAAGGTTCGTAAAGGGAAAGGCGACACCAAGCATGCGGCTCCGGCGGAAACCAAAGAAGTAGCCGCCGTTACGCCTGCTCCTGCGGTGGTCAAGGCTCCCAAGGCCCCGAAAGCTCTGAAGGCTCCCAAGCCCGTGGCAACCGGAGTCCGGGCCGAAGCCGCCCGGCGCACGGCGGCGGGGAAGTTCACGAAGGATGCTTTCCACCAGATCGGCGGGGAGGAGTGCCCGAGCTACGCCAAACTCACCTGGGTCCAGCGCGACGCCATTCACGAGAAGCTCCCCGACGTGCAGTCCCGCTACCTTGCCCATCTTGCGAGCATGGCGAGCGTAAAGTGAGCCTGTTCCAACCCGGCAAACTGCTGGCGACGCCCGCCGCCCTCGCGGTAATGGAGGAGGCGGGCGTCAGTATTTTTACTCTTCTCAATCGTCACGTTTCTGGAGATTGAGGCGGCCTAGACGCACAGGATAGGCGGGGAAACGAATTGTCCCTACGCTCGGGCCTCCGGCTGATGTCGGTCTATCCCCTTCCCACCAGGGGCCGCGTGTGGGTGATAACTGAGGCCGATAGGTCTGCCACGACTTTTCTGCTCCTGGACGAATACTGATGAGAACGACTGGTGGTAAGATGAAGCGGCTGGATACCTGCGAGGTCAGAGTGGAGCAAGGCGCAAAAAGAAAAGTCTCAAAAGTTGACCTGGAACACTTTGCTCTCAACTACAAGCATCGCACCGTCGGTGATTCACTTTTAGTTCACGCGGATTGCCTGACGTGGTTAAGAGAAATCCCTGCAAACTCAATCCACGGCATTGTCACTGACCCACCCTATGGGGTCAAAGAGTATGAATTTGACCAGATAGAGAAGCGGTCTAATGGCAATGGCGGCATTTGGCGTATACCGCCGTCATTTGACGGACATACACGTTCGCCATTACCCCGTTTTACTGCGCTGAATGACAAGGAGCGTGCCCAACTTCGTCGCTTCTTTGTGGAATGGGCGAGCGCAGCGGCGCTTGCTCTACGACCTGGCGCACATGTATTCATCGCTTGCAATTCCTTCCTCTGCCAACTCGTATACGGTGCTTTAGTGGAAGGCGGCTTGGAATTTCGCGGACAGATTATTCGTCTGGTGCAGACCCTGAGAGGCGGCGACCGTCCCAAGAATGCAGAAGACGAGTTTCCTGACGTTTGTTCGTTACCTCGGGGGGCGTACGAGCCTTGGGGTATTCTACGGAAGCCAATGCTACCGGGAATGAAGGTCAGTGACTGCCTGCGCGAATACGAGACCGGAGGACTGCGGCGACTCCCGGAGGGAGGCCCTTTTACAGACATTCTTGCAAGCGGCAGGACTCCGCAAGCGGAGCGAGAGATTGCTGACCATCCGAGTCTGAAACCTCAAGCGTTATTGCGAGAACTGGTACATGCAATTCTTCCATTAGGCAAGGGCGTAATCTGTGACCCATTCATGGGTTCTGGGTCTACCGTTGCGGCTGCTGAGGCGCTTCACTTGCAATGCGTTGGCGTAGAAAAGCTAGACAACTATTTTGAGTTGGCGAGCAAGTCTGTCAGACCACTTTCACTTATCCCCGTCGCTCGCGACCAAATTAGCTTCGGTTTTGGTAGCTAAAATCGGGTGGCGATAAATCCAATTGGCAACCATCTTGGCATAGCCAGTGTCAGTGACCGAAGCCGTGATCGTCCTACGGCTCGTTTCGCTTCTGCCAGCAAACTTCCAATCCGCCTTCGTTAGCATCGCCCCATAGACCGCGAGAAAACGAAACCGCACAGGCGTCAAACCTTTGGACGCGTCCGACGGTCTTCCGCTTTGGAACGCGAACACCATAAGCCAAACATCCTCCACATTGTGGCCCTGCCACGATTTCAGGTAACGCGATGCCTTCACTTCAATCCCATCACTACCCGCATGTTGAGCGGCATTGTTAGCATACTTTGCAGCGGGAAGAATGTCGGGATGGCCGTTGTGGTAGGTGTTCTTCACCACAGACTTACAGTGCTTGGGAATCGTCGCGGTCATGAACTCGCCCACCATGCTGCTAAAGTTGGCAGGCATAAGCATTTCTTCGAACCGCGCCATTTCTTTACTGCAAAGCTGGGTGTCAATGAAGCCGAGGAATTCGGTGAACTCTTTCATGGCAGCGTGAATGTGATCTACTGTAACGCCGCATGGAATTCTCGCCTTGTTGTTGAAGTGTTGGCGCAGAGCTTCTTCTGGTATGCAGAGTGCTGGATCAATAGACATGGGCTACCCCACTTTAATGGACAGCCGTTCGCCAATCAATGGGTTAAACAGGTCAGCCTGCTAAGAATTGACCAGATGCTCCTCAAGCAAGGAAACCAAGGCTCCGTGCCGGGCAGACCGCCTACTCTTGTCGTTGACACCCTTCTCTATTGCCCGAGCGTAATTCACAACGTCTGCGCTGACCTTCGCCCGACCAGCAGCAAGTCGCCTATCCACTTGATCCCCAAACGATAGAAGCGCAGTTCGGAAACTCCCGACTGCCTTTGGAGTAGACGGCAAGGCTTTTCCCTCCCTCTTAAGCACCGCGAGGGCCACGAATAAACTGTAAAAATCTGCGAGGTTCTTGAATCGGCTCGCCCTAGTGAAATCAGGGAAGAGAATCTTGACGGAATCCATCGCGTACTCATATCGCTTGACGATATCGTTTTGATTGGGAATTTCATCATCATACTCTTCGTAGTTGCTATAGTGTTCGTCAATTGCCGTACCTGACCCAGCTTGTGGTCCAAAAGCCGTTCCGATCAGTAGTTCGCTAACGTACTGCAAATCCTTCATTCGCCGAACTTGGGCGTTCCTGAAAAAGCCCTTGTCAGTCCAAAACTGATCGTCTGCATATTTCTTGACGAGGGCCACGAAGGGGCCAGAGTAGGTAGCATTTCTTAACTCTTGCTCGTTCAACTTCGTGAGGTATTCATTGATTCTCTTGAATGTGTCTCGCACTTCCAGGTCGCTCGGATTGTAGATGGTACGAACGCTGAATTTGTAGCTGAAGAAGTCCTTTCTTCCGTCCACGCCAAGGTCTTTAAATGACTTGTCTTTCCATGGCGATTCCTTGTCAAGAGTTTCCAAAGGAAAGTTATTGTAGTCCTGTTCGAGAGGATCACGGTCAAGCCCCAAGAATTGCAATATAGCTCGCGTACGCTGCTGACCATCGACTACCGCAAATACAGTCTTGCCGTTTTCGTCAGTGTTCTCGTCGATAAAAATCTCGGGTATTGGCAATTTAAGAAGAACCGACTCAATTAGCTTTGCCTTCTGGCGCAAACCCCACACAGGCCTTCGCTGATAAGGCGGTCGGATGCTTAGGGTCTCATCTATGTAGCGATCCTTGATCCATGCGATGGCGTATGACACCACGTCGAATTTCATTGCTCCTCCAAGCTTTGACCAGACGCTAGTAACCGAAGCCCAAATCGGTGATAGTTCTTTGCATGTTCCCAGGTTCGATAAACTCTAGCCTTTACTGTGCGCCCAGCTGTTGCACGCGAAAGACCGAGTTGGGCAAAAGCTGGGAACCACACCTTCACATAGTATGAGAGCGCATTCTTTAAGCGATAAGGTTCCAAATATCCCCAAAAGATATTATTACCCCTGTGCTCCCGAAGAGCTGTTACGATGTCGGCGTTGAACGAGAGAGATTTGAAGTCATAGCGGATGAGTTCTAGCCATGAAGAATCAAACAGTGTTTGGTCCACCAGTACGACGTCGAGGTCAGATTTGAAATTGAATGGTCTGCCGAACTTGTAAGGTGCCAGGCTGAATCCGAAGCGCCCACTCCCTACAAGGACTACCCTGTATTGCACCCCTCTAAAACTGGACACCTCAATTAGGTAGAATCAGGGCCTCCAAACAGGAGGCAACATGAGTAGGAAACCGCGTGTGGATCGATCCCCGGAAGAGAAGTGGCAGATCGTGCAGGAAGGCATCAAGAGC